>CAVVPK010000020.1:0-5309 GCA_963750065.1 uncultured Alphaproteobacteria bacterium
CCTTGAACAGGACCTCGCGGTCGCGGGCGAAGTTGGCGAGCAGCGGCAGGCACGCACCCCCGATGGCGCGTGCGCCGCTGCCGATCACACCTTCGGTCGCCGTGACCGGCGAGAGCCCCTGCCGGTCGAATTCCCCTGAGCCGGGCGTTTACGCGGTCCACCATACGTCGGCGGATATCGACGGGGAAAGCGCCATCGATGATCACAGCCGGAAAATCCATCACCGAAATGGCGGCGACGATGGCGAAGGCGATGCCCACCGCTGCTTCCTCGATCCAGGTATCGACCACCGTGCCGAGATCGCCCCAATCGTCGGGCGAGCGCCACAGAATCGCAGCGTCGCGGCCGATTTCGGTCAGCCGGTCGGCGAGCAGATAGAGCGAAGCGGAGCGAATCAGCTGCTGGGTGACGGGTTGGCCGTCGGTGCCGCGCGTGGCCACGGGCATGGAGCCGAGCGCGCCGGCATTGCCGGTGCGGCCCGCAACGAGGAGGCCGTTGAGGACGATGCCGCCGCCGATGAACGAGCCGATGAAGAAGTAGAGGAAGTCGGAATGCTGCTCGGGATTGCCGAACGTCAGTTCGGCGGCGCATGCCGCCGTGGCGTCGTTGGTGAAATAGACCGGCCACGGACAGATGCGCTGGATGTTTTCCTTGAGGTCGAAGGTGCGCCACTGCTCCAGGACCGTGTGCGGAGCGCCGATCTGCGCCTCCCAGTTCCACAGCTCAAACGGCGCAGCGATGCCGAGCCCGGCAACGCGGCGCTCCTGCTCGGGCGTCAGCGTCGCGGCGAGTTCGGCGAGCCCGGCGTTGACGAAGCCGAGCACGTCATCGGGCGTCGGATAGCTGCCGCCGAAATGGGTGTCGCGGCGCACGGAGCCGAGGAAGTCGATCAGCACAAGATCGTTGACGCGGCGGCCGATCTTGAGACCGAGTGAAAACGCGCCGTCCGGATTGAGGGCAAAGGGGACCGACGGCTGGCCGACGCGGCCGCGCTGCGGATTCTGCTTGGTCACCAGCCCGTCGGCTTCGAGCTGGCGCATGATGACGGCGATCGTCTGGGCAGAGAGGCCGGTCTGGCGGGCGATCTCGGCACGCGGCGCGTTGCCGTAGCGGCGGATCAGCGACAGGACCAGTCGTTCGTTATACAGGCGCACGCCGCTCTGGTTGGTGCCCCGGGCGAAATTCGGTGCGCGCGGCCGCGCTGCTTTCGCCGCAGCACTGGCGGCACCTGCCGCCGTCCCGCGGTCGAGCGGGCTTCCCGTCTGCTCGACTGACGACACGTCGATCGGTCCCTGTTTGGCCCCTCGGCCGTATTTCCCCGGCATTTTATCCATATCGTACCGCCGCCCGCGACGCGAACGATTGTGCGGCATTTGGATAATTAAATCCGATGGATTTATTATTGACAACCTGTTCGGCTTGTTGTGTCGTTGGGGGGTCAATCTCCGCGACTGGTTCCATGAGCGCGCCCGCTGGGCGTGGGGCCGAAGAGGGCGGAGGGACGCACCTGGATAGCGGCCGCCACGACGGCGGCCAGCAGGTTCACTTGGGAGGATTTCCGTGCAGAAACACTTGAGACTCATCAGTGCATGCGTCGCTGGCGCCATGGCCCTCGGCCTTGGTGCGGTAACGGCGCAGGCGGCCGATCTCGTCGGCCTGATCACGAAGACCGAGGGCAACCCCTTCTTCGTCAAGATGCGTGAGGGCGCCCAGGCGAAGGCCAAGGAACTCGGCCTCACCCTGCAGACCTATGCCGGCAAGTATGACGGCGACAACGACACCCAGGTCGCCGCCATCGAATCGCTGATCGCGGCCGGCGCCAAGGGCTTCGCCATCGTGCCGAGCGATTCCTCGGCGATCGTGCCGACCATCAAGAAGGCGCGCGACGCGGGCCTCATGGTCATCGACCTCGACACCCCGCTCGACCCGATGAATGCGGCCGATGCGACGTTCGCGACCGACAACCGCAAGGCCGGCATGTTGATCGGCGAGTGGGCCAAGGGCACGCTCGGCGACAAGGCGGCCAGCGCCAAGATCGCGTTCCTCGATCTCGCCACCAACCAGCCGACGGTCGACTATCTGCGCGACCAGGGCTTCATGCAGGGCTTCGGCATCGATGTGAAGGACGCCAACCACTACGGCGACGAGACCGACCCGCGCATCTGCGGCCATGAGATGACCGGCGGCGCCGAGGACGGCGGCCGTACGGCGATGGAGAAGCTGCTCCAGAAGTGCCCGGACGTGAACGTGATGTACACGATCAACGAGCCGGCGGCGGCGGGCGGCTATGAGGCCATCAAGGCGGCCGGCAAGGAAGGCCAGATTCTGGTCGTTTCGATCGACGGCGGCTGCCCGGGCGTGAAGAACGTGCAGGCTGGCATCATCGGTGCCACCTCGCAGCAGTACCCGCTCAAGATGGCGGCGATGGCGCTTGAAGCGATTGCCAGCGGCAAGTTGCCGGACGGCGTCGCCGAGGGCGGCTTCTTCGATACCGGCGCCCAGCTGATCACCGACAAGCCGGTGGACGGCGTTCCGTCGATCAGCATCGACGAAGGCCTGAAGCTCTGCTGGGGCTGATAGTTCTCAACTGCACTAAACCCACCTAGACTGTGAGCGAATAGGGGGAGCAACCGCAAAGGCTGCTCCCCCAAGCCGCGGGGCAATAGCGGCAGGGGAGGACCATGAGCGACAGCAGCAGCAGCAGCGGCCGGGTTGCGGCCGCCGAGTATGAGAAGGTCCTGGCGGAAGCCGACGCCAGCGCCGCCGCCTTCGAGATTGAGCACCGCGGTGCGCTGAGGCGCCTCCAGGAATTCCTGCACGGTTATCCGACCGCCATTCCATTCATCGTCCTTGTGATCGGGCTGGCGGTCTTCAGCATTCTGGTCGGCGGCCGCTTCTTCGCGCCGTTCAACCTGTCGCTGATCCTCCAGCAGGTGACGATCATCGGCACGCTGGGCATCGCCCAGACGCTGATCATCCTCACCGCCGGCATCGACCTGTCGGTCGGCGTCATCATGATCCTCGCCTCGATCGTCATGGGCCGTCTGGCGGTGGTCAGCGGCGTGCCGATCTTCATCGCTTTTCCGGCGGGGCTGCTGGTCGGGGCGCTGTGCGGCTACGTCAACGGCGCGCTGGTCACCTATCTCAAGCTGCCGCCGTTCATCGTCACGCTGGGCACCTGGAGCATCTTCGGAGCGCTGATCCTGTTCTATTCGCAGAGCGCCACCATTCGGCAGCAGGATATCGCGACCGCGGCGCCCTTCCTGCAGGTGACCGGCAACTCGTTCAAGCTCGGCGGCGCGCCGATCACCTACGGCTCGCTCCTCATGCTCCTCATCGCGGCGGTGGTCTGGTACGTCCTCAACCGCACCGCCTTCGGCCGCCACGTCTACGCTACCGGCGACGATCCCAATTCGGCGCGTCTGGCCGGCATCAGCACGGCCCGGACGCTGCTCGCCGTCTATACGGTGGCCGGGTTCATCTGCGCGATTGCCGGCTGGATCATGATCGGGCGCATCGGCGCCGTCAGCCCGCTGGCCGGAGCGAATGCGAACCTCGATTCGATCACCGCCGTGGTGATCGGCGGCACCAGCCTGTTCGGCGGGCGCGGCTCGATCATCGGTACCCTCATCGGGGCGCTCATCGTCGGCGTCTTCCGCGACGGCCTGTCGCTCTACGGCCTCGACAACCTCTGGCAGGAATTCACCGTCGGCGTGCTGATCATCGTCGCGGTGACCATCGACCAGTGGGTGCGGAGGATCGCGTCATGAGCGCGCAATCCGGCGAGCCCATCCTGCAGGCGCGCGACATCGTCAAGCATTTCGGGCGCGTCGTGGCGCTCGATCATGCCGATTTCGACCTCAAGCCGAACGAGATTCTCGGGGTCATCGGCGACAACGGCGCCGGCAAGTCGACGCTCATCAAGATGCTTGCGGGGGCGCTGTTTCCCGACCAGGGCGAGATTCGGCTCGACGGCGAGCCCGTCCATTTCCGCTCGCCGCTCGATGCCCGTGCCGCCGGCATCGAGACGGTCTACCAGGACCTCGCTCTGTCGCCGGCGCTGTCGATCGCCGACAACCTGTTCCTCGGCCGCGAGCGGCGCAAGGGCGGCCCGCTCGGCATCTTCTTCCGCCTGCTCGATCGCTCGAGCATGCGCGACGAGGCGCGCAAGCATCTCAATGCGCTCGGCCTGCTCACCATCCAGAACATCAAGCAGCCGGTCGAAACGCTGTCCGGCGGCCAGCGTCAGGGCGTGGCCGTGGTGCGCGCCGCCGCCTTCGGCAGCCGCGTCATCATCATGGACGAGCCGACCGCGGCGCTCGGCGTCAAGGAATCGCGCAAGGTGCTCGAGTTGATGCTCGAAATTAAGCGGCGTGGCCTGCCGATTATCCTGATCAGTCACAACATGCCGCACGTCTTCGAGGTTGCTGACCGCATCCACATCCATCGCCTCGGTCGGCGGATCGCGATCATCGACCCGAAGAAATACTCGATGTCGGATGCGGTCGCGATCATGACCGGTGCCATGGCGCCGCCAGCGCCAGAAGAATGGGCGGCGTGAGCGCAGTAGCCAGGAGGGTAGGGTGGATCTCGGTCTCAGCGACAAGGTCGCGGTCATCACCGGCGCCAGCGTCGGCATCGGCCTGGCGGTGGCGCGGGGTCTGGCGGCGGAAGGCGTGCATGTCGTGATGGCGGCGCGCCAGGAGGCGCGACTGAAGAAGGAGGCGCGGCGCATTGCCAGGGACTACGGCGTCAAGACGCTGGCGGTTGCCTGCGACGTTGCCACTGCCGACGGTGCCGCAGCGCTCATCGCCGCCACGCGCAAGAAGTTCAAGGGCGCCGACATCCTCATCAACAATGCCGGTACCGGCTCCAACGAGACCATCATGGAGGCGCCGGACGACAAGTGGCAGTACTACTGGGACCTGCACGTGATGGCCGCGGTGCGCCTGGCGCGCGGCCTGTGTCCGCTGATGAGGGAGCGCGGTGGCGGCGTGGTGCTCAACAACGCCTCGATCTGCGCCGTGCAGCCGCTCTGGTACGAGCCGATCTACAACACCACCAAGGCGGCACTGATGATGTTCTCCAAGACGCTCGCCACCGAGGTGATCAAGGACAATATCCGCGTCAACTGCGTCAATCCCGGTCTGATCCAGACGCCGGACTGGGTGAAGACGGCGAAGCAGCTGACCGCCGACAGCGGCGGCGACTGGCAGGGCTACCTGCAGGGCGTCGCCGACGAGCACGCGGCCATCCGGCGCTTCGGCACAGCCGAGGAGCTGGCCGATTTCTTCGTCTTCCTGTGCTCC
>CAVVPK010000021.1:0-109595 GCA_963750065.1 uncultured Alphaproteobacteria bacterium
GCAAGCTTTCCGCCTTCGACGACAGCTTCGAGCAGCCGGAGCCGACTTATCCCAATGGCAGCCATATCGCCGAGGTCGAGATCGACCCGGAGACCGGCGTCACCGAGATCGTCGGCTACTGGATCGTCGACGACTTCGGCGTCACGGTGAACCCGATCCTGCTCGAGGGCCAGGTGCACGGCGGCATCGTTCAGGGCATCGGCCAGGCGCTCTATGAGAACACGGTCTACGACGCCGACGGCCAGCTGCTCACCGCCACCTTCATGGACTACGCCATGCCGCGCGCCGACGGGGTGCCGTGGTTCCAGTTCGAGACCCGCAATGTCCCGTGCCTTACCAATGCACTGGGCATCAAGGGGGCGGGCGAGGCGGGCTCGATCGGCTCCTGTCCGGCGGTGATGAACGCCATCGCCGATGCGCTCCACCGCGCTTACGGTGTCGCCGATATCGACATGCCGGCAACGCCGGAAAAGCTGTGGCTGGCGATCCAGGCGGCGAAGGCGGCCTGATCGATACCATCGGCAGGTCGGAGCGCCAGGCCGCCGCCAATAACCGGCTATCCGGTTGGAGGCTGCCCTCCGGCCAGCAGCGCGGCAAGGATGCGCTGCAAAGCTTCCCTGTCCGCCTCGGACAAGGCGGCGAAAAGCCTTTCCCGCACCCTTTGCGCAACCGCGCCGGCCTTGGCCAGAACACGTCGCCCCTCTGGCGTGAGCTGGTGCAAGGTACGGCGGCCCTTACCCGGCTCACGGCGGACGAATCCGCGGGCCTCGAGGCGGGTGGCCAGTGTGCCGAAGGACTGGTCAGTCTGGAAGGTGGCCAGCGCGAGGGCATGGGCAGAGGCCCCCGGCATGGCCGCGATGGCGCGCAGGGCATCCCATTGCACCAGTGACACGCCGGCCTTGAGCAGCGCCGCGTCGAGCGTCCGGTGCTGGCGGTGCTGCGCCTGCTTCACCGCGCGGGCCAGGGTTTCGAGATCCGTAGCCATCACAGTCTCCGAATTGACAACTAAGCATATTTATATAAGCATGTTGATATTGTGCAAGCGATCCTGAGGCAGATGACCATGACACAGCGTAGCGACGAACGGACCGATGGCGTGAAGTTGGTCATGGCGGACGAAGGGGAGGGGGCGCCGGTGCTGGTCCTGCACGGGGGCGGCGGGCCGGCGACGGTGGCGCCGATTGCGGCTCATATGGCCCGGCGAGGGCGCGTCCTGACGCCGACGCACCCGGGATGGAACGGAACTGAACGGCCGGATTGGTGCACAGGCATTGGCGATCTTGCGATCCTCTATCTGGATGTCCTGAGGGCGCGGGGTCTGCACGGCGCGACGGTCATCGGCTCCTCGATCGGTGGTTGGCTGGCTGCGGAAATGGCGGTTCGCGACAGGGGCGGCAGCATCGCAGCGCTGGTGCTGATCAACTCGGTTGGCATCGCAGTCCCCGGCCAGCCGATTGCCGACGTGTTTGCGCTCGACCCCGGGGAACTGGCGACGCTTTCCTTCCACGAGCCGGACAGGTTTCGGATCGATCCGGCGGCGTTGCCGCCCGAACGCGTCGCCATGCAGCAGAGCAACATGGATGTCATGCGTCTGGTTGCCGGCGATCCCTATATGCACGACCCCAAATTGCGGCTGCTGCTGCGCGACGTCACCTTGCCGACCCTGGTCATCTGGGGCGAGAGCGACCGAATCGCCACGCCCCGCTACGGTTCGGCTCTTGCCGAAGCCTTTCCCGACGGCCGGTTCGTCCCGGTTGCGCGCGCCGGCCACCTGCCGCAATTGGAGCAGCCGGAGGCCACCATGGCTCTGATCGACACCTTCATGGCCGAGATCGGCGTCCTGTAGCGCCCCCGGGAGCGGTTCGTCGGCGCCGGACTCCGCTTATCGCTTGCCTGACTCGCTGGCCTGTGATCCGTTGGGGCCTCCCATGGCACCTCCCGAACGGGCGCAGCCGGCCGTCGGCATCGCGCTCAAGATCACCTCCACCATCGTCTTCACGCTCATGGCCACGCTGGTCAAGCTGGCCAGCGCCGACTATCCCATCGGCGAGATTGTCTTCTTCCGCAGCTTCTTCGCGCTGGTGCCGGTGATCCTGTGGATGGCGGCGCGCGGCCGCTTCCCGGAGGCGCTGTATACCAGAAGGCTGCACAGGCACTTCTTCCGTTCGCTGGTCGGCGCCGGCGGCATGTTCACCGGCTTCACCGCCCTTTCGCTTCTGCCCATCGCCGATGCCACTGCAATAGGCTATGCCGCGCCATTGATGACCGTGGTGCTCGCCGTCATCTTCCTCGGCGAGAAGGTACGCATCTACCGCTGGTCGGCGGTGGCGGTCGGCTTCCTCGGCGTACTCGTCATCCTGTCCGATTACGTCGGTCCGGAAGCCGCGGGTGCCAAGCAGGCCGGCACCGTGGGTGCGATCATCGCCGTCGTTGGCGCATTTCTCGGCGCTGCCGCCAGCACCCAGGTGCGGGCGATGGTGCGCACCGAAGCCGCCTCGACGATCGTGGTCTATTTCTCGCTGTTCACGGCGGTCGTGGGGCTGGGCAGCATTCCCATCACGCCGTGGTCGATGCCGGGGCCGGTCGATGCCACCATGCTGGTCGGTGCCGGCATCCTCGGCGGTATCGGCCAGGTGACCATGACCCAGAGCTTCCGCCACGCCGACGCCTCGTTGATTGCGCCGTTCGACTACACCTCAATGATCTGGGCCCTGATCGTCAGCCTCCTGGTGTTTAACACCTGGCCAAGCCCCATCATGCTTGTCGGCACGGCGATCGTCGTCGGAGCCGGGCTTTTCGTCATCTACCGCGAGCACCGCCTGGGTATCGAGCGCAGCCGTTCGAAGCAGGCGCAGACGCCGACCACGCCGCTGACCTGAGCGACACGGCCGCTTGAACCGGCGGCTTCGCGCGCCTAGCACAGCCACAACAGAAGACAGGATCGTCATGACCGCCATCGCCGTCACCATTGCGGGCTCCGATTCCGGCGGCGGCGCCGGCATCCAGGCCGACCTCAAGACGTTCTCCGCACTGGGCGTCTATGGCGCCTCGGTGGTGACCGCGCTGACGGCGCAGAACACGCTCGGCGTCAACGCCATCCATGCGGTCCCGGCCGATTTTGTCACGAAAGAGATCGACGCCGTCTTCTCCGACCTCAAGGTCGATGCGGTCAAGATCGGCATGCTGGGCACGCCCGACCTGATCGCCGCGGTGGCCGATGGCCTGGAGCGCTGGCGCCAGACCCGCGTCGTGCTCGATCCGGTGATGATCGCGGCCAGCGGCGACCCGCTGGTCCCCGATGCGGCGGTCGCCGCCATCCGCAAACTGCTCATCCAGCGCGCCATGGTGGTGACGCCCAACCTGCCGGAGGCGGCGCGGCTGCTGGGCGAGCCGGTCGCCGCCGACCGTGCGGCGATGGAGGCGCAGGCGAAGAAGCTGCTGGCGCTCGGCGCCCATGCAGTGCTCATCAAGGGGGGGCATGCCGGCGGCGCGGAGAGCGCCGATTTCCTGCTCACCCCGGTCAGCAGCCGCTGGCTGGTGGCGCCGCGTATCGCTACCCAAAACAGCCACGGCACCGGCTGCACCCTGTCCTCGGCGATCGCCGCCTACCTGGCGCTCGGGCGCCATCTGGAAGCGGCCGTCATCGCCGCCAAGGAGTTTCTGACACAGGCGCTCGCCGCCGCCGATACGCTGCAGATCGGCGAGGGCAGGGGGCCGGTGCACCATTTCCACAAATGGTGGACGGCGTAGAGCCGCCCTCAGAAATCGATGTCAGCCCAGATCGCCATGTGGTCGGACGCGGCGTGCACCGGCTTGACGATCTCTTCATAGACCTCCCACTTCTTGGGACGGATACCCGGCCAGGCACCCTTGCGGAAGATTCCGCCGCGCCGCATCTGCGCAAAAAGCGCTGGCGACAGAAGAATGTAGTCGATGGTGTTCTTCTCCGTCGATCCGCCGTATGTGCCGGGATAGCCGCCGTCGTCGTAATTGGCGTGGCTCGACGAAGGCCGCAGGTCGGACTCGCGCAGCGCCGTAAGCGGATCGTTGGGAAGCGAATCGTTGAAGTCGCCGACGACGGCGATGTGCTCGATGCCGGCCGCTCGACGTTCCTCGTAGATGGCGCGCACCCGCTCGGCCTGCAGCTTGCGTCTGGCATTGGAGGCCACGAAACCACCATAGCCCTTGCTCTTCAGGTGATTGACCAGAAGCAGGATGGTGGCGCCTGAGGGCAGGGCGATCTCGAATTCCGGGCAGTCGCGACTGAAGGTGGTCTGCCCGTCGGTGGCGGCATCGTCCACGTGGCTGCGCATCCGGTCGATCGGAAAGTCCTGCCGTGTCAGCAGCCCACAGTCGATGCCGCGCTGATCGTTGCCGTCGATCAACATGATGTGGTCATAGGGTGTGCCGCCGACATCGGCGAGAACCTGAGTGCTGAATTCCTTGAGCGCGATGCGGTCCTCAGCTTCGATCACCGCGAGGATGTCGGCACCGACATCGCGGATCACACGGCCAGTGTTCTCGATGGCGCGTTCGTCGACCGGGCCGGGGCGTAGTTCGAGCCAGCCGACCCAATCGTTGCGCCCCTCCGCCACCACCGAGATCGTGCCGTTCTGGTGGCGGCTGATGAGCCGCCCGCGATTCTGGCGGAGGACGACGAACTTGCCCGTATCGTCATTCTCGATGCCGAGATCCTTCATCAGAGCGATGATCTGGGCCTTGTCCGCGGCCGTATAGGTTGCCTTCTGAAGGATCGTGTTGAACTTGGCGTGTTTGTCCAGGATGGGCTTGCCTTCGGCCCAGGTGTCCTGGTTGAGCGCGCGCGCGCGATCGAACAGATTTTCGACGTTGAATGAAGCGAGACGAAACATCCGGACCTCCCACGGTATGCGTCTATTGAAGCTTCACGCCGAATAGACCGTCTCTCGCGGGCATTTACAATCAAAAATTGTATATATGTCACCGGCTTTGTTGCTTGCGAAAGCAAGCCGGCAAGACATTTCTCGGTGCATCGTCAGGATAAATACGGCAGCGGCGGCCCGAAGGCCGCCGCTCGTCCACGTTGTGGAACAGGCTGTAGGCCGCTTAGCCCTCGTATTTGACCACCGTCTGGGTCTGCTCGCCGAGCCCGGCAATGCCGAGGTGGATGGTCTCGCCGCCCTTGAGGAAGCGCGGCTTCGGCTTTTGTCCCGAGCCGACGCCGGGCGGCGTGCCGGTGGTGATGACGTCGCCTGGGTCCAGCCGCATGAACTGGCTGACATGGCTGACCAGAGTGGCGACGCCGAAGATCATGGTCCTGGTGTTGCCGGTCTGCATGCGCTTGCCGTTGACCTCGAGGAACATGTCGAGGTTCTGCGGGTCCTTCACTTCGTCCGGCGTCACCAGCCAGGGGCCAAGCGGACCGAAGGTCGGGCAACCCTTGCCCTTGGTCCACTGGCCGCCGCCGCGATTCATCTGGTAGTCGCGCTCCGAGACGTCGTTGCACACGGTATAGCCGGCGATCGCCTTGAGTGCGTCCTTCTCGGAGATGTAGCTGCCGCCCTTGCCGATGACGACGGCAAGCTCGACCTCCCAGTCGGTCTTCTTGGAGCCCTTGGGAATCATCACGTCGTCGTTCGGCCCAATGATGCAGTTCGGTGCCTTGCTGAAGACGATCGGCTCATTGGGAACCGGCAGATTGCTCTCGGCGGCATGATCGACGTAGTTGAGGCCGATGGCGATGAAATTGCCCGTGCCGGCAACGCAGGGGCCGATGCGCACGCCCTTGCGCACCTTGGGCAGGCTTTCCGGCTTGACCTTGCGGATCTTGGCAATGGCGCCGGCGGCCAGCGTCTCCGCCGAGATGTCGGTGACGACCGAGGAGAGGTCGTGGATGACGCCGTTCTTGTCGAGGATGCCGGGCTTCTCGCGGCCCTTGGGGCCGTATCGCAGCAACTTCATGAGTGCTTCTTGCTCCTTGGGTGTACGCCGGCGAAAGCGGCGCTTCAAAGCATCCGGTCGGTCAGAACGCACCGGGGAAGAGGCCGCCGTCGACCAGGATGTTCTGGCCAGTGATATAGCCCGCATGCATGGAGCAGAGGAAGGCACAAACCTGCCCGAACTCCTCTGCCGTGCCGAGGCGGCCGGCGGGCACCTCGCGCGCCTGGGCTTCCCTGACGGCGTCCACTGTCTGCCCGCTGCTCTTGGCGGTGCGTGCGAAGGCCGCGCCGAGCCTGTCGGTGTCCATGCGTCCGGGCAAGAGATTGTTGATGGTGACGTTGCGGTCGGCGACCGTGCGGCAGACACCGGCGAGGAAGGCGGTGAGACCGGCACGCGCGCCCGACGACAGGTCGAGCCCGGGGATCGGCATCTTCACCGAGGACGAGGTG
This sequence comes from uncultured Alphaproteobacteria bacterium, assembly GCA_963750065.1. Classification (GTDB taxonomy): domain Bacteria; phylum Pseudomonadota; class Alphaproteobacteria; order Rhizobiales; family Kaistiaceae; genus CAVSRC01. The sequence goes on from CAVVPK010000021.1 coordinate 6,369, forward strand.
ATGTTGACGATGCGGCCGAAGCCGCGCGCCTTCATGCCGGGCAGCACCGCCTGGATCAGTTCGAGCGGCGTCACCATGTTCTGCACCACGCCGTCGATGATCGTCTCGCGGTCGAGGTCTTCGAAGGCTCGGAAGGGCGGGCCGCTATTGTTGTTGACCAGGATGTCGGCCTCCGGCGCGGCGGCTGACGAGCGCACGCTGCGTCTCGGGCAGGCTGACGTCGCCGGCAACCGGCGTCACCGCCACGCCGAAGCGGGCGGCGATGGCATGCGCTTCGCGTTCGAGCACGGCGGCATCGCGACCGTTGATCACCAGGTCGCAGCCGGCCTCGGCGAGCGCCAGGGCGCAGCCGCGCCCGAGACCGCGGCTCGATGCGCAGATGATAGCCGTGCGGCCGGCAATTCCGAGATCCATGGCGTGCCTCCCGCCGACAGGACCTAGCCGAGGCCGCTTTCGGCCGCAATTGCCGCAGGGACAATTCGCGCTGGCCAAATCGAAAATAGGTCAGTATTATTGACCTAATTAGTCAGAAGAAGATTGCTCCGATGGAAACGTCCCTGCCGCTTGTCGCCTTCGTTGTCGCCGCAACGGTGACGCCGGGCCCCAATAACCTGATGGTGCTGGCTTCCGGTGCAAACTGGGGGATCGTCCGCACGCTGCCACATATCATCGGCATCGTGCTCGGCTTCCCGGTCATGATCCTGGCGGTGGGACTCGGCATCAGCGTCGTGTTCGGTGCGGCGCCGTGGCTCCATCCGGTGCTGAAATACGTTGCCTTCGCCTATCTGTGCTGGCTCGCCTGGCGCCTCGCCACGGCGGCGCGGCCGGGTGAGGCCGGCGGAATCCGCCGGCCGTTGAATTTGTGGCAGGCGGCGGCTTTCCAGTGGGTCAATCCCAAGGCGTGGACGATGATCCTCAGCGGCATGACGGTCTTCGTCGATCCGGCCGGCAACCGGCTCGTGCAGGTCGTCGGCATCGCCGCGCTATTTGCCGCTGTCGTACTGCCGAACTGCTTCGCGTGGGCGGCATTCGGCCGCGGAATCGCCCGTTTCCTGTCGAGCGACCGCCGCCGGCGCTGGTTCAACATCGTCATGGCGCTCCTGCTTGTCGGCTCGGCCTTGCCGGCCCTCACTTGAACCGGCGCGCCTGCCAGCCTATGCAGCGCAGGGGCTTGCTAATACCATGATCGGCCGAAGTTCGACGCCCAAGGCGGGGAAGTGTGATTCGTCTTCTGATCGCGACTGACGCCTGGCGTCCCCAGGTCAACGGTGTCGTGCGTAGTATTGAACGGCTGGTCGAAGAGCTGCCGCGGCTCGGCGCCGAGGTGACGGTCCTGTCGCCCGGCTGGTTCCGCTCGGTTCCGCTGCCGACCTACAAGGAGATCCGGCTGGCCATCGCCCGGCCGTCGACCTTTGCCCGCCACATCGAGGAGATCAAGCCGGACGCCATCCACGTCGCCACCGAGGGGCCGGTCGGCTTCGGTGTGCGCCGCTGGTGCCTGCGCCATCATCGCCGCTTCACCACCAGCTATCACACGCGCTTTCCCGAATATATCGCCAAGCGGGTGCCGATCCCGCTCAAATGGACCTATTCGGTGCTGCGCCGTTTCCACAATGCCGGCAATGGCTGCATGGTCGCCACGCCGACGCTTCACGCCGACCTCGCCCGGCGCGGCTTCGACAATCTCATGCACTGGACGCGCGGCGTCGACGGCTCCCTGTTTCGCCCGCGAGAGGATGCGCACCTGCCGTTTTCGGGGCCGATCTTCCTCTATGTCGGCCGTATCGCGGTGGAGAAGAATCTCGAGGCGTTTCTCACGCTCGACCTGCCGGGCAGCAAGGTGGTCGTCGGCGATGGGCCCGATCTCGCCCGGCTCAAGGCCGCCCATCCGGATGTGCATTTCCTCGGTGTGATGACCGGCGAGGCATTGGCCGATGCCTATGCCGCCTCCGACGTCTTCGTCTTCCCCAGCCGCACCGATACCTTCGGCATGGTGCTGCTCGAGGCGCTGGCCGCGGGGCTGCCGGTGGCCGCCTATCCGGTGCCGGGACCGCTGGACGTGATCGGCCCGGCGCCGGTCGGCGTGCTCGACGAGGACCTCAGGAAAGCCGCCCTTGCCGCGCTCGAAATCCCGCGCCAGCGCTGCCGCGAATTCGCCCTCGAACACAGCTGGGAGGCGAGCGCCCGTCAATTCGTCGACAATGTCGTCGTCGGCCAGGGCGACGAGACGCCGAAGCTGGTGTTTGCGTGACGGGGAACCGATGACGACGCCCGATCCGACCCTGCCGACGATTGCCGATGTGCACCGCGCCGCCGAGCGTATTGCCGGCCACGCCGTGCGCACGCCGCTCATCTCCAACCCGTTTCTCGACGAGCAGGTCGGCGGGCGCGTGCTCCTCAAATGCGAGACCCTGCAGCGCACCGGCGCCTTCAAGTTCCGCGGCGCCTATAATGCGCTGGCCGCGCTTGGCCGCGAGACCCGCAGCCGCGGCGTCGTTGCGGTCTCGTCGGGCAACCATGCCCAGGGCGTGGCCGAGGCGGCGCGCCTGTTCGGCGTGCGTGCCGCCATCGTCATGCCGGCCGATGCGCCGGAGATCAAACGGCTTAGGACCGAGCGCAGCGGCGGGCGCATCGTTGCCTACGATCGTGCCAGCCAGGACCGCGACGCCGTGGTGGACCAATACATCGCCGAGCACGGCGGCACGTTGATCCACCCCTTCGACAACCCGAATGTCATCGCCGGGCAGGGGACCGCCGGTCTGGAGATCGCAGCCGATTGCGCTGCTGCGGGTGTGACGCCCGATGCGGTGCTGATACCGACCAGCGGTGGCGGGCTGTCGGCCGGAATCGGGCTGGCGGTGCGCGACTGGTCGCACGAGACGGAGATCGTGCTGGTCGAGCCGGAAGGCTTCGACGACTATCGCCGGTCGCTCGCCGCCGGCGAGATCGTTGCCAATCAGCGCTCGGCGGGTTCGGTCTGCGATGCGCTGCTCATCAACCGGCCGGGCAAGCTCAGTTTTGCCATCAACCGGGCGCACGGCGCTTACGGCGTCGCCGTCAGCGATGCCGAGGCGCTTGCCGCCGTCGCCTTCGCATTCCGCGAACTGAAGCTGGTGGTGGAGCCCGGCGGTGCGGTGGCGCTGGCCGCGGTGCTTGCCGGTCGCGTAGACGTCCGCGACCGCACATTGGTGGTGGTGCTGTCCGGCGGTAATATCGACCTGCCGGTCTTGGCCGAGGCGCTGGCCGTCGAATAAGGCAGGATGGGACTTCGGGCGACTTGGGGGGCGGCCAGGCGTCGGAGACGTCGAAGACAGAGCGAAATGGGCGGTCGATTGCGGCGCGGCTGCCGGGTGTGGCCGCATCGCTGCTTGCCCTTGCCGCGCTGGCGCTGCCCGTGGCGAGCTTGGCGGAGGAGGTGACGGTCAGCGGTTGCCGGCGCCCGGCGTCGAGGCGGGCTGCATCGTGCTGATGGCGGAGGACGGCACGCTCTACAACGTGACGGACGCCGTGCCCAAGCCCGCGGTTGGCGTTGCCGGGACGGTCACCGGCACCGTGAGTGAGGCTGCGTCGCTGTGCATGCAGGGGATCACGCTGTCGCCGGCCACATAGTAGCCGGAGCCCGGCACCGCCTGTCCGGCGCCCAAGCAGAAATAGTTGCCGTGCCCCGCCGGCCCGCCGTGGCGGTTGCCTGCGGACTGATCTGGCTGTCGGTTGGGCCGGCCTCGGCCGAGCCGGTGCCCGGCTGGTCCTTCGCTACCTGGTCGGCGCCGCCGGCCACGGTGATGACGGTTGCCGAGACGGCGAAGCTGCGGCGCACGGCGGTCAGTGCCGACGATGCCGCCATGTATGGCCTGCCGCGCAGTGCCGTGCCGTTCGCATTTCGAGTCAATCTCTACGGCCAAGCCGCTGTCGCCTATCCGATTTTCCGCGACGGCGGTCTGGTTGCCATGCGCTTCGTGGTTGCCCGTCCGGCAACCACTCGCCGGGCGGTGCTCGACGGCCTGACGGTGGATTTCGGTCCCGGCACCGCCGATGAGCGTGGCTTCTCCAACGTCAACTGGCCGGCTACCGAGCGCTTCGGCCTGACCGTGGTGGTCACCGACTATCAGTGCTGGCCGCTGTTCTCCAAGCCGGGCCTGTAGCGCCCGCAAAGAGAAAGGGCGCGGACCGAAGCCCACGCCCTTCCTTTTCCGGTTGTGCGTTCGGTCCGGAAATTAGTCGAAGTGGCCGCTGGCGTGGGCCAGCATGGTGTAGACCTTGCCCGTATCCGACATCAGATAGCGGTTGCCGGTCTGGCTGTCCCGATTGTTGCCGGTGGCCTCGGCGAGCAGCTTCTCGAAGTCGGTCACATAGTGGTCGACCACGGAACGGAACTCGGGATCGCGCTGATACTTCCTGCGGATCTCGTCGAAGGTCTGCTGGCCCTGCATGGTGTAGAGCCGGCGGGTGAACACATTGCGCTCGCCGCGCCGGTGGCGGTCCCAAAGCTCGATCGCGGCATCGTGGTCGATGGCGCGGGCGATCTCCGCCGACAGCGCATTGAGGGGGGGCGCGACCGTGGCGGCCGGCGGCGGTGCTTCGCCGCCATTGGGCTCAAAGGCAGCCTGCGGCTCAGTCCCGTCGTTCTGCGGCGCAGCGTCATTCACGTCCTCGTCGGACGACGCCCGGCGCAGAAGATCGGACACCCAGCCGCCGCCATTGTCGCCTTCGCCGGCCGTTGGCTCGGGCAGCGGAGCCGGCTCGGGCGCCACAGCCGGGGCAGGGGCGGGACGCGGCTGAGCCGTGCGCGGGATGGCACGCGGGACGGCACCGTTGCTGCCGTTGCGGCGCTCGCCGGCAAAGCGCGATACCGGTGCCGGCGCCACTTCGGCGGTCGCAGCGGCCGTTGTCTCAGCGCGGGCCGCCAGACGCGGCTCGCCGAGCGCCGGGCTCGACAAGTCGAGCTGCTTGCCGTGGCGGGTGATGATCTCCGACAGGTCGGACAGCGCCTTGATCTGGTCGCCGACCACGCGGCGCATCGTCTCGGCGCCCTCGCGAGCTTCCTCCGGCAGTTCGAGCACGCCGCGCTTCAGTTCCTCGCGCGTCGTATTGAGCTCGCGCTGCAGCTCCTGCATGGCGTGGCGCATCTCGCGCGTGGCATCGGAGAAGCGGCGCGTGGCTTCGCCAACCGACTGGCCCATCTCGTTGATCAGCGCCTTGTTCGATTCGCGCACGGCTTCCGCTGCCTTGCGGCTTTCGCCCGACGCGGCGCGGTTCATGTTCTCCAGATTGTCCATCACGCCCTTGGTCGCCGTCGCCGTGCTCTCGGTGAGCATGCGGCTGACTGCGGTGGCGCGCTCCTCGGCGCTCTTCAGCGTCTCGGAGATGATGCGCGTGAAGGACGACATCAGCCCGTCGAGTTCCTCGCTGCGCGATTTCAGCCCGGCGGTCAGCGCCTCCAGGGCCGGGCGGCGCTCCTCGACCGTCGACTCGATCAGCTTGTTGACGTCCGACAGGTTGCGCGAGGCGGAGGTGAGCGAGTGGGTCTGCTCCTCGAAGCGCTTCACGACGCCGCTGACGCTGTCCAGGATCTCCCGCGACACGTCGCGCAGGCGCGTGACCTGATCGCCCAGTTCGCCGGCCGAGAGCTGGGTCGTCTCGACGGCATGGCCGATGGCGGTGGAGAACTCGCCCGAGCGCTCGGCAAGGCCCTTCTCGATCTTGGCGAGATTCTCGCCGGTCGAAGACAGCAGCCCGCTGAGGGTGTCGGTGGCGCCAGCGAGACGCTCGGCGATGTCGGCGACCTCGTGTTTGAGCGTCTCGTTGGTGGTGGCGAAGCTGGCGGCGACGCGGTCGCCGGCCTCGATCAGCGTGCGCGAAGCCTCCTCGCTGCTGCCGACGACGGTCTCGACAATGTTGTGGCCGCGCTCGTCGAGCAGCTTGACCAGCGAGTCGGAACGCCCGTCGAGCAGGGCGGTCAGGTCGCTGACCTCGCGATGGATCTTGTCGTTGGTCGAGGCGAAGGTGGCGGCGACGCGGTCGCCGGCCTCGAGCAGCGTACGCGAGGCTTCCTCGCTGCGGCCGACGACCATCTCGACGATGTCGGTGCCGCGCTGGTCGAGCGTCTTGAGCAGCGCGTTGGAGCGCCCGTCGAGCAGGGCGGCGAGTTCGCCGGAGCGGGCGCCGAGCACGTCGTTGAAGTCGCGCGTGCGCTGTTCAAGCGCATCGGTGACGGCGTTGGCACGCGCCCCGAACATGCCCTCGATCTCGTTGATCGAGCGGCCGAGCACGGTGGCGGCCTCGGAGGCCGAAGCGCGCAGGGCGCGCGTCGCCTCGCCGGACTCGTTGACCAGGCGCTGGGTGACCTCGGTGACCGCCTCGCGCACGGAGCCGGCGACGTCCTCGCTCTTGGCGGCGAGCGAGTCGACGGCGGCGTTGGCGCGCTCGGTCATCAGTTCGGCCAGGGTCTCGACCTGGCGGGTGAGCTGCCCGCCGACGTCGACCATGCGGTCGTCGATCAGCGAGGCGAAGTCGTTCTGGCCGCTGGTGAAGGTCTCGGAAATCTCGCGCGTGCGCTCGATGAGCGTCTGGTTGATCTGGCGCGAACGGTGGTCGAGCGCCTCGGCGATGCGGTGCGCGCTGGTCTCCAGCGCGTCCGACACGTCGGCGATCTTGCCGCGGATGCCCTCGCCGAATTGGTCGAGCTTGCCGGTGAGCGCGTTCTCCATGCCGAGCGCCTGCTCGGACAGCGCTGCGACCAGCGCCGGGCCGCGCTCGCCGACCAATTCGGTGATGGTGGTGAAGCGGGTCTCGAGCACGTCGCCGATTTCCTGCGTGCGGTCGGCGATCAGGTTGGAGAAGCGGGTGCCGCTCTCGACGATACGGTCGTGAATGGCGGTGCCGCGGCTCTCGATGTTGTCGGCGACCTCGGTGCCCGAGGCGATGATCTTCTCGTGGATGGTGACGCCGCGGCTTTCGATGGCGTTGGCGACGTCGCGGCCGGAGGTGAGTATCTTCTGATGGATCGACGTACCGCGCAACTCGATGGCGTCGCCGACATGCTGGGTCGCCTCGATGATCGAATCGTAGATGGCGGTGCCGCGGCCCTCGATGGTGTCGGCGATCTCCCGCGAGGAGGACAGAATCCGCTCGTAGATCGAAGTCCCGCGGCTCTCGATCGAGTCGGCCATTTCCTGAGAGGAGGCCAGGATGCGCTCATGCAGCGCGGTCCCGCGGCTCTCGATGGTGTCGGCCATCTCGCGCGAGGACGACACGATGCGCTCGTGCATGGCGCCGCCACGGCTCTCGATCTCGTTGGCCACCTGGCTGCCGGATTCGACGATGCGCTCGTGGATCGCATTGCCCTGTTCGAGGATGCGGTCGGCGATGCGCGTGCCGGAATCGACGATGCGCTCGTGGATGGCGCCGGCGCGCGAGGCCACCGTCTCGGCGATCTCGTTGCCCGAGGCGATGATGGTCTCGTTGATCTTCATGCCGCGCACGGCGATGGCCTTGGCGACTTCGCCGCCCACCGATGCCAGGCGCTGGGTCAGTTCGGCGCCGCGCTCGTCGAAGGATTCGTTGACCAGCGTGGAGGCCGAGTCGATGGCCGCGCGCATGGAAGCAGTGCGGTCCTCGAGCAGCTTGGCCATCACGTCGCCGGTGTTGGCAAGGCGCTCGTTAAGCTCGGTGCCGTTGACCGAGATCGATTCGAAGATGCGGTCGCCAGTCTGCGACAGGCGGTCGGCAAGCTCGCCGCCGCGATTGGTGATCGTCTCGGCGATGCGGGTGCCGGTCTCGTCGAGCTTGTCGGCGATCTCCTGGCCACGCAGCGCCAGGTCGACCAGCAGAGAATCGGAGTTGGCCTTGAGCGCCTCGTTGACCTCGTGCACATGCATCGAGATGGTCTCGGCGGCCAGCGAACCGGCGTCGCTGATCGAGCGCGTGATTTCGTCGGTGCGGCCTTCGAAGCCGGCAATCAGCTCGGAGCCGACGGTGGCCAGTGTATCGTTCACCTCCTGGCCGCGTTCCGAGATGGTGTCGGCCATGGCACGGCCGGTCGAGGACAGGGTGTCGTTGATCTCGGCCGAGCGGGCAAGCAGCGCGTCGGTCACCTCGCTGCCGGTCTGGGCGAGCGAAACGGCGACCTCGCTGACGGTGTCGGCCAAGCGGCTGACCAGATCCTCGCCATGGGCGGTGAGGTGGTTGATCATGGTTTCGCCGGCGGTGCCGAGCGCCACGGTGATCTGTTCGCCGCGGTCGGTGAGCGTCGAGGTGATGCGGTTGCCGGCCTGGGTGACGTTCTCGGCAATCAACTCGGAGGCGATGCGCAGGTCCTTGGACAGCAATTCCTGGGCGCTGACGATGGACGTGCGCACGCGCTCGGAATTGATGACGATGGCTTCGCGCTGACCGGCGAGATCGTCGATGAGCGCCCGCATGCGGGTCTCGTTCTCGGAGTAGGAGCGCTCGAGCGCCGCAACCTCGTTGTGGACCAGCAGCTCAAGCTCGCCGGCGCGCGCCAGCGCGCGCTCGACGCCGTCGCCGACCGAAGCCACCTCGCGGCGGATCGCCTGGCTGACATTGGTCACCGAATCGATGGCGAGGTTCTCGGGCTCGGAGAGGCGCGACACCACGTCGTTGATCGAGCGGGCGACGATGCGCATTTCCTGGCTGCGCCAGATCATGGCGGAGATGCCCCAGATGAAGGCAATCGGCACGCCGATGGACAGCAGGACGTTGAGGAAGCGCGGCGAGGTCAGGGCGTCGCCCTGGCCGAACAGGCCGCCGGTGGACATTGCGTAGATGATGACCAGCAGGGCCCAGGCCACCGACAGGGCGGTGGCGGTCGGATAGATCAGGCGCGAGGGGCGTCGCTGATAGGCCAGCGCCGCATTGCGGCGGTCGTCATTGGCGGCATTGGCGGCGAAGCGGCTGCGGCCGCGCTCGCCGCGCGGGCGTGCCGCCGGAATCTCTTCGTCAAAGTCGCGCCGCGGCTCGGGCTGACGCGGCTCTTCCGCGCGGCGTGCTTCGGCGCGCGGTTCCGGACGCGGTTCGGGGCGGTGCTCGGCCATGCGCGGCGCCGGCTCCTCCATGCGTTCGGCGCGTTCGGGGCGCTCGGCACGGCGGGGCGGTGGCTCTTCGACGCGTTCGGGTCGGCGGGTCGGCTGGTCGCTGCGGCGCGGCGGTGCCGGGCGCTGCGGCGCTTCGGGACGGCGCAGAAGATCGCTGCGGCGCTGCTGCTCGGCGCTCGAGCGCGGCGGCTCCGGGCGGCGCTGCTCGCGCCTCGGTGGGGCGGCACGATCCGGTTCGGCCTCGTCTTCCGGGCTGAAGTCCAGGCGCAACGCCTCCTCCACTGCCGAAAGCGCTGCGTCGTTCGGGTTTTTAGTCCTCGGGTTAGTCGCCATTGGTCCGCCTCGCGTCCGTACTCAAAACCATGTCGGCCGCTTACCGGGCGATACAGGCCCGGCATGCATGCGGAAAACGTTCCCGGGAAAGTTGGCCCCGCGGCCTCGGCCGCCTGCCGCTCCCCTCCCGCGGCCCGCCGCCGCTTCAGCGAATCGGCACCTGCCGATCCTGGGTGGCCTCCACACCCTTGCCGCTAGTTTATCCTAATGGCACATTGAAGGCAGAGGAACAAGAAAACGCGGCGGCCGGCGGACCTTCCCCAGGGTTGGTGAACTCTCCCGGAGGAGCGTCCGGGGCCTTTGAACGAGGCCGTTAACGTGCCGGTAAATCGGGGCGACGATGCCCGCCCGTCGCTACGCCCGACGGAGGCCCAGAAGAAATACCTGTCCCTCGGTCTCGACCAGCCCGGCGGCAAGCTTCCTCTGTTCGATCGCAATGGGGCCGGAATCGACCGGAAAACGGTCGAATCCTGCATCGCCAAGGGCTGGGCCGCACCGTGGTTCGCCAATCCGACGAAACCCGACTGGCTGGTCTGCAAGCTGACCCCTTCCGGCTACGCCGTTCTCGGCAGGTCGCCGCCGGCCGGTGCGGGCGGCGCGTAGGACCGGCCTCAAAAACGTCGTTAACGATAAATTAAGATTCTTCGTTCGCCCGGCCCCCAATGCCGCCTAAATAAGCGGTGTGGGAGGCCCACGGCGGCAGATATCTTGGTAGTTTTGCCGATGAGTACGCGTGAACCACCCACAGTGACCGGCCGAGCCGATGGCGAGGCCGCCGTCGATTTCTCCATATTACGGGCACAGACCGGCGGCGATCCGAACCTGGAACGCGAGGTGCTCGGCCTGTTCGTGACGCGCTGTCAGCACGAGTTCGCCCGCCTCAAGGCGGCTGAGACCGCCGAGGAGCGCAGCAAGATCGCGCACGGGCTGGTCGGTTCGGCGGCGGCGGTCGGCGCCGTCAAGGTGGCGCGTCTGGCAAGGTCGGTCGAACGTGGTAATACGGTTGCGATCGTGGCGCTGGAAGCGGCGATCGCCGAAGCCGGCCGCCAGATCACGCGCCATCTCGCGGAATAGTTCTTGCCGCGCGATTGGATCGCATTGGCAGGCTGACAGGAAATCGCCTATAGAGCCGGCGGTTTTCGCTTGGGCGTGCACGTCCGGCATCGTCGGTTCTGCTTCTTCTCGGGGTCCAATGGCCAAGATCACCTACATTGCCAGCGACGGTCAGCGTTACGAAGTGGAGGCGGAGAACGGCACCACGGTGATGGAGAACGCCATCCGTAACGGCGTTCCCGGCATCGAGGCGGAGTGCGGCGGCGCCTGCGCCTGTGCCACCTGTCACGTCTATGTCGACGAGAGCTTCCGCGAGACCGTCGGCGAGCCCGAGCCGATGGAGGAGGACATGCTCGACTTCGCCTACGACGTGCGGCCGAATTCGCGGCTGTCCTGCCAGATCCGTGTCAGCGACGCGCTCGATGGCCTGGTGGTGACCGTCCCCGAGCGCCAGGGCTGAGGCTCAGGCCGTCGTTCGGACAGAGCTTTTTGCTCGCAATCAACGTCGGCTCGCAACATTGTTGCTTTGACCGGCGGCGCACGGCGGCTAATCCTCCGCCACTATCCGAACAAGAGCCGGGGCGGGAATGAGCCAGACGAGCGTGAACACCAATGGGACCGCAGACGTGGTCGAGACCGACGTGGTCATCGTCGGGGCCGGGCCGGTCGGCCTGTTCGCCGTCTTCGAACTCGGCCTGCTCGATATCCGATGCGCGCTCATCGACATTCTCGACCGCCCCGGCGGCCAGTGCGCCGAGCTCTATCCCGAAAAGCCAATCTACGACATTCCCGGCTATCCGGAGATATCCGGCCAGGGGCTGGTCGAGAAGCTGATGCAGCAGATCCATCCCTTCCAGCCGACCTTCCATCTCGCCCAGATGGTCGAGACGCTGGAGCGGCAGGAGGACGGGCGCTTCCGGCTCACGACCGATGCCGGCACCACCTTCCTCGGCAAGGTGGTGGTGATCGCGGCCGGCGGCGGTTCGTTCCAGCCAAAGCGGCCGCCGGTGCCGGGCATCGAGGCCTATGAGGGCACCTCGGTCTTCTATGCCGTGCGCCGCATGGAGGATTATCGGGGTCACGACCTGATGATCGTCGGCGGCGGCGATTCGGCGCTCGACTGGACGCTTAACCTGCAGCCGCTGGCCAAGAGCGTGACCCTCGTCCATCGCCGCGACGAATTCCGCGCTGCGCCCGACAGCGTCAACAAGCTGCGTGCCCTGGTCGAGGCCGGAAAGGTCAATCTCGCCATCGGTCAGGTGACCGGGCTGAAAGGCGAGGGCGGTCAGGTCAGCGCCGCGACCGTCAAGGACAAGGCAGGGGCGGAGAGCGAGATCGCCTGCACGCGCATCCTGCCCTTCTTCGGGCTCACCATGAAGCTCGGCCCGGTCGCCAACTGGGGCCTCAATCTCCACGAGAACCTGATCCCGGTCGATACCGAGAAGTTCGCGACCTCCGAGCCCGGCATCTTCGCCATCGGCGACATCAACACCTATCCCGGCAAGCTGAAGCTGATCCTGTGCGGCTTCCACGAGGCGGCGCTGATGGCCCAGGCCGCCGTCCACATCGTCTTCCCGGAGAAGAAGATCGTCTTCCAGTACACGACCTCGTCGTCGAGCCTGCAGAAGAAGCTCGGCGTCATCTGAGGCAAAAGGCGAGGAGCGCCGCAGGCGCCGACCGCGTCCCGGAGACCTCTGGTCAGGCCGGCAGCACACCCTTCTGGTAGATCGGCATACCGGCAGGCGCGCCTGTAGTGCCGCCATCGACCACGATTTCGGCGGCCTGAATGCCGGACGCGGCGTCGGAGGCGAGAAACAACACCGCCTCTGCAACCTCCTCGGGCTTGACCATCCGGTGGAGCGGGACGCGGGCGGCCAACCGCGCATGGAGCCGCGCGAGTGCCTCGGGGTCCGGCGCGATCACTTCCCAAATCGGCGTTGCCACTGTCCCCGGCACCACGACGTTGACGCGGAAGCCACGTGGCGACAGTTCTGACGCAAGGCTCTTGGCCATCGCGTGGACCGCGCCCTTGCTCGCTGCATAGGCGGTGCGTCCGGTTGGCCCGATGTTGGCCGAGACCGAGCCGTTGATGATGATCGAACCGCCATTGGGCATGTGCGGCAGCGCCGCCTGGACGGTCATGAACACGCTGGTGACGTTGATTGAGAGCGTCTCCGCAAAGGCCGCACGTGTTGCCTTGCCTATCTCGGTGAGGACGCCCAGGCCGGCATTGGCGAAGACGGCATCAACTGGCCCGAAAGCCTCGTGTGTCCCGGCGAGGGCCTTTTCCATCGCCTCGTCGTCGGCAACGTCGGCTTCGAAGGCGAGTCCGCCACCTATTTTGGCGATGGCGCTGTCCAGACGCTCGCGGGTCCGACCGGTGATCGCCACCTTCGCGCCCTCGCGGGCGCACAGCATTGCCGTGGCGAGCCCGATGCCGCTGCTGCCGCCCGTAATGAAGATCGATTTCCCCGCAAGACGCATGGCCTTAGCCTCGCCGGTCTCGAAAGCCGGATGGCGACCGCCGGTCGAGAAACGGAATTGTGCACCATCTGACTACGGCCGCCGCCCCTTGACGCGTTGGCGCGCGCCGTCTGCACGATGCTGCCGGCGGCTCGGAGGAGAGCTCCGCGCGCGTCCGCGCCATCACATCAGCGAGTTTCGCCGCCGTCAACGGCGCAAGTGGCGGAACCACCGCCGACATCGTCGGCAGCGATTCGGCAATGCGTCCGAAATCGTCGAAGGTCTTTTCAGCGACGACCGATGTCTCGATGGATTCGATCGGCCGGCCTCCTGTCATCTGCTGCGCAAGGGCGGTCGCGAGCCCGGTCGGGCGGCACAGACGCAGGCCGTCCGACGGCGCTCAACCCGCCTGCTCAGGACGTTGGCATCCACCGGATCTGCGCTGGCGAAGTGTATGTCGCCACTGTCTGCCGGGGCTGCCGACGCGGGTCATCTTGGCCATGCCGTTGCCAGGAACGGCGAACGAACGGCGATATGCGGCCCATACGTTGGCGTCGAAGTTGCAGTCGGCGATGGGGCAGGGCCATGGCGTACCCTCGTAGTACTCTTCGTCCACCCGCCCGACGGTGACGCGCTTGGCGTTGGGATCTGCGCCAATCGGGCGTCGTCGAGCCCAGACCGCCTCGATCTGGCAGGGTCGAGGGAAGCAATCGTAAGGTGAAGCCGTCCACGCGGCTTTGACGTCGTCTGCGTCCGCTGCATGAGCCCTTGCGCATGAGGAAAACGGCCAGCCCAGGAACGCCGCGGCAAATGTCATCGTCGTTCGCATGGTTTTCCCGCGTCTGGGTTTCGCGTTGGAATTCATGGGCAAACGGCTATTGCGGCCGCCGGCCCTTGATCGCGTTGGCGCGGGCGGTCTGCACGATGCGGCCGGCGGCGTCGGTGGGAAGGCGCGAGCGCACCCTGAGCTTGAGCAGGTCGACCTCGCTGTCGGGCATGCGTCTTGAGGACGGCGGCAACGGTGTTCGCGGTTGAGGCGAACGCCCAATAGGCGGCGAAGTCGGCGAAGGTCCGCTGCGCCGTGAATTGCCGGGTCGCCGTCTCTTCGAGTCCGCAGCCCGCCCACAGCTGCTCCAGGGCTTCGATCCCGGCCGCCTGATAGTTCGGCGGCCTGAGCGGTGCGATGCCGATCGCCTCAGCTCCGCCATGACCGGCTCGACGGCAGACCCGCCGCCGGCGATGTCCCAGGCATAGGCCGCAACCGTGCCGCCGGGGCGGACCACGCGCGCCATCTCGGCGACGCATGTCGGCGGATCGGGCACGAAGAAGATCACCAGTGCCATGACGGCGGCGTCGAAGCGGTCGCGGCCATAGGGAAGGGCCATGGCATCGCCCTTGCGGAACAGCGCAATGCGTCCCGCCGGCCGCGTGCGGGCATAGGCAAGTTGCGGCTCCGCCGGGTCGACGCCGTGCACCTCGACCGGCGCGCAGCGCTCGACCAGAAGCTCGGTGAAGACGCCGGTGCCGCAGCCGACATCGAGCCAGCGTGCTCCCGGTGCCGGCTCCAGCCAGTCGAGGAAATCGGCGCCGACCAGCCGGCTCCAGATGCCAACCGATTGCTCGTAGGTGGCGCCGTCGTCGAAACGGATCATCGCGTCACGCATGGACCGCCTCACTTGCAGGATGGCGATTGGGCAGGCGAGGGCGCTCAAGGCGTCCTTCGCGGCAGATCAACCCGACCAGACGGCGTCTACCGGTTGGCGCGCCGGGCCCGGCACCCGGTAGGCTGCCGCGGCCTTGGCCGCCTTCTCGGCGACCGGCTTGAATTCGGCTGCGGTCCACGCCCTGATGGTGGTCATGGTCGGTGATCGTGCCGGGCGCCGCTGCCGCCATCGTCCGCGGCCATGAGCGATTCGGCGTCGGGGGCTTCCGCAACGAGCATGAAGTCGTGGTCGCCGGTGGTGAAATAGAAGCTGACGAGCTTGCCGCCGGCCGCCTCGACCAGCTTCCGGATCGCAGGCTCGCGATCCTCGGGAGCCTCGATCAGCCCCTTGATGTGGCTGCCGGTAAACTTGCCCTGTGTGACCAGCCTGATCATCTGCCGCTCCTGATCCGCCCGATCACGCTTTGCCGGGCAGGCGATAGGCCGACGCGGCCTTGCCCGCCTTCTCGGCGACCGACTTGAACTCGGCCGGCGTCCACGCCCGGATCGTGGTCACGTCGGTGATCATGCCTGCAGCGCCGGCCACCATCATCGCGGCCATCGCGAACTCGGTATCGGAGGCTTCGCTGATGAGCAGGAAATCGTGGTCGCCGGTGGTGATGTAGTAGCTCATCATCTTGGCGCCGGCGGATTCGACCAGCTTGCGCACGGCGGGCTCGCGGTCCTCCGGTGCATCCATCAGTCCCTTGACGAAGCTCTGGGTAAAGCGACCCCGTGTGATCAGCCTGATCATGTGTTCCCCTCCTGAGCCCGAAGGCCCGCCCGCACGCGTCCTGCGCGAACCTAGGGCAGTTGCTCGTTTTAGAATTGGAACAGATTGCGTATATCGCGGCCGAGGCGTAGCTTCTGCGGCTCTGGAGCGATGCGTTTTGGGGAAGGGCGCACCGTGGACGATCCGGATTTCGTTCGCCTGACCGCCGGTGTGCCGCATCTGACGATCGACGCGATTGTCGGGCATCCGCGCATGGCGGAGGCGCGCCGGCTCTATCTCGACCGCTTCCTGGCGATCTACGGCGACGATCCGTTCATGGCGCGGCTCTTGATCGAAACCGGCCGCTTCCTCGTCTTTCTGGTGGCGGTCGTGCTTGCCGCGGGCCACGACCCGGAACGCCGCGAGACGTGGTTCACGGTCGGCCGGCTCAAGCAGGCCATGGCGGCCTTCGGGCTGGCCAGCGACCGCCAGATCGATCACCTGGTCGGCCGGCTCGCCGCCGTCGGCTTCATGGCGGTCGAGCCGGCTGAAGGCGACCGTCGCGTGCGCATCCTCAGGCCGACGGAAGCCATGCTCGCGCATGACCGTGCCTGGCTCGCGGCCCATTACGCGCCGATGACGGTGATCGGCCGTTTCGACGACTATGCGCCGGCCATGCGCCAGGACCCCGCCTACCAGATCGCGCAGCGGCGCAGCTCCATCGCGTTCCTGCGGTTCTCGGGCAGGCTGCTGGCCATGGCGCCCGAACTGATGCTGTTCTTCAACCATGCGGCCGGCCATGTGGTGTCGGCCTCGCTGATCCGGGCGGCGATGGCGGCGCACGATCTGCATGCTGCGGTGCCCTACGGCGATCTCGGCGAGCGCTTCGGGGTGTCACGGACCCATGTCCGCAAGATCGTCGAGGAGGCCCAGTCGGCGGGTCTGGTGCGCCTGCACGGCCACGGCGGGCACCGGGTCGAAATCCTGCCGCGCTTCTGGGCGAGCTACGACCACGGCCTGGCTGTCGGCATGTTTATCCACGACACCGTGCATGCCGTCACCATCGGCCGGCAGGCAGGCGAAATGCGCCGTCCGGCAGCCATCGCCGCTGAATAACAGCGCGCCGCCGTTCCATCTGCGCCATTTGACGTATGACAAAGACGGGGTTTTTTCATACGGTAGCTTCCGGTCGGAAAAGGCGACCTGAAGGAACCGATTTCATGCACATCCCTGACGGCTATCTCAGCCCGTCGACCTGCGTGGCTGCCTATGTGGCGGCGGCGCCGTTCTGGTACGTCGCCGTGAAGCGGGTGAAGCGCGTGCTGCACAGCCGGGTCGTGCCGCTGCTCGCCGTGGTCTCGGCCTTCAGCTTCGTGGTCATGATGTTCAACCTGCCGATCCCGGGAGGGACGACGGCGCATGCCGTCGGTATGGCGGTGGCGGCGATCGTTCTGGGACCATCCGCCGGCATCCTGGCGATATCGATCGCGCTCGCCATCCAGGCGCTGTTCTTCGGCGACGGCGGCATCCTGGCCTTCGGCGCCAATGCCTTCAACATGGCGATCGTCGGCACGCTGGTCGCCTGGTTCAGCTACCGGCTGATCGCCGGCGACGCGCCGATCACCTCCGCGCGCCGCGTGGTGGCGGCAGCGGTCGCCGGCTATCTCGCCATCAATGCCTCGGCGCTGTTCGCCTCCCTCGAATTCGGCATCCAGCCCATGCTCTTCACCGACTTGACCGGCGCGCCACTCTACGCGCCTTATCCGCTCTCGGTGGCGATCCCGGCCATGATGTTGGCTCATCTCACCATCGCCGGGGCGGCCGAAGCGATCATCAGCGGCGGCATCGTCGCCTATCTGCAGCAGTCCAATCCGGAGCTGCTGGAAGCGTCCGCCCGCAAGACCGCGGACGCTCCGCTGGCGCCCGCCGCTGGCGGCTGGTTCGCAACCCGCTGGCTGTGGACGGGCCTCGGCGCGCTGATGGTGGTGAGCCCGCTCGGTCTGCTTGCAGCCGGCATCGCCTGGGGCGAATGGGGCGCCGAGGACTTCCAGGACCCGGCGATCCGCGACCAGATCACCCAGGCATCGGGCAACATGGCGCCGCCGGAGAGCGTGCCGCAGGGGCTGCAGCATCTCTCCAGCTTCTGGACGGCGCCGATCCCCGATTATGCGCCGCCCTTCATGCACTCGGAGAGCTTCGGCTACATCCTCTCGGCGGTCGTCGGGGCCGGCCTCATCCTTGTCGTCGTCTCCGGGCTGTCGTGGCTGATGAACCGCCGCGCACCGTCCGGCGAAGGCCGCGCCTGAGAAACGGAGTCCGGAGCCCGGCCATGGCAGAGCAATCCTTTGTCCGCCATGGCCGGCATTCGGGCCGGCATCGCGCCAGCTTCCTCGACCGGCTTGCCGACGGCATGGCCCATGCGCTCGCCCACGCGCTCGATGCCGACGATTTCGCCCGCCGCGAGGGCTTCCTGCAGAAGCTCGATCCGCGCGTGAAGCTCGGCATCATCGCCGGCTTCATCGTCGTTGCCGTCGTGGTCAAGTCGCTGGCGGTTCTCGCCGGGCTGTTCCTGGTGGCGGTCGCCTTGGCGCTCTCCTCCGGCATCGCGATCGCGCGGCTGGCGCGCCAGGTGTGGATCGGCGTGTTCGCCTTCACCGGCCTGATCGCGCTGCCGGCGATCTTGCTGGTGCCGGGCGACGCGATCCTCACGCTGCCGGTCCTCGGCTGGCCGCTGACGCTTCAGGGCGTGCGCAGCGCCGCCTTCCTTCTCGGGCGCTCGGAGACGACGGCGACCTATGCCCTTCTTCTCATTCTTTCAACGCCCTGGGCGCATCTCCTCAAGGCGATGCGGGCCTATCGCCTGCCGGTGGTTCTGGTGGTCATTCTGGGCATGACCTACCGCTATATCTTCGTGTTGCTCAACGCGGCGGCGCAGATGTTCGAGGCCCGGCAGAGCCGCATGGTCGGTCGCCTCTCGCCCGGCGATCGGCGCCGCCTGGCGACGGCCACGGCCGGTGCGCTGCTTGGCAAGGCGCTCGACATGAGCAGCGAGGTGCATCTGGCCATGATCTCGCGCGGCTATCGCGGCGAGCCGCGCCTGCTCGACGATTTCCAGGCCCGGCCGCGCGACTGGGCGGCGGCCTGCGGATTTGTCGTCATCGCCTCTCTGGCGCTATGGCTTCAGGCATGATGGACGGATCGCCCCCCTTGCCGTTTCTCGAGACCCCCGTCTTCGACGTGGTGGATGTCGCCTACGCCTATCACGGCACGCCGGCGCTGGACGGGCTCAGCCTCAGCATCGGGGAGGGCCAGCGCATCGTCCTTCTCGGCGCCAACGGCTCGGGCAAGTCGACGCTTCTCAGGCTCCTCGACGGCCTCTATTTTCCCAGCCGCGGACGTATCGAGGCCTTCGGCGAGCCGCTAAGTGAAGAGAGCTTCGCCGACGACGAGCGGGCGCTCGCCTTCCGTCGCCGGGTCGGCCTCGTCTTCCAGAATCCGGACGTGCAACTCTTCAATCCGACCGTCTTCGACGAGATCGCCTTCGGGCCGCTGCAGATGGGCTGGCCGAAGGACGAGGTGCGCCGCCGCGTCGCGCAGGCGCTCACCGACTTCGCCATCACGCATCTGAAGGATCGCCCGCCGCATCGCCTCTCTGGCGGCGAGAAGAAGC
Organism: uncultured Alphaproteobacteria bacterium; assembly: GCA_963750065.1. Lineage (GTDB taxonomy): Bacteria > Pseudomonadota > Alphaproteobacteria > Rhizobiales > Kaistiaceae > CAVSRC01. The sequence goes on from CAVVPK010000021.1 coordinate 25,355, forward strand.
GCGTGGCGCTGGCCTCCATCCTGGTGCTCGAGCCGCAGGTGCTGCTCTTCGACGAGCCCACCGCCTCGCTCGATCCGAAGAGCGCCAGCCATCTCATCGACTTCCTGGTCAAGTGTCGCGGCTCCGGCCGCACGGTGGTCACCGCGACCCACGACCTCGACATCGTCGAGGACATCGCCGACCACTGCTTCGTGCTCGATGGCGGCCGCGTCGTCGCCGCGGGGACGCCGCACGAGATCCTGCACGATGTGGACCTTCTGAAGCGCGCCGGCCTGTCCCACGCCCATCTGCATCTGCACGGCGCCCACGCCGCCCACAGCCATCACCATCTCCACCGGGCCGAGGCTGGCGAAGAGAGCTGAGGGCTGATTTCAGAGGCGGTATGGAGCCCTCATCGACGGCGTCGGTATGGAGTCTTATTGCCTCCGCGACCGCGTGCTGAAGCGGCCGATTTTCCTTCCGCGCGCCCTGATTTAATATTCGCGTCGATCTATGTTTAGGTGGTGCTTGAGCCGGCTAATAGCGAGGGAGGGCGCGATGCAGCGCATCACGATTACGATCGATGACGATCTGCTCGAAGTGGTCGACGCGCTGACCGAGCAGCGCGGCTATGACAGCCGCTCGGAGGCCTTCCGCGACATCGTCCGCGAGGTCGCCAACCGCGAACAGGCGAAGACCTCGAACGCGCTGTGCATTGCGGTGCTGGGCTACGTCTTCGATTACGGTACGCGCGATCTGGCGCAGCGGCTGACCCGCCTGCAGCACGAGCACCACGATATGTTCGCGGCCAATATGCGCGTGCCGCTCGACCATACGAGCTGCCTGGAGGTATCGGCGCTGCGCGGGGCCGCGCACGCGGTTCAGCACGTCGCCGACGAGATCAGTACCCAGCGCGGCGTGCGCCACGCCAGTCTGCACGTCATCCCGGTCAAGGTGTCGGACCACCCGCACCGCCACGAGGCCGGCGGCACGCCGCACCAGCACATCCAGGCTTGACCCGGAGAGCCGGCCGCCCGACCGCCACCGCACCGGCAAGCTTAGCCGATGACGGCTCTGGAAAGTTACAAGGATCGCTCCCCGCGGGCACGATGGACGCAGTCCTTGCCGCAGGCCGATCCTCCGCTTTCGCGGAGGATGACCGGTGGAAAGAGATCGCGCACAGCGGCAGGACGGCCCGCGTGGCGACTGCCGACTGCCTATTTCGTGAAGGCGATGTCGGTCGGCGTCCAGGTCTTGCCGCCGTCCTGGCGTTGGCTCAACAGGCGGTAGCCGCTGCCGGTGAGCGTCATCGTGGTCACCGAAGTCACCGCCAAATGGGTCTGCGAGTTCGACGAAGGACATGCTCAGCGTCAGGCGTCCGCCACTCCCCGATCCGCTGAGACTGGCCGGCCCGTCAGAGGCCAGGCTGTCGAGCGTGCCGCTATAGCGGTCGCCGCCGGTGGCCGTGATCAGGCCGGTGATGGCGCCGGAATTGCTGGACACCGCGCAGCGGCCGCTCTGCTTGAGCGCGCTGCCGTTGTCGGTAAGCGTGTTGGTGACTTTGCAGAAGATGGGCTCCTCGGCGGCCGTGGCGCTCTGCTTGTAGGTGCCATGGCCGGTCCAGCGGCCGGCCAGCTGCGAGAGTATCGGATCGGCGGCCAGCGCCGGCAGGGTGAGGGCGATGGTGGCGAGGAAGGCCAGGGGAAGGGCGCGCTTCATGCTTCTGTCTCGTGCGGGTTGATGGTCCGGTGGCGGTCGAACCAGCGGCGTGCGGGGCCTGCGATCAGCGCCGGCAGGACGATGAGGTCGCCGACGATGCCGGCAACCAGGGTCAGCGCGGCGATCTTGCCGAACAGGCCGATCGTCGGCATGCCGCTGGTCAGCGTCGTGGACACGCCGGCGATGATGATCAGCGTCGCGCCGATGATGACCGGGCCGATGCGGCGTGAGGTCTCGACCAGCCGGGCGTCGAGCGAGCCGTTATTGTCGGTGTGCAGGAAACGGTTGATGTAGTGCACGGAATCGTTGACGGCGACGCCGAAGGCGACGGTCAGCGCGATGACGGCGGTGAACTGCATGCCGCGTCCGGTGAGAAACAGCATCGATCCGACCGCCAGGATGGGCAGCATATTGGGCAGGAATGAGACCAGCCCGAAGGACAGGCCGCCGAACGCCAGCGCGATGACGCCGAGATTGGCGACCACCGAGAGCAGCAGGCTGGCGTTGAGGATGCTGATGGTGCGGTTGCTCTCGCGGGCGTTGATGACGGTGACGCCGGTGACGTTGACGCCGGCGACGCCGGTGGCGGCGATGGCCGCGTCGACCTTGTCGATGAGCACGGCGGACTGAGAGCTCGACATCTCGCGCGAGGTGGTGGTGATGAGCGCATTGCCGGTGGTGCCGATGAAGCGGCTCCTGGTCGTCGGCGTCACCACGTCGAGCATCTTCTTCAGCGCCGTGCCGGCATGGACCGGGTCGGCGGGATCGAGCCATTCGGCGAGGTTCCACAGCGACAGCGGCTGGCCGACGCCCTCCACCTTGGCGATGGCCTCCTGCACGGCGCGCACGCGGCCGAGCGCTTCCGCCGAGAGCGGGTCGATACCTTTCAGCGGTACCACGATCTCGAGCGGGAAGACGCCGCCGAAGTCGCGGTCGAGGCGGCCGAGCGCCGCATTGGCCGGGTCGTTGGAGGGCAGGTCCTCGCGGAAGGAGTGCTCGGGCTTGACCGAATAGTGTGCCGCGCCGAGGAGCACGAAGAGGATGGCGGAGAGCACCGACAGCGGCCGGGCGAAGCGCACCGTGAAGCGCCCGATGCCGGCGCAGGGCCTTTCCAGCACGACCAGCAGGTTGTCCGCCTTCCGTTTCGGCCGCAATTTCCAGAAGCGGCCGATCGCGCGCATCAGGAGGCCGTGGATGATGAGCACGAGCATCATGCCGCCAAGCGTGCCGGCGGCACCGGACGCGCCGAAGCCCTGCACCATGGTCACCGAGGATATGGTCAGCGACAGGAAGGCGATCGCGGTGGTGATCGCCGAGAGTGCGCAGGCGCCGCCCAGTTCGCGCTGCGCCAGCCGCTCCGCCTCGACGACGTCGTAGCCGGCCTCGCGGTATTTGCGCCAGGCGAAGCCGAGATGCATGCCGTCGGCATAGCCGAAGATCATCACCAGCGCCGGCACGATCGTCGTCATCACCGTCACCTTGAGGCCGAGCAGGCCCATGAAGCCGACCACAGCCATGGCCGCGATGATGGCCGGCGCCGCCGCCAGGATCGAGGCGACGAAGGAGCGGAAGACGATCAGGCTCATCACCGTGCCGATCAGCGCGCCGATGATTTCGAGCGAGACCTGGTCGTGGCGCACGATGTCGGCGATCGAGTAGCGGATCACCGGAAAGCCGGTGACGGTCACCTTCATGTCGGTGCCGCCGAGTGCGTCCTTGGCGCTCGCCTTGATTTCATTGGCAAGCTTGCGGGCCACTTCCAGCGGTGCCTTGGGCTCGCTCGGTGTGACGGTGAAGGCCATCGCCGTGCCGTCGGCGGAGATGAGACGGTTGCCGAGCACCGGATGGGCGCGGATGCGCGCGATCAGCTCCGGCGTCAGCCCGGCGGAGGCGTCGCTCACCAGCGGCGCGGCATCGCCGTTGGCATCGGGGGCCTGGCGCAGGGCGAACAGCGAATAGACGTTGTCGACGCCGTCGAGAAGCTGCAGTTCGAGCTGAAAGTTCTGCAGCTTCTGGAAATTTTTCGGCGTGCCGAGGTCCTTGCCCTCGACCAGGACCAGGAGCTCGTTCTCCGGGTCGACGAATTCGTCGGTCGCCGCCACATAGTCGCGATAGGTCTGGGTGTCGCCGGAGAAGATGTTGCGCAGGTCGTCGTTGAAGCGGACATGCATCATGCCGTAGCCGGCGAGGAGGTAGACCACGAGCAGGAGGAGAATGCCGAACAGCGGACGCTCATAGGCGAACAGCGCGACGCGCTCCAGGCCGAAACCGATTCCCAGTCTCTTCATGGAACGCCCGCGTCCGGTGCCTTCAGGAATCGCTGTTTACCGGCCGGTTGCGGCGCGGATGCGATGGTTTTGACCGCTCCCCTGCGGCCTGTCAAACTGTACGGGAGCCCGTTTCGCGACGCCCTTTGCCCATCATGCAGATCAGTCTTCACCATTTCGCCGACGATGGCGATATCCCCAACAACCGCCTGCCGCTGATCCTCTATGCCGGCGCCGTCGATCCGCTCGCGGGCGATCCCGCACTGGCCTTTGAGGAACTGTTCGCGGGCAATGGCTGGGGCCATGGCTGGCGGAACGGCATCTTCCCCTTCCACCACTATCATTCGACCGCCCACGAGGTGCTGGGCATTGCCGCGGGCTCGGCCGAAGTCCGCTTTGGCGGGGAGGCTGGCGTCACCGTCCACGCCAAGGCCGGCGATGCGGTGCTGATCCCGGCCGGCGTCGGCCACAAGCGGCTTGCCGGCTCGCCCGACCTGCTGGTCATCGGTGCTTATCCGTCGCCCGCCCATGTCGACCTGATGCGCGAAGGCGCCGAGGACACGGCCGGTATCCGCGCCCGCATCGCCGCGGTGCCGAACCCCGTGGCCGATCCGGTCATGGGGGCCGATGGCCCGGCGATCACCGGGTGGCGGAAGGGCTAGTTCTTTTCTTCCGTCATCCTCCGACGAGGCGGAGCCGAGATCGGAGGATCGGCTTCGGCAAACCGCAGCGCTTCGCGTGTGGAGTCCGATCCTCCGCTTGCGCCACTGCTGTCCGGCTTAAATTTCTGGACAAGGTGCATGGCGTTGATTCTACTCGGTTTCAGACGTTTCGCGACGATCTGGACACGAGCGGAGGATCAACGCCATGCGGCATCACAATAGCGTCTTTCATGGCCTTCAGAAGCATGTTCCCTGGGCCGTGTTCGACCGCCTTGTGGAAGAGTACCGGGCCGACCATCGGGTGCGGCGCTTGTCCACCAAGAACCAGTTCCTGGCTCTGCTGTTCGGCCAGCTCGCAGGGGCGACGAGCCTGCGCGAGATCGAAGCCGGCATGACCAGCCACGCGGCGCGGCTCTATCATGTCGGCGCCAAGGTGCCGGCGCGATCGACGCTGGCCGATGCCAATGCCCACCGACCCTGGGGCCTGTTCGCCGATCTCTTCGCCCACATGGCGGCGACTGCCAGCCGCGGCGTGCGACGTCATCTGAGTGAGGCGGTGCGCATTCTCGATGCGACCCACATCCGCATGTCCTCGCTCAATGCCGCCTGGCTCCGCCAGCGCCACGACAATTGGGCCGCCAAGCTCCACCTCGTCTACGACCCCAACGCAGATGCGCCCATGGAAATCACTCTCACCGATCAATCCGTCAACGACATCACCCCCGCCAAGGCGATCCGCCCCATCCCCGGCATGACCTATGTCTTTGACCTGGCTTATTATGATTTCGGTTGGTGGGCCGACCTCGATGCGCAAGGCTGCCGCATCGTCACACGCTTCAAGTCCCACACCCGTCTCACCGTGACCGCCGAGAACGCCGTGCCCAAAAACGGCACCATCATCTCCGATCGTATCGGCCTGCTGCCTGCCCGCATGGCGCGCTCCCGGCGCAATCCCATGAGCGATCCGGTGCGCGAGATCACCGTGCGCATCTCGACCGCCAAGACCCTGCGCATCCTCACTAACGACCTCGACGCCCCCGCCGACGAGATCGCCGCTCTCTACAAGCAGCGCTGGCAGATCGAGCTGTTCTTCAAATGGCTCAAGCAGAACCTCAAGATCAGACATTTCCTCGGAACATCCGAGAACGCTGTGCGCATCCAGATCTTCGTCGCCCTGATCGCCTACATCCTGCTGCGCGTGGCTATGGCCACTCAGGATGCCATCCGACAGCCAATCGCCTTCGCCCGCCTCGTGCGCCTCAACATCATGCACCTCAGGTCTCTCAACGCCCTAACAAAGCCTCCGCCGACCCCACCCCTAAACACCCACCAGATGGCTTTCTCATGGAGCCCAATTTGAACCGGACAGCAGTGGCGAAAGCGGAGGATGACCGGGGGAAGGCAGGGCCGGCGTTGCCGCCGGCCCCGATGGTGTGCTGTCACGGCCGCGATGCTAGATGCCGAGGTTGGCCTTCCAGTAGGCCTTGATCGCGGCGATCGTGCTCTGCGGCAGCGGCCCGAAGGCGATGTCGGTCGCCATCTTCTGGCCCTTCTCGAAGCCCCAATCGAAGAAGCTGGTCACGTCCTGGTTGGTCGTCTTGGCGGCGGCCTTACGCAGGATCTGCCACGTGCAGCCGGAGATCGGCCAGGTGTCGTCGCCCGGCTGATCGGTGAGGATCACGTAGAAGTCCTTGGCCTTGGTGAAGTCCACGTGCGAGGCGGCGGCCTGGAAGCCCTTCAGGCTCGGGCTCACGACCTTGCCGGCGCTGTTGATCAAGCGGGCGTAGTCGAGCTTGTTCTGCAGGATGTAGGCATATTCGACGTAACCGATCGAGCCCTTGAGGCGCTGCACATAGGCCGAAACACCTTCGTTGCCCTTGCCGCCCACGCCCGCCGGCCAGTTCAGCGCGGTGTTGGCCCCGATCTTCGACTTCCACTCGGAGCTGACCTTGGACAGGTAATTGGCGAAGGTGAAGGTCGTGCCCGAGCCGTCGGAGCGGTGCACGACGGCGATGGCCAGGTCGGGCAGCTTGACGCCCGGATTGAGCTTGGCGATGGCGGCATCGTTCCACTTGGTGATCTTGCCCAGGTAGATGTCCGCAACGACCGGGCCCGACAGAGTGAGTTCGCCAGCTTTGATGCCGGGCAGGTTGTAGACCAGGTCCTCGCCGGCAATGGCCGTCGGGAATTGGATCAGCCCGTTCTTGGCAAGCGTGTCGGGCGTCAGCGGCATGTCGCTGGCGCCGAACGCTACCAGACCGCCTTCGATCTGCTTGATGCCGCCACCCGAACCGATCGACGCATAGTTCACGTCGTTGCCGGTCTTCGTCTTGTAGGCGGCCGCCCATTTGGCGACCAGCGGATAGACCCAGGTGCTGCCGGCGCCGGTGACAGTATAGGCATAGGCGGAACTGCTCAGGCCGATGCCGGCCATCCCGATGATGGCGGCGGCGAGCGCAGCTTTCCCGAAGATACGACGGGTTGGGTTCATGAAGGAGCCTCCGAGAGGTGTAGGAAATGTCGCCCCATCCCGTGTGCCGCGAGAGACGGCCAAGCCCTCTCCCGAAGCCCGTCTCTCGCCCAATAGAGACGGCCCATTACAGTTGAATGACAGCCCGATGGAGCTTTGGTGACGGTCCTGGCGCCTGGAGGGGAATGGCCTACGCCTTCTCCGCCGCCATCGGCCTCAGCGCCGCCATGACGTCGACCAGACGCGGCGGCGAGCCGTTGATGAAGGGCAGCGGCCGGCACACCTCGATCGCCGCGATGCCGACGCGGGCGGTGAGCAGGCCGTTGACCACGCCCTCGCCGAGACGCGCCGAGAGCCGCGCCGCAATGCCGGTGCCGAGCACCTGCTGGACCAGCGAATCGCCGGCCGCCATGCCGCCGGTGACGGCGAGATGGGTGAGCGTCGCCTTTGCCAGGCGGAAGAAGCCGATGGTGCCGGGCCGCCCGCCATAGAGCGTGGCGATGCGGCGGATGAGGCGCACGACCTCGGCGCCGACGAAGAGCAGATCGACCAGGGCGCGCGGCGAGATGGCGGTGACCAGCGCCACGCGCTTGGCCGAGTCCATCACCATGCGGTGGGCGTTGCCGTCGAAGGGCAGCAGCAGTTCGGCTTCGCCAAGCGCGATCAGGTCGCGCCCGTCGATGATTTCCTTGCGATGGCCGGCAAGCGCCGCCCGTCCGCGTGCCGTCTCCGGGCGGTGGCGATAGAGCTCAACGATCTCGTCGAGCACGGAAAGCGCCGCCTCGCGGTCGTCGCTGTCCGCCGCGTCAAGCGCGCGGGCATGGACCTGGTTGATGCGCCTCAGACGCAGGAGCGCGACGATCTCGCGCACCAGCAGCACGAGCAGCGCCAGCCCCGCCAGCGCCACCAGCCCGAGCGCCAGCCAGCCCAGCCAGTCGTTGCGGGCGAAGAGATCGCGCACCAGCCGGTCGACGGCCAGCCCGAGGGCGAGCGAGGCGAGGCCGCCAACTGCTGCGACCAGCAGGCCCAGCCAATGGCCGCGCCGCTTGCGCCTGGCCGGCAGCGTCTCGGCAGCCGGCGCGGGCTCCGCCGCCGGATAAAGCTCGTCGGGCTCGTAGCGCACCTCGTCGAGGGTGAAGGCGGTCGGGCGTCTCATGCCAGCCGGTCTCCAAGCAGGAATTCCAGCGCCCGGTCGAGCCGGATATGCGGCAGCGACAGGGTCAGGCCCTCGGCCGTCTTCTCCAGCTTGGGCGGCCGGAAGCGGGCGAAGCGCACCGCCGTGGCGCCCGCGCCGCCTTCAAAAACCGATTCCGGATCGTCCGGCAAGTCGCCGGGAAACCACGCGATTTCGGTGCGGCCGTCGAACACCTTGCCGTCCACGGTCTCGCCCGGCTGGGGGGTGCCGATGATCGTCGGCAGCGATTCCCCGCCCTTGGTCACCGTCGCCTCGCGGGTGGCGCGCACCGATGCCAGCGCCAGCACCTCGACCCGGGCGCCGGCAAAGCGGGCGCGTTCGCTGGCCCGCGCCACGAGCCGGCCGAGGATGGCCTCCAGTCGGTCGTGGTCGCCGTGGTGGAGCTGGTCGGCCTTGGTGGCGGCAAACAGGATGCGGTCGATGCGGCGGGCGTAGAGCCCGCTCAGCCAGTTGGTGCGGCCGAGGCGGAAGGAGCCGAGGATGGCGGCCAGCGCCGCTTCGAGATCGGCGACGGCGACCGGCCCGGCATTCAAGGCAGTGAGCGCATCGACCATGACGATCTGGCGGTCGAGGCGGGCGAAGTGATCGCGGAAGAAGGGGCGCACCACGGCGTTGCGATAGGCCTGGTAGCGGCGCTCCATCATATGGGCGAGCGAGCCGGCCGGTCCTTCGTCGTCGTTGGGCAGGGCGAGCGGCGCGAAGGTGAGGGCGGGCGAATTATCGAGGTCGCCGGGCATCAGGAAGCGACCCGGCGGCTGGGTGGAGAGCAGGCGGCGGTCGGCGCGGCATTGGGTGAGATAGCCGGTGAACACCTGCGCCAGTTCGCGCGCCAATGCTTCGTCGGCGGGTGCGTGCGGATCGACTTCGTTGAGCCGCTTCAGCCACGGCCCGGCGTGGTCGCGGTGGCCGTCGCGCCTGGCGGCGGCGAGCGATTCCCGCGACCAGTCCGTGTAGCTCTTGGAAAGCAGCGGCAGGTCGAGCAGCCATTCGCCGGGATAATCGACGATGTCGATGTGCATCCGGCCGCTGCTCAGCGTGCGGGTCAGAAACGATGCCGACTCGTAAGCGACCGTCAGGCGCAGCTCGCTGATCTGGCGGGTCGAATCGGGCCACAGGCGCTCCTCGACCAGCGCGCGCACGTGGCGCTCATAGTCGAAGCGCGGCACCGCGTCGTCCGGCTGCGGTTCGAGGCGGGCGCCGGCCACCCGGCCGTTGGCATAGGCTTTGAAGACCGGCAGCCGCCCGCCGTGGACGAGGTTGTGGACCAGCGCGGCGATGAACACCGTCTTGCCGGCCCGTGCCAGTCCGGTGACGCCCAGGCGCACGCTCGGCGTCACCATGCCGGTGGCGCGGTCGGCGAGGTTGGCGAAAGCGAGACGGGTCTCGTCGGTGATCGTCGTCAGCTGCACGAACCGGCTCCGGCTGTTCCGGAGCCTGATGTAGGCGTCCGCGCCGCCCGGCGAAAGGTTTGGATGCGTTTGCTGGCTAAACCAAAAGCGGCTGGTGAATAGAGAATGGTGAATAGTGGCTGGACACGCGCCATTCACTATTCACCCTTCGCTACTCAGTCGTCGTCGCCGACGTCGCGCGGGCGGATGAAGGCCGTGAGCTTGCCGCTGTCTTCGGTGATCCCGTGCCAGCTGGCGGCGTCGAATTCGATCACCGCCAGCGCGCCGGTCGGATATTTCGCCTCCAGGTGCTCCAGGTCGGCCTGCCGGCCGCTGCCGATCAGCTCCACCGCGGTGACGTGGATCTTCGGATTGTGGCCGATGACCATCAGCCGGTCGGCGTCGCCGCCCTTGTCGGCGATGATGCGGCGATAGTCCAGTTCGGGTCCCGAATAGAGGTCCTCGAGGAAGTCGATCGGGCAGCCGCAGCGATTATGCGCCTCGAGCAGGGCTAGCGTTTCGCGTGTACGGCGCGCCGGCGAGCACAGGATACGGCCGGGAGTGAGGTCGCGGGCGACCATGGTTTCGGCCATGGCGATGGCGTCGCGCTGGCCGCGCGGCGCCAGTGCACGATCGCGGTCGGCAAGGCCGGGCTCGGCCCAGGACGATTTGAAATGGCGCAGGAGGATGAGTTGTTTCATGGCCGGCAGTGTAGCGCGCCAGATATGAAAACGCCCGCGACATAAGCCGCGGGCGTTTCGTTCACTCAGACGGTCAGGCGCTGAACCCTACAGGTTGCACCAGTGCCAGTAGCTGTCGAAGCCCTTGAACTGGCCGGCATGCGGCCCGGACCACTGGAAGGACCGGTATTTGGCGGCGCAGGCATTCATCCAGTTCGGGTTGCCATAGCCGGGAGGGGGCGGACCCGGATCGTAGACCGGCTGGGGTGCAGGCCGCGGACCGCCCATGCAGGAATAGTAGGCTTGGTTGTAGATTTCCTGGCGCTTCTGCTGGTTCGCGGCGCCGCCGACAACTGCGCCACCAACGCCGCCTATCGCGGCTCCGGTTCCTACGTTACCACCGGTCGCACCCGCGATCAGGCCACCACCGATGGCACCGATGATGCCGCCACCGACCAGGCCCTGGCCGGTCGGAGCGTAGGCGTCCGCCTGCTGCTGCGCATAGGCCCGGCACTGATATTCCGACGCCGCGAGGGCGTTTCCGGCGAAGAAGACGACGCCGCCTAGCGCAGTCGCCGCCATCAAGAGTTTCTTCATCTTGCAGCTCCCGATTTGCGAGGGCAGCCGATCGTCCGGCGCCCGCGCGTCAAAGTCTCCACCCTCCAAGCCGGGAATTGCGGTCAAAGCTGGGCGCTGCCCGGTCCGGATGGCTCGACCCATAAATAGGATTTCGCGGATGAACGCCCTGTGAACGGCATCACATCGAAAAATCATCAAATTTCAGGCGAGACGCCAAGGTGCTGGCAAGGCTTGCAACCGGCATCGGTCGTCCGACGGGTGCCCGCCGCGGGCTTGGCCTCACGCCGGCTCGGCGTCGATGGCCAGGAGGTCGGGCAGGGCATCGACCACGAAATCCGGCTTCATGGCCATGCAGCGTTCGGCGTCTCCGTAGCCGTAACTTACCCAGCAGCTGGCAATGCCGGCGGCCTGCGCGAAGGCGATATCGGCTGCCGTGTCGCCGACCATGATGAAGTCGCCGGGTGCCAGACCGTCGAAGAGCGGGCGCACTCGCCGATGGAAGACATCCGGATCGGGTTTGACCGCCAAGCCCGGATCGGCGGCAAGGATTACGTTTGCCTGATCGAGAAGGTCGAAGCGGGCCAGCGTCGCTTCCAGCGCGCCGCGCGACTTGTTGCTGAGCACCACGACCTCGCGACCGTCCCGGTTGAGGCCCGCCATGGTCTCGTGGACGCCGTCGTAGAGCGCGGTCATTTCGGCATCGATCTCGGGATAGAGCGCGCGATAGCGGGTGGCGCAGTCGGCGATGTCCCTCTCCGACAGCTGCGGCGCCAGCGTGGCCAGCGTCATCTCCAGCGGCACGCCGGTGCCGATGGTCGCCTTGATCCGTGTTTCGGGAATGGAGATGCCGCGCTCGGTGAGCGTGCGCGTAAGGCCGGCGATACCGGCCGGCCGTGTGGCAGCGAGCGTACCGTCGAAATCGAGCAGGTAGACGCGGAAACCACGCATGCTGGACGGGCTACAGTCCCTGTCAGTCGTCGCGATAGACGCGCTCGCGGCGCTCGTGGCGCTCCTGCGCCTCGATCGAGAGCGTTGCGATCGGCCGCGCGTCGAGCCGTTTCAGGCTGATCGGCTCGCCGGTCTCCTCGCAAAATCCGTAAGTGCCGTCCTCGATGCGTCCCAGCGCCGAATCGATCTTGGCGATCAGCTTGCGCTGGCGGTCGCGCGCCCTCAGCTCGATGGCGCGGTCGGTCTCTGACGACGCGCGGTCGGCGAGGTCGGAGTGGTTCTGATTCTCGTCCTGCAGGTGCTGAAGCGTCTCCCGCGCCTCGCGCAGGATCTCTTCTTTCCAGGCCAGCAGCTTCTGGCGGAAATACTCGCGCTGGCGTTCGTTCATGAACTCTTCGCTGTCGGTTGGACGGTACTCGTCAACGCGCGCACGCGGCATGCAAAGACCCTCATATGTGCTGCAATGCGCGCGGAATATAGCGATGCGAGTCACTCCGGACAACAACTGTCCGTTGACAGTCCTGTGACGGAAGAAAAGCCCGCAAATGGCTGACTTTTGCTGCTTTTTCGCCTCAGGTCGACCGCCGCGTGGTGATCTCGTCGAGCAGGCGGGCCATCTCGCGCTCAAGGTCGCTGACCTTGCTGACCGGTTCGGCGGGCGCCTCCTCCGCCTCCTCGGCGGCCTCGTCGGGCATCGCCTCCTCCTGCTCGGCGGCGGTCGCAGGGGCCTCCATGATGCCCTCGACGTCGCCTTCCAGGTCGCCTTGCACGTCGCCGAGATCGAACGCGGATTGGCGGGCGAGCTCCGCTGCCTCCCGTTCCGCCTCGGCGAATGTCGCCGGGACATCGGGTTCCGGCGGTGCCTCGGGCGGCGGCGCGGCTTCCGCGGTCATGACCACGGAGAGAAGCACATCGGCCGGCAGTGCTTGTGCTGCGTAGGCTGGCGGCAGGTCCTCCTGCACCACCTGCAGCTCATCCACGGGCGGCGGCGCCTCGGGCGGCGGTGCTGGCGGTGGTGGTGGGGCAGCAAGCCGGCTCTGGATCGCCTGCAGCCGGGTCGGCCGCTGCGGCGCGATGAAGCTGGCTGCGGCGGCGCTTGCCGGCTCTTCCTCGGCGGCGGCCGCCGGCGCCGGCTGCACCGAGCGAAGCTCGGGACGCGCGTTGCCGGATGCTGCCGCCCGCAGGGCGCTGCGGGCCATGGGGAAGGGGATCGGTGCCTCGGCCGGCGGTTCGTCCACAGCGAACCTCTCGGGCAGCGGGATTTCCGGCTCGGCGGCCGGTGGCGGTTCGATGGCGGCGGTGTGCATGGCCGCGCGCGCCGTGGCCGCCTGGGCGGCAGCTTGCGCGCCGCGCTGGCGGACACGATGGATGGCACCTTCGACCACCACGTCGCTAGGCCCACCGATGAGCAGCAGATGTTCGACATTGTCGCGCCTGACCAGCACCAGGCGGCGGCGGCGGTCGACGGCCATGACGTCGACGATGGCCAGGCGCGGCACCCGCCCGCGGCCGATGCCGCCGAAATGAACGCCGGAATAGCGTCGCATGAGCCACCAGACGGCGCCGATCAGGCCGAGGACGATAACGACGGTGATGATGAACTGCGCCACCACCGCACCCCCTTCTCCGAAGATCGGTATCAGCAAGTCCCGCATTTCTCGCCTCCTGCCGTTTTCAAGCGGTTCCGCGGCGAACGTGGCGGATCGGTGACTATAGCCCGGCGGCGAATCACCGGGATCAATGACTTTTCCGGTGAACCGGCCCGCAATGCAAGGCTTGCCGCCGCTTCATGCTCATCGTGGCCCGGCTGCCGCCCGCCGCCTTCCGGTGTCGGCCGCAATTGAATTCTGGCACTTTCCCCACCATCCTCGCATACGAGGCGTTAACATTGATTCTCCGCGCGCATCCACCGCAAAAGGCAAGGCAGGAGGTCACAGGTGGCCGGCATGAGTGATCGCGCCCCGCAACCGGGCCGCGCCGAGCCGCTGGTCGACCGCTCCAACCGTATCACCGGCACCGGGCGGCTGATCATCCTCGCCTTCGGTCTGGTCGGCGTCTCGATCGGCCTGACGCTGATGTCGCCCAACCAGGCGCAGCCCTTCGTGCTCGGGCTGCTGGCCATCCTTGCCGTCATCGGCGTGATCACGCTTCTGGCCGGCGCCATCGGGCTGGTGCGGTTCGGCGGCCCGGGCGTCGGCGACGACCTCGGCAAGATGTTCGCCGACGCCATGGCCGAGGGCGTGCTGATCACCAGCCGCGACGGCGGCATCGTCTATGCCAACCGCGCCTATGCCGATCTCATCGGCGCCACGGAAGCCAGCGAGGCGCGCACGCTGGAGCGCGTCATGGTCGGCAATCCGGAAGCGGCCGAAGCGCTCTACCGCATCGCCCAGGAGCTGCGCGAAGGCCGCCCGGCGACCGAGGAGGTGCGCATGCTGGCGCCGCTCAGCGGCGGCGAGGGGGAGGGCGCCCACTGGTACCGCATCGCGGCCAGGCCGCTGCCGGCGGCCAACAAGCGCAAGGCGCTGACCGCCTGGACGCTGACCGACATCAGTACCGAGCGTGCCCGCCAGGAGGCGATGTTCCAGCAGCTCCAGCACGCCATCGACTATCTCGACCATGCGCCGGCCGGCTTCTTCTCGGCCGAGCCCGACGGGCGCATCGTCTACATGAACGCGACGCTGGCCGAATGGCTGGGCGTCGATCTCGCCCGCTTCGAGGCCGGGGCGTTGAGGCTTGCCGACATCGTCCAGGGCGACGGCATCGCGCTGCTCGCCGCCCCGCCGGCCGACGACGAGATGCGCAACCGCACCGCACTCATCGACCTCGACCTGATGCGCACCAACGGCCAGAGCCTGCCGGTGCGCCTGCTCCACCGCGTGCCGGTGACCGTCGATGGTGCCCCGGGCGCCACCCGCACGGTGGTGCTCAACCGGTCGCCGGGCGAGGAGGGGTCGGAGGCGCTGCGCGCGGCGGAAGTGCGCTTTGCCCGCTTCTTCAACAACACGCCGATCGCGATCGCGGCCATCGACCGCCAGGGCCGCATCGGGCGCACCAACGCGCCGTTCCTGCGCATGTTCCCGGGCGTGCGCCCCGACGCCACGCGCGCGCTCACCGATCTGGTCGCCGACCAGGACATGCCCAACCTCTCCGCCGCGCTTGCCTCCGCCGCGGAAGGCGCCGGCGTGGTGCCGGCCATCGACGCGACGCTGGCCGGCGAGGGCCAGCGCTCCGGCCGCTTCTTCATCAATCCGGTCGCCGAGGGCGCCGGCGGCAGCGAGATGGTGATCGTCAACGTGCTCGACATCACCGAGCAGCGGGCGCTGGAGCATCAGGTGCGCCAGCAGCAGAAGATGGAGTTGGTCGGCCAGCTGGCCGGCGGCATCGCGCACGACTTCAACAACGTCTTGACCGCCATCATCGGCTTCTCCGACCTGCTGCTTGCCAACCACCGGCCTTCCGACCCGTCCTTCCAGGACATCATGAACATCAAGCAGAACGCCAACCGCGCCGCCGGCCTGGTGCGCCAGCTGCTTGCCTTCTCGCGCCGGCAGACGCTGAGGCCCCAGGTGCTCAAGCTGTCGGACACGCTCTCCGACCTGTCGATGCTTCTGCAGCGGCTGCTCGGGGAAAGCGTGAAACTGGAACTCGTCCACGGCCGCGACCTGTGGCCGGTCAAGTTCGACCTCAACCAGTTCGAACAGGTGATCGTCAATCTCGCCGTCAACGGCCGCGACGCCATGCCCAAGGGTGGCACCATGACCATCCGCACCCGCAACCTGCCGGCGGCGGAAGTGGCGGCCTTCGGCTACAGCCCGCTGCCGCAGGTCGATTACGTCATGATCGAGGTGAGCCGACACCGGCAGCGGCATGAGCCCGGAGGTGCAGGCCAAGATCTTCGAGCCCTTCTTCTCGACCAAGGACGTCGGCAAGGGCACGGGGCTCGGCCTCTCCACCGTCTACGGCATCGTCAAGCAGACCGGCGGCCACGTCTACTTCACCAGCGCGGTCGGCAAGGGCACGACCTTCCACATCTTCGTGCCGCGCCACATTCCGGCCGAGGGCGAGATGCCGGCCGCCGAGGCGCAGGTTGCCGCCGAGATCACCGACCTCACCGGCACCGCCTCGATCCTCTTGGTCGAGGACGAGGAGGCGGTGCGCGCGTTTGCCGCCCGTGCGCTCACCTCGCGCGGCTACAAGGTGGCCGAGGCGGCGTCGGGCATCGAGGCGCTGGAGGTGATGAACGAGCTTGGCGGCGATATCGATCTGGTCGTCTCGGACGTTGTCATGCCCGAGCTCGACGGCCCCTCGCTCTTGCGCGAGCTGCGCAAGACGCGGCCGGACCTCAAGATCATCTTCGTCTCCGGCTATGCCGAGGAGGCGTTCGCCAAGAACCTGCCCGAGGGCGAGAAGTTCCACTTCCTGCCCAAGCCCTTCTCGCTCAAGCAGCTTGCCGTGGCGGTGAAAGAGACGCTGGGGAAGTAGGGGTGCGAGCCATTCCAGAGATGGATGGGAGGCGGATCCTCGTTCAAATCTGCCTTCGAATTCTCTCGACGCCTTTCGCCCAGCGATCAAGGCGTGCATAAGTTCCCGCGGACTTATTGATCCAGAGAGATGTCGTGGCGATTTTGTCGGAATCAGTGATGTCGACGTAGGGATATAAGTTCAGGTATTCCTCCCCCTTGAAATCTTCCTCTTGGTTTCTGGTCACAGGTATTACGCCGACATCGCCTTTAAATCCATCGAAGAAACCTAGCTCCCAAGGCATCCACCGTGATGTCTTTGAGTGTTGGCTATGAATGTACAAAAGGCTACCCGAACTGCGCATTCGGTCCCGCAGAATCTCAGCTGTCTCTGGCGTTACTCTGCCAGGTGAGAGTTGCGGGTCGCTGTACTTGTCGACGTATACTTTCAAGTCGCGATCCTCGAGCAACAACTTAACACCGAGGATGATCTCTTCAGGCTCAGCTGACGCGTGACTCAGGAAGACGTCGAATTTTTCGCTACTAGAAGCGGTGGCCTCATTTAGCACACGCCGCGCGTCCTTCTGAAGTCGTTGCGTGAGCTGTTCCGCGCGCCCCCGAACTTGCCTTTCGGTCAAATAAGCCATCGGAATTCCCTATCGCTCTGCCGCAGTATCGTTGTCGCGCAGCAACCCGCGGAGGATCAGTGTCACTGCTTGGTCGACGTGTGGCGTTTCGGCCAGGATTGTGTTTTCGGTATCGGTTAAGCCGTTGTTCAGATCGCGGGCAGAGAAGCGTTGAAACCCGTCGCGATAAGGCCACGCCCTGCTTGATCTTGCCCACGGCGCTGCCAGGCCGGCCGATTCCGCGATGTCGCGTGCGCAGCCACCAAAGCCGCCCATTAGGAACAGGGGCTGGTGCCCTAGGAGCGACAACAACGCCTCTTCCGCAATGCCGGGCATAATTCCCTTGTATTTCTCCACGCGACCGCCCAGCACGATGCGAGCGTCAGTTTCGGCCAACATCGCCTTACGCATTGCGGTGAGGCCGAGTTCCCATTCAGTTTCCGACGGCTTATGAAGCTCAAGGTCGCGCCGCTCAGACATCGGAAGTCGTGTGCCGTCAATTCTCAGGCAGACCAACTCGGCCGAGCCCTTAAGGTCGGCGCCCATCTGTTCCAGTTCGGCAAAGGGTCTGGATATGTGGACCGGCCATGCAAGATAGTTGGTTATGCCGATCTGCTCGTCGCCGTCGGCCAAATCGCGGCGATAGCGAGCCACTAGTTCAAACAGCAACTCGCTGAAGCCGTGAGCTCGCAAATCTCCGCCGTAGACCAGCTTCGCTCCCAGTGCGAGCAGATGGCGCGCAATTTCGGTCGTGGCATCTTGCAGGTGCTCGTCGCTTAATCCGAGCGCTGGCATGTCGGGGCTTTCTGACGTTGATATCGCGATCGCGTGCCGGCTGAGTACCTCGCGATAGCTCATCGGACAGCGCCTGCCAGCCATTCAGTTAAGCTGCGTAGTTGAACTCTCGGTGCAATGTCGGCGAACAGTCGCTCCTCCTCCGTGCTGAGCGGCGGATCAGGGTAGACGACGATGGGATGGGGCACTTGGTCGGCCGAAGGAAGCGCGGCCAATGTGATAAGCTCCGGCGGTCTTGGTACAAACGTCACCGCGTCGCCCGCGCTGGTGCGAACAACTTCCACCTGACATTGCCACAAGAAGTCCTTTAGGACCTCGTCAAGCAGGCGGCCGACGACGAAATCTATGCGGGCGCCGCCGGTTGGCTCAACGCGTACTATCGGAACGTTGCCTAAATAGGGGAAGCCGCGCTCGTCCAAGTCGGTGATGCTGTTGGCCACCACGAGCGGCACATTCCAGCGCTTCGCCTCAATCACCTCGCGGCGGCACCACTCGCGCGATGAGTAAGAGTCTGTGTAAATCGCGACCATCGCGCTGACGCGCACCTGATGCAGCAGGACTTTGTGAAAGCGAAGGCCGGCGGGGATGTCGTGAACATCAAAGAAGCTCGCAAGCCCGTGGCCGCGATGTAGCCGATCTCGGATCGCAATCGCGATCGTCTCGCCATTGCCATCATGCTTCGAGTGACTAAGAAAAATCTGCACTTTGCGGAGATATTTCTCAAGAGCGTGATCATCCGCCTGAGGGTGTTTCAGGTGCTCTAGGTAATGCCGCAACATGCGGCAGAACTCATACGCGAGTTCAGTGATCAGTCGCGTACAACGGTCATCGGCCGTCCCTGGCCAGCTATCCCACCGAAGTGCCTGCTCCTCTAGCTCCAACGGGCGAAGAACGCTTGCTTCAATTGCAACGGGGAAGATTCGTGTGCCCAAGCCGGTTGCTTCAGTCTTTTCAGCAAGGTCTCCGAGGTAGGCGACCCAATCGGCATCGGCTGCCAGATTTGAGTCCGCGAGGACGATGACTGCAGTAGTCTCGGCCTCGTCTAGGTTGATCGGCAATGGCATCGCAGTCCCGGGGGCGACCGTTGACCGGTAGATAACGCTGAGGCCGGTGCCGCCCGCTACGTTCTCGTACAACTTTCGTCGAAAGTGTTCGCGCAAGGCTCGCGCAATGCTTTGGCCAAACGCGAAGTTGGGATGCCAAACGATATAGAGGACTAAGAAAGGACGAGCGGAATCAGTCATGTGCGAATCTTCAACGGTGCCGCAAAGTGTTCGCGACGTGTGTTTCGTGCAAACGCATGCCCCGGAACCAATGCCGCCAATTTGATGTTCGCCGGTTCGATCCGGAATCTCTAGTGGGGACTAGCTGTTTCGTCCTCGCATGGGCCGAGAAAGATCGTATTCGCACTTCGCCCTATCCTCCGAAGTAAGATCTACAAGAAGCTTAAGGTAATCTATATCTTCCGCTAACTTGCTCCAATTGACCACAGATATCCTCGCCTTTCCGAACAAATTATCTATTATCCTCGCCGGCATGTAGGGATACCTTTGTTCGTACTCGGATTTTGTTTCGATAGTCATCCAACTGCTTATGTTAGGATAAAGTCTTTGCTTCTCAATGTCGCCATGACCAGCGTGGAAATGATCGTTCTCTACCGACGGGAGGTTAATTACCAGCACGCCGGACTTCTTGTTTTTTCTTCCGTCAAACATGCTGGAACGCAATTCCCAGTCAACGTGCTTTCTGTTCTTAGTTTCTTTTCCAACAAGCAAAATTGTGACTGTTGAATTTTTCAGATATTCGTCTCTTATTTTTTCTCTGATGGTTTGATCGTCTAGGGATTCGTCAATGTCATCCGTATCGACCGAACAATCTTGAAATATTCCATATTGGTCAGCCGCTCTGACTAGTTCTTCTTTATAATGTTGGTCGTTTGCATGGTAGTAGCTTATAAACGCTCTATGCATCGCGTGCGCCTTTGCCCTGGTCTATTTTGCCCATCGTAAGCAGCAACGCATGGTGTTTCTATAGCAGAAGGTACAACTACGTGCTACGCGGCTGCGATTTTTGTGGAAAGGCGGCCTCGAAACGATTGTGGGGCGGCGTATCCCCACAACTTATCCCCCTCTCCAAAACCGAGAGATATGCGCTCATCCCCGCCCACTGAGGGCGCGCTCATGAGGCGTCGTCTGCGTGGGGCGGGGCGGACTTTTCCTCGCCCAAAAGCGTGAGCCCGCGTGGTGGGGCGCTCCCTCCCGTCAGGCGTGTGACGTCGGTCACTTGGCAGCCGCCGGCGAAGCGCTCAGCCTTGCCGGGCGCGACCCGTCCCGGGGCTGATGGCGGTCGCATGGAGGCGATGATGTCGAACCTGCGCATTCTGTCCCTGGCCTTGACTGCAACCCTGATCTCAGCGGCCGCCAGCCAGGCCGCCACGGTCTCCCTCAACCTGAAATACGGCCTGTGGGAGATAACCTCCGCCGGCACCACCAGCGGCGTGCCGCAGGTCCCGGCCGCGGCGCTCGCCAACCTGACGCCGGCCCAGAAGGCCAAGATGCAGGCGGCAATCGCGGCGGCGATGGCCTCGGCCGGCAAGCCGCACACATACAAGTCGTGCGTCACCGCCGAGAGCCTCCAGCGCGGCTTCAGCGATCCGGAGCTGTCGAACGGCTGTACCGAGACCGTCGTGTCGAGCACCCCGACCGACATGCAGGTCAAGATCGCCTGCACCGGCCGCCACCCGATGCAGGGCACCTTCCACTTCCAGGCATCGAGCCCGGAGGCGATCGACGGCACCGTCGATATGGCCGTCACGGAAGGCGGCAGCGCCATGAAGGTCAACCGCCAGATCTCGGGCAAGTGGGTCGCTGCCGACTGCGGCGACGTGAAGCCCTGAGACTGCCCGCTAGCGTCGCGGACGGGGGAGAAGTCCCAGACTTATCCCCCCTCCCAAAACCGACCCCATATTGATCGACATCCCCGCCCGCGAAGGGGCGCGCTCATGAGGCGTCTTGCAGCGTGGGGCGGGGTGCGGCGCCCGCGGGCCGGATTTCGCAGTCCGGCTTCCGGGAGGCATCCGCTTCAGCTCGTCCGCCGGCATTACGACCGGCTGTGGCCATCGTCCACCTTAAGCCGGGTGGGTTCAGAACCTCGCCTGTCCAAGGGCGAGGGGCCAGGCAGCGGACCGGTGATGAGCCGGGCAGCGCACCGTTCACCCGGTGGAGCGCGAGTGCGGGTCGCCCAAAATCGCCGCGGCGGGCGCTCGGCTGAGCGCCCACAAAAGTTACAGACTGGTGCTCATCGAGCGCCCGCCACCCCCTTTGCCTTCGGGAAGGGGGAGTTCTGCAAAATCTTCATACCCCGGTGCGGATCGCGCGCGGGAACGCGGGGGTGTGCCCCGCCTACGGCCGTGAAAGGTAGCCCGGCAATTCCCGTTCGAACTCGGGGAAGTAGCGCGCGATCACGGTGACGTCGAAGCGGCCGAGGATCGACTCCTTGGGCTCGCGGTCGAGCAGGAAGCGGAAGGCCGCCTCGACAAGAGCCTCCGGGGTCGCCTTGCCGGCCGCGAGGCGTTCGTAGCTCTCCGGCGTCATCGACACATGGTGGCGGGTCTTGCCGCCCGCCTCGGCAATGACGACGTCGAATTCGAGGGGGTCGTCGCCACCGCTGCGTTTGACCGCGATCATGCCGCCCCTGCCAGTTCCACCGCGATCTCCGCCGCCAGGCGGGCATTGTTCTTCACCAGCGCGATGTTGGTGGTGAGACTGCGTCCGCCGGTCAGGTGGAAGATGGCGTCGAGCAGGAAGGGCGTCACCGCCTTGCCGGTCACCTCCCTTGCCGCGGCGTCGGCGACCGCGGCGGCAATCACCGGCGCCATGTCGGCGGCGGGGATCTCGTCTGCCTCGGGCACCGGATTGGCGATCAGCATGCCGCCGGCCTGGCCGAGTTCGGCGCGGGCGCGCATGAAGCCGGCGATCGCCGCCGGCGTATCGAAGCGGAGCGGCGAGGTGAGGCCGCTGTCGCGCGACCAGAAGGCGGGGAAGATGGGGCTCTGGTAGCTCACCACCGGCACGCCCAGCGTCTCCAGCACTTCCAGCGTCTTGCTGAGGTCGAGCAGCGCCTTGGCTCCGGCGCAGACGACGGCGACCGGCGTGCGCGACAGTTCGGTCAGGTCGGCGGAGATGTCGAAGCTTGCTTCCGCGCCGCGATGGACGCCGCCGACGCCGCCGGTGGCAAACACGCTGATACCGGCCAGATGCGCCGCGATCATGGTGGCGGCCACCGTGGTGGCGCCGGTGCGGCCGGAGGTGAGGCCATAGGCGATGTCGGCGGAGGAGAGCTTGAGCACGTCCTTGGCCTTGGCCAGGTGCTCCAGCGCCTTGCGGTCGAGGCCCACCCGGATCTTGCCGCCGATCACGGCGATGGCCGCCGGAACGGCACCGGCGTCGCGCACCACGGCCTCGACGCTGAGGGCCGTCTCCAGATTGTCGGGCCACGGCATGCCGTGGCTGACGATGGTGGTCTCCAGCGCCACCACCGGCTTGCCGGCGCCGAGCGCGGCAGCAACCTCAGGGGACAGTGCGAGGTGCCGGTTCATGGCAGCCACTTGTTGCTCGGTCCGGCGGCGATGCGGGCGGACAGCGCGCCGGGCTTGAACGGCGCGGCAGCGACGCTGCCGTGCTCGATGGTGAGGGCCGCGGCGGCCAGGCCGGAGCGGATGGCATCGTTGAGCGAACGCCCCTCGGTCATCGCCGCGATGGTGCCTGCGGCGAAGGAATCGCCGGCACCGTTGACCGCCCTGACGGCGGCCTTGAGCGGGATGAAGGCACGCGTCTCGCCGGCCCGCGCCGCAATCACCGGCTCGCCGCCGGCGGTGACTACGATCCGCGTCATGCGCGTGCGCGACAGCTCGGCGGCGAGCGCCGTGGCGCTGCCGGCGCGGTTGGGGTCCTGGCCGGTGAGCGCGGCGGCTTCGCGCCGGTTGGCGAAGAGAAAGGTCAGCCGGTCGAGAATCGGCGCCAGGCGCACGGCCTTCACCGGCGAGACGGCAAGCGCTGCCACCGGCGTGCCGGCCGCCGCCGCCTGCTCGACCAGAACGGTCAGCGTCTCCTCCGGCAGGTTGGCGTCGACGACCCAGAAATCGTCGCCGCCGGAGGCCACGGCGGGGCCGATCGCGGCCGGGGTCAGCTCGGCGCAGACGTCCATGTCGGCGATGCCGATGATCAGTTCGCCGCGATCGTCGAAGGCAGCGTGATAGCCGGCGGTGGGCTTGTCCGCCGAGATGCCGACGCCCGAGGTGTCGACGCCGGCTGCGGCACAGGCGGCGATGATGGCTTCGCCGTCGGGGTCGGCGCCGACGCGGGTGACCAGCCGCGCCGCGATGCCGAGGCGGGCGACGATGGTGGCAACGTTGAAGCCGACGCCGCCGGGCAGGCGGCGCACGTGGCCGGGATTGGAGGCGCCCATTACCGGCGGCGCGGCAGTCTCGGCGATGCGGTCGATGGTGGCGCCGCCGAAGACCGTCACCCGGTCGATGCGGCGAGATGGCTGATCCATGAGCCTCGTTCCCCAGCGCCGCCGGGCCAACATGGCGCAGCCGGCGCGCCGGATCATATCAACCGCTCGCGCTGCCGAGGCAAGCATGGCAATTTATCCCCGCCGCGCTGGCACCGACTTAGGATGGTGCGGGGCGACTCAAAGCTACCTCCGGCGGGTCTCGTCCGCCGGCAGAAATGGACGCGCGAATCTCCATGACGAACTCCACAGAACCGCCGGCAGCTCGTTCGGCGCGTGTGCCGGCACCGCCAGACCCGCGCCTGCGCCAGACGCCGCTGCCTGACTTCCAGCCCAAGCCCGCCGAGGAAGATCCCGGCGCGCCGGAACGGGTGGCGGCAATCCTCGCCAGCCCGACCTATCGTGCGCCTGACGACGATCCCGAATTTCTCGCCCGCGGCGAAGTGCGCGGCGTCCGCCTGCAGCTCGACTATCTGAAGGCGGAAAAGCTGCTGGAAGAAAAGGGCATCCATCACACCGTCGTCATCTTCGGTTCGACGCGCATCGCCGAGCCGGCGGCAGCGGAAAAGCGAGTCGCCGAGTGCGAGGCCGCCCTGGCGGCGGCGCCGGACGATGCCGATCTTGCCCGCCACCTTGCCGTCGCCCGGCGCATCCTCGCCAAGAGCCGCTATTACGAGGTCGCCCGCGCCTTCGGCCATCTGGTCGCTTCCAGCGATCTCACTTTCCGCGGCCATCCTCTGGTGGTGACCACTGGCGGTGGCCCGGGCATCATGGAGGCGGCCAATCGCGGTGCCTTCGATGCCGGCGCACCGACCGTCGGCCTCAACATCACGCTGCCGCGCGAGCAGTTCCCCAATCCCTATGTGACGCCGGAACTCTGCTTCCGCTTCCATTATTTCGCCCTGCGCAAGCTGCACTTCCTGCTCAGGGCCAAGGCGCTGGTCGCCTTTCCCGGCGGTTTCGGTACCTTCGACGAGCTGTTCGAGCTGCTCACCCTGATGCAGACGCGGACCATCAAGCCGATGCCGGTGGTGCTGGTCGGCGAGGAATACTGGCGCGGCGCCATCGACTTCGATTACCTGGCCGACGAGGGCGTCATCGACGGCGAGGATCGCGACCTGTTCTGGTTCGCTGAGACGGCCGAGGAGATCTGGGAAGGCATCGTCTCCTGGCACGCCGCCAACGGCGAACCGCTAAAGCCGGCAGAATGACCGGCGGCCAACACGCTTACCGGAGGGACTGCCAGTGAAGATTTCCTTCCACGGTGCCGACCGCACGGTCACCGGCTCCTGCCACCTGATCGAGGCGGCGGGTAAACGCATCCTGGTCGATTGCGGCATGTTCCAGGGCGGGCGCGAGCTTGCGGAAGACAATGCTGAACCCTTCGGCTTCGATCCGAAGGCGATCGACGTGGTGTTACTCACCCACGCCCATCTCGACCATTGCGGACGGCTGCCGTTGCTGGCCAAGCGCGGCTTCACCGGCGAGATCATCGCCACCGGCGCCAGCCGCGATCTGGCCCGGCTGGTGATGCTCGATTCGGCCCGGCTGCAGGAGGAGGAGGCCGAGCGCGATAAGCGCAGGCGGGCGCGCCGCCGCGACGACAGCGGCGACGAGGGGCCGCTCTACACCGTGCTCGACGCCATGAACGTGCTCGACTATTTCGGCCGCACGGCGCGTTACGACGAGCCGCTCGATGTGGCGCCTGGCATCCGCGCCACCTTCTTCGACGCCGGCCATATCCTCGGCTCCGCCAGCATCCTCCTGGAGCTGGAGGAGAAGGGCACCCGCCGGCGCCTGGTCATGTCGGGCGACATCGGCAATGCCGGGCGGCCGCTCTTGAACCCGCCCAAGCAGCCGCCGCAATGCGATGCGGTTGTCATGGAGACCACCTATGGCGACCGCAACCACAAGCCCTTCGCGCCGTCGGTGGAGGAGTTCTACGCCGCGATCGAGCAGACCTTCGCCCGTGGCGGCAATGTGGTGATCCCGACCTTCGCGCTGGAACGCGCCCAGGAGCTGCTCTATGCGCTCCACGACGCCATGAGCGACGGACGGCTGCCCAAGGCGATCCAGGTGTTTCTCGATTCGCCGATGGCGATCACCGCCACCGAAATCTTCCGCCGCCATCGCGACGACCTGTCGGACGAAGTCGCCGACCTCTTCGACGAGGGCCGCGACCCGCTGTCGCTGCCCGGCCTGCATCTCACCCGCGAGACGTCCGAATCGATGGCCATCAACAGGATCAGCGGCGGCGCCGTCATCATGGCCGGATCGGGCATGGCGACCGGCGGCCGCGTGCGCCATCATCTCAAACACAATCTCTGGCGCCCGGACGCCGGCATCGTCTTCGTCGGCTTCGCGGCGCAGGGGACGCTGGCGCGCATCATCATCGACGGCGCCAAGAGCGTGCGCATCTTCGGCGAGGAAATCCCGGTCAAGGCCAAGGTCCATACGATCGGCGGCTTCTCGGCCCATGCCGACCAGCAGGAGCTTCTCGCCTGGCACAGGTCGGCGCACGCGGCGCGCACCTATCTGGTCCACGGCGACGAAAAGGTCATGAAGACCTTCGCGCCGATGCTGGAAGACACCGAGGCGGTGATGCCGGCGATGAACCAGGAGTTCGAATTGTAAGGGCAGAGGACAAGCGTTCGCTAAGCGTGTGGCACACACGTCATCGATGTGGCGTCGCGTCACATGTCGACAGCATGAGAACAAATATAGAACAGTCATGCGGTGCGGCGACCTGGAAGAGGGTTTCGGAGCCATTTCACCTGGGGAGGGTCATTCATGTTTTTTCAGGTCAAAGTCAGGGTGAATCTCGCAAGGATGATGGAATTCGGTCAGAAGCTGCAGAACAACGAATTGAACCGTAGCGCGATCCGCACGGACACCTACTGCCTCAAGTCCGATCCCGCCGTCGGCTTCAGCATTTGGGAGGCTGCCGATCGCGATGCCCTCGACAAGGTCTTTGCCGCTTGGCGTGCCTATTATTCGGAAGTTGAGGTCACCGAGATGATTACCGCTCGCGAATCCATGGGCGAGCTGATGAAACAATTGCACTGAGTGCCCGATTGCGGATCCACTACGGCGGCCGCGCTTCGGTGCGGCCGCTTCTGCGTCTGGCAAAATGCGGAATTGTAGGAGCGGCGGCATGGACGACGATGACGACCTTGGCGACCTGACGCACGCGGCACCGGCCTACAAGCGGGCGCTGTGGATCGTCACCATCCTCAATGTCGGCTACGGCCTGATCGAGGCGGGCGGCGGCTTCCTCGCCGGCTCGCAGGGGCTCAAGGCCGACGCGCTCGATTTTCTCGGCGACGGCACGATCACGCTCATCGGCCTCATGGCGATCGCCTGGGGGCCGGTGTGGCGGGCGCGCTCGGCGTTCGCGCAGGGCATCTTCCTCGCCCTCATGGGGCTCGGTGTGCTTGCCGCCACGATCTACCGGGTGTTCGTCGCCCATGTGCCGCAGGCCGAGCTGATGGGAGCCTTCGGCATCGTGGCGCTGGTGGTCAATGTCATCTGCGCCGTCATCCTGCTCAAGCATCGGAAAGGCGACGCCAACGTTCAGGCAGTGTGGCTGTTCAGCCGCAACGATGCGCTCGGCAATGCGGCAATCGTGGTCGCGGCCATGCTGGTGGCGGCGACCGGAACGCCGTGGCCGGACCTCGTGGTGGCCGTGGTCATCGCCGGCCTCTTCCTGCAGTCGTCCTGGCGCATCATCGCATCGGCCCGCCGGGAACTGGGGGAGGGCGGGTGAGCACCTGGCAGGAATCCGCCTCTTGCGCGATGAGAACAAACCGTGTACAGATGCCCTCACGCAATCGGGGGCGCGAATCCTCTGCGCCATTTGATCACCCCCGGTGCCTGTGGAACAAGGAGCATCTACAATGGCCGCAACGCCGCTGCGTGTGATCGAGGGTAATGGCATGGACAAGTCGAAAGCGCTCGATGCGGCGCTGAGCCAGATCGAGCGGGCCTTCGGCAAGGGCTCGATCATGAGGCTGGGCCAGAACGAGGCGACGGTCGATATCGCCACCGTGCCCACGGGCTCGCTCGGCCTTGACATCGCGCTCGGCATCGGCGGCGTGCCACGCGGCCGGGTGGTCGAGATCTACGGCCCGGAATCGTCCGGCAAGACGACGCTCGCTTTGCATATCATCGCCGAGGCGCAGAAGGCCGGCGGCATCTGCGGCTTCGTCGATGCCGAACACGCGCTCGACGCCGGCTATGCCCGCAAGCTTGGCGTCAAGCTCGATGACCTGCTCATTTCCCAGCCCGACACCGGAGAGCAGGCGCTGGAGATCACCGACACGCTGGTACGTTCCGGCGCGGTCGACGTGCTGGTGATCGATTCGGTTGCCGCGCTCACCCCGCGCGCCGAAATCGAGGGCGAGATGGGCGACCAGCTCCCCGGTCTCCAGGCGCGCCTGATGAGCCAGGCGCTGAGGAAGCTCACCGGCTCCATTTCGCGCTCCAACACCACCGTCATCTTCATCAACCAGATCCGCATGAAGATCGGCGTCATGTTCGGCAATCCGGAGACCACGACAGGCGGCAACGCGCTGAAGTTCTATGCCTCGGTCCGCCTCGATATCCGTCGCATCGGCTCGATCAAGGATCGCGACGAGGTGGTCGGCAACCAGACCCGCGTCAAGGTGGTCAAGAACAAGCTGGCGCCGCCGTTCAAGCAGGTCGAGTTCGACATCATGTATGGCGAGGGCATCTCCAAGACCGGCGAGCTGGTCGACCTCGGCGTCAAGGCCGGCATCGTCGAGAAGTCGGGTGCGTGGTTCTCCTATGACAGCCAGCGCCTCGGTCAGGGGCGCGAGAACGCCAAGCAGTTCCTGCGCGACAATCCCGAGATCGCAGCAGTGATCGAAAAGGCGATCCGGGCCAATGCCGGGCTGATCGCGGAGAAGTTCCTCGAGAAGGGCGGCCCGGACGACGAGGACAGCGCCGACGAAACCGGCGAGGTTTGAGGCACAGGGAAGCGCGCTGTCATGGACCAGCGGGTCAGTGTCATCACGCTCGGCGTCGCCGACCTTGAGCGGTCGTGCAGCTTCTACGCGGCGCTCGGCTGGCAGCGCGGCAATAAGGACGAGGGCGTCGTCTTCTTCCAGATTCCCGGTGCCGTCTTCGCCCTGTGGTCGCGTGCCGCACTGGCCGAGGAAGCCCGTCTGACCGACACCGGGGCCGCCTTCGGCGGGATTGCGCTCGCCTATAATGCCCGTTCCAAGGAAGAGGTCGATGCGGTGCTGGCCGAGGCGAAGGCGGCCGGTGCTACCCTCCTCAAGCCGGCGGAAGAGGTGTTCTGGGGCGGCTATTCGGGCTATTTCGCCGATCCCGACGGCCACCCCTGGGAGGTGGCCTGGAACCCGGGCTGGTCGCTTGACGCGGAAGGGCGGGTCAGCCTGCCGGCCTGAAAGCCGTTACGATTATGGACATGGCCGCCGCCGGGGCTGTAGAACCCGGCGGTTGCGGCTTTGCCGCGTTTCCCAGAACCCCGGACGGTTATGAGTAGCGTCAACGACATCCGTTCTCACTTTCTCGGTTTCTTCGAGAAGAACGGCCATACGCCGGTGGCATCCGGCCCGCTGGTCCCGCGCAACGATCCGACATTGATGTTCACCAATGCCGGCATGGTGCCGTTCAAGGATTACTTCACCGGTCGCGTCAAGGCGCCCTTTCCGCGGGCGACGACCTCGCAGAAATGCGTGCGCGCCGGCGGCAAGCACAACGATCTCGACAATGTCGGCTACACCGCCAGGCATCACACCTTCTTCGAGATGCTCGGCAACTTTTCCTTCGGCGACTATTTCAAGGAACAGGCGATCGAGCTCGCCTGGGACCTGATCACCAGGGAATTCGGGCTGCCCAAGGACCGGCTGACGGCGACCGTCTATATCGACGACGACCAGGCCTTCGACCTGTGGCGCAAGATTTCCGGCCTGCCCGAGTCGCGCATCCTGCGCATCGCCGGCTCGGACAATTTCTGGCAGATGGGCGACACCGGCCCCTGCGGCCCGTGCTCCGAGATCTTCTATGACCACGGCGAGGACATTCCGGGCGGGCCGCCCGGATCGCCCGACGCGGACGGCGACCGTTTCGTCGAGGTGTGGAACCTCGTCTTCATGCAATACGAGCAACTGCCCGGGGGCGAGCGCATCGATCTGCCGCGGCCGTCGATCGATACCGGCATGGGGCTGGAGCGCATCGCTGCCGTGCTGCAGGGCGTGCACGACAATTACGACATCGACCTGTTCAGGACGCTGATCGAGGCCTCGGTCGATCTCATCGGTGTGCCGGCCGCGGGGAAGGCCCGCGCCAGCCATCGCGTGATTGCCGATCACCTGCGGGCGGCGAGCTTCCTGATTGCCGATGGCGTGCTGCCCTCCAACGAGGGCCGCGGCTACGTCCTCCGCCGCATCATGCGCCGGGCCATGCGCCATGCCCATCTGCTCGGCGCTAGCGAGCCGGTCATGTTCCGCCTGGTGCCGGTTCTGGTCGCCGAGATGGGCCGCGCCTTTCCGGAGCTGCTGCGCGCCGAATCGCTGATCGCCGAGACGCTGAGGCTGGAGGAAACGCGCTTCCGCCGCACGCTGGCGCGCGGCCTCACCCTGCTCGACGAGGCGACGCTGGGGCTGGACAGTGGCGCGACGCTGGCCGGCGACGTCGCCTTCCGCCTCTACGACACTTTCGGCTTCCCGCTCGATCTGACCCAGGATGCGCTGAAGGCGCGCGGCATTGCGGTCGATCTTCCCGGCTTCGAAACGGCGATGGAGAAGCAGAAGGCCGAGGCGCGGGCAAGCTGGGCGGGCTCGGGCGAGGCGCAGACCGAGCCGATCTGGTTCCGCCTGCGCGAGTCGTTTGGCGCCACCGAGTTCCTCGGCTATGGCACCGAGGAGGCAGAGGGCGAGATCCTGGCGCTGGTCCAGGCCGGAGAGGCGGTGCCGGAAGCGAAGGCCGGCGACGATGTCGCGGTGGTCCTCAACCAGACGCCGTTCTATGCCGAGTCCGGCGGCCAGGTGGCCGACACCGGCACGATCGAGAATGCGACAAGCGGGCGCGTGCGCGTCGACACCGTGCAGAAGCGTGCCGACGGCCTCTTCGTGCATTACGGTAAGGTCGAGGCGGGCAAGGTTGCGGTCGGCGAAGCCGTGCGGCTCATGGTCGACCGGCCGCGGCGGACGATGATCCGCGCCAATCACTCCGCCACCCACCTTCTGCACGCGGCGCTGCGCAATGTGCTCGGCACCCATGTGGCGCAGAAGGGCTCGCTGGTGGCGCCCGATCGGCTGCGTTTCGACTTCTCGCATCAGAAGCCGATGGACGGCCAGGAGATCGAGGCGGTCGAGGACCTCGCCAATGCGGTGGTGCTCGAGGACGCGCCGGTCACCACCCGGCTGATGGACCGCGACGAGGCGATCAAGTCGGGCGCCATGGCGCTGTTCGGCGAGAAATACGGCGACGAGGTGCGCGTCGTGTCGATGGGCACCATGCCCGACGACCCGGCGGGCAAGACCTATTCGACGGAGCTGTGCGGCGGCACCCATGTCGGGCGCACCGGCGAGATCGGCCTGATCGCGCTGGTGGGCGAGGGGGCGGTCGCTGCCGGCGTGCGCCGCATCGAGGCGTTGACCGGACAGGCGGCGCGCAAGCACCTGGCCGAGCAGGAGAAGCGCCTCAAGGCCGTCGCCGCGGCGCTGAAGTCGCGGCCGGAGGATGTGGCGGAACGGGCGCAGGCGCTGGTTGACGAGCGGCGCAGGCTCGAGCGCGATCTCGCCGATGCGCGCAAGAAGCTGGCCATGGGCGGCGGGGCCACCGGCGGTGCCGATGGCACCCAGATCGTCGATGTCGGCGGCATCAGGTTCTTCCGCTTGGCGGTGTCGGATGTCGGCATGAACGACCTCAAGGCGCTGGCCGACGAAGGCAAGGCCAAGGTCGGTTCCGGCGTGGTCGCCATTGCCAACACGACCTCGGAAGGCAAGGGCAGCCTGGTTGTCGGCGTCACTGGCGATTTGACGAATCGCTTCAATGCGATTGATCTGGTGCGCGCTGGCGCTGCGGCGCTTGGCGGCAAGGGCGGTGGCGGCCGGCCGGATCTGGCTCAGGCCGGCGGGCCGGACGGCAGCCAGGCCGACAAGGCGCTGGATGCGATCTCGGAGGTGCTTGCGGGCGGGTAGGCGATGGAGCGGGGGCGGACCAGCGGAGCGGCGCAGCGGCGCGCCGCAGGACGGCCGTGAGGCACCCGCGCTCCCGTATTCCCAAAGCCGGCCCGGCGGCGGTCGCAATAGCGCGCCTTCGCCGCCGGACCTTCGAGGTGCTGGAGGAAGCGCGGCGCGACGATCCGCTCAGCCGTGTCATCGATCTCCTGCTGATCGTGCTGATCACCGTCAATCTGGCGGCGGTCGTGCTGGAATCGGTGCCCTCCCTGTCGCTTCGCTATCACGCCGTCTTCGCGCTCATCGAGTTCGTCTCCCTGGTCGTCTTCACGGTGGAATACGCGGCGCGCATCTGGGCCGCGACCGACCAGCCGCTGCGCCCGCGGCGCTACCTGCCGCCGTGGCTGGGCTACATGGTCAGCGGGCCGGGGCTGATCGACCTCCTGGCCGTGATGCCCTTCTGGGTCGCGCTGTTCGCCACCGCCGATCTGCGCGTCCTGCTCGTCTTCCGCATCGTCCGCTTCCTCAAGCTGGCGCGCTATTCGCCGGCCATGCGTTCGCTGCTCGATGCGCTCTATGCGGAGCGGCGTGCGCTCTTCGGCTGCGTCGTCATCCTGCTTGGTGCGACCGTGGTCGCCGCCTCGATCATGCATGTCATCGAGGGGCCGACCCAGCCGGACAAGTTCGGCACCGTGCCCGACGCCATGTGGTGGGCGATCGTGACCCTGACGACCACCGGCTACGGCGATGTCGTGCCGCTCACACCGCTCGGCCGCCTCGTTGGCGGGCTGACAGTGGTCATGGGCATCCTCATGCTGGCGCTGCCGGTCGGCATCGTCGCTACGGCCTTCGCCAACGAGATCCACCGGCGCGATTTCGTCGTCACCTGGGGCATGGTGGCGCGCGTGCCGCTGTTCGCCGGGCTGACCGCCAGCGAGATCGCCGATATCACCCGCCTGCTGTCGGCCCAGTCGGTCGAGCCCGACGGCATCATCGTGCGCAAGGGGAGCCCGGCGCGGGCGATGTATTTCATCGCCGCTGGCGAGGTCGAGATCGATCTGCCCAAGGAAAAGGTGCGGCTCGGCGTCGGCCATTTCTTCGGCGAGATCGCGGTGCTGCGCCGCGCCCGGCGCTCGGCCACGGTCACCGCGGTGACTCGCACCAATCTTCTCGTGCTGGACGGTTCCGACCTGCATGCGCTGATGGAGCGGGATTCGCGCTTTGCCGAGCGCGTGCGCGCCGTCGCGCGCGACCGCGTCGGCCAGGATGTGGTGACGCCGCGTGGCGATATCGTCAGCGAGGAGCTGGGCGAGGAGGGCGCCTGAGCGGCGGGGCTCACCGGCTAGGCTGAACTCGGCTATCGTCGGGGTATGGGCGAAGGCGAGTGGATTCGCGAACTGATGATCGTGCTGGCGACGGCGGGCGTCGTCGTGCCGCTGTTCGGCCGGCCGCCGCATCGGTGGCTGGCTGGCGGAGCGCCAGCACAGCGCCCGCCATGGTGCCGGGCCGGGAGCGTCAGGGGCGTTTCCGATCCAGGCGCGCTCATGGGGCGGAATGGTCCGCTTCGGTCCGGGCGCCGACTTCGCTGCGATCGGCAGCCTCCAGGAGCGGGAGCCGATCACCCTCCTGGCGCAGTCCGATGCGCCGCTGTTCCAGAACGTCCCGTGGTTCAAGATCCAGTTTCGCGGCCGCATCTGCTACCATTGGAGCGGCATCATCTGTGGCATAGACGCACCGATCCCAGGAGCTTTCCAGACATGCAACTGAGTCGCGCGACAATCCCGGCCGCCGCCGTCCTTCTCGCCATGGCGGCGCTGCCCGCCTTCGCCCAGGGGGGACGCGCCAAATGGAGCTTCGAGCACTACGACGCCGACCAGAACGGCCAGACCAGCTACGTGCTCTCCTATGGGGTGCCGGAGACGGATGCCGTCGCCTTCACCGCGACCTGTCACGGCGGCATGCAAGGCCCCGCCATACCGGTGCTGCTGTCGGTGGATTACGGCGACGCGCCGGATGGTGCGCCGGTGACCGCCCGCATGCGCAGCGGCAGCTTCGACGCCAGCTATGCGGCCGCGGTTTCCAGCCAGAGTTCCGAATCCGCCGGCGTCCTCGTGCAGGTGGGCACCGACGATCCCCTCTGGCATGCGCTCAGCCACAATGACAGCATCGCCTTCTCGGCCGGCGACCGACAGCCAGTCAGCGTATCGCTGCAGGGCTCAGCCGGCCGGTCGAGGATTTCCTGCAGACCTGCCGGTCGGTCTTCGCCGAAACGGATGCGGCGACGCCCGCCCCGCCGGAGTTGATGACCGCTCAATACGTCTGTGACGACGGAACGCGGTTTCGCGCCCAGTTCGACAATTCGCGCGCCTATTCGATCGCTATCCTGTCGTTCAGCGACGGCTCCGAAGTGCCTCTGATTCAAGCCGAATCCGGGTCCGGCGTGCGCTATGGGAACGGCGACGATGCCCTTTCCACGGAGGGCGACAGCGCCGTGCTCGGCCGCGTCGGCAAGCCTGACGTCAACTGCCAGGCGACCGGCTCTCAGTGATTGTCTGAGGCGGTCCTGTTGCCCGGCCGGCGGTTCAGGCCGGGCACTCGTGGAACGACGAGGCGCGTACGGTCAACAACAACCTCGTTCCGAACGGTATCGAGACGGCCAAGGCGAGCTTCGGCGGCTGGTACATCGCCCCCGAGGCGACGCTCGGTCGCGCCTTTCCGATGCCGGCGCGCGAGGGCACCTTTACGCTCACGCCGAGCGTGCGGCTGCGCTATCTGCATGCCGCCTTCGACGGCTACACCGAGACCGGCTCGACGGCGAACCTGACGGTCGGCGCCCGCTCGCTCGACAATTTCGAGGAGCGCGTGCAGCTCAAGGCGACGACGGAACGTGCGCTGGCTTCGGGCTCGGTGCTGACCACCGACCTGCATGGTGGCGTGATCGGTTCCCAGCGGCTCGGCGGCAGCACAATCAATGCGACGCTGCTCAGCACGGCGATCCCGTTTGCCACGCCGGGGGCGAAGGATGTGTGGGGCGGCTTTGCCGGCGCCGGCCTGGCGCTGCGCACCGGCCGCACCACGTTCTCTCTCGCTGGCGAGGTCACGCATTACTCCGACAGCAGCACCGTGTTTGCCGCTGAGGGGGGCGTCAGCCTCGCCTTCTGATCCGCCACTGCCGGCGCCTCGTTAGCGGGGCAGGCGGCCGTCGTTCTGCCGTTCGATCATCCAGCCGGGATATTCCGGCGCCGGCCTGGCGCTCCACGCCGGCCGCGCCACGTTCTCGCTCTCGGGTGAGTTGAGCTACCGCGCGGCGAGCGCCGGGCCGATGCGGTCGACGCGGTTGGTCCAGATGAACCCGTCGAAGTGCGCCGGTACGTCGCCGAGTTCTGCGACGGTGTCGATGCCGCTGGAGAAGCCGCTGTTGTCATAGGCACCGAGGAGAACCACCCGCGTGCCATAGGCGGCAAGGCGCTGGGCCAGTCGGTTGGGGAATCCCCAGATCAGGCGGCCATAGTTGATCGGCAGCATGAAAAGCGTGTGGCGGCACGCGGCCGGTACGATGCCGAGCCAGCCCATGAGCTCGTAGCGGATCAGGCAGCGCTTCGCCGCATCCGTGCCGAGGACCGTCAGGTCCGGCGCGTCAGCGGCGAAAGCATCGATGGCCTTGCCGCCGCCGTACACCCAGACGCGCGCGCGGTGCTCTGTCGGCAGAGGCGCCAGCCTGGCCGCGAGCCGGCGGCCCTCGTCAGGATCGTCGCTCTTGATGTTGATGAGGAAGCGCCGGTCCGGAAAGGCAGTCAGCACCTCGTCGAGTGTCGGCATCGCGCCCACGCCGCTCCCGCGGAACGGGAAGGTTCTGCCGCCGTCGGCGGTGTAGCCGTAGCCGATGTCGAGCGCCTTCAGCTCGGCCAGCGTGTGGTCGCGCGTGACGCCGTGCCCGTCGGTGCGGCAGTCGAGCGTCCAGTCATGGAACACCACGAAATCGCCGTCGGTGGTCGGGTGGACGTCAAACTCGATGATGTCGGCGCCGGCCGAGAAGGCGGCGCGGAAACCGGTGAGGGTGTTCTCCAGAAAAGGATGCTCAGGCGGGAAGATACGCGCCGCCGTGCAGGTGGTGGCCGTGATGCCTTCCCGGTGGAAGCTCTGGCCGAGGCCGCGATGGGCGATGATCAGCGGCTTGGCCGATGGCTGCGACGCCAGCAGATTGGTGTTGAGCACAAAGACGACGATCGCCAGCGCCAGGGAGAACAGGGCAAGCAGGCGAGCGAGGCGCAAGAGACGTCGCACGGGAAGGCTCCAACAAAGAGCCTACCCGTGTCGCAGAAAGCCGCCAAAATAAGGGCGGGCCGGCCTCAGCCCGTCAGACGGCCGTCGTTCTGCCGTTCGATCATCCAGCCGGGATATTCCGGCGGCAGCGCGCTGACCGTGTCGAGGGTCGACAGTTCCTCGGCCGTGAGTGTGATCTCGGTGGCGGCGATATTGTCGTCGAGTTGGTCCGTGTCGCGCGCACCGACGATCACGCAAGTGACGAAGGGCTGGCGCAGCAGCCAGGCGATGGCGATACGCGCCACCGAGACGCCGTGCGCCTCGGCCATCGGCCGCATGGCGTCGATGCAGTCGAAGGCACGCGTCTTGTCGATGATCGGGAAATCGAAAGTGACGCGGCGGGCGCCCTCCGGTCCGGTGCCGTCGCGATTGTATTTGCCCGACAGCAGGCCGCCGGCCAACGGGCTCCACACCATCAGGCCGACGCCCTGGTCGGCAAGCAGGGGCGCGATCTCGCGCTCCAGGTCGCGCCCGGCGATGGTGTAGTAGGCCTGCAGCGAGGCGAAGCGCGCCCAGCCGTGGCTATCGGCGACGCCCAGCGCCTGCATGATCTTCCAGGCCGCCCAGTTGGAGCAGCCGACATAGCGCACATGGCCCTGGCGGACGAGGTCGTCGAGGGCGCGAACCGTCTCCTCGACCGGCGCCAGCAGGTCCTGGCCGTGGATCTGGTAGAGGTCGATATAATCGGTGCCCAGCCGCTTCAGGCTCGCCTTGACCGCGTCCATGATATGGCTGCGGGAAG
Source organism: uncultured Alphaproteobacteria bacterium (assembly GCA_963750065.1). GTDB lineage: Bacteria > Pseudomonadota > Alphaproteobacteria > Rhizobiales > Kaistiaceae > CAVSRC01. The sequence continues at coordinate 61,876 of CAVVPK010000021.1, forward strand.
CGCCGCGATCGTTTGGCCCCTTGCCGGTGGCGCCATGGACCTTGGTGGCGAGCACGAAATCGGTGCGCGGACGGCCGGAATTCGCCATCGCCTTGCCGGTGATCTCCTCCGACAGGCCTTCGGAATAGACATCGGCCGTGTCGATGAAATTGATGCCGGCGTCGAGCGCGCGGGCAAGGAGCTTGTCGGCGACCGACTGGTCGACCTGACCGATATTGGTCCAGAAGCCACGGCCGCCGAAGGTCATGGTGCCGAGACAGATTTCGGATACGAGGAGGCCCGTACGGCCGAGAGGCTGGTAGCGCATGGGATTTGTCCGTCGTGAAGGGGATAGCGGGCGCAGTGAAGGCCGTGTCGAACCTGTTTTTAAGGCATGATGGCCGGATGGCAAGCCACCGGGCGCGTTCAGGCTGCCAGCGCGTGCCGGATGCGCCTCACAGAGCGGCGATCTCCGACAAGGGATCGACCCAGCGCGGTTCCCAGCCGAGTTCACGACGGGCCTTGGCGCCGCTCATCGTCTGGTCGAGTGCCAGGCCGCTTGCCCATTCGCCCTGTTCGCGGACGGCGGTATCGACGGCGACGATCTCCGGGTCTGGTTGGCGCGTCGCAAAACGCTTGGCAAATGCCCGGGCGATGCGCCCCACCTCCAGCCCCGCGATCGAGCCGCCGATATAGCTCGCCCCGCGCGGCGCCTTTGCGAGCGCCAGAGCGTAGAGGTCCGCCAGATCGTCATCGCGCACCAGCGGCCAGCGCACGGATTCAGAGCCGACCACGCGCACCGCCGCGCGTTCGGTGGCATCCTTGCGAAACCGGCGGAAGACGCCGCCGCCATCGGCTGCGTAGACCATCACCGGGTGAATGACGATGCCGTCGACGGCGTCGCTTTCCAGGACTGCCCGGAGCCCCGGCAGCATCCAGGCAAAGGACGGCGGCGGCGCGAAAGGCCAATCCTCGTCGGCCATCGCGCCATCGGTCGCGCCGAACAGCCAGTTGCCGCCGGTGAAGACATAGCGGACCTTCGGAGAGCGCCCGGCCAGATGCGCCAGCAGCATGTCGAGCAGACGCCGGTTGACCTCTTCCATGGGGCATTCGAGATCTTGGGCTGCGTGGATCACGGCATCCACAGGCGGAAGGGCCGAAACCCACTTGCCGGGCTCCATGATATCTCCCGTCAATGGCTCGGCGCCCAATCGTGCCGCCTTTTCGGCCGATCGCGCCGATCGTGCCAGGACAAGCACGGTGTGGCCGCGCCGCTTCAAGTTCCACCGATACCGCTGTTCCGATCTGTCCCGTGCCGCCGAGAACGAGCACGCGCATGGCCGTCTCCGTTTTGTTTCGCGGTTCCGCGCAGCCTGGTTGAAGCCGCGTCACTGCCGCACAGATCAGGCGTTTGTCCGAGCTTCCGCAATTGCGGGGCGCAGGACAAAGGGTCGCGGCCGCGAGAGCTTCAAAAAGCAAAGGGGCGGATGCGTCGTGCATCCGCCCCTTGTGCAATCCTGGTAGGGACGGCCTAGCCCATCGCCTTCTGCAGGTTCTCGTCGACCTTGTCGAGGAAGCCTTCGGTGGTCAGCCACTTCTGGTCGGGGCCGACCAGCAGCGCCAGGTCCTTGGTCATGAAGCCGCTCTCGACGGTGGCCACGCACACCTTCTCCAGCGTCTCGGCGAAGCGGACGAGCGCGGCATTGTCGTCGAGCTTGCCGCGATGGGCGAGCCCCCGCGTCCAGGCGAAGATCGAGGCGATCGAATTGGTCGAAGTGGCGTGGCCCTTCTGGTGCTCGCGATAGTGGCGGGTGACGGTGCCGTGGGCGGCTTCCGCCTCCACCGTCTTGCCGTCGGGCGAGAGCAGAACCGAGGTCATCAGGCCGAGCGAGCCGAAGCCCTGGGCGACCGTGTCGGACTGCACGTCGCCGTCGTAGTTCTTGCAGGCCCAGACATAGCCGCCGGACCATTTGAGCGAGGCGGCGACCATGTCGTCGATGAGGCGGTGCTCGTAGGTGATGCCGGCGGCCTTGAACTTGCCGGCGAACTCGGCCTCGAAGACTTCCTGGAAGAGGTCCTTGAAGCGGCCGTCATAGGCTTTGAGGATGGTGTTCTTGGTCGACAGATAGACCGGATAGTGGCGCGCAAGGCCGTAATTCATCGAGGCGCGGGCGAAATCGCGGATCGAACTCGTCGAGGTTGTACATGGCCATGGCGACGCCGGAGCCGGGGGCGTCGAAGACCTCGTGCTCGATCACCTTGCCATCGTCGCCGGTGAACTTGATGGTCAGCTTGCCCTTGCCGGGGAAGCGGAAATCGGTGGCGCGGTACTGATCGCCGAAGGCGTGACGGCCGACGACGATCGGCTGCGTCCAGCCGGGCACCAGGCGCGGCACGTTCTTGCAGATGATCGGCTCGCGGAAGATGACCCCGCCGAGGATGTTGCGGATGGTGCCGTTCGGCGACTTCCACATCTTCTTGAGATTGAATTCCTTCACCCGCGCCTCGTCGGGGGTGATGGTGGCGCATTTGATGCCGACGCCGTGCTTCTTGGTCGCCTCGGCCGCGTCGACCGTCACCTGGTCGTTGGTCAAGTCGCGGTTCTCGATCGACAGGTCGTAATAGAGCAGGTCGATATCGAGATAGGGGAGGATTAGCTTGTCCTTGATCAGCTGCCAGATGATGCGGGTCATCTCATCGCCGTCCATTTCGACGACGGGGTTGGCAACCTTGATTTTGGCCATGGGCGGGGAACCTTCGGTCTGAATAGGGAGGCGGCGGGAAAGGTGGGCGTCTTCCTATCAGCCGTTGCCGCGCCCGCCAAGATGGCGGCGGTCGTTGCCGGACATCTTTGCCCGGCCTGCCGGCGCGGGCCGGCAGGCCGGGTGAGAAAATCCCGGTAAGCCCTTACGGCGCCGTCAGAACCGGCGCCGGGATGTTCACGCGCCCGCCAGCCGCCGCCCGGCCATGGCGATCATCACATAGCTCCAGCCGCTGAAAATAAGCGAGATGCCGGCCAGCGTCCCGAGAGCCCAAAGGCTTGAGAACGGCCAGTTCGACACGATCATCAGGCCGACCAGCAGCGCCAGGGCGCCGGCGAGGACAATCCAGCCCCAGCCGGTGTGCGGCCGATAGCGGAGGCCGAAGACGATCTGGATGATCCCCTTGGCAAGAAACACCGCGCCGAGAAACAGCGTCAGCGTTGCGGTTGCCGCCACCGGGTTGACCAGCGCGGCGATGCCGCCAACGACGAAGATGATTCCGATGATCAGCTGCCAGATGAAGCCGCCCCAGGAGCGCACGCTCCACGCCTGGAAGACCTGCACGGCGCCGACGACGATCAGGATCCATCCGATGACGATGGCAATGGTGATGCTGGACAGGAACGGCATGGCGATGGCGAAGACACCGCCGACGATGAAGACGATTCCGAGTGCAAGAAACCAGCCCCAATGCTCGCGCACCTGGGTGATGGCAGGCGATGTCATGGACGTGTTGGTCATGATCGGCCTCCTCTGCAGGGACTCGTACGTTGCCATTCTACAACGAAGGGGAGAGAGACGGCGTTCCGCGGCATGGAAGCCCCCAATTCCGCTTGGCGCCGGAATGCGCTAGGGAACGCGGCCATGTCACAGGAATCCCCAAATCCCCCGAAATCAGCCGCGCCCGCCGTCGTCCTGGTCGAGCCGCAGCTCGGCGAGAACATCGGCACGGCGGCGCGCGCCATGGCCAATTTCGGTTTCACCGACCTCAGGATCGTCAATCCGCGCGAGGGCTGGCCGAATGACAAGGCGATCGCCGCGTCCAGCGGCGCGCCGGTGATCGAGACGGCGCGGGTCTTCGCGACGGTCGAGGAGGCGGTCGCCGATTTCGGCTATCTGCTGGCCACCACGGCGCGCTCGCGCGAGGTGGCCAAACAGGTGCTGGGGCCCCGCGCGGCCGCTGCCGCCATGCGGGCTGAGATCGCCGCGGGCACGCGGGTCGGGGTCCTCTTTGGGCGCGAGCGCAGCGGCCTCACCAATGAGGAGGTGGCGCTCGCCGATGCGATCCTCACTTTGCCGGTCGATCCGGCCTTTTCCTCGCTCAACATCGCGCAAGCCGTGATCGTGGTCGCCTATGAGTGGCGTCAGTCGGCGTTCGCCGACGAGGCGGCAGGCGTGCCGTTCACCGGCGATATAGCGCCGCCGGCCGCCAAGGCGGATCTGGTGCGCATGTTCGAGCATCTGGAAGGGGCGCTCGACCGGGCCGGCTTCTTCCGCCCGCCGGAGAAGCGCGGCCACATGGTGCTGGCGCTGAGGGCCATGCTGCAGCGGGCGGGCCTGAGCGAGCAGGAGGTGCGTACGCTGCGCGGCATGGTCGCGGCGCTCGAGCGGCGGCCGACGCGGCCGCATGTGCTGGCCGACGGCACGGTCACCACCGTGCGCACGCCGGACGACGAGGGTGGCGGGTGAAGCTGCTGGTCTTCGATTCCGGCATTGGCGGCCTGTCGGTCGCCCGCGAGATTCGGCGCGTCCTGCCCGGCGGGACAATCGACTATATCGCCGACGATGCCGGCTTTCCTTATGGCGATTGGCAGGACGCGGCGCTCACCGACCACGTGGTCGGGCTGATCGGCGACCTAGTCGCGCGCCATACGCCCGACGCCGTGGTGATTGCCTGCAACACCGCCTCGACGCTGGTGCTGCCGCGCCTGCGCGCCCTCCACGGCCTGCCGATCGTCGGCACGGTGCCGGCAATCAAGCCAGCGGCGCAGGAGACCCGCTCCGGCCACGTCAGCGTGCTCGCTACCGCCGGCACCATCCGGCGCGATTACACCCGCGCGCTGATCAGGGAATTCGCGGCCAATTGCGCCGTGGAGCTGGTCGGCTCGGCACGGCTGGCGCCGTTGGCGGAGGCGCATATGCGCGGCGAGACGGTGGACGATGCGGCGATTGCGGCCGAGATCGCGCCGGCCTTCGTCGAGCGTGAGGGCGCGCGCACCGACGTCGTCGTGCTCGCCTGCACCCACTATCCCTTCCTTCTCCGCCAATTCGAACGGCTGTCGCCGTGGCCGGTCGCCTGGATCGACCCGGCTCCGGCGATCGCGCGCCGGGCGGCGGTCGTGCTCGGCGCGATGGCGCATGAGGGCCCGGGCGGCGGGCAGGCGTGGCTGACCTCGGGCAAGGCGTGGCCGGCCGCGCTGGCGCCGCTGCTAGCCGAAATCGGCCTCACGGCTGGCGCCGTTTGACAGGAGCCGGGTGGCCGGCTAAGACGCTGCCACCGCGTCTGAGCCACCGGCCGGACGCGGTATTTGCATGCGACCCGTGGGGTCAAAGGGATGCTTACCCCTTTGCCCCTGTCGGCTGGCCCCCGGAGGGCCGGCAGAGGAGGGCGCCTAACCCCGCCTACGCAAAGGGATTATGCGATGACAAAGCGCGCTTCGGCGAAATACAAGATCGACCGCCGCCACGGCCAGAACATCTGGGGCCGGGCCAAGAGCCCGGTGAACCGCCGCGAATACGGCCCCGGCCAGCACGGCCAGCGGCGCAAGGGTAAGGTATCCGATTTCGGCACCCAGCTGCGCGCCAAGCAGAAGCTCAAGGGCTACTACGGCAACATTTCCGAGAAGCAGTTCAAGAACATCTACTACGAGGCCATCCGCCGCACAGGCGACACCTCGGAGCACTTGGTCGGCCTGCTTGAGAGCCGGCTCGACGCGATCATCTATCGCGCCAAGTTCGTGCCGACCGTCTTCGCCGCCCGCCAGTTCGTCAACCACGGCCATATCAAGGTGAACGGCAAGCGGGTCAACATCCCGAGCTATCGCTGCAAGCCGGGCGACGTGATCGAGGTGAAGGACGCCTCCAAGCAGCTGGCGCTGGTTCTGGAAGCCACCCAGTTGCCCGAGCGCGACGTGCCCGAATATGTCGACGCCAACCACAACAAGATGACGGCGACCTTCGTGCGTGTGCCGGCGCTCGCCGATGTGCCCTTCCCGGTGCACATGGAGCCGCACCTGGTGGTCGAGTTCTACTCGCGCTGAGCCGCGGCAGACTGTCCCGAGAATTCAAAAGGCCGCCCCAAAGGGCGGCCTTTTTCGTTGCCTTTGGCGGTACCGGGAGGATCAGGCGGACTGGCCCTGCGGCGGGGCGACGGCGATGCCCTTCTCGCTCAAGAGTGGCTGCAGCTCGCCTTCCTGGAACATCTCGCGGACGATGTCGCAGCCACCGACGAACTCGCCCTTGACGTAGAGCTGCGGGATTGTCGGCCAGTTGGAATAGTCCTTGATGCCCTGGCGGATGTCGGCGTTCTCCAGCACGTTGACGCCTTTGTAGTCGACGCCGAGATAGTCGAGGATCTGGACCACCTGGCTGGAAAAGCCGCATTGCGGGAAGGTCGGCGTCCCCTTCATGAACAGGACGACATTGTTGCTCTTCACCTCGTTCTCGATCCAGGCCTTGACGTCGCTCATGCGGAAATCTCCGTAGGGTGTGGCGGCCACCAGCGGCCCCGTTTGGAACAAGGATAGGGAGCGCGCAGGATTTTGCAATGCAGCACGGGAGAAGGCCGTTGCCCGCAGGCGCCCGAAAACGGAATTCCATGCTCCAGTTGGGCACGGCGGGGCCGGGGAATGGTCAGTCCGGCGCGCTGGTCTGCAGCGCCAGCGCATGCAGCGCGCCGCCCATTTTCCCCTTCAGCGCGTCATAGACAAGCTGGTGCTGCTGCACGCGGCTTTTACCGCGGAATGCCTCGGATACGACCTCGGCGGCATAGTGATCGCCGTCGCCGGCAAGGTCGCGGATGACGACCCGCGCATCGGGCAACGCGGCCCTGATCAAGCCCTCGATGTCGTTGGCGTTCATCGCCATGGTCGGTCTCCTTGCCGGCCGCAACCGCGACTAGGGGGCGGCCATATAGTCCGGAAACCAAGTCTCATAGGCTTGGGCAAGCTTTGCAAGTGGGATGCCGGCCGCTTCGCCGAGCTTCAGCTCGGTGCCGCCGGTGTTGCCGATCCACGGGGCGAAGACCGCCTCACCGGCGCGCTCCCAGACGCGCTCCAGATCGTCCTCACGGACCGTGACGACATAGCGGCCCTGATCCTCGCCGAAGAAGGTCTCGACCGGGGATATGTCGTTGAGCTGGTTGACGGTGGCGCCGATGCCCGACGCCATGGCCATCTCGGCCAGCGCCATCGCCAGCCCGCCGTCGGAACAGTCGTGGACGGCGGTGGCCAGCCCGTCGCGGATAAGGCCGCGAACCAAGTCGCCCACCCGTTTCTCGTGGTCGAGATCGACCGGCGGTGGCGGCCCATCATCGCGGCCGGCGATGTCGCGCAGCCACACCGAACGGCCGAGATGGCTGCCCCACTGGCTAGGTGCGCCAACCAGCAGGATCGCCTCGCCCGCGCCGGCAAAGGCGATACGGGCGATACGCGTGACGTCGGCTATCAGGCCAACGCCGCCGATGCAGGGGGTGGGCGGAATCGCCGCGCCGCTGGTCTCGTTATAGAGCGACACATTGCCGGAGACGACCGGGAAGGCGAGGGTTTCGCACGCCTCGGCGATGCCTTTGATGGCGGCGACCAGCTCGCCCATGATTTCCGGCTTCTCCGGATTGCCGAAATTGAGATTGTCGGAGATCGCCAGCGGCTCGGCGCCGACGGCGGTCAGGTTGCGCCAGCATTCCGCCACCGCTTGCTTGCCGCCCTCGAATGGGTCGGCGGTGCAGTAGCGCGGCGTCACGTCGAGGGAGAAGGCGAGGCCCTTGCCGCCCGTGCCGACCCGCACCACGCCGGCGTCGCCGCCCGGGGCGACCACCGTGTCGCCGCCGATGAGCGTGTCGTACTGTTCCCACACCCAGCGGCGCGAACTCATGTCCGGCGTGCTCAGAATCCGAATCAGGTCTTCGCCGCAATCGCTTGATGCGGGAATCGATTTCGGATCGAGCGGCGGCGGCGCGGCGCGCCCGACATGCGGCCGGTCGTAGCGCGGCGCCTGGTCGCCGAGCTCCTTGATCGGCAGGTCGGCCTCCACCTTGCCCTTGTAGAGGACACGGAAGCGCAGATCGTCCGTGGTCTTGCCGACGATGGCGAAGTCGAGGCCCCATTTGCGGAAGATCGCCTCGGCCTCCGGCTCCTTCTCCGGGTAGAGCACCATCAGCATGCGCTCCTGGCTCTCCGACAGCATCATCTCGTAGGCGCTCATGCCGGTCTCGCGGCAGGGCACACGATCGAGGTTGAGCTCGATGCCGAGATCGCCCTTGGCGCCCATCTCGACGGCCGAGGAGGTGAGGCCGGCGGCGCCCATGTCCTGGATCGCCACCACGGCGCCCGACGCCATCAGTTCGAGGCAGGCTTCGAGCAGCAGTTTCTCCGAGAAGGGATCGCCGACCTGAACGGTGGGGCGCTTCTCGTGGCTGTCGTCGTCGAAGACAGCCGAAGCCATGGAGGCGCCGTGGATGCCGTCGCGGCCGGTCTTGGAGCCGAGATAGACGACGGGCAGGCCGACGCCGGAGGCCTTCGAGTAGAAGATAGAGTCGGTCCTGGCGATGCCGGCGGCAAAGGCGTTGACCAGGATGTTGCCGTTGTAGCCGCTGTCGAAGTTCACCTCGCCGCCGACGGTGGGCACGCCGAAGGAGTTGCCGTAGCCGCCGATGCCGGCAACCACGCCGGCGACCAGATGGCGGGTCTTGGGATGGTCAGGGGCGCCGAAGCGGAGCGCATTCATCGACGCGATCGGCCGGGCGCCCATGGTGAAGACGTCACGCAGGATGCCGCCGACCCCGGTTGCCGCGCCCTGATAGGGCTCGATATAGGAGGGGTGGTTGTGGCTCTCCATCTTGAAGATCACCGCCTCGCCGTCGCCGATATCGACGACGCCGGCATTCTCGCCGGGGCCGCAGATGACCCGCGGTCCGCTGGTCGGCAGCAGCCTCAGCCAGGTCTTGGAGGATTTGTACGAGCAGTGCTCGTTCCACATGGCCGAGAAGATGCCGAGCTCGGTGATGCTCGGCGCGCGGCCGATCAGCTTGAGGATGCGCTCATATTCGTCGGGCTTCAGGCCGTGAGCGGCGACGAGGTCGGGGGTAATCTGGACGGGGGCGTTCATGAGCACCCTGTCCCGCCCTTGGCCCAGCGCGCGATATCGGCACGGATGCGGGCGCCGTTGGCGCTATCCGCCAGCGGTCCGTAGACGGAGGCGCTGGCGCCGCTCGTCGCCTGCACCACCAGCGCCGGCAGGCCGGTGGGCGTGTCCTTCTTGACCAGGAGGATGCGCGACACGCCGGCATTGCGCTCGGGCGTGTAGACATAGCCGGCAAAGGCTGTCTCGCCTGCGGCGAACCAGCAGCGGCCGATGGAATCAGCCAGCCGGACGGACAGGTTGTAGGCCTCATCCGAGACATCGACGCCGCCGCCACCGCCGCCACCGGCAATCTGGCAGCCGGAGAGCGCCATCAGGGTGGCAAGGCCAAGAGCGGTGAGGAGGGGACGGTGTGCCGTCATGCGGCTGTCTCCAATGCGTCCATGACGCTCTCGAACAGGCCGCGGCCGTCGGTGCCGCCCTGCAGGTCCTCGATCAGGTCTTCCGGGTGGGGCATCATGCCGAGCACGTTGCGACGCTCGTTCAGTATACCGGCAATGTCGTCGATCGAGCCGTTCGGATTAGCGGCGGGGCTGCGCACGCCGGCAGCATCGACATAGCGGAAGGCGACCCGGTCCTCTTGCGTCAGGCGCTTCAATGTCTCGTCGTCGCAGCGGTAGTTGCCGTCGCCATGAGCGACCGGGCAGCGCAACACCTGGCCCTTCGAATAGCGGCTGGTGAACAGCGTGTCGGTGGTCTCGACGCTGAGATGCACCTCGCGGCAGATGAAGCGCAGGCTGGCATTGCGCATCAGCACGCCGGGCAACAGCCCGGCTTCGCACAGGATCTGGAAGCCGTTGCAGATGCCCAGCACCGGCACGCCGGCCGCGGCCCGCTCGGCAACGGCGCGCATCACCGGGGCACGCGCGGCGATGGCGCCGGAACGCAGATAATCGCCATAGGAGAAACCGCCGGGGAGCACGATCAGATCGGCTGGCGGCATGTCGCCGTCGGCATGCCAGGCGATTGCCGGACGGCTGCCGGTGACCTTCTCCAGGGCCGCAATCATGTCGCGGTCGCGGTTGGAGCCGGGAAAGATGACAAGAGCGGATTTCACGGGTGTCGGTCCGCCTTCCTGGGGCCGCGCTGAAGGAGCGCCTCGACGGTCAACGCTTAGCCGATTCTGCGGCGTTGGGAAGGGGCAGGGCGACGCGCGACCCGGTTATTTTCTGCATGGGACATGCGGGCCGTGTTCCGGTCATGCCTCATCGCGGCTGCAGGCCCTGCAGGATCTCGTTGACCCACTCGGCGGCGCCGGCCCGCGTCTTGCAACCCTGGCCTGGCGCATCGAACATGTAGGTCTTGCCGGCATAGGTGGTGCAGGCGTGCACCGGCCCGCCGGAGAGGTTGCGGCAACCGAAATCGCCCTCGGAAACGAGGAAGTTGAGGCCGGCATGGCCGAACCTGTCGGTCCGCGCCCGAAACGCCGGATCGGCATCCTTGAATGTCAGCGCCTCGGGCGTGCAGGCGGTTGCGGTCGCATCCGCGATGGCGATGGCGATCGTCGTGCCGGAACAATCCAACGTCTTGCAGTAGACGTCGTATGCCGTGTTGGCGCCGTTCACGTCCCAGCGGTTGGCGTCGAAATGGAGTGCCAGGCCGCCGACCCAGGCGACGCCGTTGGTGCGCGGCGGCTTGGCATAAGCGGCAGGGGCGAGGAGGAGAAGGGCGACGAAAAAAGCGAGCGGGCGCATCGTCCGTGGATTCGTTGCAGTCGTGTTACACCGGTTCCTGGCGGAGAAATGCGGCAAAAGCCGGGGCAAGGCGGCCGCGCCGGCCTCCGCGCTATGCCAGTTCGACGCGGTAGTCCTCGATCACCATATTGGCGAGCAGCTTCTCGCCCATCGCCCTCAGGGTCGCCTCGGCCTTGGCCGGGTCGTTTTCGGCGAGGTCGATGTCGAAGATCTTGCCCTGGCGGACGCCGTTGACGCCGGAAAAGCCGAGCGCGGCCAAGGCCCCCTCGATCGCCTTGCCCTGCGGGTCGAGGACGCCGGATTTCAGTGTGACGGTGAGACGGGCCTTCATCGGGCTCGCCGCGCTATTGCACCAGCACCGGACCGCTGCCCTTGGGCCGGTCCTGCTCGATGAGGATGCCCAGGCGGCGGGCGACTTCCTGATAGGCCTCGACCAGCCCGCCCATGTCGCGGCGGAAGCGGTCCTTGTCGAGCTTGTCCTTGGTCTGCACGTCCCACAGGCGGCACGAGTTCGGGTGAGATCTCGTCGGCGACGACGATCCGCATCATCTCGTTTTCCCACAGGCGGCCGCACTCGATCTTGAAGTCGACGAGCTGGATGCCGGCGCCGAGAAAGAGGCCGGAGAGGAAGTCGTTGACGCGGATGGCGAGCGCCATCATGTCGTCGATCTCCTGCGGGCTCGCCCAGCCGAATGCGGTGACGTGCTCCTCGGAGACCATCGGATCGTCGAGCTCGTCGTTCTTGTAATAGAACTCGATGATCGAGCGCGGCAGCACGGTGCCTTCCTCGATGCCGAGGCGCTTGGACAGCGAGCCGGCGGCGATGTTGCGGACCACCACCTCGAGCGGGATGATCTCGACCTCGCGGATGAGCTGCTCGCGCATGTTCAGGCGGCGCACGAAGTGCGTCGGGATGCCCATGCGGTTGAGATGGGTGAAGATGTGCTCGGAGATTCGGTTGTTGAGGACGCCCTTGCCGTCGACGACCTCGTGCTTCTTCTTGTTGAAGGCGGTGGCATCGTCCTTGAAGAATTGCACGAGCGTGCCGGGTTCGGGACCCTCGAACAGAATCTTGCTCTTGCCTTCGTAGACGCGCCGACGCCGGTTCATGGGTACATACCGCGGTTTGTGAAAATCCATCAGACGGGGGGTCCCAGGCGGAAAAAAGTGTTTTGCGACAACAGCCTGCGCCCGACTCAAGCGGCCGAACGACGCCGCGTCGCGGACCTTATGCGATCGGCTCCAAATCCACAATGAGCGATCCCGATGTGCAGGATTGCCGCGGTGACAATGGGTCGCCGATGGCGTTGATTTAGGCTATGTCAGACGATATGCAAGTCCGCCCTTACCGGTAGCCGGAGCCGCAAGAAAATGACGACTTTCGACAAGCGTGAGGATGCCTTCGAGAGCAAGTTCGCGCACGACGCCGACCTTCAGTTCAGGGCCCATGCGCGCCGCAACAAGCTGCTCGGACGATGGGCCGCGGCGTTGCTCGGCAAGACGGGGACCGACGCCGAGGACTACGCCAAGACGGTGGTCGCCGCCGACCTCGATCATGCAGGACATGAAGACGTGTTCCGCAAGATCCGCGCGGATTTCGACGCGGCCGGCGTGGCCCAGTCCGACCATCAGATCCGGCGCACCATGGACGAGCTGTTGGCGCAAGCCAAGGAACAGGTGCGTACAGAGGCGATCTAGGGGGCTCCACCGAATGTCATTACCGGCTCTCGCCGGGCGGCTGCGCAACGGCGAGACGCTCTATAGCGGCTGGGTGGCGATGCCCGAGCCGCTGGTCGCAGAAACCGTCGCACGTGCAGGATTCGATTGCGTCTTGCTGGATATGCAGCACGGCATGCTCGATACCGGCTCGGTGATGACCGGCATTGGCGCCATCGCTCTGGCCGGCAAGCCGGCGGTCGTGCGCATTGCGCTGGGCGATGACGCCGCCGCTGCCCATGCGCTCGACATGGGAGCCCAGGCGGTCATCGCGCCGATGGTCAACTCGGTCGAGGATGCGCGCGCCCTTGCCGCGGCGACCAAATATCCGCCGGTTGGAGAACGCAGCTGGGGACCGACGCGGGCGATGAGCCTGGAAGGCATCGAGCAGTCGTCGCAATACCTGGAGAACGCCAACCGGACCTGCTTCACCTTCGCCATGATCGAGACGGTGCGGGCGCTGGGTGCGCTCGATGCGATCCTGGCGGTGGACGGCATCGACGGCGTTTTTGTCGGCCCATTCGACCTGTCGGTGTCGCTGTCGGCGGGCCGGCAGGTCGTCACCGTCGACCCCTCGGTCGACGCCGCGATCAAGCACATCGGCGAGCGCGCCTTGGCGGCGGGCAAGGTCGCCGGCATCTATGCGGCGACGCCGGAGCGGGCGCGCACCTTCCGCGGCTTCGGCTATCGGTTCATCGCGCTCGGCGCCGATCAGGCCTACCTGACCCTCGGTGCGACCGAATTGCTGAGCGCCGCGCGGGAGCCGTAGGCGGAGCGGTGGACAGGATGAATGCCCCGGTGGGCGCTATCGTCCTGATCCTGGGGCTATTAGGGGCTTTTGCCCCGCTGGCCACCGATATGTACCTGCCGAGCTTTCACCTGATGGCCGAGCACTTCGGTGTCGCCGAGGGCAGCATCGAGGCAACGCTATCCGTCTTCTTTCTCGGACTCGCTGTCGGGCAGGCAATCTACGGGCCGTTGATCGATCGCTACGGTCGGCGCGGTCCTCTGCTGGCTGGCATCGGCGTCTACATTCTGGCGACGGTGTTCTGCCTGTTGACTGCGGATATCGGGAGCTTCTCGGCGTTTCGCTTCCTTCAGGCCATCGGCGGCTGCGCCGGCATGGTCATCGGCCGGGCGATCGTCAGCGATCTCTTCGACACACGGGAAAGTGCCCGCGCCCTGTCGCTTCTCATGATCGTCGGAACGATGGGCCCCATCCTCGCTCCCATCCTGGGAGGCATCATCGTCACCTATGCCGCCTGGCAGGCCATCTTCGTGGTGATGCTTGCCTTCGGATTTCTTTGCATCGGGCTTGTCTGGTTCTTCATTCCGGAAACGCTGCCGCCCGACAAGCGTCGGATCGGAAGCCCCCTGGGATTCTTGCGGACTTGGGCCGGGCTGATGACCCATCCCGGCTTCATCGTGCCGGCGGTCGTCGGCGGCCTCGCTCAAGCCTGCATGTTTGCATTCATCACCGGCTCGCCCTTCGTCTTCATCAACCTGCACGGGGCGAGCGCCCAGGCCTATGGCTTTCTGTTCGCGCTGATTGCCTGCGCGTTGATCGTCTCGGCGCAGCTCAACCGGATGGCGTTGCGGCGCAGCACTCCTGAATTCCTGCTTGGTGCGGCCCTGGCAACGAATGCCATCGCTGGGATTGCGACGGTTGCGGTCGTCCCCGCGAACAGCCTCGTCGCGCTGCTCGTCCCCTTGTGGGTCGCCATCGGCACACTTGGTTTCATCGGCGCCAACGCGGCAGCTACCGCGATGGCGGCGAGCGCCAGCCATTTCGGCAGCGCGTCGTCATTGATTGGCGTTCTGCAGTTCGGCTGCGCCTTTGTGGTCAGCGGACTGGTCGCCGCGACCCAGAACGGCACCGCCTATCCGATGACGGTTGCGATTGCCGTGTGCGGGATATCCGCCACGACCCTGTGGTTCGCCGGCGGCAGGACGGGACGGTCGTTGGGAGCCGGCGTCGAGGCCGGTTGACGCCCAACTCGACGAGACGTCGCCTTCAGGATGCAGATTCGCCGAACACCCGCTTGAAGATCGTGTCGACGTGCTTGAGGTGGTAGCCGAGGTCGAAGAGTGCCGCGAGCTCCGATTCCGGAATCGCCTGAATCACTTGCCTGTCGTTCTTCAACAAGGTCAGGAAGTCGCTGCCCTCTTGCCACGCCTGCATGGCGCTGCGCTGGACCAGCCGGTAGGCGTCTTCGCGGCTGACGCCCTTCTGGGTCAGCGCCAGCATGACGCGCTGCGAATGAACCAGGCCGCCGAGGCTGTCGAGATTGGCCTTCATGCGCTCCGGGTAGACGACCAGCTTGTCGACCACCCCGGCGAGACGGGCGAGGGCGAAATCGAGCGTCACGGTAGCGTCGGGGCCGATCATGCGCTCGACCGACGAGTGGGAGATGTCGCGCTCGTGCCAGAGCGTCACGTTCTCCATCGCCGGCAGGGCCATGGAGCGGACCAGGCGGGCGAGCCCGGTCAGGTTCTCCGTGAGCACCGGGTTGCGCTTGTGCGGCATGGCCGAGGAGCCCTTCTGGCCGGGCGAGAAATACTCCTCCGCCTCGCGCACCTCGGTGCGCTGCAGATGGCGGATTTCGGTGGCCAGATGTTCAACTGACGATGCGACGACGGCCAGCGTGGCGAAATACATGGCGTGGCGGTCGCGCGGGATCACCTGGGTGGAGACCGGCTCCGGCCGCAGCCCCATGGCGCCGGCGACGTAGTCTTCGACGCGCGGATCGATATTGGCAAAGGTACCGACGGCGCCCGACAGCGCCGCGGTGGCGATTTCCTCGCGGGCGGCAGAGAGGCGGCGGCGGGCACGGGCGAACTCGGCGTAGAAGGAGGCAAGCTTGACGCCGAAGGTCGTCGGCTCGGCGTGGATGCCGTGGCTGCGGCCGATGGTGACGGTGTTCCTGTGCTCGAAGGCGCGGCGGCGCAGCGCCGTCAGAAGCTGGTCGATGTCGGCGATGAGCAGGTCGGCGGCGCGCATGAGCTGCACGTTGAAGCAGGTGTCGAGGATGTCCGACGAGGTCAGGCCCTGGTGGATGAAGCGCGCGTCCGGTCCGACGATCTCGGCCAGATGGGTCAGGAAGGCGATGACGTCGTGCCGGGTCTCGGCTTCGATGGCGTCGATGCGGGCGATGTCGAAGGTGGCGTCGCGGCCCTTGTTCCACACGGTCTCGGCCGCAGATTTCGGCACCACGCCGATTTCGGCCATGGCGTCGAGGGCATGCGCCTCGATCTCGAACCAGATGCGGAACTTGGTTTCGGGCGACCAGATCGCCGTCATGGCGGGGCGCGAATAGCGCGGAATCATGGGCTGAGCCTGCCGTTGTCGGGGTTACGGCGCGGTCTAGCAGAGGCCGGCGGTGTTGCCAATCAACAGCGGTGCCTGCAGGCTGCTGCTACGGCGGCAGCGGCGCGGTCACCGCCAGAAAGCGGCGGTCGGGTCCCTCGAAGCCGACGGTGTACATGCCCAGGATGACGGCAAGCACCGGCTGGCCGCCCGGCGGATAGTAGGTGAACACATCGGAGATTGCGTAGCCCAGCGGGCAGTGACGGCTCGACGGGACCTGGCTGTCGCTGGCAAGCGTGTGCGTGCCGCCCGCGGCCGTGGTGAGCGTCAGGCGGAAGCCGTGGAACGGCTGGCCCATGTCGGGGCAGTTGTCGACCGGCAACTCGATCTCGCCGAGCGCCAGGTCGTAGGCGGCGCCGCCCATGGGCGTGACGATGCGCGGCAGGAAGACGACGCGGTGCGGATCGGCGGAGAGCTCGGTCGGCGGGTTCATGGCAACATGATTGCCGGGAACGCCGACCTGGCGGGCGGCAAGGATCGGCCGCGCCTTGTCGCGGGCCTCGGCGCGCGTCTGCTGCAGCGGCGCCAGTTCGCCCTGGGTCAACACGCGGATCGGCGTGCCGGCGACCCAGCTGTCGTCGCTGGTGTTGACGATATAGATGTTCGAATAGGGGAAGCCGGAGCCGTCCTGGACGCCGTATTCCTCGAAGGCGAAGGTGCGCCCATCGGGAGAGAAACCGAGGATCTCCCGCTGGGCGTAGTCGCCGGCCATTGCGGCGCCGCAGGCAAGCGCGATGACGACAAGGGCGCCGGCGATTGAGCGCGCCGCCCGCACGGTTAAACCGCGATGCTTTCGGCGGCCCGTCTCAATGCCGCGATGTTGTCCCCGTAGGCGCCGCTACCGCCGGCAAAGACGGCCGAGCCGGTGACCAGGACATCGGCGCCGGCTTCGGCGATGGCGCGGGCATTTTTGGTCGTGATGCCGCCGTCGACCTCGATGACGATGTCGCGGCCGCCGATCATGGCGCGGATCTCGGCGATCTTGGCAAGCGACTCGGGAATGAATGCCTGGCCGCCGAAGCCTGGATTGACGCTCATCACCAGGACGAGGTCGACGAGGTCGAGGACATAGGGAAGGGCGGTTGCCGGAGTTGCGGGATTGAGCACCACGCCGGCCTTCTTGCCGAGCCCGCGAATCGCCTGCAGCGAGCGGTGGAGGTGCGGGCCGGCTTCGACATGGACGGTCATGCGGTCGGCCCCGGCCTCGGCAAAGGCGGCGAGGTAGGGATCGGCGGGCGAAATCATCAAGTGGACGTCGAGCGGTTTCCGTGTATGGGGCCGGATCGCCCGCACCACGCCCGGCCCTATGGTGAGGTTGGGCACGAAATGGCCGTCCATGACGTCGACGTGGATCCAGTCGGCGCCGGCCGCATCGACCGCGGCGACTTCCTCGCCCAGCCGGGCGAAATCAGCCGACAGAATAGAGGGCGCGATCAGAACTCGGCGATCCATGCCATCGGCGGTATCATGCAAGTCCGCCGGGCGCAATCATATGGGCGGCCGAGTCGCCTCACAATGGCTGGATGCGGACGAGCCCGGCACCGCCGAAGCCTGCAGACGCGGGGGGAAGGCACGTGCCGCCGCAAATGGGAAGGAACCTCGATGAGTCAGGAATTCTTCTGGTTGGCGCTGACGGTCGCGATGACCGGACTGATCTGGGTGCCATACATTCTCGATCGAATCGCCACACGCGGGCTGATGGGCACCTTTGCCAATCCGGGGCCCAAACTGCCGCAGCAATCGGTGTGGGCCGAACGCATGAAGGCCGCGCACTACAACGCGGTCGAGAACCTGATGGTGTTCGCGCCTCTCGTCCTGATGCTGCACGCGCTCAACATCTCGACGGGGGCGACAGTGGCAGCGGCGGCAACCTATTTCTGGGCGCGGCTGATTCACCTCGTGGTCTACACGATGGGCATTCCAGTCGTGCGCACGCTCGCCTTCGCGGTGGGTTTCTTCGCCCAGGCGGTGCTGCTGCTGGCGGTGTTCGGCGTGATGTGAAAATTTTAGCGGCTGCATTAATCGTCCGCTAACCATGTGCCGGCATAGTCATCGTCGCGGATAGGTACTGCGTACCGCACTGGTTTCACCGCCCCGGCCGGCGACGTCCGGGGCGGTCTTGTCTTCAGCCAAATTTCTCGCGCCAGGTGGGTACGAGATCGCCCGCTGCAGGGGTCGCGGCGTAGATGCCGCGGGCGATGGCGCGGGCCATGCACGCCGCACCGGCAGCGCCGATGGCGATCATGTCAGCCGTTGCCGTCACCCGGCCGGTGGCGAGTGCAAAGATCATGTCGCCATCCATGGGTGTATGCGACGGCCACAGAGCGCGGGCGAAGCCGTCATGCGCCATGACCGCCAGCCGCTTGGCTTCCGCCTTGGTCAGGTGCGCATCGGTGGCGACGACCGCGATCGTCGTGCTCGCCCGGTCGATCTGGCCCTTGTGACGCAGCGCCGTGGCCGCGGCGGGGTAGGCGGGGGGCGGACCGAGGCCGCCGAACTCGCCGCCCTGTTCGAAGGGCGCCGCCCAGAAATGGGCGGTATCGCCGATGGTCGCCTGGCCGAGCGCATTGACCGCCGCCAGGGCCGCAACGGTGATGCCGCTGTCCAGCCGCATGGAGGCAGAGCCGAGGCCACCCTTGAGGTTGACGGTGGTGGCGCCGGCGCCGGCGCCGACGCTGCCGAGAGCGAAATCGTGCGCAGCGGCGTTGAGCGCGGCGCGGCCGAGCGCCGGGTAGGGCGAGGTGGCCCCCCAGTCCTTGTCGCCGCCATTCAGCAAATCGAAGAGGATGGCGGCCGGAACGATTGGCACGCGGACCGGGCCGATGGCGACGCCGCGGCCGGCTTCGGCAAGACCCGACATGACACCGCTGGCCGCCTCGAGACCGAAGGCCGAGCCACCGGAGAGCACCACCGCATCGATGGTGGCGATGGTCTGCTCAGGCGCCAGCAGGTCGCTGTCGCGGGTTCCCGGCGCCCCACCCATGACGTGACCGGAAGCGACAGCCGGTTCGTCGCACAGCACCACCGTGACGCCGGATTTGAGTTTTGCATCGTCAGCGTTGCCGACGCTGAGGCCGGCGACGTCGGTGAGGAGGTTTTTCACGGCCGATCCTCCGGGTAACGCGCCGTCAATTGCCGGCGGCGCCAAGCCGGCCATCGCGCCACTCATAGAGAACGAAACCCGGCAGCGACATGTCGCCCTTGGCATCGAAGGTGAGATCGCCGATGACGGTGGCGAAGCGGCGGCTGTCCATCGCCTTGACGACGGCATCGAAATCGTTCGCACCGGCGGCCGTGGCTGCCGCGGCCCAGACTTGTACGGCGGCGTAGCTCGGCAGCACATAGCCTTCCGGCTCGACGCCGCGGGCGCGGAACGCCGCTACCACATCCGCGGCACCGGGGTTCAGGCGCGCGTCGGGCGCAAAGGTGACCAGCGTGCCGTCGGCGGCAGCGCCGGCCACGTCGCGATATTCGTTGGTCACCAGCGCGTCGGGACCGACGATCACCGTATCCAGCCCCGAGGCGCGGATCTGGCGCGCGATCAGGCCTGCCTCGGTCGGGTAGCCGCCGATATAGACGACACCGATATTGGCCGCCTGCAGATGGTCCACCAGGTCGGTGAAATCGCGTGTGCCGGGATCGTATTCCTCGGTGAAGGCTTCGCGCTTTCCCGCCGCGTTCATGGCCCGCCGCGTGGCGTCGGCAAGGGCCTTGCCGTAGGGACTGCGGTCGTCGATCACGGCAACCGCCTTGCCGGGGAAGCGCTTGGCGATGGCCTGGCCGGCAACGACGCCCTGTTCATCGTCACGACCGGCCAGCCGATAGATGCCGGCGCCGGGGCGCTTGTCGGTGTAGTCCGGCCAGGTGGTGGCGGGCGAAATCTCGACGATCCGGTTGGCCACATAGACCGAGGCCGCGGCCAGCGAGGCGCCGAGACAGAGATGGCCGACGACCATGACGGCGCCCTTGCCGGCGAGCTGGTTGGCGACGGCATCGGCGGTCTTGGGATCGCACTTGTCGTCCATCGCCTGAAGCGCCAACGGTGTCCCGTTGACACCGCCGGCGGCGTTGATGTCGGCGACCGCCTGGGCGGCACCGTCCTGCATCTCGCCGCCGAAGATGGCGAAGCTGCCCGACATCGGGCCGGCGACACCGATGATCGTCTCCGCCTCGGCGAGCCCGGCGGCAAACAGGCCGGCAGCGGCAATCAGGCAAGCGGCGAAGCGGACTCGAGCGGGCACTGGCAGCGGCTCCACGGGGCGCGGTCTCAGGCCAGCCAAACTGCAACCGCGCTGCGGAGAAGGCAAACAAAAACCCCGGCGTTGCCGCCGGGGTTCGTGCACCGCCTTAAGACGGCGATGATCGCGAAGGGACTACATGGTCAGGTAGTCGTACTTGCCGTTCTTCCACTCGTAGATGACGTAGCCGGGCAGGGTGACGTCACCCTTCTTGTCGAAGTTCAACTTGCCGAGGACCGTGTTGAAGGTCGTCTTGTACATTTCCGCGGTGACCTTGTCGAAGTCGGTCGTGCCGGCGGCCTTGACGGCATCGGCCCAGATCATGACGGCCGCGTAGGTGTAGAGCGAGTAGCCCTCGGCCGTGCGGCCGGCGGCCTGCAGCTCGTCCACGATCGGCTTGGCTTCCGGGTTTTTCCGCGGATCGGGCGAGAAGGTCATCAGCGTGCCGTTGCCGGCGTCGCCGGTGATCTGCCAGTACTCGTCGGTGACCAGTGCGTCACCGGACATCAGAATGGTGTTCATGCCCTGCTGCACCATCTGGCGCTTAATCAGGCCGGCTTCGGTGTGGTAGCCGCCGACATAAAGCACGTCGATGTTGTTGGCCTTCAGCTTGGAGACCAGAGCGCTGTAGTCCTTTTCGCCGGCGTTGTAGGCCTCGTCGAGGACTTCCTTCTTGCCCGCCTCGTTCATGAACTTGCGAGTCTGATCGGCAAGGCCCTTACCGTAGGTGCTCTTGTCGTCGATGATGGCGATGTTCTTGTCCTTGAAGTGCGAGGCAAGGAACTGGCCCGCGACCAGGCCCTGCTGGTCGTCACGGCCACAGACGCGGAACGTGCCAGGGCCGGGACGTTGGTCGGTGAATGCCGGGTTGGTCGAAGCCGGCGAGATCTGGACGACGTTGGCGTCGGAATAGACCGACGACGCCGGGATCGACGAGCCGGAGCAGAAATGCCCGGCGACAAACAGCACGCCCTTGGCGACGAGCTGGTTGGCGACGGCGACTGCCTGCTTCGGATCGCAGGCGTCGTCACCGACCTCGAGGTTGACCTTCTGGCCGAGAAGGCCGCCGGCCTTGTTCAGATCGGCGACTGCCTGTTCGGCACCGGCCTTGAGCTGTGCGCCGAACGAGGCGTACTGGCCGGTGATCGGACCGACAGTCGCGATCGAGATGTCAGCGTGAGCGATACCGGCCATTGCTAAGGTGAATGACAGGGCAATGCCAGTTTTCAGTAAGTTCCTCATGCGTAAGTCCCCTCTGTACCTGGTGCCCAAAAAAAGCACCGTGCCTTTAGCGGGGCAGTTCCCCCACTAAATTCAAATTATCCTAATTCCAACTATCCTGCCACCGCCAAAACGGCGCAGATTTCAATGGCTTCCGGCGTCAGGCGCTTTCCGGCGCGCCGTCTCCGGCCGGAGAGCGGCGGCGCCAGGACAGCGGGCCGGCCCGCCTGTAGAGCCAGCCATACTGGCTGACCATCTGGCTGGCGCGGGTGATGCGGTAGCCAAGTGCGGCCAATACGGCAAGGATGACCACGTCGACGACGAAGTAATGCAAAGACAGCAAGGTGCCGTGGAAAAGGGCGTAATGGATGAACCGTACTGCGGCCGTCAGAAAGAAGGTATAGAGCACCAGGAGCTTGACCGGTGCCCAGGTGTAGGCCAACGCCCGTCCGACCAAATACGCGGCGGCGCCCCCGAGAAACACGGTAACCAGCAGAAAATCGATGATGTTGGTCTGGTAGAGTAGACCCATAGACGTGTTCCCGACTCTAGTGGTGGCCGCCTTCGAGATAGGCCCGGCGTACTTCTTCGCGGGCCAGCAGTTCCTTGCCCGTGCCGGTCAGCGAAATCGTGCCGTTGACCATGACGTAGCCGCGGTGGGCCAGGCGCAGCGCGTGATAGGCGTTCTGCTCGACGAGAAAGACGGTCAGCCCGTCGCGCTCGTTGAGGTCGCGCAGCACGCCGAAGATCTGGCGCACGATCAGCGGTGCCAGTCCCAGCGACGGCTCGTCGAGCAGCAGCAGGCGCGGCCGGCTCATCAGCGCGCGGGCGATCGCCAGCATCTGCTGTTCGCCGCCCGACAGCGTGCCGCCACGCTGGCTGGCGCGCTGCTTGAGGACCGGAAAGATTTCGTAGGCGCGCGCCAGATCCTCGTCGAAATGCTCCAGGCCGGTGGCGACGGCGCCCATCTGCAGGTTTTCCAGCACCGTCATGCGCGGGAAGATGTGACGGCCTTCGGGCGCCTGCGCGATGGCCATGCGCATGATCTCGTGGGTCGGCCGCTCGGTGATGTCGGTGCCGTCGAAGACGATCTCGCCGGAGCGCGCCCGCGGACTGCCGCAGATGGTCATCATCAGCGTCGATTTGCCGGCGCCGTTGGCGCCGATCAGGGTGACGATCTCGCCCTCGTTCACTTCGACGTCGACGCCGCGCAGGGCGACGATGTTGCCGTAATAGGTCGTCACGCCGCGGACGGAGAGCAGGGGAGCAGTCATTGTGAAACCTCCGCCTCGACCTTGTCGATTTCCTCGTCGTCGACGCCGAGATAGGCGGCGATGACCTTGGGGTCGTTGCGGACGAAATCGGCGGAGCCATCCGAGATCTTCACGCCGTAATCGAGCACCACGATGTGGTCCGAAATCTCCATGACCACGCCCATGTCGTGCTCGATGAGCAGGACGGAGATGGCGTGCTCGTCGCGGATGAAGCGGAGGAGCTTGTTGAGTTCGGCCGACTCGCGCGGATTGAGGCCGGCGGCCGGCTCGTCCAGACACAGCAGCAGGGGATCGGTGCACATGGCGCGCACGATCTCAAGCCGCCGCTGGGCGCCATAGGGGAGGCTGGCGGCCGGATCGTCGGCGCGCTCGACGAGATCGACCTGCTGCAGCCAGTAGAGCGCCTTGTCGATCGCCGCCTGGTGGCCGGCGCGATAGGAGGCCAGGCCGAGGATGCCGGCGATCGAGTAACCGGAGGCCAGCATCAGCTTGTTGTGCTGGGCCACCATGAGGTTCTCCAGAACCGTCATGCCGCCGAACAGGCGGATGTTCTGGAAGGTGCGGGCGACGCGCGCGTGCTTGGCAATCTCGTTCTCGGGCATGCGCTCGAGCAGGTAGAGGCCCTTGGCGCTGCCGGTCCACGTTCTGTGCTCGGTCGCCGCGGCGAGGCCGTCGAACGTGCCGGCATTCTGGGCCAGCCCGATGCGGCCCTCGGTCGGTTTGTAGAAGCCGGTGATGCAGTTGAAGACGGTCGTCTTGCCGGCGCCGTTGGGGCCGATCAGCGCGGTGATGTCGCCGCGACCGACGAAGAACGACAGGTCGTTCACCGCCACAAGGCCGCCGAAGCGCATGGTCAGATGCTCGACCGCCAGGATGGGATCACTCTGCCAGCGGTTCATCCGTGACCCTCTCCCACCAGTGCGCCCGATACGGCCTTGCTTTGCTTGAGGAACACCGTCGGTTTTCGCGTCGAGACAAGGCCGCGTGGTCGCCACACCATGATCGCCACCATGAGTATGCCGAAGATCAGCAGGCGGTACTGGCTGGGATCGAAGTCGGGGCCGAAGACCGCCTTCAGGAAGGTGAGATTGCGCAGCATTTCGATGCCGCCGATCATCACCACCGCGGCGACCGCGACGCCGATCTGGCTGCCGAGGCCGCCCAGGACGACGATGGCCAGGATGGTCGCCGACTCCATGAAGTTGAAGCTCTCCGGCGAGATGAAGCCCTGACGGGTGGCGAAGAAGGAGCCCGCGAAGCCGCCGAACATGGCACCCATGGCGAAGGCGGTGAGCTTGGTGTTGGTGGTGTTGATGCCGAGCGAGCGGCAAGCGATCTCGTCCTCGCGCAGTGCTTCCCAGGCACGACCCACGGGCAGACGGCGGATACGCAGCACCACGAAATTGGTGACCAGGGCAAGAACGAAGATCAGGTAATAGAGAAAGATGATCCTGTGGTTGGGCGAATAGTGAAGCCCGAAGAAGGAGGCGAAGCTGCCGTCGCCGCGGGTGAAGGTGAGCCCGAAGAAGCTCGGCCGCGGCACGTGGTTGATGCCGTCGGGGCCGTGGGTGAACGAATACCAGTTGATCAGCACCAGGCGGATGATCTCGCCGAAGGCCAGCGTCACGATGGCGAGGTAATCGCCGCGCAGTCGCAGCACCGGGAAACCGAGGATCAGGCCCCAGCAGGCGGCAAGGATGCCGGCCAGCGGCAGGCAGATCCAGAACGACCAGCCGAAATGCTCGGCAAGCAGGGCGTAGGAATAGGCGCCCACGGCGTAGAAGGCGACGTAGCCGAGGTCGAGCAGGCCGGCGAGGCCGACGACGATGTTGAGGCCCCAGCCGAGCATCACATAGGTCAGGATCAACGTGCCGAGGTCGAGGATGTAGCGGGCCTGACTGGGGTAGAAGACCAGCGCGAAGATCGGAATGGCGACGGCAGCAAACAGGAACAGCCCGGCCGAGACCATGCCGACATTGGGGATGGCCGGTATCGCGGCAGTCAGGCCCTTGCCGAGGCCCCGAAAGAGCGGCCGCTCCGCCTTCCAGACGAACAGATTGAGCAGCAGGCGGCCGAAGAAGACGATGCCGACGACGATGCCGACGGTCTGCCAGTGCTGATCGAGGCCGAGATTGCTGCGCGCGCCGACGGCGACCGTCTGCAGGCCGATCGTCGGCGCGGCGAGTGCGAAGGTGACCAGCGCCGCGAGGAACGAGTCCTTCAGCGAGCGGGCGACGAGGTGATTGTGCCTCGGTGTCTCCGATGCCGGCGGCTCGCCCATATAGGCACGCCGACGGGCCTCCTCCTGGATTTCGGCGCCCTCTGGCGTCAGATCGGAGGTGGGTTCGCGGGAAATGCTGGCTGCCATGTCAGACCTTCTCCACTTCCGGCCGGCCCAGCAGTCCCGAAGGCAGGAAGATGAGCGTGATGGCAAGGATCGAGAAGGCTGCGACGTCCTTGTATTCGACCGAGAAATAGGCCGACCAGAAGGTCTCGATCAGACCGATGAGCAGGCCGCCGAGCATGGCGCCGGGCAACGAACCGATGCCGCCGAGCACGGCGGCGGTAAACGCTTTGATGCCGGCGTTGAAGCCGATGTAGAAATCGATCACCCCGTAATAGAGCAGGAACATCATGCCGGCCACGGCGGCGAGCGCCGCGCCGACCACGAAGGTGATCGAGATGGTGCGATCGACATTGACGCCCAGCAGCGCCGCCATGCGCGCATCCTGCTCGCAGGCGCGCTGGGCGCGGCCGAGCGCCGTGCGCGCGATCAGCAGCGTGAAGGCGACCATCAAGATCACAGTCGTGACCATGATGATGATCTGAAGGTTGGAGATCTGAACGATGAAGTTGCCGCCCTTCATGATCGCGTAGCCGCCGGTGATGAGCGGTGGCATCGGCTTCACGCGCGCGCCCTGGACGACCTGGATGTAGTTCTCCAGGACGATCGACATGCCGATGGCGGTGATCAGCGGGGCGAGTCGGAACGATCCACGCAACGGCCGGTAGGCGACGCGCTCAACCGCCCAGCCCCACACGGCGGTCAGCGCCATGGCCACGGCGAGCACGATGATCAGCGCCGCCAGAATGACCAGCACGGGCATGCCGGCGGTCGTGCCGAGGATGATGAGGGTGATCAGCGCGATGAACGCCCCGACCATGAAGATGTCGCCGTGGGCGAAGTTGATCATGCCGATGATGCCGTAGACCATCGTGTAGCCGATGGCGATCAGGCCGTAGATTGACCCGAGCGTCAGCCCATTAATCAACTGCTGAACGAAATACTCCATAGGCCCCCTGGTCCCCTATGTGGCTGCGACCAGAAGGTCGTGCCAACTTCTCTAGAGCAATTGTCATCTTGGCTTAGCTGTCTTGCCAAGACAACAGGCCTTGACAACGGCCAGCTCCGTGCAGGATTCGCGCCGTTTTGTTCGGCCGGCGGGGTGCGACAGGCGAAATTCGACAATATGACGCAGGCTTGCCGGCGCACCGGTGGGCGAGAGCGTCGGTGGCCGCGACATCGCACCGGTCGATCTCTGCCGGCATGCCAGCGACCCTCGGTCGCTCCCCGGTGCCGGGCTGTAACTCTGCTGCAAAATCAGTAATGTCATTGGCGACGGGGCGCTGCTCCGCCATTCCGACAGCTGCCGGGGATCCCTTCGAACTTCGGGCAAGGCCGAGGCGACCGGGAAGCCGGATTGGAGGTGAATATGCGTAAGCTACAGATTGTGCTGGCCTCGGCCGTGGCCGTGGCGGCACTGGGGGCTGCGTCGGCCTCTGCCGACGATATCAATATCGGGGTGCTCCTCGGCTTCAGCGGGCCCCTTGAGGCCCTGGCGCCGCCGATCGCCGCGGGCGCCGAACTGGCCATCCAGAACGTTGACGATCAGGGGGGGACGAAGGACGGCAAGCTGGTGGCGGTGCGTGATGACAGCACCTGCGCCGATGCGACCGCCGCGGCCAATGCTGCCGACCGCTTGATCAATTCCAAGCACGTGCTCGCCATCATGGGCGCGATGTGTAGCGGTGCGACGATCTCCGCGGCCAACACCGCAGCGATCCCGACCAACACCGTGATGATTTCGCCCTCGTCAACGGCGCCGTCGCTGACCACGCTGGACGACAAGGACCTGGTCTTCCGTACGGCTCCGTCCGATGCCTATCAGGGCGAGGTGCTGGCACGGCTGCTGATGTCCAAGGGCCTCAAGGACGTTGCCGTCGCCTATGTCAACAATGACTACGGCAAGGGGCTTGCCGATACCTTCACGGCAGCGTTCAAGGCTGACGGCGGCACCGTCGCGGCCGTGGCGCCGCATGAAGAAGGCAAGGCGGACTATCGCGCCGAACTCGGCTCGCTGGCCGCATCCGGTGCGCAGACCCTCGTGCTGCTCGCTTATGCTCAGGGCTCGGGCCAGACCATGCTCCGCCAGGCGATCGAGAGCGGCGACTTCACGCACTATGTGGGCGCCGACGGCATGATCTCGGACGACCTGTTCAAGGGCATGGATGCCAAGGCACTGGAAGGCATGATCGGCACCAAGCCGGGCACGGCGGATGTTCCCGGTGCGAAGGTGTTCACCGACATGGCGACCAAAGCCGGTCTTGACCCGACGAAGATCTACGGGCCGGAAGCCTATGACGCCGCCTTCGTGCTGGCGCTGGCCATCGAGAAGAACGGCGCCAAGCGCGAGGGCCTGTCGGCGGCGGTGCGCGAAGTGGCGAACCCCCCGGGCGAGGTGATCCTGCCCGGCGAATGGAAGAAGGCCAAGGACATCATCGATGCCGGCGGCGACGTGAACTATGAAGGGGCCACCGGCCCGGTCGATTTCGACGCTCACGGCGATGTTGCCGGCTTCATCCTTGAAGAGACGGTCAAGGACGGCCACTGGATCGCAGTGGGACCGGCGAAGTAACGGCGCGACCGAACGCGCACATCATGAGGGGCCCGGGAGCGATCCCGGGCCCCTTCTTCATATGGCCTTGGCTACGACGCTTCGTGTCTACGACGCTTCGTGCCTGCGAATGCGTTCGGGGATCAGCCCCCGCGGCGCATAGCGCAACGCCAGCACGATCACGAGGCCGAGGATGAACACGCGCGCCTGAAGGGCACGCGAGTCGAGATCGGGGATGCCGGGAAGGCCGACCGCCTGCATGCCGGCGTCGAACCAGCGGAAGGCGAGCACCGATAGCGGCGCCGACATGTTCCAGGCGATGATGATCAGCACGCCGCCGAACAGGGCACCGAGATTGTTGCCGGCGCCGCCGACGATGACCATCACCCAGACGATGAAGGTGTGGTTGATGGGCTGGTAGCCGCCCGGATCGTAGATCTGCACATAGGTCGTCATCAGGGCGCCGCCGATGCCGATCAGCACGGCGCCGAACACGAAAAGCTCGATCTGGCGGGACTTGACGTTCTTGCCCATGGCCTCGGCGGCGACGTCGCTGTCGCGGATCGCACGCATCATGCGGCCCCAGGCGCCGCCATAGGCGCGCTGGAGCAGGAAGAAGAGGACGGCGGTGACCGCGACGGTGACGGCCAGGAAGAGCGAGCGCGAGGCGACCAGGGCGAGGGTCTTGTCATCGATGCCGGTTTCGAGCGCCGTGGGAACCGGCCACGGCAGCGGCGAAACGGTCAGCGTGCCGCGCGTCAGCCAATCCATGTTCTTGAGGAAGGCGCGGATGATCTCGGAGATGCCGATGGTGGCGATGGCCAGGTAGTCGGTTCGCAAACCGAGGCAGACCTTGCCGACCAGCCAGGCGACGACGCCAGCAATGAGGCCGCCGACGAGCCAGGAAACCTCGATCGGCAGGCCGAGCCCGCCGACGAATCCGGCCTTGTCCTCGATATAGGTGGTCGCCGGGTCGATCTGCGTGCGGTAGCCGATATAGGCGGCCAGCCAGGCGATGATGACCAGGGCCGTCTTGAGCTTTCCGGTGATGCCGAAGCGATGCGCCTTGTGCGCGGCAACGACGATGGCGGCGCCGATGGCCGCGGCGAGCGCAGCGCGGCCGAGCAGGGCCGGCCCGTCCGAGTTCCAGAAGTCCATATTAAGCGGGTAGGAGGTGAGCACGACGGCATAACCGCCGAGCATGAGGAAGCCCATGACGGCGAAATTGAACTGGCCGCCATAGCCCCAGTGGATGTTGAGGCCGAGGGCGACCAACGAATAGGTGACCGCGCTGACCAGAAGCTGGATGGTGGTGGCGGGTCCCTGATAGAGGAAGACGGCCAGGATGATGAGGCCGAGACTGGCGAAGAGCAGCCCGTCGCGCAGATTGGCCGAAATTTTCACGTTCCCGCTCCCCGGAAGATGCCGGTCGGGCGGACCAGCAGGACGACGACCAGGATCACGAAGGCCACGGTCAGCTTGTAATCCGTGGAGACCAGCGACAGGTCGGCGGGAAACTCCCAGCCCTTCGGCAGCAGGCCCTGGAACGGGCGCAGCACAGTGGTCCAGTTGAAGACGGCCAGCGTCTCGGCAAAGCCGACCAGGAAGCCGCCGGCGATGGCGCCATAGGCCTGTCCGAGGCCGCCGACGACGGCGGCGGCGAAGATCGGCAGAATGATGTTGAAGGCAAGGTCCGGCTTGAGGCTGACATCCAGCGCCAGCATGGTGCCGGCGAGGCAGGCGAGCCCGCCGGCGATGATCCAGGTGGCGCGGATGACCTCGCGGGTATTGATGCCGCTGACCTGGGCGAGGTTGGGATTGTCGGCCATGGCGCGCATGCCCTTGCCCAACCGCGAGCGGGTCAGGAACAGGTGCAGGGCGATTACCACCAGGACCGTTACCGCGATCAGCAGGATTTGCGGCTCGGACACCACGATCGGCCGGGTGGCGCCGCCGATCCCTATATCGAAGCGCAGCATGTGCTTGGCTTCGCCGATGAAGAAGGTGCGGTTCTCGACCCCGAAGATCAGCCGAATCAGGCCCTGCAGCATCAGGGTCACGCCAATCGACGCGATGAGCAGTGTCACCGGCTTGGCGCTGCGCTCCCTGAGTGGTCGGTAGAACAGCCAGTCGATGCCCAGCGCCAGCACCGCGGTGATCGGCATCGCCAGAGGCAGGACGATGAAGCCCAGCGGCCAGAAGGTGTGGATGCCGATGGCGGCGGCGATGGCGGTCAGCGTGAAGGCGACGAAGGCACCCATGGTCATCATGTCGCCATGGGCGAAATGGGCGAAGCGCAGGATGCCGAAGATCAGCGTCACGCCGATGGCGCCCAGCGCATAGACGCTGCCGAGAACCGTGCCGTTCACCACCACCTTGTTGGCAAAGAAGATAAGCTCGTTCACTGCCGCCCCTTCATCCGCCGAGAAAGCTCCGCGCCACTTCCGGATCGTCGATCAGCTGCTGGCCGGTGCCGGTGAACCGGTTGCGCCCGTTGGCGATGACGAAGCCCTTGGTGGCGAAGGCGAGAGCGTGACGCGCGTTCTGCTCGACCATCAGGATCGCGACGCCGTTGGCATTGATCGTGCGAACGTGTTCGAAGATCTGGATGGTGTGGATCGGGCTCAGCCCGGCCGAAGGCTCGTCGAGCAGCAGCAGCTTCGGCTGGCTCATCAACGCCCGGCCCATGGCCACCATCTGGCGCTGGCCGCCGGACAGTTCGCCCGCCCGCTGGCGCCGCTTCTCCTTCAGCACCGGGAACATGGTGTAGATGGACTGCATGGTCGAACTGTAGTTGTCGCGCCGGATATAGGCCCCCATCTCCAGGTTCTCCTCGACCGTCATCGAGGTGAAGACGTTGAATTCCTGCGGCACGAAACCGAGCCCCATGGGCACCAGCCGGTCGGGCTCGGCGTTGGTGATGGTGTTGCCCTGGAAGACGATGGCGCCCTTGCTGGAGCGCACCAGGCCGAAGATCGCTTTGAGGATGGTCGACTTGCCGGCACCGTTGGGGCCGACGATCACAGCGATGTCGCTCTGCTCGATGGCGATGTCGACGCCGTTGAGGATCGGCGCGCCGCCATAGCCGGCTTCCAACCCGCTGATCTCGATGACGTTCATGCCGGAATCTCCACCGGCGTGCCGAAATAGGCGTCGATGATCTCCGGCATCGCCCGGATTTCTTCCATCGGCCCTTCAGCGATCACCTTGCCTTCGGCCATGACGATGACCGGATCGCAGAGCTGGCTGATCAGGTCCATGTCGTGTTCGATGACGAAGAAGGTGTAGCCGAGCTCCCGGTTCATGCGCTGGATGTTGCCGGCGAGGTCCTTGAGGAGCGTCCGGTTGACGCCGGCGGCGACCTCGTCGAGCAGCACCGCCTTGGCGTCGACCATCATCGTGCGGCCGAGTTCGAGCAGCTTCTTCTGGCCGCCGGACAGGTTGCCTGCGAGTTCGTTGCGCACCGCGTTGAGACCGAGGAAGTCGATCACCTCGACGGCCTTCTGGCGCACATTCCTCTCCACCCGCCGCACGGCGCCCGGCTTGAGCCAGACGTCGAGCAGGGTCTCGCCCGGCTGGCCGGGGGGAACCATCATCAGGTTCTCGACAGTGGTCAGGTTGGAGAACTCGCGGGCGATCTGGAAGGTGCGCAGCAGGCCGCGGTGGAACAGGTCGTGCGGCGGCATGCCGGCCACGTCCTGGCCGTCGAAGACAATACGCCCGCTGTCGGGCACAAGCGTGCCGGCGATGGTGTCGAACAGGGTCGTCTTGCCGGCGCCGTTGGGGCCGATAAGGCCAGTCACCGATCCGCGGGCAACACCTAGCGAACAGCCCGTAACCGCCTGCACGCCACCAAACGACTTAGTGACGGCCACGGCTTCGATGAGCACATCGGATGCCATGCCTGTGCCCACTGTCGCCGGCCCCTCTGCTGGTGCCTGAGACATACGCTGGGCTTGAACTCCCCGTTTGCCCCCTCTTGGCTTGGATTAGCAAGGCGGCGCCGACATGACAACTGGCACGGAGCAGTTTAGCCGGCCGACGAGGTGCCGGGCGAGCCTTCGGGCGGCGGGTCGGCCAGCAGCTCCGGTCCGGTGGCGCGCGGGTCGAGAACGGCGCTTTCCGGCGTGACCGTCTTGGGCAGAAGCAGGCCCTGGAAAGTCTCGCGGGTCTCGATCCTCGGCGGCGCGCGCCTGGTCATGCGGAACAGGGTGTAGGCGACGACCACGACGTAGACGCTGAGGGTGAAGGCGAACAGCCCCTCCGGAATCCAGGCCTGCATGGTGTAGGCGGCTATCGCCGGCCCGATCATCGTGCCGAAGCCGTAAAGCAGCAGCAGGCCGCTGGCGGTCTTCACGAATTCGTCGGTGCCGGCGAAGTCGTTGGCATGCGCCACGGTGAGCGCATACATCGGATAGACCATGGCGCCATAGAGCACGATCAGGCTGGTGATCAGCACGGGGTCGCGCGGGCGCAGCGATACGATTGCCGCGCCGATCGCCACCGCTCCGATGCCGACGGCGACCAGCACGCGGCGACGATCCATGCGGTCGGAAAGCCAACCGAGCGGAAACTGGATCAGTGAGCCGCCGAGCAGCGCGCCGGCGGTGAGGATGGCGACCTTGTTGACGGGCAGGCCGATGCGGCTGGCGTAGACGGGGCCGAGCGTGCCGAAGGCGCCATTGGCGAGGCCAATCAGGAAACAGACGACCGCTGCCACCGGCGACAGGGCGTAGAGGCGCTTGATGTCGAAGCGCGTTGTCTTCAGCGGTTGCGGCGTGGCGGCGGTGGAAAGCGCCGTCGGCAGGATGGCGAGGCAGTAGAAGATCGCACCGAGGACGAAATAGAAGTACTCGCTGGGCGCGTTGATGGCGAGCAGCAGCTGGCCGGCCGTCGAAGCGGCGAAGCTGACCATCTGGTAGATCGAGAAGATCTTGCCGCGGTTCTCGCGCCCGGCGCGCTCGTTGAGCCAGCTCTCCACGATCATCGAGGCGCCGGCATAGGTGAAGCCGGAGACGGCGCGCAGCAGGATCCAGGCCAGCGGCGTGACGATGAGCAGGTTGAGCAGGATCGTGACCGCTGCAACCGAGGCGAGCGCGCCATAGGCGCGAATGTGGCCGACGCGGCGCACCGTATACGGGATCAGGATGCATCCGGCGACGAAGCCCGTCGCCCAGCCGGTACCGAGCAGGCCGAGTTCGGTGGTGGAAAAACCCGCCGCCGTGCCCTGCACGGCCAGCAGCAGGCCGTGCATGGAGCCGGCAAGCACGAGGAACGACGAGCCGAGCAGGAGTGAGGCGACAGCGATGAGTTGAGGAGCCATTTGACCGGCGGCTGCGCGAGAATCGGAGCCTAACCTTGTCTGCCGGCGCGCCGGCGATTTCAAGGCGGGCGTTGGGGAGTGCCCTTACATGATCCCGGTTTTGGCGAAGACCTCTGCGGTCGCCTCGCCGGTTTCGATCATGGCGCGGACGCCTTTCTCTCCCTCAACCTTGGCGAGCGCCGCC
Organism: uncultured Alphaproteobacteria bacterium; assembly: GCA_963750065.1. Taxonomy (GTDB): domain Bacteria; phylum Pseudomonadota; class Alphaproteobacteria; order Rhizobiales; family Kaistiaceae; genus CAVSRC01. The sequence continues at coordinate 94,886 of CAVVPK010000021.1, forward strand.
TGGACGATGTCGGGGGCCTGCGCGGAGGGAATGACGAGCACCCCGTCGATGTCGCCGGCAACGATATCGCCCGGTTCGACGCGGACGCCGTTGCTCATGGCGATGGGTACGCGGAAGTCGACGACGCGACCGCGGCCGCGCTGGTCCTGGGCGTAGCCGCCGCGCGAAAAGACGGGGAAACCGAGACGCACGATCTCGCGCGTGTCGCGATGAAAGCCGTCGAACACGCCGCCGGCGCTGCCGAGCTTCCTGGCGCGGGTGCTCATCAGCCCGCCCCACAGGGCGTAGGTCGGGGAGGCGCCGGCGGCGATGTAGACCTCGCCCGGCTTCAGTTCGTCCAGCGCCTGGAACATCAGGCCGAACGGGTCGGCTTCCGCCTCGCGGAAATCGACATCGGCGACTGCCACCGGCATCGCCCGGCCGACCAGGACGGTATCGGGGGTGATCGGCCGGACTTCCGGCGGCAGGAACTGGTGGCGGAGGCCCGCCTTGTCCATCACGTCGCCGATGACGGCCGTGAACAGGCGGTCGCGAATGATGGCGAAGAGGGCGCTGTCGTTCATGGCATGGTCTCTTCGGTGGCGCTCTGGTCGAGCGCCTCCTTCAGCAGAAGGAAATCGCGCCAGGCCAATCGCTTCTGCAACGGCTGGCGCAGCAGGTAGGCCGGGTGCAACGTCGCCATGGCGCGGATCTCACGGCTGCCGGTGTCGAAGGCGTGCCAGCGGCCGCGGAACTTGAGTATGCCCTCGCGGTTGCCCATCAGCTCGGCTGCGGCCGGCGCCCCCATGCAGATCAGGAAATCCGGGTTGCACAATTCTATCTGGCGCTCGATGAACGGCCGGCAGGTGGCGGTCTCCTGGGGCGTCGGCGTGCGGTTTCCAGGCGGGCGCCAGGGCACGACATTGGCGATATAGACCGATGTGCGGTCGAGGCCGATGGCGGCCAGCATGCGGTCGAGCAGGTGACCGGAGCGGCCGACGAAGGGCAGGCCCTGGCGGTCCTCTTCGCGCCCCGGCGCCTCGCCGACGAGCATCACCCGGGCGCCGGGTCTGCCGTCGGCGAAGACGAGCTGGGTCGCCGTCTGCTTCAGCTTGCAGCCGTCGAAGCGGGCAAGCGCCGCGCGCAGTTCGTCGAGATCGCCTGCTGCGCTGGCGGCGTCGCGGGCAGCCCGGGCGGTGTCGTCGGGGGCGGCGGCGCTGGATGCGGCGATGGTGGTGCGCGGTGCCGGCGGCGGCTCTGGGCGGCGCCTTTCGGGCAACGGCAGGGCACCGGCAAGGGGGCGCGGCGGCGGCGCAGCCACGGCCGCGGCAGGCTCGGCGAGGCGGTTGACGGGGGTTTCCGCCAGCGCCACGTCGACGCCCATCTCGGTGTACCAGGCCAGAATCTCGGCGGCGGCTTGTCGGTCGGCGGGCATTGTCTAGTTAAGCGTCTGTGTGTGGCGTGCTGCCGGGAAATGCGGACGCTATCCTATTTTTCCCCCGATTGTCCCGGCACGATCCGCAAGGTATCGGCTGAATGGAAGGAACAAGGGCAATGAAACGCACTTCGGCGATCGTGCTGGCACTGGCGGTTGTCGGCGCTCTGCCGGCGGCAACCCTGGCGGCGGGCGCGATCAGTGGCGGCCCCGATACCGGCAGGGCCAACATGCTGATCGGCCAGGATGCGTTCGGCTCGTGGCAGGACAACAAGCCCGGCGTCTGGCGCCAGATCGGGGCCGGCGACCTGCCGCAACCTTTTTCCACCAAGTCGGCCAGCGACGCGCCTGGTCTGGTGAAGCGGCCGGCGGATGCGGTGCCCCAGGTTCCGCCCGGCTTCAAGGCCGAGCTGGTCGCCTCCGGCATGAACGGTCCGCGCAAGATGGCTCTGGCGCCGAACGGCGACGTCTTCGTCGCCGACAGCGCCGCCGATGAGATCGTCGTGCTGCGCATGGTCGACGGGCAGGCGAAGCCCAGCGCGCAATCGGTCTTCGCCAGCACCGGGCTCGACCAGCCCTACGGCATCGCCTTCTATCCGCACGTCAATCCGCAATGGGTCTATGTCGGCAACACCGGCAGCGTCGTCCGCTTTCCCTATCATGCCGGCGACCTCAAGGCGTCGGGCCCGGCCGAGACGGTGATCGGTGACATTCCCTCCGGCGGCCACTGGACGCGCGATATCGCGTTCTCCGAGGACGATTCGACGCTCTATGTCGCCGTCGGCTCCGGCTCGAACATCGGCGGCGACGTGCGCGGGCTGCCCAGCGGCGGCATCGCGCAGTGGGCCAACACGCATCCGCTGGGCGAGATGTGGGGGGCGGAAGAGGGGCGTGCCGCGGTGATCTCGTTCAACCCCGATGGCTCGAACCGGCAGGTCTTCGCGACCGGCCTCAGGAACTGCTCGGGGCTCGCCATCGAGCCGGCCCTCGGCGATCCGTGGTGCGTCGTGAACGAGCGCGACGGCCTCGGCGACAATGTGCCGTTCGACTACGCCACCAGCGTGCGCGAGGGCAATTTCTACGGCTGGCCCTGGTACTACATCGGCGCCAACCAGGATCCGCGCAAACCGCTCGCGGGCCAGCGGCCGGACCTCGCCGATCAGGTGAGCGTGCCCGACGTGCTGTTCCAGGCCCACTCGGCGCCGCTCGGCATCGCCTTCTATCAGGGCAGCCAGTTCCCCGCCGAATACAACGGCGATGCCTTCGTCACCATGCACGGCTCGTGGAACCGGGGCCAGCGCACCGGCTACAAGGTCGTGCGGCTGAAGTTCGAGAATGGAATGCCCACCGGGGCCTACGAGGACTTCGTCACCGGCTTCGGCATCTCGGCCGATCAGGTGTGGGGCCGCCCGGTCGGCGTCGTGGTCGCCCACGACGGCTCATTGCTGGTCAGCGAAGACGGCAACGGCAGCATCTGGCGCATCTCCTACGCCAAGGCGCCGTCGTAGAGCGCGCCGATGGGCTACCGGATCGGTTTGGCTGCCGGGGCCCGCGCGCTATATTCGCGGCGTCATATCGCAGGCGAAACGGGGCGATCCGCGATGTCTCATCTCGAAAACGACGTGCTCGCCACGGCCGAGACCTGGCGCAAGGCGGGCCGTGAGGTCGCCATCGCCACGGTGGTCGAAACCTGGGGCTCGGCGCCGCGCCCGGTGGGCAGTCATCTGGTCGTCGATGGCGACGGCAATTTCGAGGGCTCGGTGTCCGGCGGCTGCGTCGAAGGAGCGGTGGTCAGCGAGGCGATCGACGTGATCGGCGACGGTGCGGCCAGGACGCTGGAATTCGGCGTCGCCGACGAGACGGCGTGGCGGGTGGGCCTGTCGTGCGGCGGGCGCATCCGCGTCTATGTCGAAAAGCTCACCTGATGGACCTCGCGCTTCTCCAGTCCCTGAATGCCGCCCGCGCCGCGCGCGAGGCGGCGATCCTGGTCACCGACACGGCGAGCGGGGCGGTGCGGCTGGTGGTCGAGAAGAATGGCTATGCCGACGATCCGATGGCCGCCGAGCTGATGCTGCGCTTTCGCTCGGGCAAGTCCGGCACCGTGCTGGCGCCGGACGGCAACGCCCTGTTCCTCACCGTACATCTGCCGCCGCCGCGCCTCATCGTCATCGGCGCGGTCCACATCAGCCAGGCGCTGGCGCCGATGGCCAGGACCGCCGGCTTCGACATGACCATCGTCGATCCGCGCACCGCTTTCGCCACGCCGGAGCGCTTCCCGCATGTCGCGCTGGTCGCGGAATGGCCGGAGGTCGCGCTTCCGAGGCTCGGCCTCGATGCCTTCACGGGCCTTGCCGCGCTCACCCACGACCCCAAGATCGACGATTACGCGCTCGCCGCGGCGCTTCATGCCGGCTGTTTCTATGTCGGGGCCCTGGGTAGCCGGAAGACGCACGCGAAACGCCTCGAGCGGCTGTCGGCACTGGGCTTCGACGCGGCCACGCTCGGCCATATCCATGCGCCGATCGGCCTTGCCATCGGCGCCCAATCGCCGGCCGAAATCGCCGTCTCGATCCTGGCGGAAATCATCCTGGCGCTGCGCCATCGGGGCGTGGCCGGCAACGAGGCCGCCGCGTGACGTCTGGCGATCGGGGCCGCCGCATCGCAGCGCTGATCCTGGCGGCCGGCGAATCGCGACGTATGGGCCGCGCGAACAAGCTTCTGGCCACCATCGGCGGCCGGCCGCTGGTGCGCATTGCGGCCGAAGCAGCACTGGCCAGCATCGCGGCGCCGGTCGTGGTCGTCACCGGCCACGAGGCGGGGGCGATCGAGGCGGCGCTTGCCGGGCTTGCCGTCGCCGTCGCGCACAATCCCGACTACCGCGCCGGGCTGTCGACGTCGCTGAGCGCCGGTCTCAAGGCACTCCCGGCCGGGCTCGACGGCGTCGTGGTGATGCTCGCCGACATGCCGGAGGTCGGTCCGGCGGTCATCGACCGGCTGATCGCCGCGTTCGATCCGCAGACCAATGCCGAGATCGTGGTGCCGATTTCAGCCGGCAGGCGGGGCAATCCGGTTCTTTGGGGCGCGCGCTTCTTCGACCGGCTGGCGACGCTTGAGGGCGATGCCGGCGGGCGGCAGCTGATCGGGGACTGTCGCGACTCGGTGGTCGGGATCGATGTCGGCGCGGCGGTGGTCCGCGATATCGACACCCCCGAAGGGCTGGCCGAAGCCGGGGGAATCCCGGTCTGAAACAGGCTCATCTTGGAGGTCGCCGAGCCCGCCGGAAATGCCTATTCTCTGCCCCGGCTGCCGGCCGCGGCAGAGATGCGGGAATGTGCTGATGTCGATGTGGCTGTACCAATTCTTCCTTTCGCCGCAGGAAGCGGCCTGGGGCCTTGGCCTGTTCGGCATCGTCGTGGCGCTGGCCATGCCGACCGTTGCGCTGACGCGCATCGTCGCGCTCATCGCGGCGATCGTCGGCATTGCCGTCGCGGCCGCCTATGCCGGCGACCCGGTCGGCGTGTTCTGGTGGTCGGTGCTGGCCATCGTCATCGTGGTGCGCATGGCAGTCTCGCGCGGGCGCGGCTTCGGCGGCCACCTCAACGCCGAGGAGCAGCTCTTCCACCAGAAGGTGGTTCCCGGCCTCAGCCCCAGCCAGGTGCGGCAACTGCTTGCCGTCGGCCGCTGGCGCGACGTGGTGGCGGGCACGACGCTGACGCGCGGCGGGCAGGCGGTGAGCGAGCTCGCCTTCGTCACCCGCGGCCAGGTCGATGTCCTTGTCGACGGCAGGCGCGTCGGCGAATGCGGACCCGGCGAGCTGGTTGGCGAGGTCGGCATTTCCACTGGCGAACCGGCGACCGCCACGGCGATCTGCGCCACGCCGGTGCGCTATCTCGCCTTCGAGGCGAAACGGCTCTATCGCCTGCTCGACAACCATGTCCAGTTGCAGGATGCCGTCGAGCTCGCCGTCGAGCGGAGCCTGCGCGAGAAGCTCAACCGGTCGAACGTGGCTGCCGCCCATTCGGGCACCGAGCTGCAGGAATAGGCGGTCCGGAGCCGCAAAAATAGGCTGTTAGCAGCCTTCCAACCTTGCTGCTAATCGCTTGATTCATAGGCGGTTTCTGCAATTTCCGACTTGCCAGTCGCGCCCTGTCGCGAGACCCTTGTCGTGTGCCCCGAAAGGCAAACGGCAGCGGAGAGATGCGATGAACCACGGCGAGTTCCGCAAGCAGCTCATGGGTTTCGGCCTGACCACCGCCAACATCTTCTATCGCATGCCCGATCATCCGACGGTGCTGCAGACCTATGTCTGGCAGGCCTACGATCTGGCGCCGCTGTTTCCGGAGCTGCGCAAGTTCCTCGAATTCTGGAAACGCGAGCTGGAGGGCCCGCTGCATTCGGTGCAGGTCGCCCACCGGCGGCTGGTGGCGGCGCGCGAGGTGCGCACCGTTACTGCCGAGTTCCGGCTGAACTGACCTATTTATACGGCGGCAGGGGGATGGCCATGTGGGCGGCGCGCAGCGCTTCCGACCAGCGTTCGCGCAGATCGTGGAAATAGGGCTCCGTCGCGTCGATGCGGTAGGTCAGGTCCGATTTCAGCCCGTCGCGCTTGACCACGACCAGGTCGATCGGCAGGCCGACGCCGAGATTGGAGCGGATGGTCGAATCCATCGAGATGAGGCCGAGCTTCAGCGCCTCTTCCAGCGAGGTCGCGTCGACAACCGAACGGTCGAGGATGGGCTTGCCGTATTTGTGCTCGCCGATCTGCAGGTAGGGCGTATCGGCCGTCGCCTCGATGAAATTGCCGGCGGCGTAGATCATGAACAGCCTGAGCCGCCCGCCCTTCACCTGGCCGCCGAGCAGCATCGACACATCGAACGAGCCGGGCATCGCCTGTTCGAGCTGCTGGCCGACGGTGCGGTGGACCTCGCGGATGGCGCGGCCGACGAACTGCGCGGCTTTGAACATGCTTGGCATGTCGGTGATGGTATGCACCGCCTGGGTATCGGGGTCCTCCATACCCTCGCTGATGAGGGTGAGGACCGACTGGCTGATCGCCAGGTTGCCGGCGGTGGCGATCGCCATGACCGCCTCGCCCGGCTTCTCGAACAGGTGCAGCTTGCGAAACGTGGCAATGTTGTCGATGCCCGCATTGGTGCGGGTATCGGCGATCATCACCAGACCTTCGCGGACAAGGATGCCCACGCAGTAGGTCATTTCCAGCCTCTGGGTTCCCCGGGGTGTTCGGCCGACTATGCTCCAAATCTCAGGCCTTTGTCATCGGGGCGTGGAGCGCGGAAACGCTGGGTTTTCAGCCGCTGAACGAGCGCGCATCCGGGCGGATGTCCACCTTGACCGACAGCGATTCACCGCCGCCGCCGAAGATGATGCCGCGAATCGGCGCGGCATCGAGATAATCGAGGCCGATGGCCAGCCGCACGTAGGCGTCGGTCGGGCACTGGCCGTTAGCCGGATCGAAGCCCACCCAGCCGAGGTCCTCGATCAGCACCTCCGCCCAGGCATGGCCGGCCGTCTGCTTGCCGGGATTCTCCGTGTTCAACATGTAGCCGCTGGCGTAGCGGGCGGGGATGCCGAGGTGGCGGCAGGCAGCGATGAAGACATGCGCGAAGTCCTGGCAGACGCCGTGGCCGAGCGCGAAGGCTTCGATGGCGCTGGTGCCGGTGTTGGTGGCATCCACCTCGAAGGCCATGCGCTCGCCGATCGCCTCCATGAGGGTGTGCATCAGGCCGAGCCGGTCGCTGCCGGCCTCTCCCGCGACCTCGCTGGCGAAATCGCGGATTATCGGATCGGACGCGGTCAGCGCCGTATCGCGCAGATAGAGGATCGGCGGAAAACGCTCGACCTGACCGCTGAGCACGCCGGCGGTGTCGACGGTCTCGACGCAGCCTTCGGCGATGATGATCAGCTCCGCGATCGGCCCGTCGAGGGTGAACTCGTGCATCAGGTTGCCGAAGGCGTCGGTGGTCTGATCGAGGCGGCAGTCGCAGTCTATGTCGATGCGCCAGGTGGCGATGTATTGCCCGTTGTGACCGCGCGGCGTGAGGCGCAGTACCTCGATCGTGCGGGTTGCCGGTGTGGCGTAGCGGTAGGCGGTTTCGTGGCGGATGTTGAGGCGCATGGCAGGCGGGCGCTTAGGTCAGATATTGTTCGGTGATGGCGGCGCCGAGGCGGGCATTGTCGGCGATGAACTCGCTCAGGAACTCGTGCAGGCCGGGCCGGTTGAAGATCTCGCCGATCTGGGCGTTCTGCAGGCGCGTGCGGATCGAGCGCGCGGTGCGCTGCGCCGGTCCCTGACGGCCGTAGGCCAGCGACAGCTCGTCGAGAAAATTCGACAGATTGATGTAGCAGCTGGCCAGCGAGCGCGGCATCTGCTGGTTGAGCACCAACAGGTCGGCGATCAGCCATGGCTTGAGGCTCTCGTGATAGACCCAGCGATAGGCGGTGAGCGAGGAGACCGAACGCAGGATCGAGGCCCACTGGAAATAATCGAGGCCGCCGCCGACCCGCGCCCCTTCGGGCAGCAGCAGGTGGTACTTCACGTCGAGGATGCGGGCGGTGGAATCGGCGCGCTCGAGATAGACGCCGAGGCGCAGGAAGAAATAGGCGTCGTTGCGCAGCATGGCGCGATAGGCGGCGCCGTCGAAACGCAGGCAGGCCTCCTTCACGTTGCTGAGGAATTCGTTCAGCGTGTCGCGGTCCATGCGGGTGCCGTCGTAGCGCTTCAGGTCCAGCCAGGCGCTGTTGATGGCCTCCCACATCTCCATGGTCAGCGCGGTGCGCTCGGCTCGCGCATTGTGGCGGGCGACCGCGATGCAGCTCTTGATGCTCGACGGGTTGTCGGCCGAGAAGGCGAGGAAGTCGATGACCGAGTCGCGATCGGTGGTTTCGTGCGTGGCCTTGTAGGCGCCGAGCGCACCGGCGGCGGCGAGCGCCGATTCCCACTCGTTGGCTTCGCCGACATAGGTGATCGGCGTGGCGGCAAGCCGGCTGGTCGCATCGATGATGCGCGCAGTATCGTCGGCGCGCTCGACGTAGCGCGCCAGCCAGAAGAGACTATCGGCGGCCCGGCTCAGCATGTCATGCGTCCAGTACCCATGTGTCCTTGGTGCCGCCGCCCTGGCTCGAATTGACCACCAGCGAGCCCTGCTTGAGGGCGACGCGGGTGAGCCCGCCGGGCACGATGCGGATGCGATCGGCGCCGGACAGCACGAAGGGGCGCAGATCGACGTGGCGCGGCGCGATGCCGGACTGCACGAAGGTCGGCGAGGTCGACAGCGCCAGCGTCGGCTGGGCGATGAAGTTGTCGGGGTCGGCCTTCACCTTCTCGGCGAAGGCGGCCACCGTTGCCTTGTCGGAGGCCGGTCCGACCAGCATGCCGTAGCCGCCGGAGCCGGCGACCTCCTTGACCACCAGTTCGGCCATGTGGTCGAGCACATAGGCCAGCGCCTCGGGCTCGCGGCAGCGCCAGGTCGGCACGTTTTTCAGGATCTGCTCTTCGCCGAGATAGAAGCGGACGATTTCCGGCATGTAGGAATAGACCGCCTTGTCGTCGGCGACGCCGGTGCCGACAGCATTGGCGAGCGTGATGTTGCCCGAGCGATAGGCATTCATGATCCCGGGAACGCCGAGGGCGGAATCGGGGCGGAAGGTGAGGGGGTCGAGGAAATCGTCGTCGAGCCGGCGATAGATCACGTCGACACGCTTCGGCCCCTCGGTGGTGCGCATGTAGATGACGTCGTCGCGCACCAGCAGGTCGCGGCCCTCGACCAGCTCGATGCCGAGCTTGTCGGCAAGGAAGGAGTGCTCGTAATAGGCACTGTTGAACGGCCCGGGGGTGAGCAGGGCGACCGTCGGCTCCTCCGGCGCGGAATGGGGCGCCACCGATTTCAGCGTCGCCAGCAGCTCTTCCGGATAGTTCTCGACCGGCGCGATGCGGTTGAAGGCGAACAGGTCGGGGAACAGCCGCATCATCACTTCGCGGTTCTCGAGCATGTAGGAGACGCCCGAGGGCGTGCGGGCATTGTCCTCCAGAACGTAGAAGTCGGCGTCGTCGACGCGCACGACATCGATGCCGGCGATCTGCACATAGATGCCGTGGGGCAGCTTCACGCCGGCCATCTCGGGCCGGAAATAGGGGTTGCAGTAGATCAGTTCGGGCGGGATCAGCCCGGCCTTGAGGATCGCGCCCTCGCCATAGATGTCGGCGAGGAACAGGTTGAGCGCGTGCACGCGCTGTTCGAGGCCGCGCGACAGGCGGTCCCATTCCGGCTTGGTCAGGACCCGCGGGATGATGTCGAATGGGATGATGCGCTCTTCCGCCTCGGCCTCGCCGTAGACCGAGAAGGTGATGCCGATACGCCGGAAGAGGAGCTCCGCTTCGGCCCGGCGGTGGGCGAGCACGTCAGGCGGCGTCGATTCGAGCCAGCGCTGGAGGAACTCATAGCCGCGACGGCATTCGCCGTCGCGCACGAACATCTCGTTGAAGGCTGCCGCCATTCGGTGTTCCGTCATGCATTCAGGCCCAGGACATCCCTGCCGGGACTATCCTAAACCGTCTTGCAAGAAGAACGCCAATCCTGGACTGGATGCGGGGAGAAATCAGGCGATAGCGCTCTCGCCCTCGTCCTCGCCGAGATCGTCGGTTTCGCCTTCGAAGAACGGCTCGATCGCGGCCGGCTCGCTGACGTCGACCGAGTTGATGAGCTCGAGGCGGCCGTCGAAATGCTCGGCGATGGCCGTGCAGCTCTCCACCCAGTCGCCGCAGTTGACGTAGACGATGCCGAAGTCCTCGTGCAGGGCGGCGCGATGGATGTGGCCGCAGACGACGCCGTCGACGTCGTGCTCGCGGGCGGCACTGGCCACCGTTTCCTCGTAGTGGCCGATGAAATTGACGGCGCTCTTGACGCGCATCTTCGCCCAGTTGGAGAACGACCAGTAGGGCAGGCCGAGCGAGCGGCCGATGCGGTTGAGAACGATGTTGATGCCAAGCGCGGCGACATAAGCGTTGTCGCCGAGGAAGGCCAGCCAGCGCGCCTTGCTCTGCACGGGATCGAAGACGTCGCCGTGCAGAATGAGATACTTCTTGCCGTCGGCGGCCTCGTGGATCACCTCGTCGGCGAATTCGAGATCGCCCGAGGATTCGCCGCCGCAATAGGCGCGGGCGAATTCGTCGTGGTTGCCGGGAACATAGACCAGGCGGGTGCCGCGGCGCGCCTTGTTCATCAGGCAGCGCAGCACGTCATTGTGCGAATCCGGCCAATACCAGCGCGCCTGCAGGCGCCAGCCGTCGATGATGTCGCCGACCAGATAGATCGTCTCGGCATCGTGGCTCTGCAGGAAGTTGAGCAGCGGACGCACTTGGCAGCCACGGGTGCCGAGGTGGAAATCCGACAGGAACAGCGTCCGAAACCGCTCTGGCGCCGCGATCGCAGTCATTTACGCATCTCCATTAACCGCCCGGCGGCGCGCCATTGCCCCGCTCCATATTCGCCAGTCTGCGCCTGCCGGTCGCAAACGCCACCGCCGAACGTACCACGCGAGAGGTGGTCCAACGCTCGACAAGCCGTCGCAGCGGCGTCGCCTCGTCCTTGATGTCCATCGCGTTGCCGCGCCAGACGAACTTGTTCCCCGTCCACCCGACGATCCACAGCGGGAACAGCAGCAGATCGCGCACGATCATCAGGCCCAGGATTCGCAGCGACACCGGCCAGTCGTAGCGCCGGGCAAGCAGCGCCTCGGCGCCGTACCATGCAACCGCCAGGCCAACGAACCAGCCGAGCGGCAGCGCCCCCATGGCGACCAGAACCGCCGCACCGACGAGCGGGAAGAAGCCACCGGCGACGGCTTCCGGCGTATAGACCAGGGGGAAGGACGAGCGGCGCAGCCGCGCCCAGCGCATCTGCCGGCGCCAGACGTCGCCGACGGCACGCCGGCCCAGCGGCTGCGGGAAGGGATTGATGACCAGACGCACCTTGCGGCCGGCGGCGCGGATGAGCTTGGTCGAGGCGGCGTCTTCTGCCGGCTCGGCGGCAAGCGCCTCGATGCTGCCGCCGTCTTCCAGGTAGTCGCGCCGCCAGAACATGGTCTTGCCCTGCGCGTAGGCGGTGCCGAGCGCATCGGCGATGAGCTGCCAGCGCGCCTGATAGGTGTTGAGGAAGGCGCATTCGAGGTCGGCGCCGAGCCCTTCGGGCCGGGTGCCGACCGGCGGCGAGCAGACCAGCCCGGTATCCGGCTGCCAGCGCTCCAGCACCCGGTCGAGATAGTCCGGTGGCATCAGCACGTTCGAGTCGGTCATGACAATCCAGTCATGCGCGGCGGCGTGCCAGCCCTTGACCAGATTGTTGAGCTTCGGATTGACGCTGATGCGGTCGTCGCCGACCAGCAGCCGGGTCGACGTCTGCGGGTGCTGGTCCATCAGGCGGCGGATCAGCGGAATCACGGGATCGCGCTGCTCGGCCACGCAAAACACGATCTCGTAATCCGAGTAATCGAGGCTGAAGGCCGAGGTCAGCGTCTCCTCGACATAGTTCTCAATGCCGCAGGCCGGCCGCAGGATGGTGACCGGCGGGCGCCCGTGCGGTGCGCTCTTGGTGGCGCCACGGGAACGGGCGACAAGCACCGCAATGCCACCGAAATGGACCAGTGCGGCAACTCCCACGGCGGCGAAAATCAAGACCTGGAGAATCATTGCGGCGGACAGTGCCAATGTAGTGTGACGCCGGAATCAACCAATTATGACACCCCCGTCACGGTAATAGCTACAGCCCCTGTGGGCCAGCATTTTCGCCGAAATCCGGGAGTTACATATGGCCGCGGCGCAAGCGCGTTGAAGATATAGGGAGCGCCGGCCGGTTTCGCCCCCAATAGTGGTGCAATTCATGAACAGGACGCCTGTCGTATGGCGGGCACCACCGGCCCCGGCATGATTGCCCGAGCCGTCGCCGCTTGCCCCGAGTGGGTACCCAAAGCACGCCCGGCGGGCAAGCCCGTTCTGGTCGAATATCCGTGGTGGCCGGCAGCGATGCGCCCGGCGGTGGGCTGGGACATCGGTTTCTCAGCCGCCGTGCGCGAAGCCGGGATAATCGGTCATGCCGCCGTCGACGTAGACGGTGGTGGCCGTCATGTAGCTGGCGACGTCTGAGGCAAGCACCACCGCCATGTTGGCGACATCCTCCGGCTGGCCGATGCGGCCCATGGGAATTTTGGTGAGCAGGTCCTTCAGCCCCTTGGGGTCCTGCCAGACCTCGGCATTGATGCGGGTGGCGACGGCACCCGGCGCGATGCACAGCACGCGCACGCCATACGGCGCGGCTTCCTGGGCGAGCGTGTTGGCCATCATGATCAGTCCGGATTTCGACGCCGCATAGGCGCTGTAGCCGCTCCAGGCGATGATCTGGTGAACGCTGGAGGTGTTGAGGATGACGCCCGATTTCTGCACCACCATGCGCTTCAGCGCCTCGCGGGCACAGAGGAACGCGCCGGTGAGATTGATGTCGAGCACTTGTTTCCAGTGGTCGACATCGGCCTCCCAGGCAACCGCTCGCGGGCCGTCGATGCCGGCATTGTTGACCAGCACGTCGATGCCGCCCCAGGTCTTGTCGATGGTGGCGAACATCTCGGCGACGGCGGCCGCATCGCTGACATCGGCCTTGACGGCGATGGCCTCGCCGCCGGCCTTGGTCAGCGCCGCGACCAGCGCCTCGGCTTCCTCCGGGTGGGTGACGTAGTTGACGGCGACTTTGGCGCCGGCCGCGCCGAAGGCGCGCACCATGCCGGCTCCGAGGCCGGAATTGCCGCCGGTCACCAGTACGCGCTTATTTGTAAGGTTGATCTGCATGCAGCCACATATAGGGCGAAACGGAGGATAACCAGACCCGGCGCGACCGATGTCGCCCGCTATGCACAAGCCCAGCCGCGCAACCTCTCGGAAGACATGCACACCCATCGCGTAGCCGCATTGGGGAGCGAACCGCTTAGCCGATATATGAAGGTAAACTTGACAGTCTAGCTTCATATAACTATATTCGCGCCATGGAAAAACAGACAGGCTCGCTGCCGCGCGCGCGCATCAGTGCCGTGGCAGCAGACATGAGAGCGTATGTCGCGCAGTTGAAGCGACGCCTACGCGAGCAGGCGGACACTGGCGATCTGACGCCGAGCCAGACGGCCGTCCTCCTGCGGCTCGAAAAGGATGGACCAACGACCATCTCCGCCCTTTCGCGGGCGGAGGGCGTACGCTCCCAATCGATGGGCGCCACGGTCGCCGCGCTGGAGGCGAGGGGATTTGTCAGTGGCGCGCCCGACCCCGACGACAGGCGACAGACGATCATTTCAATGACGGAATCCTGCCGCCGGTGGGCCGCGGAAGGACGCGCTGCTCGCAATGACTGGCTGTGCAGGATGATCGAAGCGCGCCTCACTGCCAGCGAACAACAGGAACTCGAGCGGGCGGTCCATCTGCTCAAGCGTCTCGTCGATCCCTGACGCCCTCGACCGAGGCTCCGGACATTCTTCCTTCCGTCCGGCGGCGTTGCCGGGTTGTTTTCACGCGCATCATGAAAGGTCGCTCCCATGGCACTGACGACACTCGATCCGAAGACCGCGCTAATTGTCGTCGATCTGCAGAAGGGCGTCGCGGCATTGCCGGCGATCCACCCGATCGCGGATGTCGTGGCGCGGTCTCGCGCGCTCGCCGAGGCCTGCCGTCGGCACGATCTGCCGGTGGTCATCGTGAATGTCGCTGGCGCGGCGCCGGGCCGTACCGAGCAACCCCGGCCGGGAGGGATGGCGTTGCCGCCCGACTTCGCCGAGATCCTGTCCGAGCTCGGCCAGCAGCCGGAGGATATTCGGGTCACCAAGCGGAGCTGGGGCGCCTTCGCCAACACCGGACTTGACGAGCGGCTCAGGTCGCTGGGCGTAACACAGGTCATCATCACCGGCGTGGCGACGGGCACCGGCGTCGAAGCCACGGCTCGCCAGGCCTATGAGGCCGGCTTCAACGTCACGCTTGCCACGGATGCCATGACCGACAGGCGGGCAGAGGCGCACGAATACACCATCGCCAAGGTGTTTCCGCGACTGGGTGAGACCGGCACGACGGCTGAGGTTCTCGATCTTCTGGAAAAGACGAGGGGCTGACCCATGGCGTGGCTCCACCTCGTCTCCTGGTTCTTCGGCGGCGCCTTTGCTGCCAACGCCGTTCCGCATTTCGTCAGCGGCGTGATGGGACGACCCTTCCCAAGTCCGTTTGCGAAACCGCCGGGCCGAGGGCTGTCCTCG
>CAVVPK010000022.1:0-52388 GCA_963750065.1 uncultured Alphaproteobacteria bacterium
GGGCGGAAGGGCAGGTGGCCGTGCAGATGCCGCAATTCAGGCAGCCGTGCAGCTCGTGGTCGTAGAGCATGTGCGAGCGGATGTCGTCGAAGACCTCCTCGAGCGTCTCCTGCGGCACCACCGGTGCCGACGAGATCGGATCGCTGATGGCGGCATGTTCTCCCGTCATACGGCCCTCCCGGCTGTACTTCAGTAAGTCAGCACCTTGGCGTCGTCGTCTTCCATCACCGCCTCGATCACCTTGGCGCCGCCGACGATCCCCTCGCATTCGGGGATAAGGTCGTCTTCGCTCATGTCGAAGAGGTCGAGATTGGGCGAGCAGCAGTAGAACTTGGCGCCCGCGTCGTGCGCGTCCTTGATGAAATCGTAGACGGTCTTGGGCGAGCCGGGTTTGACCACCAGCTTCTCCGCCACGCCCTTTTTCATCAGTTGGCCGGAGGTCGCGGTGCAGATCACCTCGACCTCGTAATCCATAGCCGCGGCGACCGTCGCCTGAAAGAACGGCGCCCCCAGTTCCTCACCGTTACGGGGGTCCGTATTGACCATGATGATGATCAGCTTGTGCGCCATGCGGCGGCTGCTCCTCCCCAAATCTCCGGCCCCGCGCAGCGACGCGGGCGGAGAGTCATGCTCCCTAAACACATTCTAATATTGCATTGTTAGAATAATTTCAACATGCGTCTGGCACGCGCGGCCACATCGTTCAGATGCGGCCTGACGGCGCCATCAAATTCGTCAGCTGAATCAATCCGATCATGATTTCGGAAAGCGCCTCGGCAATCGCCCCCTGCCGCTCGCGCAAGCGCTGTAGACCGTCCGCGAGCCCTTCCGGCGTCTCGTCGAATTCCATGGCCATGTCCTCGATCATAGCCGACTTGATGCCGGGGTGCCCGAGGAAACCGACCGCTTTTGAACCGCTCTGGAAAACCATCGGCTCGCCCGCCGGCCCCTCGGCCAGCACTGTCGCGGCCGCCGGCAGCGCCGGTCGGTCGCGCATGTAGAGCGCCGTCGGGAAGCGTTCCGGCAGGTGGCCGCCGAGCGCGTCGCCCGCCACGCGGAGCACATCGTCGACAGCGAAGCGGAGCGGGGCCTCGACCGCACCGCCGCCGGCCGCGGTCGCCAGGATCACGGACCCGAGGCCAATCCCGATCACCGGCAGGTCTCTGTGCAGGAAGTCGGCGGTGAGCCTCAGCTCCGACGCAAGGGTCGGCAGCAACGAACCGCTGACGACGCCGAAGGGACCGGCGCCGAGCACGACCAGGCCGTCATAGCCATCCGCGCTGGCAGGCACGCTGCCGCCTGCCACGAACGGCCGGCAATAGCGAAAGCGGATCGACCGCGCTTCGAGATGATCCTCGATCAGCCCAAGGTATTCGGATTCGATATGTTGCAGGACGCAGATCGTCTTCATGCGGCCTCACCGTGCCACGACAGTGCATGGACATATCATCTTTTTCAGATATGAAAA
Source organism: uncultured Alphaproteobacteria bacterium (assembly GCA_963750065.1). Lineage (GTDB taxonomy): Bacteria > Pseudomonadota > Alphaproteobacteria > Rhizobiales > Kaistiaceae > CAVSRC01. Next base: position 1,469 of record CAVVPK010000022.1, read on the forward strand.
TACCGGTGGAAGCATCGCGAGGGGAGGAGAGCTGATGCAGACGGTGGATGTCATCATCCATGTCGACGAGACCATCGCCCATGACAGGCGCATGACGATCGCCGGCATCGTCGGCGCCCATGCGGGCGTGGCCGGCGTCACTCATCACGACGAAAAGCCACACCTGATGATCGTCAAATACGATCCGCAGGCGGTGACCGCCCACGCATTGCTGGACCTGGTGCGCGGCGAAGGCGTCCACGCCGAGCTGGTCGGGCTTTAGGACAGCCTCAGTCGCCGGCCTCGACGGCCGCCATCACGGCGGCGGCGATATCCGCCGGCTCGACACCGGGCATGTCGAGGGCAAGGGCGCGCATCGCATCGCCGGCTGCAACGGCAAGCGCATCCGTGTCGAGCCGGGTGCCGGTCAGCGCCGCCGCCAGGCGGTCGGCGCCGTCCGCCGGCAGGCAGGTGTAGTCGCCGGAGAGCATCAGGTCGGCGACCACGCCATCGCGCGCCAGAAGATGGGCGCGGATCAGGCCGCCACGCGCCTTGTGGACGCTTTCGGTCAGATGCGTTCCGGCGGAAATCTTGACACCCAGCGCGACGAACTTGCGTCCCTGCCGTCCAGCCCAGGCCGGATCGGAGAGGGCTGCCTCCTGTTCGGCGATCGCCTTCTCCTCGGCGGCAGTCGCCTGACCGGGAACCGCGGTGACATCGAGCACTGCCGCGCAATGCTCGAGAAAGCGTGCCTTCACCTCTTCGCGCGACGGCACCGTGGCAAGCTCGCGCGTCATGGTCGTCATGTAGTCGTCGAGCGTTGCCTTCAGCTTGTCGCGGAATTTCTCGGAAGGCACCTTCAGGCAGCGCGCCATCATGGCGGTGTCGAAGTCGAACATGAAGGAGCCGACCATCACGGTTGCCTCGCCGATCGAGGCGGCGCCGGTGCCGCCGATCTTGCGGCCCGCGACCTGAATGTCGTTGATCGGCCGGTATTCGGCGGCAACGCCGAAATCGCGGTAGGTCCTGACCGCCGGCTCGCAGAACAGCGGATAGAGATTGGCCGCATATTGCGGCGCTTTGCCGCGCGGATAGATGAAGTGGAAGAACATCTGGTTGCGGTCGAGATAGACCGCGCCGCCGCCGACCTTGCGGCGGATGACCGGCAGGTTGGCCGAGGCGCAGTAGTCTTCGTCGACCTCGCGGGCGATTTCCTGATGCACGCCGACACAGACGTAAGGGTCGGTCGGATTGACCAGCGACAGGATGGGATCGTCGTCCGGCCCGAGCGCCGCAGCAAGACCGTGATAGACCGCCTGGCTTCTCAGCGAGGACACATAGCCGAAGTCGATGACGCGAAGCCGCACGACCCTTCCTTTCGCTTGGGCGCCAGGCGCCGAGGCAGTTCCGGCCAAAAGAGCGCGAGATGTCGGCCACGGTCAAGCCGCAGCCGCATTGACCGGTGCGACGGACCGGATGCCTTTTCAGGCGGGCGGGCGCGCAATTCCTGGTGCAGAATTCTCCTGCGCCGGGATTTCGCGACAGAGTGACATATAAGTGTGCCCCGGATGCTGCTTTCGGTTTTCCCAGGACAATGACCGCAACCGACCAACACGATCCCGCCCGCCGCGTGCTCGGCGGATTCGAGCGCAAGAGCCATCGTCCGATTACGATAGCCGGGGGCATTGCCTCGGCGTCTGCGCTGCTGTGGATCGGGCAGGCCTGGCTGGCCGCCGATCTGATCGGCGCACTGGTCCACGCACAGGCGACGCCGGGGCGGGCGCTGACAAGCGTGGCGTTCTTCGTGGTGCTCGGTCTGCTGCGCCATGGCGGTGAGTTGTGGGCGGGTCGGCTTGCCTTCCACGCCGCACAGCGAATGGTCGCCGAGAAGCGTGCCGCTCTGGTCGAAAGCGAAAGTCTTGCCTCTCCCTTCGCTGTCGGCGAGGGCTCGTCCGCGGGCGTCGCGACGCTGATCGGCACCAAGCTCGATCTCCTCACTCCCTGGCTGACGCGCTATCGCATCGCCGCCATCAAGGTCGCCATCGTGCCTGTGGCGATCCTCGTCGCGGTCTTTTTCCGGTCCTGGGCCGGTGGCATCATCCTTCTCGTATCGGGCCCATTGATCCCGCTCTTCATGGCCTTCATCGGCTACGCCGCGCGCGAAGCCAGCGAAAAGCACATGGCCGAGACCGGCACGCTCAATGTCATGCTGCTCGAATGGTTGAACGCCGGCGCCGATATCCGCCTTCTTGATGCCGAGGCAGAAACGGTCGCCGGTTTCGACCGCGCTGCGGACAGCCTCCGGGCGCGATCCATGGCGGTACTGAGGATCGCATTCCTGTCTTCGACCGTGCTCGAACTCTTCTCCGCGCTGGGCATTGCGCTTGTTGCCGTCTATGTCGGCTTCAGCCTGCTCGGCACCATCGCATTCGGCACCTACAGCGCGCCGCTGACGGTCGCCGGCGGCATCTTCATCCTGCTCATGGTGCCGGACTTCTTTCAGCCGCTGCGCGAACTCGCGGCCGCGTGGCACGACCGGGCTGCTGCATTGGCGGTTGCCGGCGAGATCGCCGAATTGGAAGAGCGGGCGGCCCCGCGCATTCTGGGGCAAGGCGGCAAGGCCGAAGCCCTCGCCGGCGCGTCGCTGATCGCCGTCAGGGGTCTTGCCTTCGGCACCGTGCGGTTTCCCGATTTTACCGTCGCCGAGGGCGAAAAGCTGGCGATCACCGGCGAAAGCGGCATCGGCAAGACCACGCTTCTCGGCTTGATCGCCGGGCTCACCCGGCCGAGCGCCGGGGCGATCGTGGTTGCCGGCGTACCGCTTGACGACACCACGGCGGATGGCTGGCGCCAGCGGGTCGGCTATGTCGGCCAGCATCCGCACATGCTCAATGCCAGCCTGCGCGTCAACATCGCGCTCAACGACGCCCATGCCGATCCGCAGAAGCTCACCGACGCGCTTCATGCCGCGGCAGCCGAAGACATCCTCGCCGGCCTGCCGCGCGGCGTCGAAACCCGGCTCGGCGAAAACGGTGCCGGCGTTTCCGGCGGCGAAGCCCGCCGGCTGACCATCGCCCGGGCGATTTATGCCGGGGCCTCGGTCATTCTCGCCGACGAGCCGACCGCAGACCTCGACAGCGCCACCGCCGAGAAGGTGACCGATGCGCTGATCGCGGCGGTACAGAACGGCGCCAGCCTGATCGTTGCCACCCACGATCCTCGCCTGGCGGGGCGCATGGATCGCGAAATCAAGCTGGCGGACGCGCCATGAGGGCGCTGGCGAACATATTCCTGCGGGTCTGGCGCGGCCAGTGGCGGGCGCTTGCCCTCGGCATCCTGCTGTCGGTGGTGACCCTTGCCGCCGGTATCGCTCTTTTGGGGCTCTCCGGCTGGTTCATCACGGCGTCAGGCATGGCGGGCCTCGTGGGAGCGGGTTTCGTTTTCGATGTCTTCCGGCCAAGCGCCGGCGTCCGCGCGCTCGCTTTCGGCCGCGCGGCGGCGCGCTACGGCGAACGGCTGACCACCCATGACGCGACCTTGCGCGGCCTGGCGAAGCTGCGCGTCGCGCTGCTTGGCGCCATGCTGCGGCAGCCGGTGGCGGCGTTGTCGCGCCTGCGCGGCTCCGAACGCCTCAATCACCTCACCATCGATGTCGACGTTCTCGACGGCCTCGCGCTCAGGCTAGTTATCCCGGCGGTCGCCGCCTTGCTGATCTTCGTCGCGACCTACCTGTTGCTCGCCTGGCTCACCACGCCGCTCATCGCCGCCTGGCAGATCGGCAGCTTCCTCGTCGGTATCGCGATTGCCATGCTGCTGACGCTGCGCCGCACGCGGCGCTCCTCGCGCCTCGGGCAGCGCGCCATGCAGGCGCTGCGCATGCGCTTCATCGACATGATGCGCGGCCAGAGCGAGCTGGTGGTCACCGGCCGGCTCGAAGACTGGCGGCAATCGGTCATGGACGCGCACGACAGACTGCAGCGGGCGCAGGACGAGATCGATGCGGCCGATCATCAATCCGTGTTCGTCATTGCCGCCTTCACCACACTGGCCGCGGCCGGTGCGCTGCTTCTCGGCGCCCACGCGACGCTCGGCGGACGGCTCGATGCTGCCGCAGCCGCGATCGGCTTCTTCGCCGCGTTGGCGCTGTTCGAGGTGGCGGCCCCCCTTGCCCGCGGCATCGGCGAACTCGGCCGGATGATCGATGCCGCCCGCAGGATCGACAGGCAGCTGGAAACGCCGCCGGCAGCGCCTGTTCAGCCGCGCGTCGTATCGGTCGGCGCCGCGCCGTGTCTCTCCTTCGAACGCGTCTCCTTTGCCGTCGGCGAGCGGGTTCTGTTCGATGGGGTCTCGTTTGCCGTCGCGGCAGGGGAAAGCATGGCGCTCACCGGGGCGAGCGGCTCGGGAAAGACCACGCTGCTGAATCTGGCGCGCGGACTTCTCGATCCGCGATCGGGAACGATTCGCATCGAAGGGCAGCCTGTGCGGTCATGGCGCGAGGCGGATCTGTCGCGAATCATCGGCTACCTGCCGCAGCGCACGGCGCTGGTCAGCGGAACGATTGTGGATAACCTGAAGCTCGGCAGCCCCGATGCGACGGACGACATGCTGTGGCAGGCGCTTCATGTGGCCGCCCTTGATTCGGTCGTGGCCGACAAGGGTGGCTTGGGATTTCGTCTGGGCGAGAGCGGCCGCGGCCTCTCCGGCGGCGAGAAGCGCCGCCTCGCGCTTGCCCGCATGGTGCTGAGAAACCCGCGGATTCTGTTGCTTGACGAGCCGACCGAAGGTCTGGCCCACGAGACGGCTGAGACCGTTCTTGCCCGTCTGCGGGCGGCCTTCCCGGATACAGCGATGCTGATTGCCGCGCACCGGCCGGAGGAACGGGAATGGGCCGGGCGCACGGTGTCGCTCGCCTAAGTCTGGAAGATTTCCAAAGAAAATGCGCCGATTTGACCTAGATCAAATACGGTCTGGGCGTGCAACCATATGCAAATCTTCTAATGCGTTCGAAACGCCGGTGCTGACCAGAAGGGGGGCCATGGCCATGGATATTGTCGAGCTGTCGCGACTGCAGTTCGCAATGACAGCGCTCTACCATTTTCTTTTCGTACCGCTGACCCTCGGACTTTCCGTCATCGTCGCCGTCATGGAGACGGTCTACGTGATGACCGACCGCCCGATATGGCGGCAGATGACGAAATTCTGGGGCACGCTGTTCGGAATCAACTTCGTCCTCGGCGTTGCGACCGGCATCACCATGGAGTTCCAGTTCGGCATGAACTGGAGCTACTACAGCCAGTACGTCGGCGACATCTTCGGCGCCCCGCTGGCGATCGAAGGCCTGATGGCCTTCTTCCTTGAAGCGACCTTCGTCGGCCTCTTCTTCTTCGGCTGGAACCGGATGTCGAAGCGCGCCCACCTGGTTGTCGCCTGGCTGGTCGCCATCGGCTCGAACTTCTCGGCCCTGTGGATCCTGATCGCCAATGGCTGGATGCAGAATCCGGTCGGCGCAACGTTCAACCCCATCACCATGCGTATGGAGATGACGTCGTTCTTCGACGTGCTCTTCAACTCGGTTGCGCAGGCCAAGTTCGTCCACACCGTTTCCGCCGGCTACGTCACGGCGTCCGTCTTCGTGCTCGGCGTCTCGGCCTGGTACATGCTTAAGGGCCGGCACATCGAGCTTGCCCGCCGTTCGCTCGCGGTCGCCGCCAGCTTCGGCCTGGCGTCGGCCTTGTCCGTCGTCATGCTCGGCGACGAATCCGGCTACGACGTCACTCTTAACCAGAAGATGAAGCTCGCCGCGATCGAAAGCATGTGGGAGACGCAGCCGGCGCCGGCCTCCTTCACTCTCTTCGGCATCCCGGATCAGCAGGCGCGCGAAACCCACTATGCCGTCAGGATTCCCTGGCTCATGGGCCTGATCGGCACGCGCTCGCTGACGACACAGATCCCCGGTATCGATCAATTGGAGAAGAAGGCCGAGGAGCGCGTTCGCTCCGGTCTTGTCGCCTATGACGCGCTGATCAAGATCCGCGAGGCCAAAGGCGCAGCCACGCCCGACGTGAAGACGGCCTTCGAGGATCACTCCGCCGACCTCGGCTTCGCCCTCCTGCTCAAGCGCTATGTCGCCGATCCGTTGCAGGCGACCGATGCAGACATCACCAAGGCGGCGACCGACACAATCCCGACGGTGTGGCCGCTCTTCTGGGCCTTCCGCATCATGGTGGGGCTCGGCTTCGCCTTCATTGCCGTGCTTGCCTGGTTCTTCTACCAGGCATCGTTCAAGGGCATGCGCTTCTCCAGATCCGCCCTTTGGTTCGCCGTGTTGATCATCCCGACACCGTGGATCGCGGCCGAACTCGGCTGGTTCGTCGCCGAATACGGGCGACAGCCATGGGTGGTGGACGGCGTTCTACCGACAGCGCTGGCCGTATCGCACCTGTCGGTCCTCGACCTTCTCATCACGCTCACCGGCTTCGTCGCCTTCTACTCGATCCTGTTCATCATCGAGATGGGGCTGATGATCAAATTCATCCGCAAAGGCCCCTACATGGACGTCGGCGAGACGGATGAATGGATGAAGGCCCATCAGGACCGCCTGAGCAACCTCCAGCCCGCGGAGTAACGACAATGATCCTCTTCGAACTGATTGGATTTGACGTCCTCCGGGTCATCTGGTGGCTGCTGCTCGGCGTGCTCTTGACCGGCTTTGCGCTGACCGACGGCTTCGACATGGGGGTGGGTGCGCTCATTCCCTTCGTCGGCAAGACCGACGCCGAACGGCGCGTGGCGATCAACACCATCGGCCCGGTCTGGGAAGGTAACCAGGTCTGGTTCATCCTCGGCGGTGGCGCCATCTTCGCCGCCTGGCCGCCGCTCTATGCGGTCAGCTTCTCGGGCTTCTACCTGGCCATGTTCGTGATTCTGGCGGCCCTCATCCTCAGGCCTGTCGGCTTCAAGTACCGCTCCAAGCGAGACAGTGCTGGCTGGCGCAACGGCTGGGACTGGGCGCTGTTCATCGGCGGCGCAGTGCCGGCGCTGATCTTCGGCGTAGCGATGGGCAATGTGCTTCAGGGTGTGCCCTTCCGCCTCGACCAGGATCTGATGACCACTTATGAAGGCACGTTCTTCGGCCTTCTGAACCCGTTTGCGTTGCTGGCCGGTGTCGTGTCGCTGTCGATGATCGTCATGCACGGCGCCGCCTGGCTGAACCTCAAGAGCGAGGGCGCGGTCCAGGAGAGGGCACGCAGCATCGGGGCGTGGGCCGCTCTGGTGATGATCGTCGCCTATGCGCTTGCCGGCGTGTGGCTGGCCTTTGGCATCGGCGCCTACGAGTTCACCTCGGCCGTGCCGGCCAACGGCCCGTCCAATCCGCTCTTGACCGATGTCGCCCGACAGGGGTCCTGGATGGCCGCCTACGGCGCTCGCCCGTGGATCGTGGTTGCGCCGATCCTCGGCTTTGCCGGAGCGGCGCTGGCCTATCTCGGCCTCAAGGCCGGTCGCGAGGGCTCGACACTGCTCTTCTCGAGCCTGGCGATCATCGGGGTCATCGCCTCGGTGGGGCTGACCATGTTCCCGTTCATCCTGCCGTCGTCGATCCAGCCCAGCGCCTCGCTGACGGTGTGGGATTCTTCGTCTTCGCACCAGACGCTGTTCGTCATGCTGGTCTCCGCGGTGATCTTCGTTCCGATCATCCTCGCCTACACCGCCTGGGTCTATAAGGTGCTGTGGGGCAAGGTGACCGAGAAGGAAGTCACCGAATCAAGCGACGTGGTCTACTGAGGAAGGGATAAGGATATGTGGTATTTCGCCTGGATCCTCGGTTTGCCGCTGGCAGCCATCTTCGCCGTCGTCAACGCCATGTGGCTGGAGATACAGGACGACCGGAGGTACGAGGGAATTGAGGGGCTCGACAAGGGCTCCTGATTTCGCCCCGAAAGCTCCTGCAGAATTTGGCGGAGCCCGTCCCCTCGCAAGGGGGCGGGCTCTCGCTTTGCTCGACTGCCCGAAATTCGCCGGTTCTTTGGCGCCGACGGCATCGCCTTCAGCTCAGCGGCACGGCACCGGTGCCAAGCACGACATCGGCCGCCGGTGCAATCGCCGTGCGCGGCGGATCGCTCTCGCGCGCGACCAGTTCGAGCGGCCAGACTTCGCGCATGATCCGCGGTCCCTCGGGGCCGGCATAGCGCGGCATCGCCGCCAGCAGAAGTTCTGCCAGCCGGCGTCCCACCGGCTCGAGCTTCACGGCGTAGTTCGTCAATGCCGGGGACAGGTAGCCGGTATACGCACTGCCGGCCACGACGATCAGAGCCATGTCGCTGCCGGGCTTGAGCCCATGCTCGCCGAGCGCCCGGCAGCCGCCCACTGCCATGGCGTCGTTGTTGAAGATAATGGCGCTCGGCAGCTCGCGGCGATCCATCAACGCCTTGGTGGCGATGTAGCCGCCGGCTTCGCTGACCTCGCCGGTCGAGATCAGCTTTGGGGTCGACAACCAGACCGTTGCGCTTCATGCCCGTGCGAAAGCCCCGCCGGAAGATGTAGGCGAAGTTCAGGCCGGGTGAGGGGCTGATGGCCGCGATGCGCTTGTGGCCAAGGCCGGCGAGACGGTCGACCGCCTCGGCGCTGGCGTTCTCGAAATCGAAATCGATCGAGGGATATGTGTTTCCGCCCGAACTGCTCCGGCCCAATGCCGCGAAAGGAAACCCGACCTCGGTCAGATACTCGATGCGCGGGTCGACACGCCGTGTCCACGCCAGAATGACGGCGTCGGCCCAACGTGCCTCGACGATCCGATGTAGCCGATCCTGGGCCTCGCCGGGATCATCCATCACGGCGATGAGATCCAGGCCATGCTTGGCGAACACCGCCTGGACGCCCTTCAGGAAGGGGATGAAAAACGGCTCGCCGTATTCGTGATTGCCGGGATGCGGTTGCAGCAGGAAGGCGATCGCATGGGTTCGGCCCTTGCGCAGGTTGCGGCCGGATTGATTCGGCGCGTAGTTGAGCCGTGCGGCTGCTTCCAGAACGCGCTTGCGCGTCTCCGCGTGAACGCCGGAGCGGCCGTTGAGTGCCCGCGAAACGGTTCCGATGGAAACGTTCAGATGGCGGGCCAGATCGCGAATATCCAAGCTTTTTAAACCGTGCAACACGCCTCCGGCGTTCATAGACAGGGCGCCGGCCATTGACAATCTAATACGGCTGGCGTTTCTTCGTAAACGTTTCCGCAAACGTTTACGAGCGGAAGCCGGTGACCGGCCGCCAAGAGAATGGCCGGCACGATGGGGAGGGAGAAGCGTGCTCGAGGCCGTGCTTGTCGGCTGTGGAGCCATGAGCCGCGCTTGGCTCGAGGCCGCACGTCAGCTCGACGACGTTTCAATTGTCGGGCTGGTCGACATCGACGTAGATCGCGCCCGCTCGCGGGCGGCCGAATTCGGCCTCGCGGATGCTGCCGTCGGCGATTCCCTTTCCACGATTCTGGAGCAGAAGAAACCGGACGCCGTCTTCGACGTGGTCGTTCCGTCGGCGCGCCCGTCGGTGGCCTTCGCCGCCTTCGCCCATGGTTGCCATCTGCTGAGCGAAAAGCCGCTCGCGCCGAGCCTGGAAGACGCCCGCGCCATTACCGCCGCGGCTCGTGGAGCCGGGCGCATTCACGCCGTCGTCCAGAACCGTCGCTATATCGCGCCCGTGCGCCGCATCCGGCGCCTGATCGACAGCGGCGCCATCGGCAAGCCGACCAGCATCCACTGCGATTTCTTCCTGGCGCCGCATTTCGGCGGCTTCCGCGAGGAGATGGATCATGTGCTGCTGCTCGACATGGCCATCCACACCTTCGACGCCGCCCGCGCCATGACCGGGCTCGAAGCGCGGCGGGTCTATTGCCAGGAATGGAACCCGACGAATTCCTGGTACCGGCAGGGCTCGTCGGCTGCCGCGATCTTCGACATGGGCGAGGGCGCGATCTTCACCTATCGCGGCAGCTGGTGTGCCGACGGCGTGCGCACGAGCTGGGAGGCCGCCTGGCGCATCGTCGGTGAGCGCGGCTCGCTGGTCTGGGACGGTCACGACGGGATTACCGCTGAGGTGGCCGCCGGGGACGCGCGCGACGGCTTGTTCTCCCATGCAAGTCCGATCGCGATTCCGCCACTCGAAGCCGGCGACGCGACCGGGGGCCACCTCGCCATCATGAAGCAGTTCGTTGCCGCGGTTCGCGGCGGCCCGCCGCCCGAGACGGTGAGCACCGACAATCTGAACAGCCTGGCGATGGTCTTCGGCGCGATCAGAAGCGCCGAGACCGGCCAGGCCGTCGCAATCGAAATCTAGGAACGATCCCGCATGACAGACCCACTCCTCGATGTACGCATCGGAACCATGGTCAAGGCCAACCAGCCTGACCCCGCGGCCTACGTCCGCTCGATCCTGCAGTACGGCTTCGAGAGCATTCAGCCGTATTTCTGGCAGACGATGGGCGACAAGGACATCCCGCGCATGGCGGACCAGATCAAGGACGCCATCGGCGATGCCGACGTGAAGGTCAGCGCGCTCGGCATGTTCGGCAATCCGCTCGAAGACCAGGAACTCGACCGCGAAACCCTCAAGGGCTGGCAGACCCTCATCGACAACGCCCACCTGTTCGGGACCGACATGGTCACCGGCTTCACCGGCCGCATCCGCGGCAAGCCGCTCCCCGACAGCCTGCCGCGCTACAGGCAGGTGTGGAGCGAGCTTGCCAGGCGTGCCGCCGACAAGGGTGTGCGCATCGCCTTCGAGAACTGCGCCATGGACGGCAACTGGGCGACTGGCGACTGGAACATCGCCCACAATCCCGATGCATGGGAGCTGATGTTCAACGAGCTGCCGAACGACAATCTCGGTCTCGAATGGGAGCCATGCCATCAGCTCGTCTATCTGATCGACCCCATCCCCCAGATCCGCAAATGGGCCGACAGGATCTTCCACGTCCACGGCAAGGACGCGACCGTGCGCTGGGACGTGATCCGCGAGCACGGCATCTTCGGCAAGGTTCCGTTCGTTCAGATGCGCACGCCAGGCTTTGGCGACAGCGACTGGACGCGCGTCATCGGCGAGCTGCGCCTGGCCGGCTTCAAGGGTTCGATCACCATCGAAGGCTGGCACGACCCGGTCTATCGCGACGCGCTCGAAATGAACGGGCAGGTCCGTGCGCTTGACTATCTGAAGCAGTGTCGCGGCGGCAGTAAATACATTCAGCCGTGACCCGCTCATGCCCTTTCGGCCGCTCGCGGCCGGACAAAAACAACATCGGCGCCAAGCCGGGAAGTGAGAGGTGACGCCCCTCAGCGGGCAAAAGGGAGGAAGAAGGCGATGAACTACAGCACTCGGACAAGGCGCTGGGCAAACACTGTGCTGCTCGCGGCCGGCGCTCTGGCGCTGGCTACGGCGGCCAATGCCGATGCCCTGCGCGACAAATGGTGCAGCGACGTGCACCTGCGTTTCTTCGTCGGTGGCGCGGAAGGCGATGCCTTCGGCACCATCGTCTATAACGGCGCCAAGCAGGCCGAGCACGACCTCGGAGCGAACGTCGAATATCTCTTCTCGGGCTGGAAGGCCGAGTTGATGGTGCAGCAGCTGCGCGAGGCGATCGCTTCCAAGCCGGACGGCATCGCCATGATGGGCCATCCCGGCGAAGCCGCGATCATGCCCTTGGCCAAGCAGGCTTCCGAGGCCGGCATCAAGATGATGTACCAGAACGTGCCGCTCCCCGGCGTGGTGGCGAAGTATGGCGGCGGCTATGTCGGCGCCCAGCAGGCGCAGCAGGGCAAGGCGCTCGGCGAAGAGGCTATCCGCCGCTTTGGCCTCAAGTCGGGCGAAAAGGTCATCGTGCTGGGTCCCTTCGACCAGCAGCCCGAGCGCTATGTGCGCGAGGGTGCGGTTGCCGATGCCTTTACCGCCGCCGGCATTGAGGTCACCAAGCTGGTGGCTCCGGCCGAATCGGCTGCCGATCCGAACATCATGATCCCGGTGATCACCGCCGCCCTGGCGGCCCAGCCGGACACCAAGCTGATCGCCTATCCGGGCGGCCAGCAGCTCGGCAACGTCCCCACCTTCATGAAGGCGGCCGGCAAGAAGCCCGGTGAAGTGCTCGCCATCGGCTTCGATACCAGCCCGCAGATCGTCGAGGGCTTCAAGGACGGCTGGGTGCAGCTGACGGCGGACCAGCAGCCGTTCCTGCAGGGCTACATGCCCATCCTCAGCCTCTGCCAGCAGGTCGTCTACGGCCTGGCTCCGCTGAACGTGGATACTGGCGCCGGATTCGTGACCGTCGACAACTACAAGGCGGTGGCCGGTCTCGCGTCGGAAAACCTGCGCTAGCGCTCGTCATCGTGCCACCGCCCGCCGGCAGGTCGGCGGTGGCACGACCGTCACCGGAGGAGCCGCTCATGGCAGAGCCCATTGTCGAACTGCGCAATATCAAGAAGTCCTACGGCAACGTGTACGCCCTCGGCGGCGTCACCATGCATGTCGACAAGGGCGAGGTCGTCGGCCTGATCGGCGACAACGGTGCCGGCAAGTCGACCCTGATCAAGATCCTGTCAGGCGTCGTGCGCCCGACCGAGGGCGAGATCCTTGTACGCGGAAAACCGGTGACCAACTGGACCGCCGCCCGCGCCCGCGAGTCGGGAATCGAAACCGTCTATCAGGACCGGGCGCTCGCGGTTCAGCAGTCGATCGTGCGCAACATCTTCATGGGGCGCGAACTGGCCGGTCCCCTCGGCTGGCTGCAGAGCAAGAAGCAGGTCGAAGAGGCCCGCCGCCTCATGCGCGAGATCGGCTTCACCTCCAAGGTGTTCTCGCCGCAGTCGATCGTCGGTGCGCTTTCTGGCGGCGAGCGCCAGGGCGTCGCCATCGCCCGGGCGATCTACAATCAGGCCGACGTGATCGTCCTCGACGAGCCGACGACGGCGCTGTCGCTGATGGAAACGGCGAAGGTCTTCCATTTCATCCGCCAGGTTAAGGCCAGCGGGCGCTCGATCGTCTTCATCGGCCACAACATCCATCATGTCTTCGAGATCGCGGATCGTTTCGTGGTGATCGACCGCGGCCAGGTTGCCCTTGAGACGTCGCGCAACGAGATCAAGACGGCTGAACAACTCATCGAATTCATGGAGCGGGTGGCGGCGGAGGCCCATGCGGCCAGCCATTCGGCTGACCTCGCGGGAGCGCAGCTATGACCGAGATCACCGATAACGCGGGCGTTCCGGCGACGTCCCAGCCGCACCCGTCCGAGCGGCCGCTGCGGCGCTTCCTGCTGGCCAACCGTGCCAGTCTGGGATCGCTCGCCGTCTTCCTGATCATGATGTCGATCTTCCTGGTCGCCAATCCGCGCGTGTTCCTGACCTGGAACCTCTACGGCGCGGTGCTGACCACGCTGCCGGTGGCGCTCTTCGTGGTCACGCCGCTGGTGTTCGTGGTCACCGCCGGCGAAATCGACCTGTCCTTTCCGGCCACGATGGGCTTTGCCGGGCTCGCCTTCGCCTACGTGGTTCAGGCCGGCTTCGACCCGTTCCTCGGCATCGCCGCGGCGATCGTCACCGGCGTCTTTCTCGGGCTGATGGTCGGGATATTGGTCGTCTACGCCAATCTGTCGTCACTGATCGCGACGCTGGGCATGAACTTCATGCTGCGCGGCCTGATCCTCATCATCACCCAGTCGAAATCGATCGCGCTTGTGACGCTCAGCGACACTTGGGCCTACAAGATCTTCTCCAGCACGGTGTACGGGGTTCCGGTTCAAATCTTTTGGGCGATCGGCTTCGTGATCTTCGCCGCGGCGCTGTTCAACCGCCATCGCTTCGGCGCCCAGGTGCACGTCGTCGGCGACAATCCCGACAGCGCCAACGAAATGGGCATCGACGTCCAGCGCGTGCGCGTCAAGGTCTTCGCCTTCGTCGGCCTCGGCGCGGCGTTCGCCGGCGTCTTCTCGGTGATGATCAACTTCACCTGGTGGCCGACTTCGGGCGATGGCTACCTGCTGCCGGTTCTGGCCTCCGTGTTTGTCGGCGGCACGCCCACCTGGGGCGGCATCGGAACCATCTTCGGCGGCGCCATCGGTGCGCTCACTGTCTCGTTCATTCAGACCGGCATTGTCGGTGCCGGCCTGTCCGGATTCTATGTCCAGTTCTTCAACGGCCTGATCATCATCCTGTCCCTGCTTGGCCATCGCTGGAACCAGGTACGCTACCGGTAGCGAAGCGGTTGCAAGATGCATATCGGCGAGTGTGGCACCCATGAAATTCATCGACGGCATTTGGCTTCTGCCGGAAAACCTGGCGCTGCAGTACCCTGTGCATGTCCACGACGTGCGGGTGGAGGGGCAAGAGATCGTCGCGCATGTCGCGGCCCGTGAGTTGCGCACGCGCTGGGATCAGCTCAACTCGACGCTGTTCACCCTGCGCCTCTTCTCTCCCGCCGAAGGGGTGATCGGCGTCCGTATCGAGCATTTTCAGGGCGCCCGCGTCCGCGGCCCCGAATTCGACCTCGACTGCGCGGAGCCGCACGGGCGTGTTGAACTGACCGAGACGACCGTCGCCCTGCACAGCGGGGCGCTGGCGGCGGTTCTGCCGCTCCAGGGGCGCTACAGCCTCGACTTCCTGCGCGATGGCTTCCGCCTGACCGGCAGCTGCCCCAAGGATACCGGCTATGCTGTCGAGCGCGACAGCAAGGCAGCGCACGTCTTCGAGCGCCTCGACCTCGCCGTCGGCGAGAATGTCTACGGCCTTGGCGAGCGCTTCACTGCCTTCGTCAAGAACGGCCAGACGGTCGATATCTGGAATCTCGACGGCGGCACCAGCACCGAGCAGACCTACAAGAACATCCCGTTCTTTGTGACCAACGCCGGCTGGGGCGTGTTCGTCAATCATCCCGGGCGCGTCGCCTTCGAGATCGCCACCGAACTCGTTGCCAAGGCGCAGTTCAGCGTCGGCGGCGAGAAGCTCGAATACTTCCTCATCGATGGCCCCACGCCCAAGAAGGTGATCGAGCGCTATGGCGCTCTTGTCGGCCGCCCGGCTTTGCCGCCGGCATGGTCGTTCGGCTTGTGGCTGTCGACATCGTTCACCACCGAGTACGACCAGGCGACGGTTGCGAGCTTCGTCGCGGGCATGGCCGAGCGCGACATTCCCCTGCACGTCTTCCACTACGACTGCTTCTGGATGCGCGGCCTGCACTGGTGCGATTTCGAATGGGACCCGGAATGCTTCCCGGATCCCGCGGCCGATATTGCCCAGCTGAAGGCGCAGGGGCTGCACGTCTGCGTGTGGATCAACCCCTATATCGCCCAGGCCTCGTCGCTCTTCGCCGAGGGGCGCGACAACGGATACCTGTTGCGCAAAGCCAACGGCAGCGTGTGGCAGATCGACGACTGGCAGCCGGGTATGGCCATCGTCGATTTCACCAATCCCGATGCACGGGCGTGGTACACCGGCCACCTCAAGCGCCTGCTCGACATGGGCGTCGACTGCTTCAAGACCGATTTCGGCGAGCGCATCCCGACCGACGTGGTGTGGTACGACGGTTCCGATCCGGAGCGCATGCACAACTACTACACCTTCCTCTATAACAAGACGGTCTTCGAACTGCTCAGGCGCGAGCGCGGCGGCGATGCGGTCGTCTTTGCCCGTTCCGCGACGGCGGGCAGCCAGCAGTTCCCGGTGCACTGGGGCGGCGATTCCAGATCCGATTACCCGTCCATGGCCGAAAGCCTGCGCGGCGGCCTGTCGCTGGGGCTTTCCGGTTTCGGCTTCTGGAGCCACGACATCGGCGGCTTCGACGGCACGTCGCCGCCGCACATCTACAAGCGCTGGTGCGCCTTCGGCCTGCTTTCGAGCCACAGCCGCCTGCACGGCTTCGACAGCTATCGCGTGCCTTGGGCCTACGACGATGAGGCGGTCTCGGTCCTTCGCTATTTCACCAGGCTGAAGTGCCGGCTCATGCCCTACCTCTACGCCAAGGCCGTCGAGGCGAGCGAAACCGGCGTGCCGATGATGCGCGCCATGATGCTCGAATATCCCGACGATCCGGGTTCGACCGCGCTCGACCGCCAATACATGCTGGGCGATGCCTTGCTGGTCGCGCCGGTCTTCTCCGAGGCTGGCGATGTCGATGTCTGGCTGCCGCCGGGAACCTGGACCCATCTCCTGACCGGCGCAGTGAAATCCGGCGGTTGTTGGCAGCGCGAAACCCACGACTTCCACAGCCTGCCGCTCTATGTGCGGGAGAACACGCTTTTGGCCGTCGGGGCCCGCGACGATCGGCCCGACTACGACTATGCCGACGGGCCGACGCTCGAGCTCTATGCCCTGGGCGACCGAGAGACTGCCGCCTGCACGATTGTCGCCAGCGCGGGCGACGGCGGCGCAGTGACCGTCACCGTTCGCCGCGAGGGGACGAAGCTCGAAGCCAGGAGCACGGCGCCTTTCCGCTGGAAGCTGCTGCTGGTCGGTATCGCGGACGTGGCCGGCGCCACGAAGCCCCATGCGGCTTCGGATCGTGGCGTTGTCATCGATGGCGACACGCAGCTCACCGTCACCTTGCCGGGCTAGGTCGTAGACCCATAAATGGGATTCTCGAATCGGTAGAGTGCTGATTCAATTTCCTGAGCACAGGAGATTGGGATGGCACGCTTTGATCTGACAGACTTCGAGTGGTCGGTTATCCAGCCGCTTCTGCCGAACAAGCCGCGCGGCGTACCACGGGTGGA
Organism: uncultured Alphaproteobacteria bacterium; assembly: GCA_963750065.1. Lineage (GTDB taxonomy): Bacteria > Pseudomonadota > Alphaproteobacteria > Rhizobiales > Kaistiaceae > CAVSRC01. Next base: position 18,183 of record CAVVPK010000022.1, read on the forward strand.
CGACAGGCGTGTGCTGAACGGCATCTTCTGGCGGCTGCGGACTGGAGCGCCCTGGGCCGACATTCCCGAGCGCTATGGCCCGCACACGACCTGCGTCAACCGCTTCAACCGGTGGCGCAAGGCGGGGGTGTGGGATCGTCTTCTGGAAGTGGTTTCCAAGGCTTACGACGGCGACATCCAGATGATCGACTCGTCCAGCATCCGCGTGCATCAGCACGCTGCCAACTCCCAAAAAAAGACGACCGATCCGGTTGCATGGGTCGCTCGCGCGGCGGTCTGACGACGAAGATCCATGCCCTGGTCGACGCCGAAGGCCTGCCCATCGCACTCAAACTGACCGAGGGCCAGGCCCATGACGGGCGCAGCGCCGCCGACATGCTCGAAGCCTTGGCTGAGGGCCAAATCCTGCTGGCCGACCGTGCCTATGATAGCGACGCCCTGCGCCAGAACCTGGCCGAGCGCGGTGCCTGGGCCAACATCAAACCCATGCCCAACCGCAAGAACATCCCGCCCTTCAGCACCTTCCTCTACCGCTACCGCAACCTCGTCGAGCGCTTCTTCAACAAGCTCAAACACTTCCGCGCCGTCGCCACCCGTTACGACAAACGAGCCGACAACTTCCTCGCTGGCGTCAAACTCGCTTCAGCCAGAATCTGGATGCGATTTAATGAGTCGATAGCCTAGACCCGTCCGCGCGGGCATCTCGTTTGCCGGCAAGCGCCACCCTCTGCGCTTGCCGGCCTGCCACCCGCCAAGCGGCCTGACCCGTCCGACATGCTGCCCGCACTGGGTTTCGCACCTCGCCAGGTGCGCCCACAACGGCTTTCGGGCCACGCTACACGCACCCGCGGCTTCTCGCGCACCACCCCTCTTTCCCCACCCCCACAGGGCTTGCTTTTTCGTCCATATGTCCATTAATCTCGACATATGGACGAAACAGACGCCATCCTCGCCTTCGCCGCGCTTGCCCAGGAAACCCGGCTGCAGGTCTTCCGCATGCTTGTCGCCAGCGAGCCGAGCGGCCTGCCGGCGGGGGAGATCGCGCGCCGGCTGGCGGCGCCGCACAACACCATGTCGTCGCACCTCGGCGTGCTGGCGCGCGCTGGCCTCGTCACCGGTGAGCGGCACAGCCGGTCGGTCGTCTATCGGGCCCATCTCGATCGCGCCCACGATGTCGTGACCTTTCTCCTGAAGGATTGCTGCGGCGGAGACCCCGAGACGTGTTCCGCCGTCGTCGATGCCCTCGCACCCTGCTGTTCGACGGAGGCCGCCTGTGGATGATCCTGTCTTCAATGTGCTCTTCCTGTGCACCGGCAACTCCGCCCGTTCGATCATGGGCGAAGCCGTCCTCAACCAGAATGCGCGTGGCCGCTTCAAGGCCTGGTCCGCCGGCAGCCATCCCAAGGGCGCGGTGAATCCGTTCGCGCTCAAGGTCCTGGCCGAATTCGGTTATGATATCGAGGGGCTCCACTCCAAGCCGTGGGACGTGTTCGCCGCGCCGGGTGCGCCGGTCATGGATTTTGTCTTTACCGTCTGTGACGACGCCGCTGGCGAGGTATGCCCGGTGTGGCCTGGCCAGCCGATGACAGCCCATTGGGGCATCGAGGACCCGGCCAGGGTCGAGGGCACCGATATCCAGAAGCAGGCCGCCTTCGTCCAGGCGCTGCGCTATCTCAAGACCCGCATCGGCATCTTCACCAATCTGCCGCTGCGCGGCTTGAACGCGCTGTCGCTGCAGAAGAAGCTGCACGAGATCGGCGAGATCGAAGGCACAAGCGGGCTTCGCGTGCGGAGCCCTGAGCCGTCGTGAGCGAATTCGATGTCTCCGGCATCCGTCCGCTCGATAGGCCGGGCTTCGTTGCCGCCGAGATTGCCGGGGCGTTCTGCGCCGTCGCCGCGATAGGCTGGCTGTTCCGCCCGGCGGCGAAGCCGATCCGCGCCACGCAGGGCTGATTTCCGACAGAAACACCTTGACGCCGGATCAAGCCTGGGATGTCTCCTTGGCGGTCGCCACGCGAAGGAACACGTCATGCAAGCGCTCGTCTGCCGCAGGCCCGGAGACCTGGCCGTCGAGGAGCGGCCGGAACCGCAGCGCGCCGACGGCGACGTACTCGTCAGGATCCGCCGCGTCGGTATCTGCGGAACCGACTATCACATCTACGAGGGCAACCACCCGTACCTGCAGTATCCGCGCATCATGGGCCACGAGCTGGCGGCGGAGGTGGTCGAGGCACCGGCCGGCAGCCGCTTCCGGCAGGACGACCTGGTGGTCGTCAATCCCTACGTCGCCTGCGGCACCTGCATCGCCTGCCGCAAGGAAAGGCCCAATTGCTGCGTCAACATCGCCGTGCTCGGCGTGCACCGCGACGGCGGCATGACGAAATTCATCAGCGTGCCCGAGCAGAACCTCTATCCGGCCGACGGTCTGACGCCCGACCAGACGGCGAGCGTGGAGTTTCTGGCTATCGGCGCGCACGGCGTCGGCCGTGCCGAATCGTCGGTCAGGTCCGGCTCGCACGCTAATCGTCGGCGCCGGGCCGATCGGCATCGGGGCGGCGATCTTTGCCCAGATCGCTGGATCGTGCGTCACACTGATGGATGTGGACGGCGAGCGTCTGGCTGAGGTGCAACAGCTGACCGGAGCCAACTCGGCGATCGTTGCCAATGCAGAGGCCAGCGAAGCGGTGGCAGAGATCACCGGGGGCGAAGGCTTCGATACGGTCATTGATGCGACCGGCAACCGCTCGTCTATGGAGGCCGGCTTCGGCCACGTCGCCCATGCCGGAACCTACGTTCTGCTCAGTGTCGTGCGCGACAGCGTCGCCTTCTCCGATCCGGTCTTCCACGCGCGCGAAACCACGCTTCTGGCGAGCCGCAACGCGCTCAGATCGGACTTTGAGACGGTGATCGCGGCTATCGCTGGCAGCAAGGTGCCGATCGCCAGGCTGATTACCCATCGCACGACGCTTGCCGGCGCCATCGGCGATCTTCCGCGATGGGCGACGGACAAGCGCGGCCTGATCAAGGCGCTGATCGACGTTTCCTGACCGCTTCGGCCGGAGCTCCACCGAAAACGGGGATTTGCCCGCTCTCTTTGCGGCTTGGCACGCCTTGTGCTCCAGATAGACTGCCCAAGGAAACCGACGGCGACGTGAACCCCCGGGAACGCCTCCCACCTCCACACCGGGCGGTACGGTCGCCAGCGAAACGAGCCGCATGTCAATTCAAGCCGCCATCTATCATCTGACGCACTACCGCTATGACCGCCCCGTGACGCTGGGGCCGCAGACCATCCGCCTGCAACCGGCGCCGCATTCACGCACCCGCGTCCTCAGCCATTCGCTCAAGGTCAGCCCGGCCGGTCATTTCGTGAACCTGCAGCAGGATCCCTACGGCAACCACCAGGCCCGTTTCGTCTTCCCCGAGCCGGTCACCGAGCTGAAGATCGAGGTCGATCTCGTTGCCGACATGGCGGTCTACAACCCCTTCGACTTCTTCGTCGAGCCGGAGGCGGAAGAGTGGCCCTTCGACTATCCTGAGATCATTCGCGACGACCTTTCGATCTATCTGGCGCGCGAACCGGCGGGCCCCGCCTTGACCGGCTTCCTCGCCTCGATCGACCGCTCGCAGGCCAACACCGTCGATTTCATCGTCGCCCTCAATGCCCGCCTGCAGCGCGAGATTGGCTACATCATCCGCATGGAACCGGGTGTCCAGGCGCCGGACGAAACGCTCAATTCGGCCAAGGGCTCATGCCGCGACACGGGCTGGCTGCTCGTCCAGATCTTCCGCCATCTGGGGCTGGCGGCGCGCTTCGTCTCCGGCTACCTGATCCAGCTTAAGCCCGACCTTGTCTCGCTCGACGGTCCGCCCGGCACCGACCACGATTTCACCGACCTGCATGCCTGGTGCGAGGTCTATCTGCCCGGCGCCGGGTGGATCGGGCTCGATCCGACCTCCGGCCTGCTCACCGGCGAGAGCCACATCCCGCTTGCCGCCACACCGCATTATCGCAACGCCGCCCCGATCTCCGGCATGGCGAGCTTCGCCAATGTCGCGTTCGATTTCGACATGCGTGTCACGCGCATTACCGAGCATCCGCGCATCACCAAGCCCTTCTCCGACCAATCCTGGGCGGCGCTTGACGCGCTTGGCGACGAAGTCGACCGCGTCTTGAAGGATGAGGACGTCCGCCTCACCATGGGCGGCGAGCCCACCTTCGTTTCCATCGACGACTACGAGGCGGCGGAATGGAACACCGCTGCAGTCGGCCCGACCAAACGTGAAAAGGCCGACCAGCTGATCCGCCGGTTTCGGGCCCGTTTCGCCCCCGGCGGCCTGCTCCACTACGGCCAAGGCAAGTGGTATCCGGGCGAGACGCTGCCGCGCTGGACCTTCTCGCTCTACTGGCGCAAGGACGGCAAGCCGCTGTGGTCCGATCCTGCTCTGCTCGCCTCCGAAGCCTCCGACACCGGCGCCGGCACGGCCGAAGCCGAGAAGCTGATGACGGCAATCGCCGCTTCGCTCGACGTGGAAGCCGATTCCATCGCCGCCGTCTACGAGGACCCCGCCCAGTGGCTGCTGAAGGAAGGCAAGCTTCCCGAGAACGTCGATCCCGCCAACTCCAAGCTTGAGGACCCGGAAGAACGGGCGCGCCTGGCGCGCGTCTTCGACCGCGGCCTGACCGAGCCGACGGGATACGTCCTGCCGGTCCAGCGCTGGCAGTCACAGGCCAGCGGCCGCCGCTGGCGCAGCGAGAAGTGGCACACGCGCCGCGGCAAGCTGTTCCTGGTGCCGGGCGATTCGCCGGTCGGCTTCCGCCTGCCGCTGGGCTCGCTCCCGCATGTGCCGCTGTCCGAATACCCCCAGATTCTGCCGCTCGACCCGAGCGCGCCGCGCGGCGGTTTGCCGGACCCCGGCCAACCGGCCTTCCACGAAAGCGTTGCCGAGCAGATGGAGGATCCCACCGACGAGCACGAACAGGCCGCCGCCTCGTTCAGTGCCGACGACACCCAGCGCCAGGACCGCGTCGCGCAGGAACTCGACTCGATCGACGGCACGCGTGCGCACGGCGCTGGCCGTGGAAGTGCGCGAGGGCAGGCTGTGCGTCTTCATGCCGCCGGTCGAGACGGTCGAGGACTATCTCGATCTGGTTGCAGCGGTCGAGAACTCGGCGCGGCAGATCGGCCTGCCGGTCCAGGTCGAGGGCTATCCGCCACCGGGCGACCCGCGTCTCAACGTCATCCGCGTCACGCCCGACCCCGGTGTCATCGAGGTCAATATCCATCCCGCCACGAACTGGCGCGAGGCCGTCGAGATCACCACCGCCGTCTATGAGGAGGCGCGGCAGTCGCGGCTCGGCGCCGACAAGTTCATGATCGATGGCCGCCATTGCGGCACCGGCGGCGGCAACCATGTGGTGGTCGGCGGCGATACGCCGGCCGACAGCCCGTTCCTGCGCCGTCCGGACCTTTTGAAAAGCCTCGTGCTCTATTGGCAGCGCCATCCGGCGCTCTCCTATCTGTTCTCCGGCCTGTTCATCGGACCGACCAGCCAGGCACCGCGCGTCGACGAAGCGCGTCACGATTCCCTCTACGAACTTGAGATCGCGCTGGCGCAAGTGCCGTTGCCGGGGGAGGGGCGGCCGCCGCGGCCCTGGCTGGTCGACCGGCTGTTCCGCAATCTGCTGGTCGATGTCACCGGCAATACCCACCGCTCCGAGATCTGCATCGACAAGCTCTACTCGCCCGACACCAGTTCCGGGCGGCTGGGGCTTGTCGAGTTCCGCGGCTTCGAGATGCCGCCCAGCCCGCGCATGAGCCTCGCCCAGCAGCTCCTCATCCGGGCGATCATCGCGCGCCTGTGGAAGGAGCCGCTCTCCGGTGGCTTCGTGCGCTGGGGCACCGAACTGCACGACCGTTTCATGCTGCCCTGGTACGTGTGGCAGGACTTCCTCGACGTTCTTCAGGACCTGAAGACGGCGGGCTTTGCCATGCGGCCGGAATGGTTCGAGGCGCAGCAGGAGTTCCGCTTCCCCTTCTGCGGTTCGGTCGATTATGCCGGCGTCAAATTGGAGCTGCGGCTTGCATTGGAACCGTGGCACGTCATGGGCGAGCAGGGTGCCATCGGCGGCACGGTGCGTTACGTCGATTCCTCGGTCGAGCGCCTGCAGGTGAAGACCGAAGGGCTGCAGCCGGAACGCCATCGTATTGTCTGCAACGGGCGCACCGTGCCGATGACCCGCACCGATCAGGCGGGCACTTGCGTTGCCGGCGTGCGCTTCAAGGCCTGGCAGCCGCGCTCCGGCCTGCACCCGATGATTCCCGTCGATGTGCCGCTCACCTTCGACATTTACGACAGCTGGACCGGCCGTGCCGTCGGCGGTTGCGTCTATCATGTCGCCCATCCCGGCGGGCGCAACTACGAGACCTATCCGGTCAACGCCAACGAGGCGGAGGCACGGCGGCTGGCACGCCTGGAGCCGCGCGGCCATACCGCCGGCGATTATCGGGCGCCGCCGGAAGAGCGCAGCCTGGCCTTTCCGCTGACGCTCGACCTCAGGCGTCCGGCCGGAATCTGAGGGGATGGAATCCGAAGCACACCCTGCGACGAACGGGACCCGCGGCGGCTTCGCCGCCGGCTACTCTGCGCATCCGGGCACCATCGACGAGATGGTCGACGATGCCGGCGAGATCAGGCCGGCATGGCGGCCGCTGATCGACCGCCTCGATAGGCTCGACCGTGCGGAAGTAGATGCGCGTTTCGCCCGTGCCGACCACTATCTGCATGACGCCGGCGTCTACTATCGCGTCTACGGTGCTGGCGGCTCCAACGAACGTGTCGTGGCCGCTGGCCCACATGCCGCTCATCATCGCGGAATCCGAATGGCTGGGGATCGCCGCCGGTCTGACGCAGCGCGCCGAGCTTCTCGAGCGCGTGCTCGCCGACATCTACGGCGACAACCGGCTGGTTGCCGAAGGACTGATCCCGCCCGAACTGATTGCCGCCAGCCCCGAATATATGCGGCCGATGGTCGGCATCACGCCGCCCAGAGGCGGCTTGCTGCATTTCCTGGCCTTCGATCTCGGCCGCGGGCCGGACGGCCGCTGGTGGGTGCTCGGCGACCGCACCCAGGCGCCGTCGGGCGCCGGCTTCGCGCTCGAGAACCGGGTCGCCACCACCCGGGCGCTTTCCGACATCCAGAGCGCCATGAACGTGCATCGGCTCGCCGGCTTCTTCCGCGACCTGCGCGATGCCCTGTTCGATCTCGCCCGCACGCCGGAAGGCGTCGCCATCCTTACCCCCGGCCAGCACACCGAGACCTATTTCGAGCACGCCTATATCGCCCGCTATCTCGGCCTGCTGCTGCTCGAGGGCGAGGACCTCACCGTTACCGACGGTAAGGTCATGGTGCGCACCGTCGAAGGCCCGCGGCCGCTCAGTGTGCTGTGGCGCCGCCTCGATGCGGCCTTCGTGGACCCGCTGGAACTCAAGCACGAGTTCGCGCATCGGCACGCCCGGCCTGGTCGATGCCGTCCGCCACGGCGGCGCAACCATCGTCAACGCCATCGGCTCGGGGATCCTTGAGACCCGCGCGCTGCTCGCCTTCCTGCCCGGCATCTGCCGGCATCTCGGCGGTGGCGAGCTCACGCTGCCGCACGTCGCCACCTGGTGGTGCGGACAGGAGACCGAGCGCGCGCACGTTCTGGCCGATCTCGACCGCATGATTGTCAGCGAGGCGCTGGCGACCTTGCCGCCGGATCATCACCGCGCCGGTACGCTGCTCGGCGCTTCGCTCTCCGCCGCCGAGCGCGCAGCGCTCGCCGAGCGGCTGCGTGTATCCGGCGGAGCGTTCGTCGCGCAGGAATCGGTCACGCTCTCGACCATGCCCTATTACGCCGAGGGCCGGCTCGCGCCCCGCCCGGTGACGCTCCGCGCCTTCGCCATGCGCACACCCTCCGGCTGGACGGTGATGCCCGGCGGCTTCGCCCGCGTCGGCGCATCGCACCAGACCGCAGCGATCGCCATGCGCCAGGGCGGGCGCGCCGCCGATGTTTGGGTCTTGGGCAGCGCGCCGGTCGAGCGAGTGACGCTGCTGCCGGCCCGCGAGGACGGCGCCGCCGATGCCAAGCTGACGGCCATCCTGCCCAGCCGCGCCGCCGATAATCTCTTCTGGCTCGGCCGCTATATCGAGCGCGCCGAGGGCACGGTGCGCATCCTGCGCGCCTATCACGGCCGTTTTGCCGATGCGACCGCATCGGCCGCGGGGCCTCTGCTGCCGATGATCGATGCCAGCCTCGAGGACATCGGCATCGACGCGCGCCAGCCGATCCCCGACGCGCTCGTCGCAAGTATCGATGCCGCGCGGGAGAGCGCCGGACGCATCCGCGACCGCTTCTCGCCCGATGGCTGGCTGGCGCTGATGGACCTTTCCAAGACCGTCCACCGCTTCCGCACCCGCGTCGTCTCCGGCGACGACGCTTCGCGGGCGATGACGGTGCTGCTGCGCAAGCTCGCCGGATTTGCCGGACTGGTTCACGAGAACATGTACCACGCCGTCGGCTGGCGCTTCCTCGAGATCGGCCGCCGGCTGGAGCGCGCCATCGAGATGTGCCGCCTGATGGCACAGCTCGCCACCCCCGACGCGGACGCCGAACTTCTCGACCTGCTGGTCGAGGTCGCCGACAGCGTCATGACCCATCGCCGTCGCTACAAGCTGAATTCCGGGCGCCTTGCGATCATCGAGCTTCTGGTGCTCGACGAGTTCAACCCGCGCGCGATCCGTTTCCAGCTTGCCGAGGTGAAGGCGCAGGCCGCGCAGCTCACCGGCGGCGAGAGCGCTGCCCACATGCACCCCATCATGCGCGAGGCCGTGCGCCTCTACACCGAGCTTCAGTTGAGCGAGCCCAGGGACTTTTCGCCGGAGCGCCTCAGCGGGCTGGCCGTTTCGCTCGCCGCGCTCTCCGACATGATCGACGCCACCTATTTCCGCTAGAGAAATGAACTACGATATCCGCCTGCAGCTCGAATACGAATACGACCAGCCGGTCGTCGGCGGCCGCCATCTCGTGCGCGTGACACCGGCGGCGTGGACCGGCGGCCAGCGCGTCGTCGCGTCGTCCATCGTCTTCGATCCCGTGCCGTTCGAGCGCAGCGACGGCCACGATTTCTTCGGCAATACCTTCGTCTCGATCGGCTATCGCCAGAGCCATGGCACGCTGAAGGTGGGCATGAGCGCCCGTGTCCGCGTCGATGCCGGGACGGCGATGCTCGACGTCTCGCCCGATCTCGTCAGGCTCGGGCGCGAACTCGCCGGCGTTCGCTCGTTGGCGCCCGAATCCCCGCACCACTTCGTCGCCGCCAGTCCGCGCGTGCCGCTCGACGATGAGATCGCGACCTATGCGCGCGAGAGCCTGGCTCGGGCCGCGACGGTGCAGGAGATCGTCCAGGACTTTGGCGAGCGCATCCACCGCGATTTCCGCTACGACAGGAAGTCGACCGAGGTCGAGACCTCGCCGCGCAGGGCCTTCGAGCTGAAGCGCGGCGTCTGCCAGGACTTCACCCATGTGATGATCGCCGGCCTGCGCGGCATCGGCATTCCCGCTGCCTATGTCAGCGGCTTCCTGCGCACGATCCCGCCGCCGGGCAGCGAGCGCCTGGCGGGCGCCGACGCCATGCACGCCTGGGTGCGCGCCTGGTGCGGCCGCGAGGCCGGCTGGGTCGGCTACGATCCCACCAATCGGACCTTCGCCGGCGAGAGCCACATCGTCGCCGCGGTCGGCCGCGACTATCAGGATGTCGCGCCGATCGTCGGCGTGCTCAGAACCTCCGGTACCCAGAAGACCAGCCAGAAGGTCGATGTGATTCCGGTCGACCCGTCGTCTAGCTGAGGATGCGCAGCGGCCCGCCGGACATCAGCGCGGCAAGGTCGAAGAGCACCGACAAGGTGCTGAGGCCTCCCGGGCAGGCGAGATATTGCGGCACCCAGTCGGGCGCGAACTTCTCCTTATAAGCGCGCAGCCCCTCGAAATTGTAGACGCCCTCGGCGTAGCGGTAGATGAACGTGCCGAAGCGGTTCCACGTCGAGGCCAGCGGGTGGCTGGAAAGCCCGGCCAGCGGCGTCGCCCCGAGATTGAACCAGCCATAGCCGTCCGCCGCCGCCTGCGCCATCAGCCGCGCGAACAGCGCGTCCATCATTACCTTCGACACATTCGGCCGATAGCGCATGAGATCGGGGGAGATTTCGCTCCGCTCGGCGCCGCGCCAGAGGTTGGCGAAGGCGACGGGGATGCCGTCCTTGCGCATCACCGCCAGGTCGAATTGGCTGAGATAGGCCTCGTCGAAGAAGCCCAGTGAAAATCCCTTCTCGTGTCCCGCCTTGCCGGCGAGCCACGCGTCGGAGACGGCGCGAAGTTCGGGAAGCAGGGGCGGGACATCGGCTTTCGGCACGATGGCGAAGTCTATGCCTTCCTTGGACGCCCGCCGGTCGGCGCGCCTGAGTTCGGCCCAGTGCGGCGAAGACAGCGAAAAGGCGCTGAGATCGACCCGCGCCACTTCGCCGACCTTGAGGATCGAGAGGCCGAGATCGAGGTAGGTCGACAGCCACGCCCCGTCGGCGGCGTAGAACACCGGGCGCCCGCCGGCGCGGTCGACCCGTTCGGCGAAGCGCCAGATGAGGTCGCGTCCGGCCTCCCGGGCGCCGACCGGATCGCCCATGGCGATCCAGCTCCGTCCGGCGATGCCGTACATGATGAAGGCGTCCTGACTGTCCGACAGCATGAACTGCTTGTCGCCGAGGAGCGCGATGTTGGCTTGTGCCGAGCGGCAACCGCCGATGAGGGTGCGCGCCGCCTCGGGGATGACCGGTGCGCCGGCCTTTGACCGTCGCGGGCGATTGATCAGGGCGTCGAGCGCGATCGCTGCAGCCAGGATGGCCACGGCAAGCGTCGTGCGCATGAAGCGCGATGCGTCGCCCCGCCAGCTGAATTCCCACCACAGATCGCCGCGATAGGCGACATTCTGAAAGGCATAGAGGCCGAGAAAGACGAGCGCCGCGACGGCGATCGCTATCAGCGCCAGCCAGCCGGGGGTCGGGCGCAGCTGCGACCAGTCGGACTGCCGTTCGGCGCGTCGATAGAAAGCGTTGCCGGAGACGGCGAGGATCGCGGCAATGGCCAGCATGGTCGCGGCGTCTTCCCAGTCCAGCGCCTTCAGGATCGAGAAGGCGGCGCCGGCCGCCATGAGAACGATCGCCACGGTGCGCGCGATGGCCATGCGGGCGAGCAGCCCGCGCGCCACGATCAGAAGCAGCAGACCGACGAGGCTTGCCAGGAGATGCGAGGCTTCCGCGAAGGGAAGCGGCAGGAATGTCCTCAGCGCCAGCAGGCGCCCCTGCATGGGTGGTTCGGTGCCGGAAATGAGAAGCACCAGGCCGCCGAGGAAGGTCAGCGTCGCGGCGACCAGCGGAACGGCATCGACGACGGCGCCGACCGAAATGGCGATGAAGCCGTCGGCCAGTCGACCGATGGCCGGAAGCGAGGGAACGCTCTTCTTTCTGACATCCGCCATGGGCGAAGACACCTTGCGGCAGCGCCGGGCATCGGCAGGACGCGCCGTCCTGGGCTATGGTCCGCTCAATCCTACAGCATCGGCGGGAAACGAGCATGGTCGAGCGACGTGACCGCATCCTGGCACGACGAACACCTATTGTGCCCGGCTCCAAGCGGGCAGCCAGCAAACGTGGAGGCCTGTTGTTGGATTGCAGGCGTCGGCGGTTACTGGGTCCTCGCTTTCGCGAGGACGACAAGAAAAGTACACGTCCCCGTTCTCGCGTGCGATCCGCACCGAGCTATGAACCTTTCAAAGAACGCTCCCCCTGCCCGAAGGCCAAGGGGTGGCGGGCGCCCGGCGAATGCCGTGCGGTTACTCCGCGAAAACTGGGGGCACTCATCGAGCGCCCGCCGCGGCGATTTTGTCCCGTCTCCCGGCGAGCTCTGCGCCCCATTTTCCCTGATCCCTGTCGGGCCTGCGGCCCTCCACGGTCTCTTGGGTACGGGACTTAGGCCCTGTGGGCGGCCGGTCGTAGTGCCGACGGTCCCGCCGGGAACGCCCCGAGGGCCGGATAAGCGAATCCGGAACGCGGGGGCACCGCTCCCCGCTCCGCCTAAGGTCGCCACCGGTAGACGCCCCTCATTCGAGCGAGGATGCCAGCCAATATGAGGGCGGTTCCGGAGAGGGGGATAGATTTCTTTTAGAGCGCGTGCCGGCCGTGGCGCGGCAGGCGAGGGGGATTTCTCAGCCTGCGGGCTCGCTCTGCAGCGTCGGCTCTACCCGGCGATGTCCGGGCTGGCGATGATAGAAGCCGTTGGCAAACGGCATCGGCAGCGCCATCTCGTCCAGCATTGCTGCCGCTTCGCCGGCCGCGATGTTGCGATCGAGCAGGTTGCGGAAGACCTCGGCGACCGCGACCATGTCCGAGCTTTGCGGCGACAGGCGAAAGCGCGAAACGCCCATCGCCACCAGCTCGGCCACCTCGCCGGCCAGGTTCAGGCATTCATAAGACAGGGTCTGGATGCCGTTGACGGCCAGGAACGGCTGGCCTTCCATGGTCTTCAGCGTCATGCCGTCCGGATCTTCCTCGCAGACGTAGCGGCAGGTGTTGCGCGTGCGCCCGTGAACCCGGGCGTGATAGCAACGCGCCGACAGCGCCAGCGGCATGCGGCCGAACACCGTCACCTCGAAGCTCACGTCGAGATCCCCGGTCGCGGCGACAAGCGCGCGGATGGCGCCGGCCGGCATTTCCACCGGCAGGCAGAAATTGCGCGCCCCGTCGCGCGCCAGCCTTGCCACCGTGCGCTCGTTGTAGACGTTCATGAACGGGCCGATGGCGTGCGGTCGGTTGCCCAGGTGGTAGAGGGCCGAGGCATCGTTGACCTCGACCATGTGCCCGGTCTGCGCGGTGATATCGGTCACCAGCTTGCGGTCGGCGGGCAGGAACACTTCGGCCAGCGTGGCCAGCACCACGGTCTTGCCGGCCGCCTCCAGCCGTGCCGTCACTGCGTCGATATGCTTCTCGAACAGCGGCGCCCGCTTCGAGCACACCGCTTCGCCGAGGGTGACGGTTTCCACGGGCGCTTCGTCGGCGATGCGGAAGTAGAAGTCGCGCCAGCGTTCCGGCTGCCAGTTGAACAGCACCGGGCCCAGCGTCAGCGCCGCGCTCTGCGTACCGGCCGTCGCCGCGTTCACCGCCATGTCTTGCTCCGATAAGCGGCTTCCGTCTCGCGGTGGCCTTCGGTCAGCGCCAAGAGGTCCGCCAGGCCGGGGTCGCGCCCCTCCATGATGGCGTCGACCGCCTTGCGGAAGGCCGAAACCACCGTCTTGACGTAGGCGCGGCTGCGCTGCCGGCCTTCGATCTTGAGCGCCGTGACGCCGGCCTTGGCCAAGTCGGGCAACAGCGCCGACAGGTTGAGGCTCACCGGCTCCTCGAAGGCATAGGCCGGATCGTTGCTGGCGCCGCAGAGATAGCGTCCCTTGCAGATGGTCGGGTAGCCGGCATTCTCGCCGGCCGCGTAGCGGTCGATGACGAACTTGCCGAGCCGCGTCGTCAGCGTGTGGTCTGCGTCCTCTTCGTAGTGAACGTCGGCCGCCGGCGAACAGACGCCGTCCATGTTGGTCGATAAGCCCGTGGCATAGCTCGACAGGCTGCAGCGACCCTCCGCCATCATGCCGATCGAACCGAAGATGAAGGCCTCGATCTCGCACGGGATCTGGCTGTGGATGCCGGCGATTTCCGCCACGGTCAGGATGCGCGGCAGCACCACGCGCTTGATGCCGAAGGCTTCGCAGTGGAAGCGGATCGCCTCCGGCGACGAGGCGCCGCCCTGCACCGAGAGATGCAGTCTGAGATCGGGATAGGTCGAGGAGGCGTAGTCGGCGACGCCGATATCGGCGACGATCACCGCGTCGACGCCGACCCGCGGGGCGAGGTCGATCGCCTCCTTCCACAGGTCGAACTGGCCGGCGGGCGGAAAGGTGTTGACCGCCAGCAGCACCTTGGCGCCGTGCTCGTGGGCATAGCCGACGGCCTGCTCAAGCTCGGCCGGGGTGAAGTTGAGGCCGGGGAAGTTGCGCGCGTTGGTGGCGTTCTGCAGGCCGCAATAGACGGTATCGGCGCCGGCATCGACGGCGGTTCTGAGGCCCGCCGGCGTTCCCGCCGGGCACACCAGCTCGGGACGAACGAAGCCGCCGTCAGCCATGATTGCCTTCAGCTTTCTTTGGCCTCAACGCCGACAGGACGAAATTCGCCGGCTTCGCCAGCGGGCCGAAGGAGCCGAGCACGCTGTCCATCGCGCTGCCTTCCATGTCGTCGAGCGCGTTCCTGAGCGTCACCACCGCTTCGGTGTCGCCGGAGACCTGCAGGTCGCGGGTGAAGAACAGGGCATCGCCATCGAGCTCGCCGTCGATCAGGTCGAGCAGGCGGAAGAAGGTTCCCGCTATGGCTGCATCGTGCGCCGGCTTGTCGGCACGCCGATGCGCCTTGAGAGTGGGCTTCTGCGGGTCGGGGATCAGCACCAGCACGAAGGGCAGGTCGGTCGGATCGATCAGGAAGCGCTTGTTCGCCTGGCTCCCCAGCCGGGCAAAGAGCTCCGGCCGCGAGCGCGCGACATTAGTGGCGATACGATCGAGGATCGGCTGGATCAGAGCCAGCGGAACCGCACCGAGCAGCAGTACCCGGACGTCCTGCAGCAGAGGACGCAAAGGCGTGGCGGCGGACTCGGCGTGCAGGGGAGTGCGCATGCATGAAGGCTAGGGCCGATGCTGCCGGTTGGATTTGATCAAGGTCAAGACAGCCACGCATCGGCTCGCCTGGACACGATGAAGAAGCAGGTGCGTCAATCGACACGAAGTGATATCGTTTGGAACGGGTCTAAACGGTGTCAGGGGCAAAGCAGGGCCCCACGACGAGGACCCGGTGCGGAGACATCGTCACGATTTGGCCCGCCGAGCTGCATGGCCACACGTCAATAACGGGGAGATATCCATGTACAGATTGCTTGTATCGGTTGCAGCGTTCGCGTTCATTGCGTCGGCTCAGTCCTCTTTCGCCGCGGATCTCCAGGCCGGTGCCGACCTCTTCAACGACAACTGCGCGATTTGCCACGGCGCCAAGGGACAGGGCTACCCGGCATCGGTCGTGCCCGACGGTGCCGTGCGCATCAAGAAGCTGGCCGGTGATTCTGCCTACTGGGACTTCGCGACCTTCAAGACCGCCGTGGTAGACGGCAAGGACGACCATGGCCGGCCGATGCGCGTCATGCCCGTATTCGGGAAAGTCGGGCTCTATGAGCCGCCGGGCCAGATGCTCACCGACGACGATCTGCACAACATCCAGGCCTATATGCAGACCTTCGGCCCGAAGGAGTGACGCGCGCCTGAGTCGTCTCTCCGATATGATTGCCGTTGCGCGTTTGCCGGTTTGCTGAAGGCAATCGCGCAACGGCGTTCTCGCCGCTTGGCCGGCGCATCGCGGCCGCCAGAGGCGTCCGGACCTCTCTCATCAACTCGGTAAGCTTCCAGGCCCGTGCATCGGGCCGCATGAGGCATTCGCCTCGCCTGCACCAGGCGCCGGTCGGATTCGTGCGATGCCAGCGACAGCGATCCTCTCGCGTATTTCGATCGGCAGCCGGTCAGCGACAGGTAGGCGCGCACGATTGCCATCGCCACAGCAACAGCGCTGAACTTGCGAAGCGCAAGAGGCTGTTGTTGTCAGCCAACCATCGCCTGTGGCGGATGATCCGGATCCCCTTCAGAATATTTGTAGAACCAGATCTGGTACATCGAAACGAACCATTGAAAGGCAAAGCTCAAGCCCATCAACACGCCGCTGACGATGATGATCCAGGCAAAGCCGGGATTGAGCTTGGTCAGGTACCAGGAGCCAATGTCGGTGATCATGGTCAGGAACGGCACGACGATGATCGCCGACTTGAACCAGACCGGACGAATATAGGCATGGCTGAAGATCAGCCCCATGATGAAGAATATGAACGTCATGCCGAACAGATGGATGTGCGAGACGCGCACCAGCGTGGCGAGGCTCATCCCGGTGTCGGGCTTTGCATATTCGGCGAATTTCTCGAATGTCGTGAACAGGGGCGCGCCCGGTTCGGTGCCGTCGTGGCAGCGCAGGCAGCGGTTGTCGAGGATCGGCTTAATGTCCTTTTCAAATTGCGCCTTGTCGGCTCCGTCGGAGGCCCAGTCCATGATGGCGCGGCGCTCCCGGGACGGGGCCATCCCCATCATGGGCCCGGTCAGGGCCACCTGAAGTCGGTTGCTGGCCTGGTTCCCGCTATAGGCGATGGCGATGTCGTTGGCATTGATGCCCGGCTTGCCGTCCAGCCCGGCGTGGGTTGTATAGACCTGGATCATCGCGAAAACGTAGCCGAAGCCGAGTGTGATGAGGGCCGCGGTGAACAGCGTGCGCAGGCTGAAAGGGAACTCGCTATAGTGGAAAAACATGCGGTGGACTTGTGGCATCGCTGCGCCCGTCGGCTGTTTTGAATTATTATAGGTCTCTCACGGAACGCCGCGTAAGTCGAGCAGCGCAATCCGGCCGTGGATCAGGGTTCGGATCAACGCGAATTTCGCCGAGAGCCCTTGCCCGGCGCCGAGCGCACCGGCGACCTGATAAGCACTGCGTTCGCTAGAAGAGCTTGCCAATCGACGCCAGAGCGAAGCCGAGCATGGCGCCTGCGGCAGGGCCGATAACCCAGCCCCGAAGGATGCCAGAGATCACTTGCCTGTCGATGGTCTCGCGTCCACGGGCAAGACCGGCGCCGGCCATGGCGCCAACAAGAGCCTGGTTCATCGAGGTGAAATAGCCGAAGAAAACAGCCGTCAGGACGACGATCGCCTGAACGAGCTGGGCAGCGGTTGCCATAGGCATGTCGAGCCTGACGATGTCGAAGGCGACCCGTTCCATCAGCGGTCGCCCCCAGGTGAGAACGCCGACCGCAAGACCGATGCCGCCGATCAGTCCCGCGACCAGCGGACCCGAGAAGCCTGTCGTGAGAAAGACGGCGGTCGCATTCGATACATCGTTCGCACCCATTGTCAGCGAGGCGGCGCCTCCGATCACGACCAGGGCGCGACCGATCGCGCCGGTGGTGCCGCTGGCGGCGAAACCGGGAAGCGCATCGAATGCCTTGGTGAAGAGATAGCCGAGAGCGCAGGCAACCACTGGCGCCAGCACCCACAGGACGACGAGCCGAAGGATCGTCTGCCACCGGATTGCAAGACCGAGCGCTGCGCCGGCGCCTACGATGCAGAAAACGAGGATCTGAATCGTCGAGGTCGGTATCCGGCGCTGGGTGAACAGCGTTGTCAGGACAAAGGCGGCGCCGATGATCGCAATGGCCGGGGCCGTACCGAGCCGATCTGCGACCAGAATGTTGTGTCCGACGTTCTCAAGCACCGTGTGGCTGAGGAAGGCGGCACCAATCAGCGTGAGCGGCGCCATGATCAACAGCGCGGGCCAGAGGCGAATGCTTCCGGTCGCATGCGGCATTCCCATGCAGGCGCCGGTGTAGTGCGCCCCCATGCTCCAGGCGAAAGCCAGGGCGACGAGGACCAGCAGGACATCGGCAGCGGTCATGGGATGCTTCGCTATTCGTTTGGAGGCGCGCAGGGACTACTGTTTATCTAGCCGACGCGCCGGTAGCTGCCAGGGCGAGGGCAGCCGCTGTGCGCGACATCGTCCAGGGACGGGCGGCGTGGATGCCGGACCGGCGATGGTGCCGCCGCTTCACGATCTATCGCCGCTCCAGGAGCCCTCGTCCCGCGAAGATCGCCGGCATCGCCTTGTCGATCCGCGCGGTGCGCGTGCCGGATTGTTTGGCGCCGGCGAAGTGAAACAGGTATCCCCTTTGCCGACCCGGCGTCAGCGCCTCGAACGCGCGCTTGAACCGCGGATCCTTGCGGAACTTCTCCTTCAACTCCTCGGGCAGAGGAATTTCCTGCGGCTTCGTCTCGACCTTCAGTCCGGCCTTCGCGAGCGCCGCGGCCTCGCGCACGTAGGCCTTGATGGTCGCCGCATTCTTCGCAATCTCCTTGGCGCTGGTGAACTTCATCACCCGCGCTGCCTGAACCTGCCCGAGCTGCACCAGCACCTTTTTCGGGTCCGTCAGCAGCGCCCCCTGGAAGAAGCCCAACGCGCAGTATTCCTTGAAGCCCTGAATGATGACGACGTTCGTTCCGTCCGCCGTGTAGCAGGGCTTTCCCCACTTGCACTCCTCCCTTAGGTCTAGCCCGGACAAGATCCTTTGCAGTTCGGCAATCTCAGCCTGCCAGCGCTCTCGATACGCCATCTCCATGGCTCACACCTCCGTCCTCGCACTTTGCCGTAAGGCTGACGACACGGATCAGTCGTCGCTTCGCTCAATGTGGGCGGCATATCATAGACGCCAAGGCCGGGCCGTCGCATCGGCGGTTGCCGGAGCCACGCAGATGCGTTTGTCAGCTATCCCGCGCCGAGCGCCGCGGCCACCTGATAGGTGATCAGCGAGGCCGCATAGGCTAGCGCCAGCATGTAGCCGAAGGTCACCCACATCCACTTCCAGCCGCCGGTCTCGCGCTTGATGACGGCCAGCGTCGAGGCGCATTGCGGGGCGAAGATGTACCAGACGAGCAGGGAAAGCGCCGTCGCCAGGCTCCAGTTCTGGGCGAGCACATGGCCGATCTGTTCGGCAACCTCACCGCCGCCCTGGATGGCATAAACGGTGCCGAGCGCCGCCACGGCAACCTCGCGCGCCGCCATGCCTGGGACCAGGGCAACGCTGATCTGCCAGTTGAAGCCCAAAGGCGCCAGCAGCGGCGCGATGACGTGGCCGATCATGGCGGCGAAGCTGTAGTCGATTCCCGGTCCGACGGCGCCGGCCGGCGGGCGCGGGAAGGTGGCCAGGAACCAGATCACCACCATCATCGAAAAGATCGTCGTGCCGGCGCGTTGCAGGAAGATCTTGGCGCGCGTGTAGAGGCCGAACAGCACGCTGCGCGGCCGCGGCAGCTTGTAGTCCGGCAGTTCGAGCATGAAGGGTGGCGTCGGGTCCTCGCGCCAGAAGAAGAACTTGGCCAGCGCCGAGACGCCGAGCGCGCTGACGATGCCGGCGGCGTAGAGACCGAACATGACCAGCCCCTGCAGGCTGGCGAAGCCCCACACCTGTCTGGCGGGAATGAAGGCGGAGATGATCAGCGTATAGACCGGGATGCGCGCCGAGCAGGTCATCAGCGGCGCCACCAGGATGGTGGTCAGGCGGTCGCGCGGATTGTCGATGACGCGGGTCGCCATGATGCCGGGAATGGCGCAGGCGAAGCTCGACAGAAGCGGGATGAAGGCGCGCCCGTGCAGGCCGGCGCCGCCCATGATGCGGTCCATCAGGAAGGCCGCGCGCGCCATATAGCCGAGGTCCTCGAGGAGGAGGATGAACAGGAACAGAATCAGGATCTGGGGCAGGAAGACCAGCACGCTGCCGACGCCGGAAATGATGCCGTCCTGGATGAAGCTCTGCACGAGGCCGGCCGGCATCACCTGATGAACGGCGCTGCCGAGGTCGTCGAAGCCGAGCGAGATGAGATTCATAAGCGGCTGCGCCCAGGTGAATACCGCCTGGAACATCACGAACAGGACGCCGAACAGGATCGCCAGGCCGGCCACCGGGTGCAGCAGGACGGCGTCGAGCCGTGTGGTCAGCGTGTCCGGCTTCGCCGGCATGCGCACGACAAGCTGCAGGATGCGGTCGGCTTCGTGCTGTGCGGCGCGCAGCTCGCCGAGCGAGGAGGGGGTCCAGTCGCTCACCGCCGCCGGTCCGCTGCCGGTCGGCGCCATCTCGTCGAGGCGGCGCATCAGATCGTCAATGCCGCCGCGCCTGACCGCCGCCGAGGTCGTCACCGGTGCTCCCAGTTCGGCCGACAGCCGGTCGAGATCGATCTCGACCCCGCGCCGGCGGGCGATGTCGATCATGTTGAGCACGACCAGCAGCGGCTGGCCGACCTGCTTCAGTTCCAGCATCAGCCGCAAGGCGAGCCTGAGATTGGTGGCATCGGCGACGCATACCAGCACGTCGGGCCGGAGCTCGCCCGCAAAGTGGCCGAGCACGACGTCGCGCGTCACCTCTTCGTCGGGGCTGCGCGCTCTCAGCGAATAGGTGCCGGGCAGGTCGACGAGGGTGAACTTGCGTCCGGACGGTGTGTTGATGGCGCCGGTCTTGCGCTCGACGGTGACGCCGGGATAGTTGGCGACCTTCTGCCGGCTGCCGGTCAGCGCGTTGAACAGCGCCGTCTTGCCACTATTCGGCGTGCCGACCAGAGCAAGGTGTCGGCTTCCGGCAACAGCCTCATTCATGACTGGATCCGGTCAGGTCACGAAGATCGACATCGCCTCGCGGCGGCGCAGAGCAACCGTGGCGTTGTTGACGCGCACGGCAATCGGATCGCGGCCGATGATCCCCTCATGCAGGATCTCGACGGACGCCCCCTCGGTGAAGCCGAGTTCGAGCAGCCGCCGTTCGAGTTCCGCCGTTGGCAGGCCGGAGGTCTCGTCGCTCACGCTGATATTGCAGATGTGGCCGCGAAATCCGCGCGGGGCGTGGCCGAGCGGGAAGTGCGGCGGCAGCAGCTCAGGTGATCCAGGGGCGAAACTCATGGGTCGTCATCTGTCCGATTGCGTCTCATTCGCAGGCACCATAGAGGGCCTCCGCGGGCACCATATAGATAAGGATCAAATGCGAATGCAATTTATTCTAGCTCACTTTACTTAAGAACAATTCCAAATAACTTGCGGAATACAGACGTTTTCAGCCTTTCGGACCATGCAGGAGCTTTTCAGACCATCCCCGGCGGGGCCCAGGGCGGCCGCGTTCTGGCAAAATCCCGCCAGGCGTTGCGCAGGCGCTCTTCGGCGCCGACCATGGCGTGGGCCTGCCAGCCGGCGATCGCCGCCGCCGCCGGGCCGCTTGCGGCCGATTCTTCCACCAGATGCGCTAGCAGCGATCCGGTCGTCGCCATGTCGTTGAAGGCGCCGAGCTCGTCCTGAAATTGCGACAACCGGCTTGTGAACTGCCGGGCGGACTTCTTGTCGGTGCACAGCGGCAACAGGAAATCGGCCACGTAGCGCAGTTTCTTCACCGACAGGCGCAGCCGGTGGCGCTCGACCGCCGTCAGCGACTTGAAGCGGCGGCCGCGCTTCAGCACCCGTGAATGGTGAACCGAGAGCACGCGGCGCGCGAAGCTGAAGGCCGGTTCCGCCAGCAGCGGCAGACTTTCCGGGCCGAGGTCGCCGCGCCAACCGCGCGCTTCGATCCAGCCGCCGAGGCGGATCAGAAAACGCGCACTGCGATTGTCGGCAAGTGCCGTGCGCGCACCCGCATAGGCGGCCAGCCGCTGTTCCTCCGCCCCCTGTCCCAGGGCATCGAAACCGGCAATGGCGGGGCAGGAGCCGGCGACGGCCGGCAGCGTCTCGCCGCGAAAGATGTCCCAGGTGCGCGCCGCCGACAGGCTCGATGCCAGCCATCTGGCGTCCGCCCGCAACGCTTCGAGCGCCTCCGACGGCACCACAGTGCGCATCGAATCGAGCGCCGAACGCAGGCGGCGCGAGGCCACACGGACCTGATGCACCCCCTCCGGATCGCGCCCGTCCTCGGCGGCTGGAATCGACACCAGAAGATCGCGCAGGCAGGCCCCGAGGATGGCGACAAACGCATCCTCGAGCGGCAGCGAAGGTTCGACATCGAGCTTCTGCGGCTTCTTCACCGCCGGCGGCGTGTCGCTGGCCAGATCGAAGCCGCGCGCCGCCTTGCTGCGGATCGACGGGCGCACCGCACCGTGGTCGGCAAACTGCAGCGCCAACTCGTAGATCGCCGCGGCGCTGCCCTCCTTGAGCTCGATCTCGATCTCGCTGACCGTTTCCGAGCGTTCGCCGGACTTCAGCACGCCGCGGTCGAACGCGACCTCGACCGTACCGGCGGGCAGGTCGACGAGGCGCTGGTGGCGGTGGATATCGGCGAGGAAGACCGGCTGCAGCGGCTGGCAGCGAAGGTCGTCGCGCAGCTTGGCGGGGACGAACGGCATCGCCAGATCGACATCGGGAGCGATAGACGGCACGCTGGCTTCCCACTCGCCGCGCCGGAGCGGATCGTCGCCCGCTTCCGCCTTCACCGTCTGCACGAAGCGCTGGCCGCTCTGGCGTACCCTGAGGCTCAGTCCGTTCTTCTGCAGCAGCCGTTCGGACGTGTCGTAATAGACCGACTTCAGATGCTTGCGGGTGCCATTGTTGCGCGCATGCGCGGTAAGCACCGGCGTCTGGTTGAAATCCGCGAGCCTGTCCGCCGCGACCAGAAGCTTGAGTTCCACCTCGCTGGCGGCGACCAGCGGATGACTTGGCGGCGGCTCCTGCGGGGCTTCGGCTGCGCTTGCTGCGGCCGGCTCCGCGTCGGGCGATGGCGCATCGATCGCGAGCGATGCCTGCGGGTCGGGAGTGACTGCCGCGGTGTCGGTGTGGAGGTCGGCGCCGTCGTTGCGGGCGGCGCCATTGTCCTCAGGGGCGGTGTCGCCTTGGGGAGGAACCTCGCCCTGCGCGGCGCCATCGTCGGCAGGTTCGGCCGACCCGGCGGTGCCGGTCGCGCCGTCGCGCGCCGTCGTCTCGGATTTGATCTCGGACATGGGGGCTTTTGTATCAGATGGGCGACCGCGATCATACAGCGGAGCGCCGCCTTCGGCAGCCGTCAGGCGCCCGCGCTGTCGCCTTCCGCGATCTGCCGATAGGCCTCCGCGACGACCGCGAAGGCCGCCTTTTTCGTCTGCTTGTCCGCCGCAATCAGGCCCTTGCGATTGAAGCCCTGCTGAAACGAAGACTGCCGGCGCGGCGAGCGGAAATCGTAGAGCAGCCACGGGCAGATGCCGCGCACCGTATCGAAGTCGCGCACGATGGAGAACTGCCGCCGGTAGAATTCCGCCTGCCGCTCCTCGCTGAAGAAGGCGAGGGCGGAACCGTGCATGCCGGCCACCGCACCGGCGCCGGTCTCGCTGATGACCACCGGCTTGCCCGGGCGGGAATTGGTGAGCAGCTGGCGCAGGCCCTCGAAGTCGGGCTCGTACCAGCCGAAATACTCATTGATCCCGACGATATCGAGCCTGTCGGCGAGCCGGTCCTCGATCCTGAGCGTCTGCGGATTGACCAGACAGGCGGCGGTGACCAGGCGCGTCGGGTCGGCGTTGCGGGCGGCATCGGCCAGCCCGCCCATGAAGGCCAGGCGTTCGTCGCTGTCGGCGTTCTCGTTGCCCACGCCCCAGGCAATCACCGAGGCACGATTTCGGTCGCGCCGGATGAGTTCAAGAAGCTGGTTCTCGGCATCGGCGAAGACGGACGGGGCAGCGAAGTCGATCGCCCAGTAGACCGGAATCTCCTCCCACAGCATGAGGCCTTCCTCGTCGGCGATCTCCGCCACGCGCTCATGATGCGGATAGTGGGCCAGGCGCAGGAAATTGCAGCCGAGTTCGCGCGCATGGCGGAAGCGGCGGCGAATGTCGTCCTCGCTCGTCACCCGGCCGAGCGCGACGTCGTCCTCGTGGACGCAGACGCCGCGCAGCCAGACGTCCACGCCGTTGATGAGGATGCGCTCGCCGGCAACGCTGATATCGCGGAAGCCGACCCGGTCGCTGACCCGGTCGTCGCCGAAGGCGAAGGATACCTCGTAGAGATGCGGATCGTCCGGCGACCAGAGATGCGGCCGTGCGGCGACCGTCGTCGTGCCGCGGCCGGCATGGACCGGGACCGTGACCGACAGGCCGAGGTCCGGCACCGCCACGGCGGCGGTTCCGTCGACCGGATCGGAGAGCGTCAGGTCGATGGCAATCGCTGTGCCGTCGCTGCCGGGGGCAAGCGCGATTCCGGCATCGGCAATGAACACCCGCGGTAGCGTCAGCATATCCACGTCGCGGTGGATGCCGCCGTGATTGAACCAGTCGATGTGACTCATGGGGACGCGCTTCAGGTCGCGGCGATTGTCGACGTTGATCTGCAATCGGTTCGCGCCGTCGCTAAGGTCGTCGGTCAATTCGACGAAGAAGGGTGTCGAGCCGCCGCTATGGGCGGCGAGGAAGCGCCCGTTGAGGAACACGCGTGCCGCCTGGGCGGCGGCGCCGATGCGCAGAACCGTGCGCCCGCGCCTGTCGAAATCCATCCCGTCGATCATGCGCGTGTACCACGCACCGCCCTCGAAATAGCGCCATTCGGGCCTGAGCGACGTCCAACACGACGGCACGGCAATTTCCTCGCCCATGCTGGCGTCGTAATCGCGCGGGGCGCCCCAAGTCTCCGCCGGGCCGGGTTCGTCGGCGAACCAGCGCTGCCTGAGGCCGACATCGAAGAGATCGAGCGTGAAACGCCAGGCGCCGTTCAGCGAATGGCGCCTGCGGTCGCCCATGAAGACCATGCTGCGGTGGTCGGCGCGCGGCGCATTGAAGGCGGCCAGGTAGTCTTCATTATGGAGATGGACGAACGGGTCTTCGTGTTCCTTGCTCATGGGGTGCGGTCTACCAGTGCCGTCGTCACTCGTCACCGGCTGCCGCGCCGCACGCTGTCCACCAGGATCGCGAGGCACCCGACCAGCAGAGCCAGCGCCCCCAGAAGCGCCGGCAGGCCGGCAAGCTCGACCAGGCCGGCAACCGCCGCGATCAGCACGAGCGACAGTAGCGCCAGCGCACCGTCGCCGATGAACAGTCTTGCGACTTCCTTGTAGATCGTTGTCAGCACGTTCATTCAGCGGCCTCCGCCCCTCGGCCCGCATTTTCGCGCGCTGCCTTGAGCCATCGCGTCAGCCCCAGCGACGCGGCGCCGAAGATGATGAAGATGCCGAAAAGCGACAGGTCGGCGCCCGGCCATTCGGCGCCGATGCCTTCGCCGGTCCAGAAGACGCCGAAGGTGGTCAACATCAGGCCGACGACGTATTTCAGCGTATTCTCCGGCACCTGCGCCAGCGGGCGATGCACGGCGAGGCCGATCGCCATCACCACGATGAAGGCGGCAAGAGCGCCGAGCGCGGCATAGAGTGTCAGCCCGCGCGCCGTGCCGACGGCGATCACGATAAACACCACTTCGGTCCCTTCCAGCAGCACCGCCTTGAAGGCCGCCAGACCGGCGAGATAGCCGGCCCGGCTCTCCCCGGCGCTGCGCTGCAACGCCTCGGTCTCTCTGGCGAAGGCTTTTTGCTCGTCGTGCAGCGCCAGCACGCCGATCGAGCGGAGGATGGCCTTCCTCAGCCAGCGCATGCCGAACAGGATCAGGAGGACCCCAACGACGAACTGCAGGACGTGAATCGGCATCAGGCCGAAGAGGGGGCCGAACGCCGCCACCAGAACCGCCAGCACGACCAGCGCCAAGCCGCTGCCGATGAAGGCCGGCCGCCAACTCTGCGTCAGGCCGACGGCAAGCACGATGGTGAAGGCTTCGACCACCTCGACAAGCGACGCCAGGAAGGAAGCCGTCACCGTGGAGATGACCGTCGTCAGGCTGGTCAAGGATTCGTCCTCGCGTTGACGCCGAGAGAGTACACGACCTCCCGCCTGCCGCGAAAAGGCAAGCGCCGGCCGGCCGGCGGCGCCCGGTGTCCGGCGGGAATCGGTGGGGCGCAGGCTCCGTTCCCGCGCGGTGCACAAGAAATCTCGGTCTTCGGCGCGCCGACAGCTTCCATATGGTTTGGTTTCAAACTATAATGGTTCCAACGCGCCGGGTGGGGACGTTGCGGACCGGGGGGGTCTCAACGGGCAGGGCGCGCAAGAAAAACAAGCCTCGGCGGCGCCGGCGATATGCGTGTCCCGGCGCCGACCAGGTACCAACCGGGACGTTTGCGCCCGGCAAGTCGGTAGGGAGGAGCTCGGCTTGCTTGCGATCGATGCCGATATCAATGCGTCAAGCGTTGCCGGCCACGCGGGAGCGGCCGTGCGATGAGCGGTTGGCTGCAGATCCTGCTCGATTTCGTCTGGGCCTCGTCGGTCCTGGCGCTCGTCGCCTTCAGCCTTGGCCTCATTCTCGGCGAGCTCAAGATCGTCAACGTCGCCCAGGGCGACCTGATGATGGTCGGCGCCTATTGCATGTATGCGCTGCGCGGCCTGCCGTTTCCGCTGGCGCTCGCCGTCACCTTCGTCTTCGGCCTGGTCCTCGGCCTGCTCCTCGAACGCGCCGTGCTGCGCTGGGTCTATGACAAGGGGTTCATCGCCACGCTGCTGGCGACCTGGGGCATCGGCATCGTGCTCGAACAGACGGTGGCGGCGCTCTTCACCGTCTCCCAGAAGGGGATCGATTCGCCGATCCCCGGCCTCGTCGAATTCGGCGAGTTCGCCTATCCGAACTATCGCCTCGCCGTGATCGTGGGCATCGTCGTGTTGCTCGCCGTGCTGCTCGCCGCGGTCTACCGCACCTCGCTCGGCCTCAGGCTCCGCGCCTCCATCGACAATGTCGAGATGGCCGCGGTCATGGGTATCTCGCCCAAGCGCATGTTCGCCATGGTGTTCTCGGTGGCCACCGCCTTGGCCGTGCTTGCCGGCGCGCTGGTCGCGCCGACTCTGGCGATCACGCCCACCCTCGGCCTCTCGTATCTGGCGCCGGCCTTCTTCGCCGTTCTGATCGCCAAGCCGGGATCGCTCGCCGGCCCCGTGATCGGCGCTATCGCGGTCGAGTTCACCTTCACGATGTTGCAGTCCTACCTCAACGTCACCATGGCCGAAGGCATCCTGTTCGGCCTGCTGGCGCTTTTCATCGCCATAAAACCCCAGGGCTTCTCGTGGACCTGGAAAACAGCAAGGAGGGGAACGTGAAGAAGGATCATGACTACCAGTCGCCGGCAAAGGTGCTGTCGCGGCCGCTGTCGCGGCGCTCTTTCGGCCGCCTGGCCGCCGGCCTTGCCGCGGCAAGCGCGCTCGGTGGTGTCGGCGGGCTGATCGCCAGCCGCGCCGAGGCCGCCGGCTTCGCCGGGACCCGGCCCTACAAGATCGGCTTCGTCGCTCCGCTCACCGGCCCGGTGGCGCCGGAAGGCATTTCCATGCAGCGCGGCTTCGACCTCGCCATCGAGACGATGAACGCCGCCGGCGGCATCGCCGGACAGAAGATCGACGTCGTCAGCCAGGACACCCAGGCGGTTCCCGCCGTCGCCGGTACCGTGATCAAGAAGTTCATCCAGGAAGAGAAGGTCGACCTGATCTTCGGCACCATCACCAATGACGAGGAGGTGGTTGCCAGCCAGCTCTGCGCCGCCGCGGGCGTGCCGGTGCTCTTCCCCGAGGTCGGCTTCTGGCACTCGTTCTGCAACGCGACCACCGTCATGATGGGTGCCAATTCCTTCGCCCTCAACGCGCCGCTGGTGCCCTTCGTGGCGGAGAAGTTCGGCAAGAAGTTCATGCTCGTCGGCTCGGACTTCTCCTTCCCGCGCGCCTATCTCGATGTTGCCAAGGGCTACATGAAGCAGGCCGGCGTCACCGTCGTCGACGAACTTTACGCGCCCCTCGGCACCGCCGACTATTCGAGCATGATCGCCAAGATCAAGTCGGCCAAGCCCGACGTCATCTATTCGGCGATCGTCGGCGGCGACGCCATCGCCTTCGTCAAGCAGGCCCAGAGCCTCGGCCTTCTGCCCGGCGCCCATCTCACCGGCGTCAACCTGCAGCCGGAATTCTACCCGGCCATGGGCGATGCGGTGGACGGCCAGTACACCTGCGTCCACTACACCGACGACATCCAGACCGCCGCCAACAAGAAGTTCATCGCCGACTTCGCCAAGAAGTACGGCGCCGGACCTATCCCGCAGGTGGCGGCGACCTCCTATTACTCGCTGGATTTCGTCAAGGCCGCGGTGGAGAAGGCCGGCACCTTCGATCGCAAGGCTGTGTTCGACGCCTTCAAGGGCGTCGAGGCGAACACGATCCTCTCCGACAAGCCGGTGAAGATCGACCCCACGACCATGAATCCCGACTATCCGATGTACATCATCCAGATCCAGAAGGGCGGTCTCTACAAGATCGTCAAGGATGTCGGTCTGGTGAAGAACGACCTCCAGTGCGGCTAGCGGTCCCGCTCGCTGAGGGCCGCATGCCGCTCATCCCCGCCGCGTGCGGGGATGAGCGGCCGATAGATTGAAACAGCTTCGACCGACGACATGGCGCAGCACATCGGCCAGCACGCATTGCGGACTCCGGCTTCGGACAAAGGTTTGGACATGGCCGGGCGTTTCGATCTGAAACTGCTGACCCCCGTCGTCCTTCTGGCGGCGGCGGTGCTCGCCCCGTTCACGCTCAGCGAGTTCAAGGTCGGCCTGATCGGCCTTGGCCTGACCTACGGCCTGTTTGCCGTCGGGCTCGATCTCGCCTGGGGTCGCACCGGCATCGTCTCCATCGGCCACGCGGTCTTCTTCGGCCTTGGCGTTTATGGCGTGGCGATCGCCGTCACCCACCATGTCTCGCCCGAACTCGGCGGTCTCATCGCCATCGTGCTTGCCGGCGGCGTCGGCGCCATCACGGCAGCCGCGGGGCTCCGCCGTTCGACCAATCCCTCCACCATGGCGGTGCTGACGCTCGCCATCACGCTGCTTGCCGAGAAGGTGGCGCGCGACTGGTGGGCGGTGACCGGCGGCAGCTCCGGCCTCTTCGTGCCGCCACTCACCGGCACCTTCACCTATTACTGGATCTGCTTGGCCGCCATCACACTCATCATCGCCGCACTCTGGTTCGGCGTGCTCAACCGGCCGCTGGGCAACCGGCTGACTGCCATCCGCATCAACGGTGAGCGTGCCGAGCATCTCGGCATCCCCGTGTTTCGCGGCCGGGTCATCGCCTTCACGCTGAGCGCGTTGGTGGCAGCGATCGCCGGCGCGCTTTCGGCGCCGTGGATGAGCAGCGTCAGTCCCGATCGCGTCGGCATCGTGCTCTCCACCCAGGTCCTGGTCTGGGTGGCGATCGGCGGCAAGAACTCGATCGTCGGGCCGCTGCTCGGCGCCGTGGCGCTGACCTACGGCCAGGATGCACTGGCGAGCTCGCTTGGCTCCTATTACCTGCTCATCCTCGGGCTGCTGTTCGTCGTCTCGGTGCTGCTGGTGCCCAATGGCATTGCCGGCGTCTTCCGCACGCGTGAGCACCTGGCCGAGACCACGCCGCATGCCGCGCCGGTTCCCGGTCCCCGGCGCGCCGGCGGCGACGATGCACTGGCCTGCGCCCTTGTCGAAAAGCACTTCAGCGGCAACAAGGTGCTGAACGGCGTCACGCTGTCCGTCAAGCCGGCCGAGATCATCTGCCTGATCGGACCGAACGGCGCCGGCAAGAGCACGCTGCTCAACGTGTTTTCCGGCGCGCTTCGCCCCGATTCGGGCAGCGTGACGCTGGGCGGCGAGCGCATCGACCAGACGCCGCCGCACCACCGTGTCGCCGCCGGCCTTGCCCGCACCTTCCAGGTGCCGAGTCTGTTTGCCGGCCTCACCGTCAACGAGCATCTGATGCTGGCGCGCCAGGAGGCGGGGTCCGTCGCGCCGCTGCCGGCAAGCTATGCGGCACTGGAAAGCAGCCATGGCGAGCAGCGCGTCGAGACGCTGTCGCTCGGCGACCGCCGCTCGCTCGAGATCGCCATGGCGCTGTGCTCGCGCCCCGACGTGCTGCTTCTCGACGAGCCGGCGGCCGGCCTGGCGCGCAACGATGCCGGCAAGCTCGCCAAGACGCTTCGGGCGCTGCGCGACGAGGTCGGCTGCGCCATCGTCTGCGTCGAGCACGACATGGAGATCGTGCGCGACCTCGCCGACCGCGTCATCTGCCTGCATCACGGCTCGATCATCAGCCAAGGCACCATGGACGAAGTGTCCGCCGACCCGATCGTGCGCCGCGCCTATCTGGGGATGGCGTGATGCTCGTCGAGGCGCACGAGATCGTCGGCGGTTACGGTGCCATCCGCATCGTCAACGATGTTTCCTTCACGCTGGCCGAGAACGAGACGCTGGCCCTGCTCGGCCGCAACGGCGTCGGCAAAACGACGCTCTTGCGTTCGATCATGGGGCTCGCCGACCGCTTCTCGGGCACGCTGACCATCGACGGCGAGACGGTAGCGCCGCGCGATGCACGCCGGCTGGCGCGTCTCGGCGTCACCTTCGTGCCCGACGACCGCGGCGTCTTTGCCCGCCTGACGGTCGCCGAAAACATCGAACTGGCACGCCGTTCAGCCTACGCCGCCAACCCGATCGACGTCTTCGAGCTGTTTCCCGACCTTGCCCGCCGCCGCGATCAACCGGCCGGCACGCTCTCCGGT
Source organism: uncultured Alphaproteobacteria bacterium (assembly GCA_963750065.1). Classification (GTDB taxonomy): domain Bacteria; phylum Pseudomonadota; class Alphaproteobacteria; order Rhizobiales; family Kaistiaceae; genus CAVSRC01. Next base: position 48,511 of record CAVVPK010000022.1, read on the forward strand.
GGCCAGCAGCAGCAGGTGGCGCTCGCCCGCGCGCTCACCATCGGTCCGCGCCTGCTGATCGTCGACGAACTCAGCCAAGGCCTGCAACCATCCATCGTGCAAAGCCTCACCCATGCCCTGGGCGAGGTCACCCGCGACCACCGGCTGGCGCTGATCCTGGTCGACCAGAACCCGCAGCTTGCCATGCAGATATGTTCCCGGGTGATGGTCATGCAGCGCGGCGAGGTGGTGGCCGAAGGCCTGTCGGCCGCGCTCGCCCGCGACCAGAGCTTCCTCGACCTTCTGATCGTCTGAGATAAGGAGCAACGTCCATGCCGAGTTCCGATCGCGCGCCGCTTCTCGCCGACAAGACCTGTGTGATCACCGGCGGTGCCGGCAGCCTCGGCCTGGCGGCGGCGCGCCTGTTCGTGGAGGAGGGGGCCCGCGTCCTGCTCGTCGACCGCGACGCGGCGGCGCTCGAAAAGGCCGCCGCCGGCTTGCCCACCGGCCGCGTGGCGACCGCGCTCGCCGATGTCAGCCGCGCCGAGGAGGTCGCCGCCTATGTCGAGACGGCGGTGAAGACCTTCGGCGCCATCGACGTGCTGTTCTCCAATGCCGGCAATTTCGGCGTCGTCGCGCCGATCGAAGCCTACCCGCAGGAGGAGTTCGACGCGGTCTACGCCGTTCATGTCCGCGGCGCGTTCCTCGCTGCCAAGCATGCGGTGCCGCACATGAACGACGGCGGCAGCATCGTCATCACCTCGAGCGTCGCCGCTACCCGCGGCGATCCCGGCGTCTATGCCTACATCACCGCCAAGCACGCCCAGGTCGGCCTGATGCGCTGCCTCGCCAAGGAACTGGCGCCGCGCCGCATCCGCGTCAACACCATCCATCCCGGCCCGATCGACAATGAATTCCAGCACAATGTCGAGGCCGGCATCTCCTCGGTCATCGGCCGCGACGCCACCCAGATGTTCGATGAGATGATCCCGCTCGGCCGCCACGCCCGTCCCGAGGAGGTGGCCAGGACCGTGCTTTATCTCGCCAGCGATCAGGCGAGCTTCACCACCGGCGCCATGCTGATGGTCGACGGCGGCATGAGCGTCTAGCAGGCTGTCAGGCGACCGACGAGGCGTCGTCGTCGCGGTCGCCCTTGCGCCGGCCGTTCGTCGCCCTGTGCGTCAGCGTCGTACCGCAGGCTTTCTCGAACAGCGGCGAAAAGCAGATGCGGTTGCGACCCGAAGTCTTGGCGTCGTAGAGGGCCAGGTCGGCATCGGCATAGAGTTCGTCGAAATGCCGCCCGGCGCCGCGGATCGCCACGCCGGCCGAGATCGTCACGTGGATGGCCGCGCCGCCTTCGGCAATCACCGGTGTCAGGGAGATCTGCGTGCGCAGATTTTCCAGTCTGAGCACCAGGAGCGACGGCGAGACATCGGAGGTCAGCAGGGCGAATTCCTCGCCGCCGACGCGGCCGAGCGCACCGAGATCGCCGAGCTCGGCCTGCGCCACCCGACTGACCATGCGGATCACCGCATCGCCCGCCAAATGGCCGTAATTGTCGTTGACCCGCTTGAAGTGGTCGATGTCGGCGATGACCAGCACCATCGTATCCGGCGGCTGCCTGTCCGCGATCTGCATGAGCGCGCGCCGGTTCAAGAGCCCGGTCAGTTCGTCGGTGCGGCTGAGCACCTCGACTGCCGCCTTGGAGCGAAAGAGAGCCAGATGCGCCTTGCCGATGGCGCGCGACACCGGGAAGGCGATGGCCGAGGCCAGCGCCACCGTGACACCCCACGAGCGCAGGCTGGTGAACCAGCTTACGAAGAAGAGCGTCTGGTTGATCACATCGACGGCAAGCGCCGCGCTCGCGCAGATGATGCAGGTGCGCAGGACGAACGCGGTCAGTTCCCCCTCATTGCGGATGGTCGGGCGGAAGACCTGTTTGGGTAAACGCGGCACGGCTCCAACGCTTTCGTGGCGGACGATTTCACTCAACACTACCGGCAAGGTGCAGGGGTTTGGTTACCGGGCGTGGTTGCTCTCCGGTTAATCGACAGGGGGGCGCTGAGGCCGAGCCGGCGCGCCGGGGAGTCTCGCAAACCAGGTGCCGGTCGGCCCATCGACGGGGCAGGGGCGATGCCCTCTCCGGGAGGCGCGGCGTGCCCTGCCAAAGTGCACAAACCCGCCCGAACCGGTGGCGATCTATTGCGCATAAACGCCAAGAAAGATATGATATGTATCGACATTCGTGATGCATAAGAAATTATGAGGGAGCACCGAATTCGATGAAGGCGCGGGTTTCAGTTCATAAGGACTTCGTGATCAGTCCGATAGATGATCGGCTCTACAGCGCCTTCCTTGAGCACCTTGGTCGCGCTGTCTACGGCGGCATCTACGAGCCGGGCCATGAGACTGCCGACGCCAATGGGTTCCGGGGCGATGTATTGGGCCTGGTGCGCGATCTCAAGCCGCCGCTGGTGCGTTATCCCGGCGGCAATTTCGTTTCCGCCTATCGTTGGGAAGATGGTATCGGACCGCGCGAGGAGCGGCCCGTGCGACTCGACCTGGCCTGGCGCACCAAGGAGCCGAACTGGGTCGGCACCGACGAGTTCGGGACCTGGTGCGAAGCGGCCGGCACGGAGATGATGCTGGCCGTCAATCTCGGTTCGCGCGACCTCGACGCCGCCCGCAACCTGCTTGAATACACCAACCATCCCGGCGGCACTTACTGGAGCGATCTCAGAAAGAAGAACGGTCGCGCCGACCCTTACAACGTCAAGGTCTGGAGCCTCGGCAACGAGATGGACGGGCCCTGGCAGGTCGGCCACAAGACGGCGGCCGAATACGGCCGCGTCGCCCACGAGACCGCCAAGGCGATGCGTATGTACGATCCGTCGCTGGAGCTGATCGTCTGCGGCTCGTCGCACAGCTACATGCCGACCTATCCGGAATGGGAAGCAACCGTCCTCGACGAGTGCTATGACGCCGTCGACCATGTGTCGCTTCATATGTATTTAGAGAATTACGAGAACGACTACCTGAATTTCCTCGCCAAGCCTGTGGTCATGGACCGCTATATCCACACGATCGGCAGCGTGATCGACTACACCAAGGCCAAGAAACGCTCGAAAAAGGACGTCTATATCTGCTTCGACGAGTGGAACGTCTGGTACCACAATCGCAACCAGGACCACAAAGACATGGCCAGCTGGGACTGGCCGATCGCGCCCGCGCTGCTGGAGGACGTCTACAATTTCGAGGACGTTCTGGTCGTCGGCTGCATCCTCAACACCTTCATTCGGCGCTCGGACCGCGTGAAGATCGCCTGCATTGCCCAGCTCGTGAACGTCATCGCGCCGATCATGACCGTCACCGGCGGTCCGGCCTGGCGGCAGACGACCTACTACCCGCTCTACTTCGCTTCGCTCTACGGCCGCGGCGACGCGCTTGCCGTGTCGGTGGACGTCCCCACCTATGACGCCCAGGTCGCCGACGACGTTCCCTATCTCGACATCGCTGCCGTCAGGAACGACGACGGCAAGACGCTGACCTTCTTCGCCGTCAACCGCCATCCCGATGAGGCGATGACGGTCGATGTCAGCCTTGCCGGCTTCAAGCCCAAGGCGGTCGTCGAGCACATGACCATCGCGCATCCCGATCTGCAGGCGGCCAATACGGCCAAGAAGCCCGAGCTGATCGTTCCCAGGAAGGGCAAGGGCGCCAGCGTCACGGACACGGGATTGCGGTGCAAGCTTCCTCCCCGGTCCTACCACATGATCCGAGTCGGGATCTGAACGGACCGAAACGGGGCCGGATGGCGACCATGCGCCGTCCGGCCCTTGGCCGAATTTCCCGCCCTGAATACTATCCGCATTTATGATATATATCGCGTCATCGGTTGA
>CAVVPK010000023.1:0-22438 GCA_963750065.1 uncultured Alphaproteobacteria bacterium
TCGCAATGTAAAGTTTTGCCGATCGCCGCGCGGAAAGCAATTAATAAAACGGTGGTCCTGCAAGTCATAACAGGATGGCCCCGCCAGAATGCACTCTTCGGGATTGAACAGATAAAACAGCTGGCTTTGGTAGCCCGTCTGCCGGCCCATCATAGCTATGCTCCGCCGCCGAAGCCCTCAGCAGACGGAATGATTGTTCGCTTAAAATAACGAGCTTTTTTTCAACACCATCGGTCATTAGCTGACATGCCGCCAAGCTCGCGTGAGGTCCGCTTTACCCCCCCGATAGCGGACATTCATCAGCGGTTTGTAGATGAGCCAACTGCTGTATCTTCGCTGACCTCTGTCACCGAGTCGGTCAACACCATGCGCTGCGCTCACACGCCCATAACGCCCGGCGATATGCGCGCTAAGCCCCGAGGTGATCGTGGAGTTTCGCGGCGTGCGACGCGCCGGGCCCGACTACGCGATCGGGCCGGGCAGAGTGCTCCGCGAGAGGCGGTGGCCGCCTAGAGCCTGAACCTATCGAGCTTGCAGCGCGCCCGGGCGGCTAAGACGCCGACGGCCACCTAGCCTCGGCGACGCGGGGCCTCGCCTCGTCGGGCACGCAGTCCACGCGCCCGCAGGCGCAGGAGTAGAAGGTGAAGTAGCGTCCGGGCTCGGCGACGCCCGGCACGCGGACCTCGAACCTCATCGCGCGGCCGCACTGACATGTTTGGGACGGCTGCCTCATGCGCAGAGGCTAAGCCGACAACGCTAAGGCTTTGCTAACGCCGGCCCGCCTGAGCCTCGTGGGCGTCTCTACGCGGCATTGCGCGCGTGCAGCGCCATCATCGTCAGGGCGACGCCCCCGAAGATCATGTTGATCCCGACGAGGAGCCCGATCGCCCAGGCCGCGGTGCTCGGCAAGCCGGCGAATATCAGCGCGGCCAAGAAGAGGTCGACCACGCCGCTCACCAGCATCCAGCCCCACTGGCCGGAGAGCTCCCGCTTGTGGTCGAGCGCGAACATGATCGTCGCGGCGCCCTCAATAACGAAGAATGCGACGAGCAGGACCGTGAGCGTCAGGGCGCCGCCGATGGGCCTCGCCAGCAGCAGCACGCCGACCACCACGGCGAGGATGGCCGACAGCAGCGACCACCAGAAACCAGGCGCTCGCCGTGCCCAGAACGTCGCGATCAGGCCGACGACGCCGCTCAAGAGGATCAGCCAACCCAGGAAGATCGTCACCGCGAGCGTGGCGAGCAGCGGCAGCGCGATGGCGGTCGCGCCCAGAACTAACAGCACGACGCCCTCGACCAGGTACAGCACCCAGTGATCGTGCATCGCCTTGGCGACGCGGCGCTGAATGCCGCTGATGTCGGGTTGGTTGGTGGACATGGCGAGCTCTCCGGGTCTGGCTGGTTCATTCGCTGTGATCAGGACTCAATAACCTCAAGCGCGTGGCGCTGCAGCGCCCTCAGCTCCGCCCCCGCCTCGACGACCTCGGCCTCGGTCAGCACCTCGGGCGCGCGAAACATGCTGGGCGGCGACCAATGTGAGGGCCGGTGCTTGGCGACGAGATTGCGCTTGGTGGCTGCGTGGGCGACCGCGCGCGGCAGCACGTAGACGCGGCCGGCCTCGTAGAGCCGGAGGCAGCCGGCGCGGCCCATGTGGGTGAAGTCGACGAGCACGAAGCGGCGTTCTGACATGCTGCGCCTCGGTCAGAGCTGCATTGAACATACTGCCCAGTCGACGTCCTCGCCAGTCTGATATCATCATAGCCAGTGGGAACGTGCATCGGGCGGCGCGCTGCCCGTGACATCGAGACGAACATATGAGGGGAAAGACCTGCGTCATAACGGGTGCGACTGGCGGCATTGGGCTTGAAACAGCCGCGCGACTTGGCGCGCTCGGCTGCGATTTCCTCCTACTTCCGTCATCCATCAAAGCGAGCGCCCTGGACGCTAAGGCACGATCCGCTCTTCACGAAAGCGCCGGAGAAGTCGCACAAACATCTCCTGGCTATCGACCACATCGTGGAAGCCAAAAAGCCGTGACTTGGTCACATCCGACATAATGTCCCAGTCAGCGCCAAAGACATAATCCGCGAATGGCCAAGCGACGAGATCTGCGTAGGGGACGCGCTTGAGCCTGTACTTGTCCGTAATTTTCTCCCAGAGCGGACCCTTATCGGCCATTTGCTGGGTAAGGCAAATTGTCTGCGGATCGGCAATTGCCATTTTGAACACAGCTGCGATTTTGGGCCAAAGGTTCCGCCAACGAAAATAGTCACCATTGGTAATGTTGAAGGCTTGATTCCCGCATCGCTGGTCCATCGCAGCCCACAACGCTGCATTCGCAAAATGCGTTGACTCAGTGACCTGATAGATCGTGTCATAGGCACCAAGCTTGCCTGGAAAGCGCAGTGGCAAACCGAGTTCTTTCGATATCGCAGCGTAAACCGCGATTGCCGGAAGGATGCTCATTGGCGAGCCTGGTGAGAAGCCACAAAGCGTCTGAGGGCGCAGCTCCACCCAATCCCACGCCTTTCCTCGCTGGTAATCCATGAGCCAGTCAATCTGATCGAAGTAATAATTGGGCGGCATGTGGCGCGGATCAGTTTCCCGCATCGGCGTCTTCAGCGGCCCAAGGTGTACGCCGTAGTATTTGGTGCCAGTGACGAGCACGACGCGTTTTAGATGAGACGCGGCACGATTAATGGCGGTGATCGAGTTCACCAACATCTCGCGATTTGGACCTGTATTAGAGGCGAAGTTCGATGCGCTTCCGGGAGTGGCTTGGAATGCTGCGTAGAAGACGTGTGTGACGTCCGTCAGCTCAGCGAGCTTGTGGTTTGTGTCTTCGGCATCAAGGAGATCGACTGCGATATGTCGGTAGCGTGGTCTGTCCGTCGTCTTTCGTCGCGACAGACCCACCACTTGCCAATCGGGCGCCTCGACGAGCTTCTCGGCGATGTAGCGCCCAATGACACCGAGCGCACCGACAACGACCGCCTTATTCTGCATTCCTTGCCTTACTGGTAGTTGTTACCATTGTCCCGCCTGATCGTCCTCATGTTGAGTATTCGAGACCCTGACGAACCTCTTCGTAGGCAGCAAAAACTATGTCTTTCCCGTACTTGCGTTCAAGTCTGCGAATGGTGAAGTGGCCCCGAGCGATTGATTGGAAATGGTCGATAAATGCATAATTGACGGCTGCTCCGCCCAGCGCCCCGATAACGGGGATGGTCTGGGCGGCTGCCTTCTGGGTAACGACCATTCCGAACCGAGAGGCAACTTGAGTGATGAACCGGATTAGGACTGGACTACCTTCCTCGACGATCCCGCGCTCAGCGATGAACCGGGCCGCTTCGGTCACGGACTTTGCGAGGATCCCACGGATGACGAAGTAGTCGTTCTGGCCTGCATCATCAGTTTCAACTCGACCGCCGAGACCAAGCACCTCTATGCATGAGAGGGTCGCTTCGGGATCGGCTAAATTCTCGCCCTCGCTTCGAGCGATGTCGAGAATTGATCGCAGGATGATGATTGTCGAGACCGGGAGCTCGACGGGTAGCGAAAAAATGCCAAACGCCCCGCCAGCGGCCCCCGAAGCAACTGCTAAAGTCCTGTGTAGCAGCTGTGAGCTTTCTTGAGGCCCACTTCGAATTGTAAGCAGCGCGACCTTGAGAGCTGCTTCAAGGCTTTTTGTCGTGGCGGTCGCGATTGCCTGCGAAGCGCCTGCTGGCAAAGCCCGACCCAATAGTTCAACCGGCTTTCCGACCATATTGGTAAGGCGGGCAGCCAAACTAGGATGCTCAAGCAACTTAACCGCTTTGCGGAGCGCATCAGTATCGTCTTGATCGATGGGCATGGGCCACTAACTTAATCGGTTGTGTCGCCGACAGATAGGCAAAAGCAGCCAATTGATGGGCCATATCATGGGCGCGAAAACTTAGATCGCCCGAAAACGGCCCAACACTAATAAAAATTGGAAACGCGCCTCAAGGAGGCGACGCGTCATGCCCACTGGGTGTTTGGCGGCGGCGAGGCAGATCAGAGTCCCGTCAAGATAAAGCTGACGAGTAGGAGCGCGTTTAATCTTTCCGCTACTGGTCTTCGGGAGCAAACCAGGGCGGACTATAACAACGTCACGAACATTGAGCGCCAGCTCATCGCTAACGTGGCGACGGATAGCTCGCTCCAACTCTGGCAATGCCTTAGTGGTAACCTGTAGTCGCCGTATTCGTCTTCGCCAAATCCATCTACGAGTACACGCTGCAGAACAAGCTCAGGCGATTTGAAAAATACCAAGACATCGCCGGCCAATGGGACGAGAACAAAGACCTGCAGACCATCAGGCGGCTGTTGGAGAACCATGACAAAGACAAGCTGGCCAAGACAGCCCCCGCTGCGAAGCAGAACTTCATCAGCTGCTACGAGGACATCGCGGTCATGTATGAGTCCGCCCTGCTGAGCGAGCGGATGGCCTTCTACATGTTCGGCTACTACGCGATCCGCAGCTACCAGAGCGAGGAGTTCTGGAAAGGACTGGACAAGAACGACGTATACTACACGCTGTTTCGTCAATTCAGCGCTCAGATGGAAGCGATTGAGAACCGAATAAACGAGGGATTCGATGATCCGCGACGCTGGCAGTTCAAGTTCTAACGAGCAAACTAGCGTGCCTCGGCACGGCGGGCGCGGCGTTCATCCATGATGACTTTCAGCGGTTCGACGATTTAGCGCTTCATCACCCGCCCTTCGGGCGGGCGCCCTCGGCCTGCGGCCTCGGGCGTGCTCGGCTTGAATGATTGTGAACTCGATCATGATCATCATCACGATCGACAATGCGATCATAATTCAACGATGATCGACGATCATCTCATTCGAAATCGCTCGCTCTCTTCTTACCTGCGGCGTGCGGTCGGAGTGGGAAAGATCGGGAAAATCGTGACGGCCAAGAAAAGGCGTGGCTAGGCCGTCCGCATCTCCTGAACAGCTCGTGGCAAAACCAGCACGTCATCCAGCACGTCCCGGCTAGCGAAGCGTCGGCGCCGAAGGCTCTTCATCAGGTAGTCGATGACGCGCGGCAGGTCTCGGTCGATTGGCCTCACGTCAACGCAGCGCAGGCGGCGCTGATCACCAACGTACGAGGCCTGTCGCTGCCGAAAATGCTCGTCGACGCCGACGGGCAAACGGGAGACAGGCGGCACGAGCAGCAGGCCGTGGAGGTGCAGACCGCCATTAACGACTACGTCGACGAGCGGCTTGTCACGCTTGCCGACCGGCGCATCGGGAACGGCGACCATGATCGGAAGCAAGGTTCGTGACCTAGCGGATAAGGGCCTGCGAACGACACGGGTCAGGAGCTTCTTGTAGACGAGCTCGGCCTCAGCCTTCATCTGTGCGATCACCGCTTCCGGCTTGCCGGGCAACGGTGCGAACTTCAGAGTTGCAAGATAAGGATGCCAACCCTCGCCGATACGATCGATCGCGAGCTGGCTATAGCCAGCCAAGGCATCATTGATCGCTCGACGATCACGATCAAGATAATAGGTGGCAGCAGTCATCGAGTGGTTACCTCATTAGAGTGGCAGTCTTGAAATCGGTTAGCAGCAAACAACTTCGTTCTCGTTGTTGTAGTCAGACTTGGTGTCCGATCAGGTACCAAGCTCGATCGGTTTGTAATCAGGCAGTAACAAGCAACGGTTTGTAATCAGGCAGTAACAAGCAAATCGCACTGAGCGTGTCGCCCTGCGCGCTGGCTTTGCGGGGGCAGAAAGCGCGCGGGCTAATACCGATGAGCTTCGGTATGTTCTCCGCGGCGCGCTCGAACCTGCCGCCGTATTTAGGCGCATGATCAAGATGGGCATGACGAGGAAATTATTATTGGGATTCGAATAAGTAGCTAAACGGAAGAATCGGAAATGGCGAGGCAAAAACCGGCCCGCCGGCGCTTTTGGACCACCAACTTTTTTCGAGAAAACCTCTCACGCCGCGATGCCGCGCACTTGCGAGCGGCGCGAATCGGCATTTCGAAATCGAGGCGATTTAACCGCCACCCATCCGATGAAGTAGTAGCTCTGCCAGAAACGATAGATTCCGCCACCGTCGAACCCCGCCGCGCGCAGCGCCTCGATCAGCTCCCGCTCGTACCACGTGTGCATCGGTCCACGGAGGGCCTGCTCTTTGTCGAGAATCTCCCCCTCGCTGAAGCTGCGCCGCTTGAAATCATAGTAAGGACCGAGGAAGAGGTTCTGCGCTCGCGCGGTCGGCGCGAGCACCTTCTCGGCAACGACTAGCGCGCCGCCGTCGACGAGCCCATCGTGCACACGCCGCAGCAGGGCCAGTCGGTCGCCCTCCGGGACAAATTGCAGCGTAAACAGGCTAATCGCCAGCGACATGTTCTGCATGCCGCTGAACGTGCGGGCGTCTGCGACCTCGAACCGCAGGTTCGTGGTGGCCCGATCGCGCCAATGCCGTACGAATTGCCCCTCAATGTCGATTCCGACGTAGTTCGCCGTGGGTTGGCTCGCCTGGTTGGCATCTCTGACTGCCCCAAGCACGGAGCCCGTCGAGCAGCCGATGTCCAGCACCGTCGTGCCAGGCTGCACGAAGTGCCGTGACAGGTTGACCACCATGGACCGCAGGACATCAAGGCCCGGGATAGACTGCCGAATGTGGTCGTCGAAGGCGTCGGCGTGGGCGGCGAATGAGAAGTCGACGACTGTCATCGCCGCGACTCCGCGTAGGGCCGCAGCACCCGCGCGTAGCTGGCCTCGGCGATGGCCTTCATGACGAGGGGCGCGACCATTCGGCAGACGCGCTCCGCCGCCTGGTCTAGCGTGCCGGTAAGTCGGTAATCATCGGGCAGACCGAATAGTCGTTTCAGCTCCGGTATCGTGAACTTCCGATCCTGGTCGGGGTGAATCGTGCCGGAGAGCCCGTCCGGGCGCTGACCCATGACCGTCAAGGTCGGCGCGGGCAGGTCCCAGGCGCTGCGGACAAGAGAGAACCGGCTGTGCGGATCGAGCCCGACGTGTTGCGGCCGCAACCACTTATCGGGATTCTTCGGGAAATGATGCACGACGCGCCCGAGCGCGCTGACCCGCATTGCGCGATGCCACGGTTCGATCTGCGCGGGCGTCTGTCGCAGGCCGGCGAGCGCAGATCGGACGCTTACAGGGGCATGCGTCGGCTCGGGAAAGATTGCCTTGACGCCCTCGTCGCTGTCGATCCCAATCGCCTCGGCAACGTCGCGCCGCACGCCGAGGATGAACAGCCGACGGCGGTCCTGCGCCACGCCGAAGTCGGCGGCTGAGAGAACCGCCGAAGCCACAAAGTACGCCCGGGCGCGCGAATCGCCCGAGTAGCGAAGCTCGTCGAGCGCACCCTCGAAGATGCGCTTGTGTCTTGTCGCCAGGGCCGGGACGTTCTCGGTGATCACCACCTTCGGCGCCACGGCCTTGGCGAGCTTATGATAGTCGATGATCAGCGTGGCCATGCCGCTCTGCTTTACGTCCGAGTATGCGCGCATTCGGCTCTGGTCGGAGATCATGCCCTTCTTCGCGGCGCTGACCTCGCAGCACGGCGGCGAGCCATGCACGGCGTCCAGCTCGCCGATCGTCAGGCCTGTCGGGGACAAGAACCGCTCCACGGCACTGGTGTTGAGCAGGATTTCGCGCATATCGCGCGGATCGATCGGAACGCCGGGGAAGTTGGTGGCGTAGGTACGGCGCGCCTCGGGCACGAACTCGCTCGCCAGCAGGACGCGTCCGCCGGCGAGGTGCGAGCCAAGACACGCGCCGGCGCCGCCCGCAAACATCGTAACCTGCGTGAACAAGCCCTGCGCCGAGGCCCGGTGGGCATCGGCAATCAGATAGGGCTGATAGACACCGGGTTTCATCGCACGCTCGGCCTCTCGAGCCAGCTGCCGTCGACCGGAACGCAGCACCAGCCCTGCGTCTGGGCCGAGGCGAACAGATGCAGCCGGTGGGCGGCGTCGGGACAAAGCCGTGCGGCAACCTCTAGCGGTTCGAGCGCGCCCTCTTCGTCACCCGAACCATCCTCAGGCAAGTTCAGGCGCGCGTCGCCGCGCTTTGCGATGACGATCACCTCCGCGTCGGTGATGTCGCGCGAGGTGGTCGGCCGCGTGAGCAAGACGCGCGAGGGGCGACTGAAGCCGCACAGGTCCAGGAGCTTGTTTGCGACGACCGGGAAGTCGCGGTGCGGAGCGGCGACAATGATCACGGCGTCGCCCTCCGCCACGCGGTGGATCGGCAGGAAGCGCTCCAGCGTGGACGCCCCCTGCCCCGCCTCATCGGGGTAGTCCTCGTTGAGCAGCCGCAATTCTTCAGGGTTCGGCGTCAGCACGATGAGGCTGAAGCGACGTTGATCATCGATCAAGCCGCGCAGCGTGCTCGTCGGAGGGGTGTCGTCCGCGGCTTGCGCGCTAACTTGCTGCGGAGCCTTCGCCGCCGCTGCGTCGCGCTTGAGGCGGCGCGTGACGCCGAGCAGGTGCTCGCGCGCGCCATCCTCGGGACAGGCCGCGAGGATGCGGGCTAGCTCATCGACCTTTTGCGCCTCGTCCCCTAGAAGCTGCTTGAAGATGACGCAGCTCTGGTACACGAGCGTGTAGCCGGCCATTAGGTGCCGCGTGATCTCGGGCCGCAGCAACAGATGCTCATGCTCGCCGATCTGACAGAGCATCGAAATCTTCGAGGCCGACTGGCCCAGCATCGCCTCGTCGGCCGTGATCACGCCGCCCTCGACCAATGGCGCCAGGAAGGCATCGAGGAGCGCCTTATCCTTCTCGAACGCGCGAAAGCCATTCCTGATGCCGACGCACAGGCGGACAAGCGATCCGACCCCGCGATGCCACTCGGCGGCGAGCCGGGTGCCCTGGCCTGTCGCGTCGTGCTTTGTCAAAACTCTCTCTGCGGGCGGCATAGTTTACGGCCTTTTACTGAGTAGAAATCATCATCCCGTTAGCTCGGCAATTCGAGCTGAACTTCGTGGTCCTCGGCGAACTTTGTGAGTGCTTCCTCAAGCTCCCGCTTGGCATCCACGCAATATTCAATGACCGCGCGCAGCCGTTTCTCGCCGGCCGTTCTGTTCTTGCGCGCCAAGGTGCGCTCGTGGTTGCGCGCGACGAGCTCGGCCACCTTTTGCAGCTGATCTTGCTCGGTCTCGCCCGCGGCGATCTCGAGGAGGTGCGACTGAAAATGCGCGACGCCCGCCTTCTGCGCGGCCGCCCTCACCTGCGCGCCGAGGCTCGCGATCTGCAGCAGGCGCTCCAGCCGCTTTTTGCGAGCGGCATCGGTCTTGCCGGGAAGCGGTAGCTGGCGCACCGCCCTCATAATGCCGCCCTCAGGTCGGCCGCGGGTTTTCGCGACATTCTGGGGTGAAATTGTCTCAGCGCGGTCGACATACTCATGCGCCAAGTCGGCAAAGTCCAAGAGCGGCTTCTGGTGGTTGCTGAAGATCTCCTCGATCTGGGCGAGCCGGGTTTCGATTTCGGCGACCGCGGTGCACGTCGGCGGGACCACGCCGTTCAGCTCAGCAACCGCGGTCTCGGCCATCTCGCCGGCCGGCATTACATCCGCGTCGATTTTCTCAACCACGGCTCGCCTCCCCAATGTCGGAGGTGGAGCGCTGCAGGGGCCCCAGCTTGGAATTCGCCCAGCTGTCGAGGTCGGCGGTGTTGTAGAGCGGGAAAGCGGCCGAACTTGCGGAAGAGGGGCCGCCGCCAGACGACGGCGAGCTTGGCCAGCGTCTGCGGGGCGATCGGCAGGCCGCGCATGTCGGTCAAATAGCGCGCCGCTTCCTTGCGGCGGAGCAGACGAACGGTCGCGTCCCGTGAAGTGTCCATCTTTCCCTCTCGATCGGTGGCAACATTGGCCGATCGAGAGGTAGCTAAGGCAGGACTTTGAGCGGGAAAATCGGGGCAGAGCCGCCCAAAAGATTAATTCTTCTCTCCGTTTATTCCTGCGTCCCAACGGTCTGGGAGCGTTCGCCAATCTGGCAGGGTAATGCCGCGACGCATTGCGGCCGCGTGCGACGTTTCCTCCATGTTGGCAAGGAGGTGCTTGAGCAGCAAATTCATTTGCGGATCCATGGCGGCAGGTAGACGCCGACGTAGCGTCGACGGCGACATGCCTTGGAACTGTTTCATCTCCCGTACCATTTGCGCAAAAATCATTTCATCTGAAAGCTCAGGCCGTTGATTGACCCGGCGTAGATAGTGTCTCAGCAAAGAGCTGAGCATCACCGAATCCCAGACCTCCGGCGCGCCCCCTTTACCTTTGACGAACCGGGCCGACGCCAACTCGATGAGCATGGTGCTGAGGACGACGGGGTCATTGGAGTCAAGACCCGCGAACGTACACGCCTCAATCACAGCAGGATGCCTTCGACATTTCTCCAAAGCCTCTCGGCAAGCACGCGGTGAATTTGCGCGTCTGGCAACATCGCGGACGGAATTCTTCAAATTTTTTAATCTGATATCAACGCGGCTCTTTAGGTCTCGTTGTGGCATATTTCTCTCCACTAGACTTTTTCGGCGGGTGAGCGCGCGGACCCATGGGCCTCTTCCATAGCTCCCGCGATCTTGGCGGCAATGAGATCGGACGCCGCGCGCAGTGGATCGTCTGCGAGATGCGCGTAGCGCTGGGTCGTGCTCGGCTGCGTGTGGCCCAGCAGCTTGCCGATGATCGGCAGCCCAAGGTTCGCGCCAACAGCCACGGACGCGTATGAATGACGCAGGTCATGCAGGCGCAGGCCATCGAGGCGCGCGCGGCGCCGGATCAACTCCCACGGCCGCTTGAGGTCACTCCTGGGCTTTTCGCCGTCGGCGCCAGGAAAGACGTGTTCACCGGCGCGCGGCAACTTGCGCAAGATTTCGATCGCCGCCTCGCCCAGCACCACGGTCTTACGCCCCGTCTTCGACTCCTCCAGCAGCAGCAGCCCCCGCTCGAAGTCGACCTCCCGCCAACGTAAATTTAGGATCTCGCGCAACCGGCAGCCGGTCAACATCAGCAGGCGAATGGCTGCGATGGCGTCCGGAGCGACGACCACGCGCCTGTTCTCCGGCTTCGGCGCGTGTTTGGCAGTCGGGCGCGTCTCGTCAACCTCGTAGGGAATGCCGATGGTCTCGGCCTCGCGCAGCGCGGCGCCGAGGCGCGCGAACTCATCGCGAGAGAGGAAGCGCTCGCGGCGGCTCTCGCGGAATTTCTCGATGCGACGTGCCGGGTTTTGTCCTTCATCGATGATTTTACTGCGCTGCGCCCATCCGTACAAGGAGCTCAATACAGTCACGACGTAGTTGGCCATGAACGGGTGGGCTGCGAGGGTGGAATGAAGATTGTCAACGTCGGTGCGCGTCACATCAGTAAGTCGCCGTTGTCCGAGCTTGGGCAGAACATGGTAATTCAATGCGTGCGTGTAAGATAAAAGTGTCTTCGGCTTGCGCTTGGCCGCAACATGAGTCTTGAGGAATTCGACGGCGACGGCGGCCAGCGTCGGCGTTAGCCGTCGCGCCGCAGCTTCGTGCGCGGGATCCTCCCCATTCGCCACCGATCCCAACGTTCGTTTGGCCCGATCTCTGGCCTCATCCACCGTGAGCACGCCATAGCGCCCAATGGTCAGGTACCTTTTCTCTGACCGGCCTTTCGGGCGATATCGCACAATAAATGACTTTTGCCCCGCCAAGCTCACGCGGACTCCGAAGCCAGGAAGCTGAGCATCCCACACCGTGTAGCGGCTAGGCGCAGCTGCTAAGCCATCCACTATGCGTTTCGTCAACTTATGCTGTGCCATGACGGGATTGCTCGGGTGACCACCGGGTGACCAGCGGGTAGGAATTTCGAGGAATATGATCTGCTGCAATCTAGGAACCGATTGCCCGATTAGCAGGTACTTTCAAGGTGATAGGAATTATGGGGAAAGCTCGGGAATTGCAAAAATCTGAATTCGCAATGAGGAGGTCAGGGGTTCGATCCCCCTCGGCTCCACCAACCTTCGCGGCCTTCGGCCGCTTCGGTTGGCAAGCCACCCTTCATTCCGCGAAGGTTGCCCGTCGTAGCCCGAAGGGCGAAGACGGGCTCGCTAGCTTCGGCCGCTTCGGTTGGCAAGCCACCCTTCATTCCGCGAAGGTTGCCCGTCGCAGCCCGAAGGGCGAAGACGGGCTCGCTAGCTTCGGCCGCTTCGGTTGGCAAGCCACCCTTCATTCCGCGAAGGTTGCCCGTCGTAGCCCGAAGGGCGAAGACGGGCTCGCTAACTTCGGCCGCTTCGGCGGGCAAGACCTTCGCGTGGCGGGTGACCGCCGGAGCTTTAGCGGAGGCGGACCGCCGCTTCGCCTGCTAAAGACCAGCCCATGCGCCGAAGCGTCGACCGCATCCTGACCACCCATACCGGCAGCCTGCCGCGGCCCGCGGGGCTGACCGACCTGTTCGTGCGCCGCGCCCGCGGCGAAGCGGTCGGCGCCGAACAGATCGCCGCCGCCAGCCACGCCGCCGTGCGCGCGATCGTCGCCAAGCAAATGGAGGCCGGCATCGACGTCGGCAACAATGGCGAGCAGCCGCGCGACTCCTTCTTTCTTTATCTCAAGGAGCGCTTGACCGGCCTGGGCGGAAGCTGGCAGCGCCCAGCGCGCGCCGACGTCGAGCGCTATCCGCTGTTCAAGAAGCGCTGGCTGGAGCAGACCTCGGCGCGGTCGCGCGTCTCGCCGAACGAAGGGCTGCCGATGGCGCTCGGCGAGGTGCGCTACAAGGACCCGGCGGCGATTGAAGCCGAATGCCGCGAGTTCAACGAAGCGCTGGCGGCGGCGCCCAATGCCTTTGTCGAGGCCTTCATGAGCGCGCCCTCGCCCGGCGTTCTCGCGGCGACGATCAAGAACCAGCATTACGACACTATGCCTGCGTATCTCGCCGCGCTCGGCGAGGCGCTGCGGGTCGAATACGAGGCGATCGTTAATGCCGGCTTCGTGCTGCAGATCGACGCACCCGACCTCGCGCTGGAGCGGCACATCACTTACAAGGACAAGCCGCTGAGTGAATTCCTGGGGTTCGTCGAGGCGGTCGTGGCCGAGATCAATCGCGCGCTGCGCAACGTGCCGCCGGAGCGCGTGCGGCTGCATGTGTGCTGGGGCAATTCGGAATCGCCGCACGACTGCGACGTGCCGCTCGCGGCGATCCTGCCGGCGGTGCGGCAGGCCAAGGTGGGCGGCTTCGTGCTGCCCTTCGCCGGCCCGCGCCACGCGCACGAATTCCGCTGCTTCGAGAAATATCCGCTGCAAGGCGAGCAGGTGCTGGTGGCCGGCGTGATCGATCCGCTCACCAACATCGTCGAGCACCCGGAGGTGGTGGCCGATCGGCTCGAGCGCGTAGCGGCCGTGGTCGGCGATCCGACGCGCGTGCTGGCCGGCACCGACTGCGGCTTCGACACGCTGGCCGGCTGGGGCCGCGTGGCGGAAGACGTGGTGTGGGCGAAGCTGCGGAGCTTGCGGGAGGGGGCGGAGCTGGCGTCGGGCAGGCTGTATTGAATGCGGCGCAGGCGCCGCATCCCGCTCAACCCCCCGCGAAACGTCTCCGGAAGACGCCCCTCGAAATTGGTCCTAGGATTTATGTCCAGAACAATAGGAATGTTTTTAAGTCCTCCGCCAAACATAGGAAATAATGCTTGACGCCCGCGACGAAAGACGATAGGAACAAATACCGATATAATAAGGTGCCTAATATGCTTCAAACTGCCATTTTCGACGCAAGAGACTTAAAACGAGGAGTGAACCAAATTCGCCGTGAAATCAGTGAACTCGGTGAGATGCTTGCCGTCCGACGGCTGGAAAAGGCCTGCCGGGACATCAAATATCAACTCGCGGCGGCGCGTTTCGAAACGGCGCTGGTCCGGCACGCTGTTGTGTGCCGTAAGGCGGGCTTCCGGCAGGATCAACCGCGTTGGCCGAAGGACAGCGGAAGAGCGGCAGTTGGTCGCCGGGCACGGGAACACCGTTTATCAATAACGCGCCGACTGGTTTTTCGAATATTGACGACACCACCACGAGACTTGGGAAAACGCTTGCCAAGGTCATCGACACCTTGCCGAAGGGCCGCGGGCCAATTTACGGAATCGCCGTTCACGCAGCTTTCAGCATGGCGGTTCGACTTGGAAATTTTCAAGGCATTGGATTTAATGATGTTGAAACGACGTGGGGCGGCGTCGATTTACGCTATGGCTCGCTTGGCAGTATTCGGACAGATGTCATCCTGCGCAACGACGTTGGCGATCCCATTGCGGTTTACGATGTAAAGACCGGTGGGGCGAAGTTGACACCATCTAGAGTGCAAAAACTGCGAGACGCTGTCGCGCCTGGATCGGACATTCCGGTAATCGAAATTCATATCGAAAGGGGCGCTACGGTGAAGGCGTTCCTCAATGTGACGTTCCATCGGCATGCTCTGCACAATGCGAGGAGGTATTTGAAAATGGCGATGGAAATCTACGTGCTCTCCGACCGGCAACTCCCCTCGCTCTCCGATTGGCAGGCGGCCATCCAAGCCGAAGGTTTTGCGCTGACCTTGTCAACTGCAAGGCCATTCGCCGACGTTCGTAATTTCCTGCCGGTCCAACTGAACGGGGCTCAAACCGGATTTGAATGCGATCATTGGAGCTCTCGTGACGTTATGGAGAGTTATCCGGAGGTTCGTTTTGGCCGCCAATGGCGCTATTGCCTCGCTTTCCGTTGGGGCGCCGACCTTAAGGCGTGCCTCGCCGGCTACATGGCGGCTGCCGCCTACGCGGCCGCGACGGGCGGCGTTGTGCTCGATTGCGAGCAGGGCCAAATCATGACGCCCCAACAAGCAATCCAGACCGCCCGTGATATCGAAGTGCAGTTACCCGCGTTGGAGCAGGCGCTTCGCGTCGCAACGGATAAATTGAGAACAGCATAGCCGGACGGCGCGAAGCGACATCAGGGATTGACCGTCGAAGCCCGGTAGGGCGCAATAGCGAAGCGTATTGCGCCGTCCGTGAGAAGCTGGATGGAAGAAATGATGGCGGATTACGCTTCGCTGATCCGCCCTACGCGCTAGCACTATTCGCGCGCCTCGCGGCCGTGCCAGATGCGGGTGACGAGAATATCGCCCGTGTCCGGCAGCACGGTGTAGCGCACGATGTAGCCGGACGAGCCGAAACGAACGGCGATTTGGCGGATGTCGGCATCCGCCGTCGGCACGCCGAGTTTCGGAAATACGGTCACCTTGTCCAGCGCTCGCCAGATCGCGTCCAGCGCCCTCTTCGCGGCGTCTGGATTTCGCCGATCGAGAAAGTTGCGGACACGCTCGACGTCGGAAGCGGCGTCGGGCGAAAGCAGGATCATACGATTTTGCGCGGCTGCGGAACCGGCAGTTCGTCCACGTTGCCCCAGCTTGCGACCCAGGCCTTCACCTCATCGAGCGGGATCGCTTGCCGCGTGCGCTTGAATTCCTCCAGGCGGCGGCGATCCTCCGCCGGGTCGGGGCCGGCAATGTCCACAACCGAATCGAGCAGGGCGACGGCTTCCGCCAGCACGGCGGCCACATCCTGCCCGCGCTCGGCGGCGAGCTCGCGCAACCGCGCATCGGTGGCGGCGTCGATCTCGAGCGTGCGGCGGATCATGTTCATGGTTTCTTTTAGCATATAATTGAACTTGAGCGAAGCAGCCGTCGTGCGGGGAATGTCTTGAGACAGCTCACCCCGGATTTCGCTATCGCTCCATCCGGGCTACCTCCACCAACCGCCTCTGCAACGGCAACACCTGCCAGCCGAAGCGCTCCGCAATCAGGCCCCACAGGCCCTTGGGCGCGAACAGCATCACCAAAATCGCCACCGCGCCCATGATCAGCAGATAGACGCTGCCGAGATCGGACAGCGTCTGGCGCATGACGAAGAAGATGACGGTGCCGATGATCGGCCCCTCGATGCGGCCGATGCCGCCGATCACGGTGATGAAGATGACCACCGCGGTCCAGTCGTTCACGCTGAAGGCGGTGTCGGGCGAGATGCGCAGCTTCATCAGGAAGATCAGCCCGCCGATCAGGCCGGTGCCGAAGGCGGTCAGCACATAGACGATGAACTTGACGCGGGTGACGTCGATGCCGTTGCTGCGCGCGGCGATCTCGTTGTCGCGGATGGCGGTGAGCGCCAGCCCATGGCGCGAGCGCAGCAGCGCCACGATCGAGGCCAGCACCACGACGGTGAGCGCGAGCGCGAGCCAATAGGTTTCCAGTTCGCGCGCGTGGCGGCTGGGCGCCATGGCGATCACCACCTGCGCCGGCAGGCTGATGCCGGAGCCGCCGCCCAGCACCGAGACCTGCGAGGCGATCAGCCGGAACACTTCCGCCATGACCCAGGTGCCGATGGCAAAGTAAGCCCCGCGCAGGCGGAACATCAGCGCCGCCACCGGCACCGCGACAAGCGCCGACACCGGGCCGGCGATCAGGATGGCGAGGATGGGATGCACGCCGGCGATCATGGCGAGCGCGAACATCATGTAGCCGCCGAGGCCGACATAGGCCTGCTGGCCGACCGAGACGAGGCCGGCGTAACCGGCGAGCAGGTTCCACAGGCTGGCCAGCGCCACGTAAGTGAAGATCTCGGCCAAGAGGCGCAGCGTCTCGCGCTCGCCCCAATAGGGCGCCAGCGCCAGCACCACGAGGCCGATTGCGATGAGAGCGACGCCGATGCGGCTCGATGTCGTTGAGTGCTCGACGCGGATCATCCCGACACCTTGGGAAACAACCCTTGCGGCCGCACCGCCAGGATGACGAGGAAGACGACGTGGCCGGCGAGCACTTGCCAGCCGGGATTGAGCTGCGCGCCGATCGCCTGCGAGACGCCGAGGATGATGCCGCCGGCGAGCGTGCCCCACATGCTGCCCAGGCCGCCGATGATCACCGCCTCGAAGCCGAAGATCAGCCGCGCCGGGCCGATGGAAGGATCGAAATTGGCGCGCACCGGCCAGGAACACGCCGGCGATGGCGATGACGGCAAGCGACAGCGCCATGGCCATGGCGAAGACGTGGCGGGTGTCGAGGCCCATGAGCTGCGCCACCGGCTGGTCGTCGGAGGTGGCGCGGAAGGCGCGGCCGAGCGCGGTGCGGTAGAACAGCGTCTGCAGGCCGGCGATCACCAGCACGGCGACCACGAACTGGATGAAGGGCAAGACGCCGACCCAGATGCCGTGCGCCACCTGCACGGTCTGGATTTCGATCGCGCCGGCGTTGAGCTTGCGGCTGTCGGCGGTGAACAGCTCCAACAGGCCGTTCTGGATGATGATCGACAGGCCGAAGGTGACCAGCAGCGGCGGCAGGATGTCCTCGCCGAGCGTGAAGTTGAGCAGGCCGCGCTGCAGCGCGTAGCCGATCAGCGCCATGATCGGCACCACCAGGACGAGCGCGACCAGCGGATTGATGCCGGTGCCTTGCGTCACCATCAGCGCGACGTAAGCGGCGAGCACGATCAGGTCGCCATGCGCGATGTTGACCAGCCGCATGACGCCGAAGATGAGCGACAGGCCGGCGGCGAACATGGCGTACAGCCCGCCGATCAGCACGCCCTGAAGGATGACGTTGAGCCATTCGGTCATGGTGCGTACCCCGGACGCGGGCACGGGGTCGCGCTCCCTCCCCCTGCAAGGGGGAGGTGAAGAGAGTTTGCGGCGGCGTTAGAAATCATCTGCTTGTCACACCCCGAAATACGCCGCCGAAATGTCCTCGCGCGTGAGCTCGCCGGCCTTGCCCTGCAGCGCGATGCGGCCCTCCTGCAGGCAATAGACCTGCCCCGCCGCTTGCAGCGCCTGCACGATGTCCTGCTCGACGATGATGAGCGAGATGCCTTCGCCGACGATCTCCGGCAGCCGCGCATAGATGTCGCGCACGATGATGGGCGCGAGCCCGAGGCTGATCTCGTCGCACAACAGCAGCCGCGGATTGGCCATGAGCGCGCGCGCAATCGCCGCCATCTGCTGCTGGCCGCCGGACAGCGCCGGCGCCGGCAGATGCCGCCGCTCGGCCAGCACCGGAAACAGCGCGTAGATGCGCTCGAGCGTCCACGGGCCCGGCCTTTTCGCCTGGCCGCCGATCTTGAGGTTCTCCTCCACGCTGAGCGAGGGGAACAGCCGGCGCCCCTCCGGCACCATGGCGATCCCCCGTCGCACCATGGTGAAGGCGGGCGCTCCTGCGATTTGCTCGCCGTCGAAGACGATTTCGCCGCGGCGCGGCGCCATCAGCCCGGCGATGGTGCGCAGAAAGCGTGCTTTTGCCGGCGCCGTTGGCGCCGATCACCGCCACCACCTCGCCGGGCTCGCACTTGCAGCGAGACGCCGAACAGCGCCTGGAAGTCGCCGTAGAAGGCGTCGATCGCGCGCACGTCGAGCAGGGGCTCAGGCATCGACCTTAACCTCTCCGGTCATTCCGGGGCGTGGGCGCAAGCCCGCGAGCCCGGAATCCAGACACGGTCTCGGTGCTTGTTTCTGGATTCCAGGTTCGGCCCTTCGGGCCGCCCCGGAATGACAGCAAACTACGCATCGGCCTCGATCCCCATATAGATCTCCGCCACCTGCGGGCTCTTGATCACCGTGCGCGGGTCGCCCTCGGCGATGAAGCGCCCGCCATGCAGGACGGCGAGGCGGTCGACGGTCGCCAGCAGCGCATGCACCACATGCTCGATCCACACGATCGACACCCCGCCCGCGCGCACGTCCTTGATCAGCGCGACCAGCTCGCCGCATTCGTGCTCGGTCAGGCCGCCGGCCACCTCGTCGAGCAGCAAGACGCGCGGGCGCGTCGCCAAAGCGCGCGCCAGCTCGAGCCGCTTGCGATCGAGCAGCGTCAGCCCGCCGGCGCGGCGGTTGGCCTTATCGGCCAGCCCACAGCGGCCGATGAGCGCGGCGCAGCGCTCGTACACCGCGGCCTCGCGCTCGCCGCCGCCGAAGGCCGCCGCCACCACCACGTTCTCGAACACGGTCATGCCGGCGAAGGGCTGCGGGATCTGGAAGGAACGCGCGAGCCCGCGCCGGCAGCGCCGCTCGGGGGTGAGCCGCGTAATATCGGCGCCGTCGAAACGCACGCGGCCGGCGTCGGGCGCCACGGTGCCGGCGGCGATGCCGAACAGCGTGGTCTTGCCGGCGCCGTTCGGGCCGATGATGCCGAGCGCCTCGCCGTCTGTCAGCGCAAGATCGACGCCGTCGGCCACCACCACGGCGCCGAAGCGTTTCGAAATGTTCTCCAGCGCGAGGATCACCGCCATATCGTCCTCAGCCGCTCCCTGCTCGACCGCCGAGCCTATCCTGTCTAGTCTTTGGTAGACGCATTGGCGCGCGCGATCAATCAAGGGAGGCTTTTCATGAGCACGCTGGCCGCCGAACTGCCGAAGGAAATGACCTCGCTGCAGTTCCGTCCGCTCTTCATCTTCCGCATCGCCGTCAATAAGCCCTCGGTCATCGGCCAGACGCCGAGCGTCGACCGCCGCGTCGGCGAGATCACCGGCGGCGTATTCGAGGGCGAGCGGCTCAGCGGCAAGATCCTCTCCGGCGGCAGCGATTGGCAGGTGGTGCGGCGCGACGGCTCCTGGGTGCTCGACGTGCGCTTCGTGATGGAGACCGACGACCAGCATCTGATCGGCATGACCTACAAGGGCATCCGGCACGGGCCGCAGGCCGTGCTCGACCGCATCGCGCGCGGGGAAAGCGTCAATCCCGCGGACTATTATTTCCGCGTCGCGCCGTTCTTCGAGACGGCTTCCGAAAAATACGGCTGGCTCAACAATGTGGTGGCGGTGGCGACCGGCCACCGGCTGGCGAGCGGGCCGATCTACCAGGTGTTCGAGGTGCTGTAGCTTCCGCCGCGGGAGGATGCGGCGAATAAGCTACAGCACCTCGCGAGCCGGCGTCAGGTGATGAACTCCATCTTGCCGCCGGTCGGGATCTTGGACGCGGTGTTGTTGTCGACGATGACGATGTCGTATTTGTTGGCGCTGCCCTTGCGCAGGCGCCACTGGCCGCCGACCAGCGGCGTCTTGGCGATGTTTTTCAGCGCGAACGGCGGCAGCTTCTGCCCCGACCAGGCGATGTGGCCGACGATGGTGTCGAGCTTGGTCGCCTGAATGGCCTTCACCGTCGCCTTGGCATCGCCGGTCTTGCCCGTGCGCTTGAGCACGTCGGTCGCCACTTCGAACAGCGCGTGCACGAAGCCGATCGGCTGCGTCCACTGCTTATGGGTGGCCTTCTCGTAGCCGTCGGCGAGCTGCTTGGCCGACTGGCCGGTGAGCGAGGAATGGAACGGATGGCTCGGCGTCCACCACACTTCCGACGACAGATTGTTGCCGTTCTTGCCGAGCGCTTCCACCGCCACCGGGAACAGCAGCGCCTTGCCGACCGACGCGATCTTCGGCTTGAAGCCCTGCTGCAGCGCCTGGTTCCAGAACGTGGTGAAGTCGGGCGGGATCATCACGCCGGTGACGATGTCGCATTTGGCCTGCTTGAAGGCCGAGATCTGCGAGGTGAAATTGTCGCTGAGATTCTGGTAGCGGCCGGGATCGGTGAGCTTGTAGCCGAGCTTGTCGAGCACCGGCGGGAAGCCGACATGCTTGTCGCCCCAGGCATTGCCGTCGCCGTCATTGGGGAACAGCCCGCCGACCGATTTGTCGGTCTTGAGCTGCTGCCACATGTTGGTGAAGACGGCGATGACGTCTTCGAGCCCCCAGAAGAAATGATAGGTGTAGTTGAACGGCTTCCAGCTCTTGGGATCGTTCGGATGCTGCTGGCGGCCGATGAAGTAGGGCTGCCAGGGCGCGACCGACGAAATGCAGGGCACCTCGTTGACCTCGCATTGCGTGGAGACCGGGTTGGTGGTTTCCGGCGTCGAGGCCACCAGCATGATGTCGATGCCGCCGTTGATCAGCTCGTTGGCGACGTCGGCGGCGCGGCTGGGATTGGACTGGCTGTCCTTCACCAGCACCTCGACCGGATATTTATTGTTGCCGACCTTGAGGCCGCCTTTCACCGTTTTCAGAAAGCTCGAGATGATGAAGTTGTCGGCCTCGGCGAAGGCGGCGAGCGGGCCGGTCTGCGGGCTGACATAGCCGAGCTTGATGGTCTTGGCGGCCCAGACCGCGGGCGCGAAGACAGGACTGGCAGCAAGGGCAGCGCCGGTTGCGGCCGAGCCGGCCACGAAGCGGCGGCGCGTGACGGTGCGGCTATGCGAGCGGCCGCGATGCTTCCCATCGAGCATGGATTCCCTCCCGTGTAGCGGCCCGAAAGGATCGGGGCCGGCGTTTCCTCGGCCGGCTGTTGCGCGCTTTGGGAGGCGAGAACGGCAGTCACGGCCCCGAAAGACGCGCCAGCCTTGACCTCTTTATTTAGTTCGATTATCGAACTTTAGTTCGTTATTCGAGCATTGTAGCCCCGCATTGGTTGCTGTCAATTGCGGAGACAGAGGCGAAAGCCATGCTGAGACGGCATTCGGCTAATCAGTTTGTCATTCCGGGACGGCGCCATAAGCGCGTTTGCGCGCGTCTTCGACGCGCTATGGCGCCGGACCCGGAATCCAGGGCCCCACGAAAGGCCTTGCCGCGTCGCTCTAGATTCCGGGCTCGCTCGCGGAGTTTATCATCGGGCCGCGCTTTGCGCGGACCCGTTGGCTCGCGCCCCGGAATGACGAAGAGAACCGAATTGCCGGGTCCGGTATGACACCCGACAAGCCGCGGCAGAAAGAACCGGAAGACAAGGAGTTCATGGCGACGCTCGCCAAGGGGCTCGCCGTGCTCGGCTGCTTCGGCAAGCAGCGCCCGACCATGACGCTGTCGGAAGCCGCCAGTGCCGCCAACCTCTCGCGCGCGACCGCGCGGCGCATCCTGCGCACGCTGGCCGAGCTCGGCTATGTCGAGCAGCAGGGCCGCGACTTTTCGCTCTCGCCCAACATCCTCAAGCTGGGCTTTGCTTACTTGGCCACGCAAAGCTGGATCGAGCGCGCGCAGCCGCTGCTGAAGGAGCTGAGCGAGCGGCTGCAGGAATCGGCCTCGGCCGCGATCCTGGAAGGCAACGAGATCGTCTACGTGGTGCGCGTGCCGACACGGCGCATCATGTCGGCCAGCATTTCCGTCGGCAGCCGGCTGCCGGCCTTTCACACCGCGCTCGGCCGCGTGCTGCTCGGCTATCTCGACGAAGCCGAGATCTGGCGCCGGCTCAAATCGCAGCGCATCGAGGCCTACACGCCCTCGACCATCACCGATCTGCAGGCGCTGTTCGACCGCGTGCGCCTCGACCGCGATCAGGGCTTCGCCATCGTCGACGAGGAGCTCGAGCGCGGCCTGCGCGCCATCGCGGTGCCGGTGATCGACCGCTCGGGCCAGGCGATCGGCGCGCTCAATCTGTCCACCCATTCCGCGCGCACCACCCGCAACGAGATGCGCGACCATTTCCT
>CAVVPK010000024.1:0-201656 GCA_963750065.1 uncultured Alphaproteobacteria bacterium
GACAAGCTTGACCTTGATGCCGGGATTGGCGGCCTCGAAACCATCCATGATGCCGCGCAGGGCGCCGGCCGGCAATTCCGGCTCCCACCACTGAACGAATTCAATAGTGGTGTCAGCGGCGGCGACCGTCGCAGTCACCGTCGTGCCAATCGTGAAAATGGCCGCGGTCGCAGCCAACGCAGTCACAGATTTCATCAGGCTCATTCTTCCCTCCCATGGGACATTGTGATCGTTGCGTACTTCCAAAATCCGGTGCAGCCAAACGGGTCAATCTGATCGCGCCGACCCTCAACACACTTCGCCTCACCGTCAGGCGCCGCACCCTCCTGCTCATGCCGGTATTTGCCACTTTTCGTGTGCATGTCGGCAGCGCTTGGGATATAAAGCCACAAAAAGCCGCAACGTCAAGCTCAATTATATGCGGCTAAACACAATCTCATGCGATATTGCGACTTGCGGCGAGAGCAGTCCGCCTGAAGTATGGTAGCGTGAATTCACCAAGCGGCGGGTAGTCACCATGGACAAAATGGAAAAGGAACAAAACCAAACCGACACCACTCTACCGGCGGTGCGCAGAACAGAAATACTGCGATTTATCAAACAATTAGGACAGGTATCGGTAACCGAGATGAGCGCCCGTTTCGAGGTCTCGCTCGACACAATACGGCGCGATCTCGACAACCTAACGGACCAGGGGCTGATCAGACGTACTCACGGGGGCGCCGTGCCGGTAGACAGCATGGCGTCCGCGGATTCGCCATTTGAAGAGCGAATAAACGCGCGCCAAGTTGCAAAAACAAGCATCGGTCGCACCGCGGCGCGGTTGATCTCGGAAGGCGAAACGCTGATCGTCAACGGCGGCTCGACGGCTGTGGCTTTTGCGGCCAGCCTGGGAGATTTGCAGCGTCTCACGATCGTGACGAACAATCTCAGCCTGCCGGCCGCCATTCCGCCCATGCCGATGACGAGCCTCTATCTGATTGGCGGCGAAATTCGCAGCGGCGCTCGCGTCACACTGGGTCCCGTCGGATTCGTCGGCGCCAGGCAGATCATTGCCGACACCGCGGTGATCGGCGTGGGCGGCATCACGGAAGATGGAATTTCGACAAGCCGGATCGAGGAGGCGATGATGATGGCCAGCATGATTTCGGCGGCCCGCCGTACGATCGTGATCGCGGACAAGACTAAGTTGGGCCGCTTGGGCTTTGCCGTAGTGGCGCCCCTCGATCAGATCGACGTCCTAGTGACGGATGAAGAGCCGCAGGGCGAACTCAAGGTCGCGCTCGAGGCGGCAGCAGTGAGGATAGTCGAGGCGACATGAACGACTTCCTTGCCTTCTTTGAACAGGTCCACGATCACCCCACAAACCTGATGTCGTTAACCAGAGCCGCACTCATGTCGCAACGTCGGAGCCGCGCCCTGGTCCAAGGAAGCAGCCAACGTTCGGCGCAAAGATTGACGCGAGGAATTTAAAAGTGACGAAGGCCAGACTGCGCGTCGGAATTGTCGGATGTGGCAGCATCTCCCTGCAGTATCTGCACAACGCGCCGTTCTTCGGCGGTGTTGATATCCGCGCCTGCGCCGATATCAACCAGACGGTGGCGGTGCAGCGCGCGAAGCAGTTCAACGTGAAGGTCATGGACGTTGATGACCTGATAGGCTCTCCCAACATCGATCTCGTGCTCAACCTAACTGTCGCAGCCGCCCATTTCGATGTTTCGATGCGGGCGATCGAGGCCGGCAAACATGTCTTCACGGAAAAGCCGCTGGCGGCGACGGTAGCCGAGGGGTCCCAATTGGTGACTCGCGCCACCGAACGCGGGCTCGTCATCGGATCCGCGCCTGATACCTTTCTCGGCCCCGCAGGCCAACTCGCGCGTCGTCTCGTCGATGCCGACACGATTGGGCGGCCGATCGTCGGCACCGCTTTCATGCTCGGTCGTGGGATGGAGCACTGGCATCCCGACCCGGCCTTCTATTTCCAGCCCGGCGGTGGCCCGGTAATGGACATGGGGCCTTACTACCTGACCATGCTGGTCAACCTGGTCGGTCCGGTCGTCCGGGTCCAGGCCATCGCAACCAGCGGGCAAAGCGAACGCCTGCTCACGGCGGAAGGTCCCAAGAAGGGTACGACGATCAAGGTCGGCACACCGACCAGCCTCTTGTCCCTACTCGAATTTTCCTGCGGTCTGCAGCTCACCTTTGGCGCATCGTGGGACGTCTTTCGACATTCCAACCAGCCCATCGAGCTGCACGGGACGAAGGGCTCGCTGCGTTTGCCCGACCCGGACACCTTTGGCGGCGTCGTCTCGGTGTCCGACCATGGCGCCGACTGGCAGGACATCGACACTGCCGACGGCGTGTTCGGCGCGCCGAACTGGCCCGTAGCATTGCCGGACCGCGCGAACTACCGGATGGTCGGACTCGCCGACCTCGCGGCATCGCTCTTCGAGGGACGCAGGCCGAGGGCGTCGAGTGATGTGGCGCTTCATATTCTCAAAGTCATGGAAGCCATACTGATCGCGGCAAGGACAGGCGTCGCCCAATCGATCGTGGGTGGGGCCGATCGCGCGGAGCCGCTGAACGAACAGCAAGCGCGGAAGCTGCTCGCGTGACCACGCTGGACGCTAGCGGACAACAATACGGCCGCAACGGCGGTGCCCTCTCTCCAACACCAGAAAACCGGACACGAGCGTGCAGCGTCGGCTCTCAGCCTGCGCTGTCGCTCAGGCAGGTCAACGTCGTTCAAGGTACGCTGACAGCCACACAACATTCACATATGCGCAACAACAACAGCATTGGGAGATCGGAATGGCAGGGCCTATCAGAGTAGGTATTATCGGTTGCGGTGAAGGCACGCAGATCCTTCACCTGCCCGCGCTAATCGAGCTTCGCGCCCTCTTCGCCGTCACCGCGCTTTGCGAAGTCAGCCCGTCGGTGCTTGCCTCGGTCGGCGCGCCTTTCGCAGGCGTCCACCTCTTCCAAGACTACCGGCAGCTTATCGAGGATTCGTCCGTCGACGCAATTCTCGTGAGTAACCCCGACGCCTATCACGCCGAGGTGGTCATTGCTGCCATCCGTGCCAGAAAGCATGTCCTTCTCGAAAAGCCGATTGCCGTGACGCTGGCTGAGGCCGACGCGATGATCGCGGCTGAATCGGATTTTGCCGTTACCGTCCAGGTCGGCTACATGCGCCGCTATGCGCCCGCTTTCGTCGAGGCGGTCGCGCGCGCCACCGAGGTCCGCAACGACATCGTGCTCGCTCGCGTCCACGACATCATTGGCCCCAACGCGACGATCATCGACAACACGTCGAACGTCTATCGCGCGAGCGACATCTCCGACGCTGTCGTCGCCGAGGGCCGGCAACGCCATGCCGAGCGGGTCAAGGAGGTGATCGGCCTCGACAGCGGCCCTCGCGCTGCCGCCTACTCTCTCCTCCTCAGCCTCTCCAGCCACGCCTTGTCGGCGATGCGCGAGTTGATCGGAATGCCTGAACGCGTGATTTACGCGGCCCAGCGTGACGGCGGTCGTTTCCTCTCCGCCGCTTTCGACTATGGCCATTTCATCTGTCACTTTGAGGCGGGTGTCGACCGCATACCGCATTTTGACGCGCACCTTGAGGTCTATACACCGACCGAGATCATCCGCGTCGACTACGATACGCCATATGTCCGACACCAGCCGGCGCGGCTGACGAGGATTGGGCCTGCGACGAATGCCGGCGTGTCCGTGCAGAGCATGTTCCCGACGCGGAACAACTCGTTCGTCGCGGAGTGGCGCGCTTTCCACCGAAACGTGACGGAAAGAAGAATGCCAAAGACGACACTCAAGGACGCCCGCAACGATATGGTGCTGGCGCGCGACATGGCTGCGAAGATGGAGTAGTCGCCGCCAAACGGACGGATATCTCGATCGGATGAACGGGCTACTCACTCCACCGGGCCGGCGGCGCGCTTGATCTTCCGGATTTGGCGCATCTGCGACATCGTCGCCGGCTCATCTCACGTCGGCAAAGCGCAGGAAACCGGACGTGCCGACAACGGCGGTTCGGTCACGGAGTCCCGCAGCGGTGGCCGTTGCACGTCGGCTGTCCCCACTGTCCCAAACCCTAGTGTCCGAAACGATGGGACACCCGGAGCAGGCCAACAAGACCCGACGATTTGGCCTCGACGCCCCTCCTTTGCTACTAGTAGTAAAAATCCCGCAGAAATCCGCCATTTTTGGCATCTCGGGATTACTACTTTTTTGCTTCTCTCCATGCGGTCAGAAGCACGCCGTAGGAGGTGTGACTCCGGGCATGCCTCGGCCTTGGCATCGCGCCAGAACATTGAGCTTTGGCCAGCCACCCTGCCGGATGGGAATGGCCGCGCCGCAGGCGAAGTCGCGGTGCTTTTATCGCCGCCCCCGTTCAACGCAGGAGCGGCAGGGAGGCCGCAGACTCCCTAAAATGGCCCAAGCAGCCCGGTGCAGGGAGATAGGCCCCAAATACCCGGGCAAACCCGCGGCCTTCAGAGCGTCAAATATCCGATCGACCATGCCCAAAGCGCGGTCGACGTCATACGTGCGTCGGCCGAACCGCAAGACGCCACTCGGCAAACCGATGCACCAGGGATGCCTCTTCGTCGGTTGTCCATGAGCCAACCACGGACGTCATCCATGAACGCCCATACGTCGCCGTCACCTGGTCGCACAAAACCTGCGGCGTTAGGGTCGTCTCCCATCGCCTCAAAAATGGCGCGAAGCCACGACGACTTCTCTCGCTTAACCTCCAACCCTCTGAGCCACAATTCAACTTCACCGACCGTCACGACGAATAGGCCGTAGTCGTTGAGCTGCCTTATCAGGTTTTCAGCTGCTTCGAGAACACTCCCGGACAGCAGCATTAAGCCACCATCTCGCTTGGGGTTCTTGCCGCTCGCCTCTAGGCTAGTCCAAGTATTGGATCGTTGAGTGCCAAGGGGCTGATGTTGGCTCTCCGGTATGCCGCAAGCTTTGAGGTGGTTGGTCCAATTTGCTCCGCCCTGCTGGAGCGCATCAATGTCCAAAATACAGGCTGCCGGAATGCCAAGGCGACGAAGAGGCGCAACAATGCGATGAACTGTGTCTTTGCCGTTCGCATTCAGAAACAAAGTATTCGATACCCCTCGCTGGCTCGCATGTTCCAGCAGTCGCTCATTCACCTCTTGATAGAAGGCACGATCGGCATCGGCCTCGGCAACGATCACCTGATCGTAAAACAGTGCTGAAAGAACATTGGCAGAGCGCAGCAACGGATCGCGCATGATTGTCCTGAGGTCGTCCGTCGGAAGAAGGCGCGCTGTTCCAACACCGGCACTATACGTCAAACGGATGATGTTCACGCGAGCACCGGACTGAATGGTACCCATAAGGAATTGAGGGCTGTGTGTTGCCGCGAAAAGGTGTTTCCCACTCTCGGTGGCCGTTTTTGCTATTTCCTTGCCTAGTTTGAAGGCCAATGACGGGTGGAGAAACGCTTCTGGTTCATCGACAATCACAATCCGCGGATCGCCCGCGCGCAGTTGCAGCAAAATACCGGCAAACGCCTTAACGCCATCGCTCACCTGATCGATCGGCTTTGCCGCCCGCATCCAGTTCAATATCTCTTCTTCGACCGTGCGTTCCCCGACAGGAGGAGTCACACCGAACCTGATGTGCAGTTGGTCGCCCTGCGACATGTCAATCCCGAGATAAAGGCCAACAGCGTCATAGACTGTTGCGCGGAGTGCAGCCCGGCGGGGATCATCTGTAAGCAACCGAGCAAACGGTGCTTTCGGGTCTTTGAGATCGCCCCGCGACTGAGTGTTGACCAATCCAATTCGGCTCGGGCCGTCGAGGTTCAGCGTATAGAACCGCGCGTGATATTGAGCAAAGTGAGCTGATCGGTGGTCTTTGGCATTAGGATCACAGCGAGCGCCGATATAGTGAGGTATGTGAAGCTGAAGGCGTTCACCATTTACCTCAACCACCGACTGGTTCTTCGGGACATTCTCCCCAAGACGCGGCTCGACCTTGATTTTTCCGAGCTCTGCCTGGGCCTCGGCTTCCGTAATCGCTTCAAAGACAATGGTATCAAGGATCAGGAAATTCTGCAGCCCACCGCTTTGGCAGGCGCTCAATATCTCCCTCAATACGTGGCTCTTGCCTGAATTGTTCGGGCCGACAAACACCGTCACCGCAGGGCGGTCGACGTGAACCGGCGTCTGGCCCGGCGCCGATCCGAGCTTGAGCCGCAATGCCTCAATCATCGTTCTACCTGAGCTTTTTGACCGATCAGCCTAGAGGTGCACCGTCGCGCAGTCTTGCAAGCGCAATTGGATGAGAGACAAGCACTTTTGCGGCAAAGGGTCCAACGATCCACTATTTCGGCGGCTCCCGATGCACCATCTCCCGCGCCTTGTGACGCAGCACGATCATCGCCTTAGGGCGTGCCACTGCCGCTGACCAGAAGGCCGACATCGCGACCGACAGATCACCGACGCGGGCGATGACCTCCAACGGGCGCGACTTGTCGAGCGTCCATTCCTCAATTGCGTAGCGCAAATCTTCCAGCGGCCGACTCATGGCGCCGATGATGGCGTAGGAATTTATTCAGGTCAAAGGTCCTTGGCGCTCGTGTGTCGTTTATAGGTGAAGAATGCTAGACGTTGATGCCAAACGATGCGGAGATTTCGTCCGTATGAACTGGCAAGCGGTGTTCGACGCGATTGGGCAGTTTTCAAAGACCGCTGCCTTCGCCACGCTGATGACCGGCGCGTTCGGAGCCTTTTTCGGCGCGCTGGGCGCACAGGTCATCACCAGCCGCTATCAGACGAAACAATCAGTTGTTGCCGAATTGAACAGCGTGCGGGCCGCGCTGATGCTCTGCTTCTCGATCTGCAACCGCTTTGTATCGCTTAAGCGTCAACTCGTTCTTCCGATGCGAAACCGATATGTGCAAGCGCGGCAGGGATACGACCAGTTCGCCGAGCAGGCGAAGGTGCACGTTGGCCCGCCCCCACTGGTGCACGAACTACCCGCAGACCTCCAGACAATTCCGCCCGTCACACTCCCGAGCGCGATCCTAGAGCGGCAACTCTTCGAGAGAATTTCGATCAGCGGGCGCGCCCTTGCCGCCGCAGTCGATCTGTTGGGGGCTTTTGATGGACTTAAGAAGACCATCGGCGACCGCAACGATTTGATAGCCGAACTGCACAAGCGATCTCCGATACCGCCGAAGGAATTGACTGAGCTCTATTTCGGCATCACGACAGCCGATGGTGTTACCGATGAGCGATTTAGCGCGACCGTAGACGGCATCTTCCGCCAGACAGACGACTGCATCTTCTTCTCGCGACTGCTAGCCGATGACTTGACCGACTATGGGCGGCGGCTGAGGCGACGCTATGCCTGGCGGTATCGACTGCACATCCCGAAGTTTGTTGTTGCCGACTGGTCAATAGCAGAGCGGCAGGGTCTCATGCCGGCCGCAACCGAATACGCGGATTGGCTGAGAGGGTTCAAGACACGCACGACGCGGGTGGGGCGTATGTGGGCTTGGGTCAAGCTTCGCTTCTTGGCGGCAATGCCAAGGCGCCGATGATCGCGGAACTCGAATTTTTGGGGAGACGTGTGTGTCTCTGGCGGATGGTCGGAATTGTCCATGGGGCACAGTCAACGGTGTCCTACGAACAAGATACGAAGCGGCATGTAGCTTCAACGCATCATCACGCAGCAGTACGCAGACAGCCCCGGACAAATCTGACGCCCCTGTTGACCATCTCAACGTCTTGTTGGCCGTTGGCGAATAGTCCATATCCATCTCCAAGCAAAGCGTATGGAGCAAGACGATGGCCACAGCGACTATTATCCAGATGCCGGTCCCCACCCAGAAGGAAAAGCGGCGCGCGGAGGATAAGTGGACGGCCTCGGTGATGAAGTTCGGCTACACGTCCTTGCCCAACCTGCTGTTGCGAGCTCAAGGGAGGCTGAAAATCACGCCGGTTCAGTTCAACGTGCTTGTCCAGCTGATCGAGCACTGGTGGGTCGCTGACAAGAACCCGTTCCCCGCCAAGGACACCATCGCGCGGCGGATGAACAAGAGCCCTCGCCAAGTGCAGCGCTACCTTACTGAGTTGGAGGAGGCCGGACTCATTAAGCGCATTCCGCGCTACTCAGGGAAGAAAGCGCAGATAAACAACGCATATTCGTTTGATGGCTTGATCAAGAAGCTTCAGGCAGTCGAGCCGGAATTCAGCAAAGCCGCCGCACAGAAGAAGCTTAGGAGCAAGAAACTCGAAACAGCGGCAGCTAGCTAATTTCCAATCGCACGTAGCTCAACCGGACAGAGCCCCTGCTGGCTACCGAAATTCCGCCCTCGACAAGCGGGAAACTAAGGGCAGGGAGATGCGGGTTCAAGTCCCGCCGTGCGTGTCTCCCTGGCGATCCGGCCCCAACCCCACTACCAACGACAACCTGAGCATCGTGTCCGCCGGATCGTCGCTGACAGCGGCAATCGCCGCAACATCTTCATCGGTGGCGTCATCAAGGTCGGCATAACCGAGACGCAGCAGTTCCAATGCCCGATGGGGAAGGCAGGAGAACGTCTGCCCCGGCTGAATCATCGTCGGCACGATGCCCTCGCTCCACCAACCATCGTTGAGCGAAACGCGCGCCCTCATGCTGATACGACCCCGGATCATCCGCCCGCTCCCCGTCGTCCCGTTGCTAGCAGGTCGGTCACGTCTTCGGGCTGCATGGTTTTAAGTTGCGCCGCAACCACCTGCTCAAGGACGCCGCGAAGGCGGTCAGCATCAACGTGAAGCTCGCGGGCCATGATGGGCGCGACCCGTTCGGGCCATGCACGCCAAGCGGCCTGCGTGCGGTTCCAGAGTTCGGTGGCAGCGCGGATGGACCAGTCGCGGTCGATCAGTTGCGCCCGCCGTTCGAGCAGCTTTTCCTCGGCAAGCTCGCTGCGCAGGATTTCTGACCGTGTGCGAGCATCGGCGAGGCCGGTGTTGCTGGTCTGGTCGCCAGCGCGTCTTGAATAGGCCGGCGATGTGTTCTTCAACCAGTCGCGGTCGGCGCGGTTAGCATCAATGTAGCCATCGGCCTCCCGGCGGATGCGTCCATCATCCAGCGCCCGCCGAACGTCGTGCGGATCGCATCGCCGGTGACGGGCATAGGCGGCAACGGTCATGTGGCCGGGTTCGCGAAGACGTTTTGCCATGTGGCTTGTCCCGACTATTCAAGAGCCGTCCGGTCCAAGGACCACCGAACGGCCTGAACCCAGCGCTCGCCCACGGCACCAAGCCGGGCACAGGTTTGCGGCCACAAGGAAGGGGCCAGATTTTCGCCCCTAACGCTGGAGCTATGGCGCCCGTTCGCCGCCCCCGCCGCGTCTGGCCACCAGAAGAACCTGACAGGGGCGGCCCGCCTGATGGCGCCGTCGTTGGGCAATCCCTTTATGGTCGATTGCACGCCGTTCCAACTCTTTATCCATCTCTGTCATTCGCTGATGCATGTGAGACGCCCATGATGGCCTCTCGGATGGAACCGGCTCGACAGCAGGAGTGAGGCCGACCTGTGCCGAGCCGGCCACGGAGCAGGCTCACGCTGAAACGAGGACGATGGCCTCGCGGAGAGTTCGGGCGATGACAGACCCGCCAGCGTTCGCCTGGTCCAATCCGCAACCCGTGCCATGGCTCCAAGACGGGTCGCATGAAACTGCTCTCAGCCCTTCGACCTCGGTGCTGCAGCGCGGGCGAGGGTAGCCAGCACGTCGCTCACACATCTGGCCAGAGTTGATGAAGGCGCTTGCCCGTTCGGGCTTGCCGCTGATCTCACACGCTGTGCGGATGTCTTGCTGACGCTGCTGCTCGGTTGCGCGAACGCGCGCCTCAACGTCGGCCTTGTCATCGCCGGCTGCTGTTGGCAGGGGCTTCTCAGGTGCCAGCTTGTCGCCATAGCGACGCTGAAGGGTTTCGTCCCAAGGGTTGCTCATGGTCGTGTCCTTTCCTGATTCAGATGTCATCACGCGGACGCGGCCCGACGATGCCGAGCACAGCCCGCACGTCCGCTTCAGCGCGCCTATCGATTTCGACGCCGCTGGCTTCCGCCTCGCATGATGGCCGCCTCTTCAACGCGGTTAGCGAGCAGCAGCGCCTCGTGGATCTGGCTGCGCAGCGGCGGCCGATCCTTGCTGGCAATGGCGCCCTCTTGCTCAGCCGCTTCTTCCTCGATAATGCCGACGAGCTTCTTGGTCATCACATCGGCGAACATCCACGCCATCATTGCGGGCGTATTGATCAGTTGCACCGCGCGGTCGCCGACCAGCGCAAAGTCTGAGGGCCAACGAATTTCATCGGCACCGGCCAACAGCGCGTCGATCTCCGGTGCGCCCATCTCGGCCAGACCTTTGACGAGGGTGACGGCGCGCGACTTGATCTCACTCGCCGGAAAGGGTGCACCGTCGATGTCCGCCAGCTTCGCGGTCAAGTGTGTCGATTTCCTGACGCGCGGTGGCAATCGCGTCAGTCGCGCGTCACACCCTTGGCGCGCTTCGGCAGCGCTTCGGTGAACAGGTTGATCGAGCGCGGGTCGGTGCCGGTGATGTACGCCTGAATGCGGTTGACCAGCGTGCCGATGGGCTGCGACCGCTGCCACCGCGCGTCTCGGTTCGCACCGATGCGCTGAAGCTCGGCCTTCGCCTCCGCAATCTGACCCTCAAGGCGCGCAACCTCTTCATGGGTCTGGCGCGGGTTGCGCAGGTACATCGTCAGAGCGATTTCGCATTTGTTGAGATGAGTGCGAGCGTCTTCCATCTGGTCGGCGCCAAGTCGCGCCACCGCGTAACGGTCAGCGGCTTGATCACGCAATCGGATGAACTTCTCGCGCGGCCCCGGCGGCAACATCTTCGACAAGTCGGCCATGTGATTGTCCTCTGCTCGAATTCCGAGCGGGACTATCGACCGCTTTCTTGGTGCGCCGCGAGCGGCATCAGCGCACCATCGCTCCCCCATATCGCGAACGGGCGCGGCGGATGGTGTCGCGCGACACCGGTGTCACACGATGCGGGTAAAGGGTTGCCTGCGCCGCGATGATCGTTTGCCGCAACGCCTCCTGCATGGGATCAGGGAGCGGCTTGGCCTTCCGCGACAACAACTCTGCAAGGCGCGGCTCGATGCCGGCCTGTGGTGTGAGCATCCGGCCAAGCTCAGCAATCGCTCGGTCGCGCCGCTCCTTCGCCGTCGCCTTGAACCAACCCGGCAGCCATGCCGCGAATTCCAGCCCGAACCTCTCCAGCGGCCGTCCGTCGCGAAGCGCCGCGCCGAAGGCGACCACATCCGGATCGCGCGACCGGCTGCACAGGTCGGCGATCTTGTGTTGGAGGACGATGGCGGGAGGGGTGTTCATAACCGTCCCGATCAGGCTGATGGGCCTGTGCCAGGCAACCGGGGCCGGGGCCGGTGGCTCACCGGAAATCGCCTATTCTTCGGGAATAAATCCCTCTCAAAACCCTCGGAATTATTCCGTGCAAAGTCCCGGTTTCCGGTGAAGCAGTGGCCCCGGCCCCGGTTGGAAATCCCGGAATTCTTTGTTTTTGTTCTCCCGGCAACAAGGCCGGTCGCGACGTGGCCAGCGGCAAAGGTCGCCGGGCCGGCGTCGCCCGTCGCGGCCAACCGGACCTTCCCCTCACATCGGCAGCACATCGTCCGGCTCCATTTCGTAGGGCAGCAGTGTCTTTGATCCGGGGCGGCGTCGGCGCCCACGGCTTCTCAAGATCGGCGATGACCTTCCACTCTTTGTCCTCGGTCACGTCGAAGTTGACGAAGGCGCGAAACCTCTTGCCGTTGGCTTTTGAACTTGCGGTCCACCATCGTCAGTCCGCCCTTCTTCAGCCAGCCTGCAATGGTCGCCAGACCCTCCAACCTCGGATCGTCCTTCTCCAAGCCGCGCTTCTTCGCCACCCACGCCAGCACGGCGCGGTCGGTGAGCACGATCTTTTCGGGCTTCTTGGCCTCGCCCTTTTCGGCAACCAGCTGAGCCAGATCGAGCACAAGCCGTTGACCTTCCGACATGCTCTCTTCGATCAGGTCCATCTTCGCCGTGGTCATCGGCGCGTCGGTACCGGGTGAGATATAGCCGTCGGGCTCTTCAGCGAACTCGGTCAGGTAGTGCAGGATGATCGACAGGCCATCGCCGCTCAGCCATTCGTTGAAGGCGACCCAGTAGGAGTGCGGCTTTTTCTTTTCCGTGATGCCCGGCACAAACCAGCGGCGATCCTCCCATGCCATATGCAAGGCACGTGTCGAGTTCGAAGCGGCCAGGAACGCCGCCCAATTATCAACCTCGTATTCCGGCTGAAACTTCTCATTCACCCGGATGGTGCGCTCGGTGATGTAGGGCTTGATGGTGTTGTAGGCCTTCTTCGATTGCCCCGCGTAGATTTCATGGACCAGCACCAGCCGCTTGAACGCCAGCCACGAGTTGAAGCTGCTTTCGACCAGTTGCCGCTCATTGGGCACCGCGACATTGTTGCGGCCGACCAGCGGCAACAGGATTTTCTCCATGAGCGTGCTCTTGCCGACACCTTGCACTTCGGAGATCAGCAGCACGCCGTAGCCAAGCCGCACGGTCAGCTTGGCGACCAGCGTCGCCATCCAGCGCAACAACTCGTGGCGGTCGCGTTCAGCCGGCACCAAATAGGTCCATGAACTCGATGAACGGCGCCGGATCGCCCGCCTTGGGAAGGATGCGCGTACCGACGAAGATGTTCAGTAGCCGCTTTCCGCTGGCGACGACGATGCCAGGCGGCTGACTCGGATCGTAGGTGACTGAATCAACCTGACCACTGACATGCCGCGCGAGCAGCCGTGCCGTGTCATCGACATCGGAGAACGGCCGCACCAGCACGTTGAACTCGTTTTCGTCATAGAGCCGCGACGGATTCAGCACCGAGGCGAACTGGCGCGGCTTGTTGATCGAATACCACTGGTCGAGGAACGCGCGGTGGATGACGTGGACTGGCCGCCCCTTGCCGCTCGGGTTCGGGATTTCCTTCGTCGCCCATGTTGCGGCGATGCGGCAGTCTTCAAACGAGGGGCCGCGATAGAAACGCTGGCCCTTGATCGTCTCGAACAACGTCTCGGGAAACGGGTCGGCCAGATCGAAGCCGTCCCCATCGGGATTGCCCAATTCCGATTTCTGAAAGCGACGGTCGAAGAAGATCGCGCTGAGTTCATGGCCCGGCAGATGGTAGCGGGCGATCTTGCCGATGGCTTCCTTGCCCACCCGGTCGTTGTCAGCGACGAAGATGAAGGTGCAGCCCTTGAGGCCTGCGACCGCCGACCAATCGACCCGTTCAGGGTGAAGCGCGCCACCGAGCCATCCCAGATGCGCGGCATGCTGAACGTCGCCGCCCCAAGGGTGCGTCTCCAGCGCTTCGCGCGCCTCCGGCGTCTTCGCCTCGGCCATCCAACGGCAATGCGCCGCCGCCCCGGCGCCTTCGTGGAAGATGATCGTGGTGAAGCCCTTCAGCTGCTCCAACCCCCAGAGCGGCAGCAGGTCCGGCTCCATAGGCCTCCAAACACCGTCATCCCAATGCGTCCAGGGCTGAAAATGACGCT
The DNA here is from genome assembly GCA_963750065.1 of uncultured Alphaproteobacteria bacterium. GTDB lineage: Bacteria > Pseudomonadota > Alphaproteobacteria > Rhizobiales > Kaistiaceae > CAVSRC01. The sequence goes on from CAVVPK010000024.1 coordinate 13,629, forward strand.
GGCCGCTCTTGTCGTACCAGCGCCGCTGCACGAACAAGATGTTCTTGCCGTTCGGACTACGGCAGACATGCAGGCAGTGCTCAGGTGTGTTGCGGACGATTTCCGGGGCGCCGTCGAGGGTCATGATCGGCACGACAACCGGAAACTTGAGCGCCGGGTCCGCGAGCGCTTCTTCAATAGCCTTCGTCTCGGCTTCGGTCGGCGCGAAGTCGGGGTTGTTGCATTCGACCGAACCGCCGGCCGACCATCGGATGACGGCAATCTCGCGCCGGTAGCCGCCCTCGCCGGTGACCTCGATCCGCGCCTTCTTGAAATTCACAATCTGCGCGCCGATGCGCTCAAGGTAGAGCTTCAACGGTGCCGGCAGCAGCTTGTCAGCCGCCGGATCAGTGAATGTGTGCCGCCGCTTTGCCATGACCCCACGACCCTACGTCCACGCCTCGCCACAACGGCGGGGCTTGCCTAAGTCTGGCGACGGCGAGAGAATTAGCGGACTTCCAGACCGCCATTCCCACACCCCACCCCCGGCGTCGTTGCCAGACGTTCGGGGGTGGTTCGCGTTTGTCTTGATGGAGCGGGCGGGATCGCGGCGACGCGCGCTCGATAGCGAATGCTTCGCTACGGAACCTCATTCAACAGCGGCGGCAGGACGCGCCAAGGCCACCACTCCCAATCGCGGTCGTGGACGGTGACGACGTGACACCAGCATTCCTCGCCCGTGCGTTGCCGGCGCGGGCAGCGGTCAGCGGTCGGATCGGCGATCCATAGACAGAGACGGCGGTGTGTCAGTTCTTTGTGGGCGCGAATTTCCGGATCGCCGCCGGTGTCCGGCGTGACCGGTGGCGAAGGCGACGGGATGCGTGCAGGCGAGCGAGGCATGACGATCACCGGCGACGGCGAGCGCCAGCTTGGCGACGAGGCTTGGCAGGCGCGGCGGGCGCCGGTTCGGTGTGCGCACTGGCCTTAGCGGCAGCTTCGTTAGCGGCCGTCGCCTGCTGCTTTGCCCGATGCTCAAGGATGGTGCGCCCGGCGTGGTACACCTTGCCGCTTCCCGGAAATGGTCTCACCCACGGTTCCAGATCACCGCGCGCAATATGTTCGTCGAGTTGCGTCTTGCCTACGCCATAGAGCCTGCGGCGAGCGATCTCGGCCCGCGAATAGAGGCGGTCAGGATCGATGGGGGCAGGGGTTGTCTCGGCCATCGCTGTCGCTCCGAAAGGGATTGCATCGGCTTGCGCCGGTTCGAAGCGGAGAGAACGCCTATAGGAGCGATTTAACCGGAACTATTTTGATCCCGGATTTTTCGTGGCCGCAGCCTTGGAACGGGACCGCGCAATTGCGAGGTTCCACTGAAGATCAATGGCTGACGCATTCTCGGCGTCGGCCGGAGGCGCTAGCGCCGCTGATCCGCGCCGATGCGCTTTGAGTGCCCGCCGGCAGTATGGCCGTAAGTCTGCTCCCGCATCGCCGAAGAGGACAGCCGCAAGGTCGAACAAGCTGTTGCTGCCCTCAATGGTTCGAAGCGGCCATTGTCGATGCCATACCCACAGCAGCCTAAGCGCTTCTTCGGTGGCCCATTGCTGTTTGTTTGAGTTCTTTCTGGGCGGGCCAGATGTTCTCAAATCCTCGCTGATGGAATCAAGATGCTGGATCATGTCTTTGACGGCATTAGCATCGGCTTCCGTCAACCCGCCCCGTATGTTCTGCGTTGTGGCCGCAAGGCTCCGCAACGATGTCTGAAAACGATCAATGCGGTAGTTCCGGGTCTTTATGGGCAGGTCGTACCAATTGTCTTTGTCGTGGCCGAACTGCGTCAGCACGTCGTCGACTTCGTCCTTCACCACCTGACGCAGATCGGGGCGGGGATCAATGATGCGCACCGCCTTGCGGACTTGTTCGTCGCGTGTCAGCGGCAGACGAATTTTCGGGGGCGCGGCCGCGTCTGCTTCTCTTCTGGACTAACAGGTCGCAGCTTCTGCTTTTTCTTGACGGTCATGACCGCTTCCCCTTCCTCCGCATCGGCACGACGCTGCCCCCGGTCGGCCGCGACAGGAAGTCGGCCCACGCATCCATCATCACCTGCCGCCTCTGGAAAAGATCGCCCCGTGCATAAGCTTGCTCGGTCGCGTCACCGACAACGTGCGCAAGCGCCGCCTCGGCAAGTTCACGTGGATACCCGGCCTCGGTTGCCCATGTACGAAAGCCGGAGCGCGCGGTGCCGTGAACCGTCATGCCGTGCCCTCGCAACTGCCGCAGAGCTTCGAGCATCGCCATGTTGGACAGCCCCTTCTTGTACCGGCTGCCAATGAAGACATGCTCGTTTTCGGTTTCACGTGGCAACGAGCGGAGGATTTCGACGGCGCGATCAGAAAGCGGTACACGGTGCTCACGTCCCTGCTTGGTCCGGTTCGCAGGGATGGTCCACGTGCGGGTCTGATAGTCGATCTCAGCCCACGTTGCGTCGGTGACTTCGGCGGTGCGCGCCGCCGTCAGGATGCAGAACTCCAACGCCTTGGCAGAGACACTTTCGCGGTTCCGCAAGTCGGCAGCCAACGCCGGTATCTCAGCATAGGGCACCGCTCCGTGATGCCTCGGCAAGCGCACCCGCTTCTGCGAAGGCAGCAGGTGCTTCAAACGGCCGCGCCATTCGGCCGGGTTGTCGCCGTCGCGGAACTGACGCGCCTTGGCGGCGTCCAAGATCGTGGCGATGCGGGTTCGTACTCGGTCGGCCGTCTCTGACTTGGTTGCCCAGATCGGTTCAAGGATCGTCATCAGGTGGTCGGTGGTGATGGCGTCCACCCGAAGGTCACCGATGACGGGATAGGCATAGGTCTGTAACGATGACCGCCACTGTGCTGCCGAGCGGGCGGAGCGCCAGCCGGGTTCCTGTGCCGCAATCCATTCTTCAGTAAACGTCTTGAAGATCGGCACGTCCTTTCGAGCGCGGGTCGCGTTGCGGTGCTGGATCGGGTCGATGCCATCGAGCAGCAGCCGCCGGTACTCGAATGCCTTGTCGCGGGCTTCGGCCAGCGAGACCAGCGAGGCCGGCCCCAAGCCCATCTGGTAGGACTTGCGCTTGCCCGTCTCCGGGTTGACGCCGCGCATATAACAGAACAGCCAACTCTTGCTCGAACCGTTTGGGCCGACCTGCAAGACCAAATTGTCGCCGTCACTGTAGCGGCCCTTCCTGGTCAACGCGGCGACCGTCCTCGCGCTCAGCTTGCCCATCGTCCGCCCTCGCTCAATCTCCAACCCCTAAACGCTCAAACGCCAGGTTCGAAAACACCGTCAAAAGCCAACCCCCAAATCGACCCAAACCGGGGTTCGAAAGCCTCCGAAATCCGACCCCCAAACGAATTTTTTCGAACTGACTGTCCTCCTTCCCTAGAGTGTGCCCCTAAATTGGCCCCGGATCAAGGCGGTTCGATCCGGAGCAGAGCCGGTTCGCGGCTCAGCCACAACATACGGATTTTATGGGTGTTTTCCGGCCTAGGTCGGTTCAAGCCGGTTTGTGTGGTGGCGGAGGGAGGGGGATTCGAACCCCCGTTACGGTTTCCCGTAAACACGCTTTCCAAGCGTGCGCCTTCAGCCACTCGGCCACCCCTCCGGGAGGGCGCCAGATAGGGCGCCTGTCAGCTTTTCGCGCGCACTATAGTCGCGACAAGGCGCCGTGCAAGGCGTCTGCCGCCGGCCCTGCCCCCCCCGCTTGCGGCAGCCGGGATACAGCCGGCATTGGGCAAAGGCGTCCCTCGGGCGATCACGCCCTTGTCGCCGGGAGTTGACCTCGCTAACGGTTGCAGACGGCACTTCGCATACCTATTTCGCGGCCCGTTGAGACGGCGCCGTTCCAAGCAGCAAGGCGGCCGGCGGCATGATCGGTTTTTTCTCGCGTTTCGTCGGCCTGTGGCTGATTGCCGGCGCTCTCGTCGCGCTCGTGGTCGACGCCACCAAGAGCATTGCCGCCTCGCGGCTGGTCGTGACCTCCCTCGGCGATACCTGGGGTGGCATCAATCTGGCGTCGCTGATGTCGGTACAGCAGTTCTTCCAGCGGACGGTCGAGGCCTATGTCGGCCACTGGCTGTGGGATCCGCTGATCATGTCGATCCTGCTGCTGCCGACCTGGGCGATTCTGGGGGCGGCCGGCTTCCTGCTCACCTATTTTGGCCGGCGGCGGCGCAAAGCCGCCTATGGGTGACGATGACGGCACAACTAACCGCGACAATCGGCCGTGCGGCCGGGAAGGAGGACAACCCATGAACATCCTCGACCTGATGGGCCGTAGGAAGACCATGCCGGAGCCGGCAGAAGCGCTGCCCGGGCGCGATTCGCCGATCCCTACCGCCGCGACCCATTTCGTCAATCACCGGCCGCTCAAGGGACCCTTTCCCGAGGGCAGCCAGACGGCGCTTTTCGGCCTCGGCTGCTTCTGGGGGGCGGAGCGCGCCTTGTGGCAGATCCCCGGCGTCTGGGTGACCGCGGTCGGCTATGCCGGCGGCCACACGCCCAACCCGACCTATGAGGAGGTGTGCACCGGCCGGACCGGCCACGCCGAGGTGGTGCGGGTTGTCTTCGACCCCGCCGCGGTCAGCTACGAGACGCTGGTCAAGGCCTTCTTCGAAGCCCATGACCCGACACAGGGCATGCGCCAGGGCAACGACATCGGCACGCAATATCGCTCGGCCATCTATGTCGCCGATACGGACCAGCGCCGGATCGCCGAAGCCGCGCGGGAAGCCTATGCCAAAGCCCTGCAGGCCAAGGGCTACGGGCCGGTGACGACCGAGATCGCCGAGACCCCGGAATTCTATTTCGCCGAGGACTATCACCAGCAGTATCTGGCCAAGAATCCCGCCGGCTATTGCGGCCTCGGCGGTACCGGCGTGGCCTGTCCGATCGGACTTGGAGTCGCGGCACATTGACCCCCTGACGGTGGCTCGACCGATGGATACGCCTGTGCATAATGCGCCGCCGGCAGAAGGACTCCAGGTGCTGGATCACATCGACAAGGACGAAGACGTCGCCGTGTCGCTGCTGCGCCTGGCCGGAGACGATCTTGCCGCGGCGCGGCGCGAGCTTACCGGCGGTGCGGCGCGCGCCAAGCGTGTCCACGGCGTTCGCCAGCGCTTGAAGCGGGTGCGCACGCTTCTGCGCGTGTTCGAAGCCGGTCCGAGCGAGCCTGCGCGGGCGGCGCGCCAGTCGCTGACCGGCATCGCGCGGATGCTGGCCGGCGCCCGCGATGCCGATGTCGCCGCGGCGAGCGCCCGCGAGCTTGCCGCCACCGCGCCACGCGCCGCCGAACTCGGCTTCGATCGCATCGTGGCCGACCTCGAGCAGGAAGCCGTGCGCACCCACCGCGACAGGACGCCGCTGGCGGAGGTCGATCGGCGGCTGGCCGCGCTGGCCGACCAGGTGGCCGCTCTGGCGCATGATCTCCCGGATGGCCCGGTGTTGCTCGAAAGAGGGCTCGACAGGGCCTATCGCCGGGGACGGCGGTGGATGCGCCGGGCGCATGTGAGCCTTGCGACGGCCGACCTGCACAGCTGGCGCAAGAACGTAAAGGACCTCTGGCACCTCGTGTCGCTGACCCACATGCGCATCAGCCGCAAGGGCCAGAAGCTCGAGCCGGTGCTCGAACGGCTGGCGAGCCTGCTCGGCCTCGATCACGACCACGCGGTACTGGCCGAGAAGCTGGCCTTGTCGCCGACCGGCGATCTGGCGCTGATGGCGCAGCTGGCGCTGATCGCCGACCGGCGGCGCGAACTCGAGGCGGAAGCCTTCGAGCTCGGGGACGTGGCCTATGCCGAATCGCCCAAGGCCTTCGTGCGCGGTCTTCTGGCGCGTTGAGATGGCCCCAACCGGCGTCAGTTGGCCGTCATTGCCGGCCGCGGCTCGGGCACCGGAATACCGGCCGTCAGCGCCACGCCGCCGGGCCCTTCGGTTAACACCTGCCGGCAGGCGGCCGGCAGATTGGCGAGCGTCTTCTCCGGCGGCGGCGGCTTCGGCTTCACCGGATGCTTGGGTGGTGGCGGCGGCGGCCGGAACCACCAGGCAAGGTCCTTGCCGCAGCCGTCACCGGGCGGCGGGGCCGCCTGGTCGACGCAGCCGGCTATGCCCGGCGGGCAGGCGAGGCGCACATGCATGTGGTCGTCGTGGCCGTACCACGGACGAATCTTCCTCAGCCAGGCGCGGTCGGTGCCGGCGGTCTCGCACAGCTGCTTCTTGATTGCCGGGCTGGCAAAGATGCGCACCACCTGCGGATAGGACGCCGCCACCTCGTAGAGCCTGAGGTCGACGCTCGACCATTTGCGGGCGTTGAGCGTCAGCCGCTTGCCTTTGACCAGAAGCGACTGGGCGCCCATGGTCTCGCGCTCGGCGCGGCTCAAGACGTGATCGGGCATCGGCTCGAGCCAGATGTCGACGTCGAGGCCGATCTGGTGGCTGGCATGGCCGCTGATCATCGGGCCGCCGCGCGGTTGCGACATGTCGCCGATCAGCAGACCGTTCCAGCCCGCCTTGGCAGCGTCCGCCGAGAATTGCTCGATATACTTGATGAGCTCCGGCTGGCCCCAGTTGCGGTTGCGCGACAGGCGCATCACCTGCCAGTGCGGCCCGGTGATGGGCAGCGCCTCGCCGCCGGCCATGCAGCCATCGGCGTAGGAGCCAATTGGTCGGGGTTCGCCGGGCGCCGGCACCTCGGCCTTGCTGAACAGCACCTTCGCCGGCGTCGCGGCGGAGAGCGTCGCCGCATTGGCGCCGGCGGTCGCCACGGCGGCAGCGGCAAGGAAAAGGCTGATCGTCAGGGCGCGCATCGGCATCTCTTCCGGGAGGTTCGGTGCAAGGCGTTAACGGAGAGCTAACCTTCCCCTCTCCTTTGTCCCGGCCGATTATGGCGACCCCGCGGCGCCCGGCAAGCGAAGCCGTTCACATTTGCCGACGCGGTTGCGCGCCGGCCACGCGCCTCTCAGCCCGGCGGATCGAAGGGCAGGCCGACATAGTTCTCGGCCAACGAGGTCATGGCAGCCTCCGACCCGGTCACATAGTCGAGTTCGGCCACCTGCCGGCGGCGGTCGAACGGACTGGCCGCCGGATCGGGATGCAGCAGCGTCGTCATCCACCACGAGAAGCGCTGTGCCTTCCACACCCGGCGCAGGCAGCGGGCCGAATAGCCGGCAAGCAGCGCCTCGTCGCCATGCGCGTAGAAGGCGGCAAGCGCCTCGTTGAGATAGCGCACGTCGGCCATCGCCAGGTTCATGCCCTTGGCGCCGGTCGGCGGCACGATATGGGCCGAATCGCCGGCAAGGTACAGCCGGCCGAACTGCATCGGCTCGGTGACGAACGAGCGCATGGGCGTGATGCCCTTCTGCAGGATCGGTCCCTCGGTGATGTGGAAGCCGCCATCGCCGAGCGCGGTGCGCTTCTGCAGGGCCGCCCAGATGCGTTCGTCCGGCCAGGTGTCGATGTCCTCGTCGGGCGCGACCTGGAGATAGTAGCGCTGCAGGCTCGCCGAGCGGGTCGACAGCAGCGCGAAGCCCTCGTCGGTGTGGGTGTAGATCAGCTCGGGCGAGGCCTGCGGCGCCTCCGTCAGGATGCCGAGCCAGGCGAAGGGATAGACGCGGTCGAAGAACGACAACACGCCCTCGGGGACGGCCGGCCGGCAAATGCCGTGAAAGCCGTCGCAGCCGGCGATGAAATCGCAGTGCATCTCCTCTTCCGCCCCGTCGCGGCGGAAGGTGATGCGCGGGCTGTCGCTTTCGAGGTCGTGGACGTCGACGTCGCTCACCTCGAAATGGATCGTCCCGCCGGCAGCTAGGCGTGCAGCGATGATGTCCTTGACCGCCTCCTGCTGGCCGTAGACGGTGATCTGCTTGCCACCGGTCAGCGACGGGAAATCGATGCGATGGCCGCGTCCCTGGAAGCGCAGCTCGATGCCGGCGTGGACCTGCCCCTCCGCCCGCATGCGCGTCCCCAGGCCCGCGGCGTTGAGCATGTCGACGGCGCCCTGTTCGAGCACGCCGGCACGCACGCGGTTCTCGACATAGTCGCGGCTGCGGTTCTCGATGACGATCGACTCGATCCCGGCCTCAGCCAGGAGGTGGGAGAGGAACAGGCCCGCCGGGCCTGCTCCAATGATCCCGATCTTGGGTTCGCGTCGCCATCAGAACGGATAGTGCATCGGCTCGGTCTGGATCGTGATCCAGCGCAGCTCGGTGAACTCGTCGATGGCCGCCTTGCCGCCGAAACGGCCATAGCCGCTCGCCTTGGTGCCGCCGAAGGGCATCTGCGCCTCGTCGTGCACGGTCGGGCCGTTGATGTGGCAGATGCCCGATTCGATGCGCTTGGCGACCTTGAGCGCGCGGGCGATGTCCTTGGAATAGACCGCCGAGGAAAGCCCGTATTCGGTGTCGTTGGCGACCTTGATCGCCTCTTCGTCGCCGTTGACGCGGATGACGCTGACCACCGGCCCGAAGGATTCCTCCTCATAGAGGCGCATGGCCGGCGTGACGCCGTCGACCACCGTCGCCTGCATGATCGCGGTGGTGCTGGGTCCGCCGGAGAGCACCTTGGCCCCCTTGGCAACGGCGTCCTTGATGAGATCGCCGACGCGCCCCGCCGCTTCCGCGGTGATGCATGAGCCGAGCACCACCTGACCGCGCGGGTCGCCGGCCGGCAGCGCGCTCGCCTTGGCGGCGAACTTGGCCAGGAAGGCATCGGCGATGCGGTTGTCGATGACGATCTTCTCGGTCGACATGCAGATCTGACCGGCATTGGCGAAGGCGCCGAAGGCGGCGGCGTTGACCGCCTCGTCGATGTCGGCGTCGTCGAGGATGACCAGCGGCGCCTTGCCGCCGAGTTCGAGCAGCACCGGCTTCAGGTAGCGCCCGGCGGTCTCGGCGATGATGCGCCCGATGCGCGTGGCGCCGGTGAAGTTGATGCGGCGCACCTGAGGATGGGCGATCAGCGCCTCGACCACCTGGGCGGCGTCTGCCGGCGCGTTCGAGACCAGGTTGATGGTGCCCTTGGGCAGTCCCGCCTCGCGGAAGGCTTCGACGATGAGCGCATGGGTGCGCGGGCAGCGCTCGGACGACTTGAAGACGATCGTGTTGCCGCAGGCCAGCGGCATGGCGATCGAACGCACGCCGAGGATGATCGGCGCGTTCCACGGCGCGATCGCCAGGCACACGCCGACCGGCTGGCGGATGGCGAAGGCCATCATGCCCGGCCGGTTGGAGGGGATGACCTCGCCGGTGATCTGGGTGGTCATCGAAGCGGCTTCGCGGATCATGTCGGCAGCCAGCGCGACGTTGAAATGCGACCAGTGCGCCGGGCTGCCGGTTTCGGCGACCACCGCGGCGGCGAAATCCTCGGCCTTTGCCTGCAGGATGTCGGCGGCCTTCATCAGGACGCGGCGGCGCTCGCCGGGCAGCATCGCGGACCACTCGGGAAACGCGGCCGCGGCGGCATCGGCGGCATGGGTTGCGTCGCTCACGCTAAGCCGCGGCGGCGCGCGTGGCAACGTCCCCGGTGACCGGGTCGATCCGGTCGAAGGTGCGGTCTCCTCCGGCCGCGACCTCGCGGTCGGCAATGATCAGTCTGGTCTGGAACATGGGATTCCCCTCCATTCTTGGCCGCTGCACCGGCGGCAACGCCACCGGGGAGGCCGCTATCGTTACCCTTGCGGGCCCTTGTGTGGTCGTCGCCTCGATTTCTTCCCGCCTGTCGCCGTCTCTCACCTCGGGCGGTGGCAGGCCGTGCTCCGCGGCACCTTCGATGAGCCTCGGCTCATGGATCCCGCCGACGCCGAGATAGGCCTCGCGCACGGCAGGGTCGGCGCTGAGATCGCTGGCGATGCCGTGGCCGACGATGCGGCCAGTCTCGATCAGATAGCCGCGATCGGCAATGCGCAGACTCTGCTTGGCGTTCTGCTCGACCAGCAGGATGCCGACGCCGCTCTTGCGCACGGCGGCGAGCGATTCGAACAATTCGTGCGCCAGAAGCGGCGACAGGCCGAGCGAGGGCTCGTCGAGCAGCAGGAATTCGGGCGCCGACATCATGGCGCGGCCGATCGCCACCATCTGCTGCTCGCCGCCGCTCATGGTGCGCGCCGGCTGGCTGAAGCGTTCGCGCAGGCGCGGGAACAGCTCGATCACGCGCTCCAGGTTGCGCTTGGCGCTGTGGCGGGCGCGGCGGGCATAGGCGCCGAGCTGCAGGTTCTCGCGCACCGTCAGGTCGCCGAAAATGCCGCGCCCTTCCGGCACTAGAGCGACACCGGCCTCGACGATCTCGTGCGGCGGCAGGACGGCCAGCTCGCGGCTGCCAAGCGTCACCGAGCCGCCGGGTAAGAGCGGCACCAGACCGGCAATGACCCGCAGCAGCGTGCTTTTGCCGGCGCCGTTGGCGCCGAGGATGACCACGATCTCGCCGCCGTCGATCTCGATATCGACGTCGGCAAGCGCGGTGTGCTTGCCATAGGCGGCGGCGGCGTTGGAGACCCTAAGCAACGGCATCTCCAATATAGGCGGCGATCACCTCGCGGTCGGAGAGCACGGCTTCGGGCGAGCCGTCGGCGAGCTTCTGGCCGGCATTCATCACCACGCAGCGGTCGCAGAGCGAGCGGATGGCGTCCATGACGTGCTCGACCAGGATGATGGTCAGGCCCTCCTCGCGTAGCGAGCGGATGAGCTCGACGCCGATCAAGAGCTCGCGTGGGTTCAAACCCGCGAGCCACTCGTCGAGCAGCAGGATCTGCGGATCGAGCGCCAGCGCCCGGGCGAGTTCCAGCCGCTTCTGGTCGATATAGGTGAGCTGGCCGGCGGGGACATCGGCGCGCTTTGCCAGTCCGACGCGGTCGAGCAGCGCTTCGGCGCGCTTGCGCGCCGCCTGTCCCCACAATGGATTGTGGCGGAAGGCGAGGCCGGCGATGACGTTGTCGCGGCAGCTCATGGATTCCAGCACGCGCACCAGCTGGAAGGTGCGGGCGATGCCGAGGCGGGCGATCTGATTGGCCGGCAGGCGGGAAATGTCATGGCCGCCGAGGCGGATCTCGCCGCCGTCGGGGCTGAGCGCGCCAGAAATCAGGTTGAGCGCCGTCGTCTTGCCCGAGCCGTTCGGCCCGATGAGGCCGACGATCTCGCCCTCGGCCACGCTCATGGTGAGATTGCTGACCGCAGTGAGGCCGCCGAAGGTCTTGGTCAGGCGGTCGATCTCGAGCAGCGCACCCGCATTCATGGCCTGCGGACGCGCGGCGGCACGAAGCGGCACCAGCGCCCGCAGGCCTCCCCCCCTCCAACGGTCGGCAAGGCCGATCACCCCGTTGGGCAGGAAATAGACGATGACGATGAAGACCACGCCCAACACGATGTTGAAATGGTTGGGGAAGTTGACGGCGATCGTCTCCAGGAGAAAGGACAGCGGCACCACGCCGAAGAGCGGCCCGTAGAGGCGCCCGGTGCCGCCGAGCAGCGCCATGATGACCACCTGGAAGGAGAGCATCGGATTGAAGGCGAGCGCCGGATCGATATAGGTGTAGCGCGGCGCCATGATGGCTCCGGTGGCGCTCATGAAGGCGGCGCTGACGGCGAACAGAATCAGCTTGGCGGCGGTCGTGTTGATGGCGACGTGGCGGGCGACGGTTTCGTCGTTGCCGATGACGTTGAGCGCCAGTCCGAGGCGCGAGCGGCCGGTGAGCCAGCCGACCAGGAAGACCAGGACGGCGAGGCCCAAGAGCTCCCAGAAGATCTGCTCCTGGCCGATGTCGAGGAAGATGTAGCGGCCGACGGTGTGCGAGACCTTGATCTCGTACCAGGCGACGATCTGGCGGATCAGTTCCGCCAGGCCGAAGGTGAAGATGACGAAAAAGATGCCGCGTAAGCGTAGCGTCGCCAGGCCGACGACCAGCGCGACGGCGACGCCGACCAGCGCCGCCACGAGGATGACCAGCGGCAGCGGCAGCACGTCGGAGAGCACCGCCATGGTGTAGGCGCCGATGCCGAAGAAGGCGGCAGTGGCCAGCGAGACGTAGCGTGTCGGGCCGGAGAACAGCGTCCAGGCCGTCGCCAGCACCACGAACTGTAGCAGGCTGATGCCGAACGAGACGTAATAGCCATTGGCGACGAGCGGGAAGCCCGCCAGCGCAGCGACCGCGACGACCAGCAGCGGTACCTGCCAAAGACGCTGCCCGTTCACGCCGAGTGTCCGAACAGCCCTGTCGGCCGGATAAGCAGCACGGCGAGGAAAATGGCGAAATTGGCGGCCAGCGTCAGGCCGGGGTCGACCAGCCGGGCCACGGCGATCTCGGCCAGTCCGAGGATCAGGCCGGCGACGAGCGTGCCAAGCAGATTGCCGGCGCCGCCGAGGATGACCACCACCAGCGCCTTCATGGTGAAGATGACGCCGCCGGAGACGCTGAAGGTGAGGAACATGGAGACCAGCGCCCCGCCGGCGGCGCACAGCGCCCCGCCGGCGGCAAAGGCCAGTCCGGAGACGCGGGTGACGTCAATGGCGACCAGACGCGCCGCGCGCGGATCGACGGCGACGGCCCTGACCGCGCTGCCGAAGCGGGTATGGGTGAGGGCGAGGTAGAGGCCGATGCCGATCACCAGGGCGAACCCGGCGGCGACCAGCCGGTTGGCGGGCACCGTCAGGCCGAAGATATCGGCGGGAACGGAGAGATAGGCGTAGCTGTAGAGCTGGTTGCCGAAGACGGCGAGCCCAATGCCCTGCAGCACGAAGAGCAGGCCGAAGGTGAACAGGATGGAATCGGCCTCGAGCTGCTCGCGGTGCTTGGCCCGGCGGACCAGCGGCATCAGCAGCAGCTCATAGACCAGCCAGTTCACCATGAAGGCGACCGGCACGATGACGATGAGCCCGACGAGCGGGCTCACCGCATGGGCGGCATAGAGCCACCAGGCGGCAAAGGAGCCGGCGAGAAGAAATTCGCCGTAGGCAAGGTTCATGATGCGCGCGACGCCGTACTGGAGCGTGAGCCCCAGTGCGACCATCGCGTACATGCCTCCCAGAATGAATCCGGAGACGATGATGTCTACGGCGATCACTTGCTTCCCCGCCGGTCTTGTCGCCAGGCCGCTATTTTGCCGGCTTCCAGGCCGGCTTGGGCGCGATCGGCTCGTGCGTCGGCCCCATCGAGGCCGGCGCCAGGCCGTAGAACTCGCCGTTCTGCCACTGACCGGCCCACCAGACGTGGGTGTTGACGTTGTGGTCGAGCTTGATGGTGCCGGCCACGGTGTCGAAGGTGCCGGTCTGCAGCTCCTTGATGATCGCCGGACGGTCGATCTTGCCGACCCGCTCGATCGCCTGCTGCAGCATCTGCAGGCTGGCATAGGTCACCGGGCTCGCCCAGCGGTCGGGCTGCTGGCCGGTTACCGCGAGGTGGCGCTTGGCGTATTCCTGGTACTTCGGATCGTCGGGATTGACACCACCGATGCCCAGAACGCCCTCTTCATTGCCCTTCATGATCTGGTCGCGATAGACCGGGAAGGCGGTGCCGACGGCGGTGTAGAAGGCCGGCGGATTATAGTTGAGCGCCACCGCCGTGCCCGACAGGCCGAAGGTGTCCGGTGGATAGGAGAAGGCGACGAAGGTGTCGGCGCCCGAGCTCTTGGCCTGGTTGATGAGCTGCGAGAAGTCCTGGGTGGTGATCGGATAGCTCTCATCCATCACCAGCTTGAAGCCGGCCTTGGCGAGCACCGGACGGGATGCGTTGGCAAGCTCGATGCCGAAGGCATCGGCGACGCTGACCATGGCGATCTTGTCGTTGATCTTGCCGGCCTTGTGCAGCTTGTCGAGAACCTCGACCAGCGAGTTGGCGCCCATGGTGGAGGTGCCGAGCATCCAGAACGAGTTCGGCCAGCGCTTGGCCATCTCATAAGCGTGGTCGGTGGCGGCGGTGGCGGCCAGCTGCGGATAGCCGTATTTGGCGAAGGTCGGGCCGACAGCGAGGTTCATGCCGGTGCCCCAGGGCGACAGCAGGATATCGACCTTGTCCTGGTTGACCAGACGCTCGACCGCCTTGATCAGCTCTTCGTTGCTGGACTGGTCGTCATAGGCGACCACCTCGATGGGCACCCGCTTGTCGCCGAGCTTGATGCCGCCGGCGGCTTCGATGTCGTGGAACCACAGCTTGTAGTTCGGGATCGTGGTGATGGCGGCGCCCGCGGCGTTGGGGCCGGACATCGAAACGGCATAGCCGATCTTGATCTTGTCCTGGGCCTGCGCGCCACCGGCGATCATGAGGCCGGCGACGAGGCCGGCCGCAAGCGTCGATGCAAGTCTCTTCATCGCGTTTCTCCTCCCTTGGCGCTGTCGGCGAAAGCAGGCGTCCCTCCCGGACTGCCGCCAGCGTGCTCCAGTGTGCCGGACGGAACCGCGCCCCGTCGGGCAATTTGTTTGGCCCCCAACCATTTCTGCACGGGCCGGCCGAACTATGTTCGGATTGCGAACATCTGTTCGTTATGCGGTCATTTTCTGCGAACGGAACGCCGGTGTCAACGAGACTCGCATAACGTGCAAAAACGCCGCGGGACGGGAGTGCTTCGGGTCAGACGGCGCCAAGTCCGCGTCCCGGCCGACTTCGGCATCCGCCGAGAAGCGCCCTCGCCGTCAGCGCAGCAAGTGCGGCAGGGTGAGCGAAATCGCCGGAAACAGGACCAGCAGCGTCACCCGCACGATCTCCGAAAGGAAGAAGGGGATGACGCCCTTGAAGGTCTCGCGCATCGGTACGTCCGGCGCCAGCGAGTTGATGATGAACACGTTGAGGCCGACCGGCGGCGTGATCAGGCCGAGCTCGACCACGACCAGCGCGATGATGCCGAACCAGATCTTCACGTCGTCCACCGGCAGGCCGAAATCGAGGCCGGAAACCATCGGCCAGAAGAACGGGATCGCCAGGATGATCATGGACAGGCTGTCCATGAGCATGCCGAGCACGATGAAGATCAGGATGATGATCGCCATGATCGCCAGCGGCGGCAGGCCGCTGTTCTGCAACAGCGCGGCGGCCGCCTGGGGGACGCCGGCGCGCGCCATGAAGATCGACAGGAGCGCCGCGCCGAGCAGGATCAGATAGATCATGCCGGTGGTGCGCGCCGTCTCGAGCAGCGCCTCGATCGTCGCCCGCCGGGTCAGGCGGCGGCGGCCGAAGCCATAGACGGCCACCAGGAACACGCCGATGGCGCCGGCCGGCGTCGGATTGTAGAGCCCGCCATAAATGCCGCCGATGACCACGACGAAGATCGCCAGGATCGGCACCATGGCCAGCGTCGCCGAGACGAACTCGTCGCGCGATACCGCCTCGCCCTTCGGCCCGGCATTGGGCACCAGCCGCACATAGATCGCCACCGTGAGCAGGAACATGGCGATGGCGAGCAGGCCGGGCACCAGCGCCGCCTCGAACAGGGTGACGATGTTGGTCTGGACGATGATGGCGTAGACGATGAGGACGACCGAAGGCGGGATCAGGATGCCCAGGGTGCCGCCAGCGGCGATGGTGCCGGTGGCCAGCGACGGCGCGTACTTGTAGCGCCTGAGCTCCGGCAGGGCGACGATGCCCATGGTCGAGGCGGTTGCGGTGGATGAGCCGCACACCGCGCCGAAGCCGCCGCAGGCGGCCACCGCCGCCATGGCGACACCGCCGCGGAAGCGCCCGAACCAGGCGTCGGCTCCGCGGAACAGGTCGCGGCTGAGGCCGCAGCGCGCCGCCAAGCTCCCCATGAGGATGAACATGGGCAGCACCGACAGATCGTAATTGGCGAATTGCGAATAGGCGAGGTCCTTGAGCTGGTAGAGGACGACGTCGGGCCCGGATTCGATAGCTGCGCCGATGGCGCCGACCAGGATCATGGTGTAGGCGATCGGCACGCGCACGACGATCAGCGCCATGAGTGCGATCAGCCCGGCCAGTCCGATCAGAAAGCTTGCCTCCATCTCTCCCCCTCGCGGCCGCCTAGCGGCCGCGCATGCCGCGCCAGCCCTGAATCAGGGTGATGACAGCGGCGATGAAGAGCAGCGCCAGCGAGAACAGCGCCGGCGGAAAGGCCGTCCACAACGGGATGTGCAGGGCCGCGGTGGTCTCGGGATATTCGATGTAGGACATGAAGCCGAGCGACATCTGGCGCAGCATCACCAGCGAGAAGACGATGGCGAAAATCGAGGAAAAGGCGAGCATCGCCGCCTTGGCGCGCTCGCTGACGTTCTCGGTGAAGATGTCGACGGTGACGTTGGCGCCGGTAAGCTGGCAATAGGGCAGGAAGCAGAAGACGGCGACGGCGACGAAATGCTTCATCAGCTCGTAGTCGCCCTCGAACGGCTTGTTGAAGAACAGGTTGGAGGCGGCGCTGGCCGCCGTCTCCAGCATGAGCGCGACGAGAATGAGCCCGCCGATCAGCGCCCAGCCGCGAATGATCGCCGCCATCAGGCTGAGCCATACGGGCTGCCACGGAGATGGGCGGGATCGCGAGACCCCGCCCTCGTCTTCGGTGTAGGCGAAGCTCATGCGCTATGTTTTGCGATGGCCGCCTTGGCCGCGTCAACCAGGCCCTTGGCGTCGATCTGACCCGAGCGCTGTTTGATCCAGTCGTCGACCACGGGCGCCAGCGCCGTCTTGAAGGCGTCGGTCTCCGCCGCGGTCAGCTCGACATATTGGTTGCCGGCGGCGGTGAGCACCTTGATGGCGTTGTCGTCGTCCTCGCGCCAGATATTGCCGACCTGGTTCATCCACATGTCCTCGGCGGCCGTGTTGAACACCGCCTTCAGATCGTCGGGCAGCTTGTTCCAGGTTCCCGGGAACATCGACACCTGGAAGGTGGTGGTGCCCAGGCGCCACTTGTTGGCGCCCTCGATGTCGTACTTGGTGACATCCTGCAGCTTGAGCGCCGGCCCGATCTCCCAGGGGATCAGCGCGCCGTCGACCACATGGGTGGACAGCGCCTGCGGCAGGCTGGGCACCGGCATGTCGACCGGAGTAGCGCCCAGCGTCTTGATGACGTCGGTGCCGGTCGGGCCGGGCACGCGGATCTTGAGACCGTTGAAGTCTGCCGGCTTGCGCACCAGCTTGTCGGCCATCTGGATCGCCTGGCCGGCATGGACGTGCAGCCACAGCACGTGGACGTTCTTGTATTCGTCGGCGAGATACTGGCCGAACAGGTCGTGCATGGCACGATTGGTCGCCGTGGTGTCGCCGGTGAAGATGTTGGGCAGCTCGAACACTTCCGAGCGCGGGAAAAGGCCCGGCGTATAGCCGTTGACCGTCCAGATGATGTCGACGATGCCATCGGCGACCTGGCGCACGAGCTGCGGCGGAGCGCCGCCGAGCGACATCGACGGGTAGATGTCGATCTTCACCCGGCCGTCCGAATCCTTGAAGATGCGCTCGGCGAAGGGTTCAAGCATCATCACCTGCGCCGGAGATTTCGGCCCCAGCAGGTGATGCAGCCTGAGTGTGAATTCCGGATTGGCCGCCCATGCGCGGCGCAACACAAACGGCGCCGCCACGGCAGTGGTCGCGGCCCCGGCCAAAAACTTTCTGCGATCGATCATGCGCGTTTCCTCCAGCTGAGGCCCCTGGTCGGGCCGTATCGGTGGGCCGGTTGGCGGGCGCGATTGGCGGCTGCGTCCTCCGGCTGCGTCTTTTTTTGGCGCCGTTCACGCGCACCGCCAGCTGGCATACGCATGAACAAGTTCGCATATCGAACAGTTGTTCGTTATTCGACCATCTTCCGCAAGGGTAATGCCGCTGTCAATGGACGTTGGCGCGCGCGCTACGATTTAAAGGACCGTCATCGGGCGGCGATGTCCTGGTCACGACCCGGCGCCCAAAGGAATTTGCGGGCATAATCGCCTCTCCTAGAGGTGCGGCAAGATGACATCGAGGACCGCCGCCCGCTTCTGGGTGCGCATGGCGTCGAGCGCCTCCGCAATCGCACCGTCCAGGTCGTCCGGGCGCTGCACCTTGCGGGCAAAGGCGCCGCCGGCCGCCGCGGCAATGCCGCCATGGTCGGGCGCCGGCGCGAAGTCGACGCCGACATCCTCGGCTCTGCTGGCATAGCCATGCGGATGGACGGCAAGGGCGGAAAGCTTCGGCGCCCGCCAGCCGCCATTGTTGTAGACCACGGTCAGGAACGGCGTGCGGTAGCGTCGCGCCATCCAGTGGACCGTCGAGGGAACCGAAAACAGGTAGGAGCCGTCGCCGGTCAGCGACACCACCGTACGCTGCGGTGCGGCCAGCTTGGCGCCGATCGCCGCACCGCCGTGCCAGCCCAGCGATGAACCGCCGCTGGCGAAGATCGTTCCGGGCTTCCCGCGCGCCATCTGGTCGTGGATGACGTCGTAATTGGTGATGCCCTCGTTGAGGACGATGGCATCCTCGCCGATAGCGTTGCGCAACGCTGCGGTCAGGAATTCCGCCGTGATCGCCCCGTCGCCGCCGTGCGCGCGGGCAAGCCGCGCCGCGGCCAGCGACGCATGGCGCCGTGCATAGTGGCGGCGGCGCGCCGCAACCGCCTCGCGGTCGATCGCGGCGCCGTCGAGACAGGCGTTCATCTGGCGGAGCGCCGTCAGCACATCGGCCGCGAAGGCGCCGTGCGCCTCGATGTACCAGAGCGGCATAGACGGCTTGAGCGGATCGGTATCGATATGAAAGATCTCGGCATTTCGGCCCGGCCGGTTGACGGTCGGCACCCACGGCACGTCGCTGTCGAGAACCAGCACCACGTCCGCCTCGGCGAGCGCCACGTTCTGCACCGGCTGGTTCCACTGGCTGCCCTGGTGCATCGCGTCGACAGGCGGGTAGTTCATGGCGCTCGGCACCGACTCCAGCACGCCGATCCCGAGGCGGGTGCAAAGCTTCACCAGTTCGTCGACCGCCGCCGGCTGGCGTCCGAGATAGGAGGTCACCACCAGAGGCCGGTGGGCACCGGCCAGCTTGCCGACCAGCATCTCCACCGCATCCGGCGGCAGTGCCGCTGCGCCTGTCGGCTGCCAGCGGGCGCGATCGATCCGCCCCGCCGGCGCCTCGGCTTCCAGGATTTCGCGTGCGGCGGTGAGGTAGACCGGCCCCTTGGGCTCGCTTTCGGCGATCTGCAGGGCGCGATGGACGATCTGCTTGAGGTTGGCAGGGCTGCGGATTTCGTTTTCGTATTTGACGTATTGGCGGGCGATGCCGCGCTGGTCGGGAACGTCCTGCAGCCAGTGGATGAATTCGTTACGGCTGCCGGTCGCCTCGCCCTCCTGGGTCGCCGGCGACAGGCCGGCGAAGATGAACACCGGCACGCGGCCGCGCGCGGCATTGTGGAGGGCACCGGCAAGCGCCTGGGTGCCGCAATCGACATGAACGATGACCGCCTGCGCCCGCCCGCTGACCTGGGCGAAACCATGGGCTGAGGACAGCGCCACCATCTCGTTGGGGCAGGTGATGACCGTCGGGATGGTGCGGCCGCTTGCCCGTGCCTCGGCGATCGCTTCGATCAGCGCCGGATGGTCGCTGCCGAAATTCGCGAAGATATGGGACACGCCGGCTTCCGTCAGCGCGTCGAGCAGCGCCATTCCTGCCGAATACATCGATGTGTTTCTCCCCCCGGGCGGTTGCCGCCCTATGCCAGATCGTCGGCGATCTTTTTGAGCAGGTTTATGAATTCCGCCTTCTGCCGGCCGACGATCTCGTCGAGCCTGCGATCGTGTTCCACGGCATGGACCATGAGCCGGCCGAGCGTTTCCTCGCCGCTAGCGGTCAGCGTCAGCGCGATCGAACGCCGGTCGGTGGGCGAGCGCTGCCGCTCGACCAGCCCGCGCCGTTCGAGTTCCTGGATCAGCGGCGTCACCGACGATTTGTCGCGCGCGATCGCGCGGCCGAGCTCGGCCTGGGTGATGCCGGGATTGCTGGAGATGACCGTCATGGCCGCGAACCGGCCGGGCTTCAGGTCGCGCATGCCGACATGGCGGGCGAAGGCGCGAAACGAGGCGTCCTGGGCCATGCGCAGATGGAAGCCGACATAGTCTTCAAGGACGCCGAGGCGAACGCCGTCGGCGCCGTTGCTGCCGGCGGCCGGGGGGGCTCCGCGGCCGGTCTTGCGCTTCGCGCCGGGCTTCCGCATTCCGGTCAAGTCCGCCATTCCGCCGTCCTCCGCCTGGCCGCCCGCGTCCTGTTTCGCCACGCGCGCGTGCGCCCGTTCTGCGACCCAATACCGTTTGAGGCCAAACTATATCGCAGGATCGTCAAGGCCACAAACCGAAGGATCAAGGACTTTTGCGCTGTATCAAAGCGCGCCCGCCAAGGTCGCGCGATAAATTGTTCGCGAGCATTGCGCCGAAGCAGTCGATCTGCTCCTTCCCCCCCTTGATCGATTGCCTCCGACACGCAAGAGCCGGTCGCCCTAGGGCGGCCGGCTTTTGATTTCCCGGGCTTGATAGCACGGCGCAGCTGGCCGATATCTTCTTGCATGCGTGCGATGGTTCTCGATGGTCCAGGCCAGCCCCTGCGGCTGGTCGACCGGCCGCGACCCGAGCCGGGTGCCGGTCAGGTCCTGGTCAAGGTTCTTGCCTGCGGCGTCTGCCGCACGGACCTGCATGTCGCCGACGGCGAATTGCCGCAGGCGCGCTATCCCATCGTGCCCGGTCACGAGATCGTCGGCCGGGTGGCCGCGCTTGGGCCCGGCGTCGGCGATCTTGCCATGGGGACGCGCATCGGCGTGCCCTGGCTCGGCTGGACCTGCGGTCACTGCCACTACTGCCTGTCCGGCATGGAGAACCTCTGCGACACGGCGCATTTCACCGGCTGCGACATCGACGGCGGCTACGCCGAATACGTCGTCGCCGACCGTCGCTATTGCTTCCACCTGCCGGAGAAGTACGGCGACGCCGAAGCCGCGCCGCTGCTCTGCGCCGGCCTCATCGGCCACCGCGCCCATCGCATGGCCGGCGACGGCAAGGCGATCGGGCTCTACGGCTTCGGTGCGGCCGCCCACATCATCGCGCAGGTCGCCATCCATCAGGGCAAGCGGGTCTATGCCTTCACCCGCCCCGGCGACAGGCAGGCGCAGGAATTCGCCCTGAACCTCGGCGCAGTGTGGGCCGGCGGCTCGGACGAGGTACCGCCGGAGGAGCTCGATTCGGCGATCCTCTTCGCGCCCGTCGGCGCGCTGGTCCCGACGGGCTTAAGAGCCGTGCGCAAGGGCGGCGTCGTCGTGGCTGCCGGCATCCACATGAGCGACATCCCGTCGTTTCCCTACGACATCATGTGGGGCGAGCGGGTGGTGCGCTCGGTCGCCAATCTGACCCGCGCCGACGGCGAGGAATTCATGGCGGTAGCGGCTGAAGCGCCGATCGAGATCAGCGTCGCGCCCTATCCGCTGGAAGAGGCGAATGCGGCGCTCTCCGCGCTGCGCGACGGGCGGCTGATCGGCGCGGCGGTTCTGGTCCCCTGATCCGAAGCGAGGAGGCTGACATGTTACGACCGATCTTCGATCTGCCGCCGGGCGTCATCGGCTATTCGGCCATCGGCAAGATCACCGCCGACGATTACGGCAAGGTGTTGATCCCTGAGATGGAGGCCAAGATCGCCGAAGGTGGCAAGCTGCGCTTCCTCTATCTGCTCGGACCCGAATTCGAAGGATTCGAAGTCGGCGCCATGGTTGACGATGCGACCTTCGGCTTCCGTCACTTCTTCGATTTCGAGAAGATCGCCTTCGTTTCCGACCATTCCGCCTATCGCCAGATGGTCGAGGGCTTCGGCCTGATGATGCCGGCCGAAGTGCGCGGTTTCGCCGTGGCGGAAATGGATAAGGCGAAAGCGTGGCTGGCGGCATAGTGCGTTAACTTCTCGGCCACAAAATCATCATCGCGCGGCCAACAATCCATCGCATGCCTCCTCTATCGAAGGGCCAGGGCCACGGTTCGAGGAAGCGAAGATGTTCACACGAATCGAAGACCTCCCGGCGGGTGTCGTCGGCGTGGTGGCAAGCGGCAAGGTCACGGCGGACGACCGGCTGCGGATATTGGAGCCGTCCATCGCCGGCGCGGTCGAGACGGCCGGACGCGCGCGTCTGCTTTACGTCGCTGCTTCCGACTTCGCCGGCTACGACCGCGGCGGTCTCTACGATGACGCGGTTTTCGGCACGCGCCACTTCAACCATTTCGACAGGATAGCCTTCGTCGTCAATGACGGGCCCTATCAGCGCGCGGTGCTGGCCATGAACGGCCTGATGCCGGCGCGCCTGCGGGTCTTTCACCCCAGCCAGATCGCTCAGGCACGGGAATGGCTGAAGGCGGGCGGTTAGAGCCTTTTTCGACCAGAAAGAGCCATTCCGACGGAGCTTGTTTTGCGACAGGATCAAGCCGACGGGCGACGGGCGTACCCGGGGTACGGCCGAGACCGACGGCGCCGATAATGGCGCAAAAGCGCCGGTCCCTTCGGGTTCCTTAACCGCCGGGCGCTCAGGGCGCCGATCCCGGCTCGACCGATGCCCGGCATCGCCCGTCGCCGGCCTCGACGCCGGATCGCTCCGCCGGTCGAGAAACGGAATCGGCTCTATCTGATCGAAAACGGGTTTAGGCCCGCCGCCGCAGCCGCCGTCAGCTCGCCGCCTTCAGGGCGGCGTCCTGCGGCTTCGCCTCGAGCGCTTCGAGAAAACCACCGGCCCAGGTCGACACGTCGTTCTTCATCAACCGGTCGAACATGTCGCGCCAGCGCGCAACGCGGTCCTCGCGCGGCATGGAGATGGCGCGGGCAATCGCATTGCCCGTGCTGTCGAGATCGTACGGGTTGACGATGAGCGCGCCGGTGAGCTCCGCGGCGGCGCCGGCGAAGCGCGACAGCACCAGCACGCCGGGGTCGTCGCCGTCCTGTGCGGCGACGAATTCTTTGGCGACCAGATTCATGCCGTCGCGCAGCGGCGTCACCAGCCCGACGTCGCTCATACGGTAGAGACCGGCCAGCGTCGCCCGCTTGATCGTACGGTTGATATAGCGGATCGGTGTCCAGTCGAGATGGCCGAAGGCGCCGTTGATGCGCCCGGCGGTGCCGGCGACCTCGGCCTGCATCGTGGCATATTCGGGAACGTCCGAGCGCGATTTCGGCGTGATCTGCAGATAGGTCACCTTGTTGTGGTAGGCCGGATTGTTCTGCAGGAAGCGCTCATAGGCGAGCATGCGGTGGTCGATGCCCTTGGAGTAGTCGAGGCGGTCGACGCCGATGACAAGGTGGCGGTCCTCGAGACTGGCGACCATCCGCTTGACCAGCGCATTGCTGCGCGCGGTGCGCGCCACCTCGGCAAACTCCTTGGTCTCGATGCCGATCGGAAACCCGCCGATGGAGAACGCGCGCGGTCCGGCCTGGAAGCGGCCGGGCGCGATCTCCTTCGCTAGTCCCTCGCGCTTGAGGCAGAGGGCGAAGTTTTCGGCGTCCCATTCGGTCTGGAAGCCGATCAGGTCATAGGCGGTGAAGGCTTCCAGCAGCCGGTAATGGGCGGGCATCGCGTACCACACGTCGGGCGGCGGCCACGGGATGTGCAGGAAGAAGCCGATGCGGTTCTTGATACCGCGGGCTCGCAATTCGGCGGCAAGCGGAATCAGGTGATAATCCTGCACCCAGATCGTGTCGTCGGGCTCGAGTCGCTCGGCCAGGACCTTGGCGAAGAAGGCGTTGACGCGCATGTAGCCCGACAGGTCCTGGCGATCGAAATCGGCAAGGTCGAGCCGGTAATGAAGCAGCGGCCACAGCGCCCGATTGGCGAAGCCGTTGTAATACTCGTCGAGGTCGCGCTGCGTCAGGTCGACGAGGGCAAACAGCATATTGCCCTCTTCGCGGAAGTGAATCTTGACCCTGTCGGGCTCGTCGTCTTCGGCCGTCTTTCCGGACCAGCCGAGCCACAGACCACCACGCTCACGCAGCACCGCCTTCAGCGCCACGGCAAGCCCGCCCGCTTCCGCCCCGGAACCGCCGGGCGGCGGCACACGGTTGGAGATTACGACCAGGCGGCTCATGTGATTACCGCGGTTCGACTGGAAATGGCTGAACCTCCCCGTTCTTGTTGCGACGCAGGACGCGCTCATCAACGTCTGAAGGCGCTTTTAGTTCGCTCTGCGGGCCCCTTCTGAACCTGCAAGGCACACTGCGTCACAAAAGTGTCGCGCACCAAACGCAAAACGCTGAATGTCCCTTCTATTTGGGGGCTTCAGCCAGATTTGACAACCATGCACGGACCGCCTGCGGCGCATCGAAGCGGGCTTCTGCAGCCGTTTGCCGGTCGTCGGTGCCGACGCGGATCGCCACGCCGCCCCTGTCCACCGCCACCTGGAACATGTGCTCGTCGGTGAGATCGTCGCCGACGGCGAGCGGCCGCCGCCCGGCAAACGGCGGCGCCTCCATGAAACGCGCCAGCGCACCTCCCTTATCGATTCCGGCAGGCCGCACCTCGAGCATCATCTTGCCCGGCTGCAGGGCCAGGCCGGGAACGCCGGATATGATCGCACCCATCGCTGCCGCGACCGTGGGCTCAAGCTCCGGACGGGCGCGATAGTGGACGGTGATCGAGACGCTCTTCTGCTCGATGAGAAGTTCGGGATGGCGCGCGGCAAATGCGGCAATCTCACCGCGCACCTTTTCCACCTCCGGCGCGGCGCGCATTACCTGACGGCCGTCGGGAAGCCGTATCTCGGCGCCGTGTATGCCGGCGGCCGGCAGTCGTGCCGGCGCGAAGAAACGGTCGAGCGATTCGATCGGGCGGCCCGAAACCAGCGCCAGGGCACCGCCGGCGCTGGCCGACAGGCGCATCAGCAGGCCGGGCAGCTCCGGCGGGATCACCACCGCTTCCGGCGTCACGGCAATGTCGATCAGCGTGCCGTCGACGTCGAGGAAGAAGGCCCAGCCATCGGCGGAGACGGGAAGGTCACTGTTGGAAGTCATGCCGCGATTAGAACCCGGGGGCGCGCAGAGCGGAACCCCGGCGTGGCGTTTTCTTCGCAGGCGATAAAAAGCAATGGCCGCTTAACCATCGCCGCAGATGGCGCCAATTCGTGCAGGCGTCGGCGGTTTATGCAGGGCGCCGCCGGGCCCTGTCGTTTCTGACGAGAGCGGCGCCGGCTTAACCCTTCTCTATGCGTACCGTTTCGGCATTGTCGCACGATCTGCTCACGCCGGCGGCAGGCAATGGCGGCATGGTGCCGTCACCGTCACACCGCCTCAGCCTGGAACGCTTCAAGCGCTCATTCGCTCTTAACGCCCCTCACCGTACGACCGATCCATACCAAAGGTGGACGTGCATTCTCGGGGCAATCCAATGAATTTCAGCAATGACGAGACCGGTCGGTCGAACGACGGCTCCATACCGGACGCGCAGGCGGCAGAGCGGCGCCTGCGCGAGGCGATCGACATCCTGCCGGAAGGCATCGTCTTCCTCGACCCGCAAGGGCGCTACATCCTGTGGAATCAGCAATACGCCGATATCTACAAGCGCAGCGCCGACCTGTTTGAAGTCGGCATCAAGCTGGAGGACACGCTGCGCATCGGCGTGGCGCGCGGCGACTATCCGGAATCCCACGGCCGCGAGGAGGCGTGGATCGCCGAGCGACTGACGAGGATGTTCAATCCTGGCCCGCCGCACGAACAGGTTCTGTCGGACGGCCGCGTGGTGCTGATCGAGGAGCGCAAGACCAGCGACGGCGGCATCATCGGCCTGCGCGTCGACATCACCGAGATGAAGCAGCGCGAGGCGTCGTTCCGCCTGCTGTTCGACGAGAACCCATTGCCAATGTTCGTCTGCGCCGTCGACGGCGAGCGCATCCTGGCGGCAAACGACGCCGCGGTCGCCCATTACGGCTACGACCGCGCCACGCTCACCGCCGGAACCCTCAGCCGATATCCACGACCCGTCCGAATCCTGCGAGATCACCGACATCGCCGACGCACCGGAGGACTGGCAGGCCGGCCGTACCTGGCGGCATCGCAAGGCCGACGGCAGCCTCATCGACGTGGCGGTCTTCGCCCGCCGGCTGGCCTATGAGCGCGTGCCGGCCGTGCTGATGGCGGCAGTCGACATCACCGAGCGCAAGCGCGCCGAGGCGCGCATCACCTTCATGGCGCATCACGACGCGCTGACCGAACTGCCCAACCGGCTGCTGCTGCACGAGCGCATGGGCGAGATGCTGTCGCGGTTGAAGCGCAACGGCACGGGTCTGGCGGTCCACTGCATCGACATCGACAACTTCAAGACGGTCAACGACACGCTCGGGCACCCGGTCGGCGACCTGCTGCTGCAGGCGGTCGCCGGTCGGCTGCGCGATGCGCTCCGCCACGAAGATCTCGTGGCGCGGCTCGGCGGCGACGAGTTCGCCATTCTGCAGACCGACATCACGCAGTCGTCGGAGGTCGCCAAGCCTCGC
Organism: uncultured Alphaproteobacteria bacterium; assembly: GCA_963750065.1. GTDB lineage: Bacteria > Pseudomonadota > Alphaproteobacteria > Rhizobiales > Kaistiaceae > CAVSRC01. The sequence goes on from CAVVPK010000024.1 coordinate 40,014, forward strand.
CGCCCGCCTTCTGGCCGTGCTCGGCGAGCCTTTCGATCTCGACGGAAACCTGGTCACCGCCGGCGCCAGCATCGGCATCGCCATCGCTCCCGGCGACGGCGTTGAGGCCGACCAGCTGTTGAAGAGTGCCGACATGGCGCTCTACCGCGCAAAGGGCGACGGCAAGGGCACGTTCCGCTTTTTCGAGGCGGAGATGGATGCCCGCGCGCGCGAGCACCGCCAGTTGGAACTGGACCTGCGCGCCGCGCTGCAAGCCGGCGACCTTCAGGTGCACTACCAGCCGCTCATCCAGCTCGCCAGCGGCGCGATCATCGGCTGCGAGGCGCTGGCGCGCTGGCGCCACCCGGAGCGCGGCATGGTCTCGCCGGCGGAGTTCGTCGCCGTCGCCGAGGAGACCGGCCTCATCAACCAGCTCGGCGCTTTCGTGCTCAAGCAGGCCTGCGCCGATGCCGCACTGTGGCCGGAACCGATCAAGGTGGCGGTCAATCTGTCGCCGCTCCAGTTCCGCGGTGGCAACCTGCTCGGCGTCGTCTCGGAAGCGCTGGCAGCTTCTGGCCTGGCCCCGGACCGGCTGGAACTGGAGATCACCGAGACGCTGCTGCTCGACAAGTCGGGCCTGGTGCTGGCGACGCTGCACGCGCTACGCGCGCTCGGCATCCACATCTCCATGGACGATTTCGGCACCGGCTATTCGTCGCTGAGCTACCTGCGCTCCTTCCCCTTCGACAAGATCAAGATCGACCGTTCCTTCGTCCACGACATGGGCGAGAGCGCCGATTCGCAGGCGATCGTCAGGGCGATCATCGGGCTCGGCGCCGCGCTTGGCATCACCATCACGGCCGAGGGCATCGAGAACGTCAGCGATCTGGAACGGCTCAGGGACGAAGGCTGCGACGAAGGCCAGGGCTACCTGTTTTCCAAGGCCCGCCCGAACGCGGAGATCATGGCGAGCCTCATGCGGGAGGAGCGGGAGGTGGCGTAGCGGTGATCGCTCAACGAGCGATCGCAACGCGGCGTCGCGCATTTATGACACCCGCCCGGAAAGGATGGTTGGCACAAACTCACCGCCTCATGGGCCGTCGTCACGATTGCCCGTGGATCTCAATCCTCGCTGACGCACTATCTGTTCTATGTATCCGGCCTTTGGTCTCGTTCCCATAGTTTGCTGGATGAAACGTAGGGCGTCGTCGTTATATCCGACGACAAGCTCTTCGGCTTGGCCAACAACCATCGCGTTTGTTGCGTCCACCAGTTGGCCGTGAGTGAATCGGCTAAACATAGCGAGCGCATCGCTGCTTGCAGATGCCACGAACAACCGACGGGGCCCGATTGGCAAAGTTATGTATCCACGGCGATCAACAAGCGGATAGGGGGATCGGATCACCGGGCGATCTGACGTCAGGAATAGGCGACTCGCATCAGTCTGAATGGTGGTCCATTGCATGCGTGCAAGATGCGCAATAATCGGTCCATGGGACATCATGCGGCGCCCGACTCCCAAAGCCAGTGCATCCACATCAGCCTGATTCATCTGATCTAGGTAGGCTTCGACAGTTGCCGGATCACTAGACGCTCGCTGGGTTTGGTATGCCTCCCGAAGTTCAGGTATCGCCCAATTCACTTCCGCAAACAGCTTCAGCTGTTGAATATCCGATGGGGTTCGGATCATCAGGGTTAGAATGAATTGTGACCACGCCCCTCTGTGCGTTGGCGCAACGTCATGGACTCCATTCTCGATCACGGCCAGGGCGTTCGCTGCTCTTGTATCGAGCGAGCTCATGAAATCGCGTTCCATAGCCACAGCTTCTTCGAGCGGCTTTCCGTGCACCGAATACAGATGGTTTTGAAAACCGGCCGAGGTGGGCGCAACCCGCTTTGGCTTCACCATGCCCTTGTACGGTCGGGTGAACCTGGAAACCAAGTTGTCCGATCCCTGCCAGCGCTTCAGGTAGAACTCAGGTAGGTAGTGGTGTCTTACTTGCTGGTTCACCATGGCTTGAACTACTTCCCGCAAGGCAAAATGGCGTGATGCCCCCTTGTAACTCATTGGTGCCGTCATCGGCTAAGGTTGCCGGTGCGGTGGCGGGCGGGAGACCGAATACCCCGAGGGAGATCGAGCCCGTGGGTGAGCGCGGGTCTCCGTCCGCCGTTCCATCGAAGAACCCGAACAGTCGCCTGGGCCGCAAGCGGAGCCCGATTAGGCAAGGATGGGTGCAGATGGACGCCAGCGTTGTCGGTATCGATGTGTCGAAGGACCGGCTGGACGTGCATGTCGAGCCGAGTGGAGAAGCTTTTGCGGTCGCGCGCGATGCGGCCGGTCTGGAGGCGCTGGTCGAGCGGCTGAAGCCGCTGTCGGTGATGACGGTGGCAGTGGAGGCGACCGGCGGCTTCGAGACGGTGGTGGCGGCCAGCCTGTGCGCTGCCGGCCTGCCGGTGGTTGTGGTCAATCCGGCCCAGGTCAGGGCCTTTGCCCAGGCCGTCGGCAAGCGCGCCAAGACCGATCCGATCGACGCCGCGGTGATTGCCCGCTTCGTGGCGGCGACCAAGCCCGAGGTCCGTCCGCTGCCCGATGCCGGACCCAGGCCCTCGCCGACCTGGTCACCCGCCGGCGCCAGATCATCGCCATGATCGTCGCCGAGCGGCAGCGCGAGAAGCGGGCAGCGACGCGGACGAAGAAGAGCATCGCCCGCCTGCTCAAGGCCTTGCAGAAGGAGCTGACCGAGATCGAGGCGGACATCGACGATAGCGTGCGCGGCTCGCCGGTGTGGCGCGAGAAGGAGGATCTGCTCGTCTCCGTGCCCGGCATCGGACCAACCATCGCCAGGACGCTTCTCGCCGACCTGCCCGAGCTCGGCACCCTCGACCGCCGCCAGATCGCCGCCCTCGTCGGCCTGGCCCCCTTCACCCGCCAGTCCGGCCAATGGCGCGGCCGCAGCTTCATCGGCGGCGGCCGCGCTAGCGTCCGCTCCGCCTTTTCATGGGCGCGATGGTCGCCGCCGCCGCAATCCGATCCTGCAAGCTTTCGATGAGCGCCTGGTGGCCGCCGGAAAGCCCAAACTCGTCGCCATCATCGCCGTCGCCAGAAAGCTCCTCACCATCCTCAATGCCATCCTCAGAGATCGACGACCATGGCAAACCGCTTGACAAACAAGACAGTCGCTCACTCCTCGATCTTCAGCGCGGCGGTGAAGGCTTTCCTCGCGATATCCGCAAAGTTTTTCAACGGCGCGTAAGGCGGCTGATCTAGCATCCGCACCACGTCGCTTTCTTGAATTCCAACATCAGCCATCACTTCGCCTCCAGGGGGAGAAGCTCACATGAAAATGCGCTACCTTGCGGCCGTTGCTCTGGCCGTTCTGATGGGGACCGGCGCTCTTGCGCAGACTCAGAACTCATCGACGGCTCCGGCGGGAATGCCGTGGTACTTTCAGACCATTCCGGACAAGGCCCAGGCCGGCTTTTGGGAAGCGTTCAAAGCCGTCATGGGGCCGGACAACGCGATCCCGCTGAAATATGAGTTGCTCATCGGGTTGGCGGTCGCAGCCCAAATTCCCTGCGAGTATTGCATCTATGCGAGCACGATAAATGCCAAGAAGGCCGGCGCGACAGAAGCCGAGATTCGCCAAGCCGTGGCGATCGCCGGCATGATCCGCCTGATCAGCGCGAACAACCAGGGAAATCAGATCGATCTTGAGAAGTTCGAGGCTACGCTGAACGGGCGGTAGAAAGATTAGTCGGAGCCAGACGGACTTAACGCTCCCGCCGGACGGCGCTGCCGTCAGTGCCAGGAAAGCGCCCTAATCCTCCATCTTCAGCGCGGCGATGAAGGCCTCCTGCGGGATGTCGACCTTGCCGAACTGGCGCATCTTCTTCTTGCCTTCCTTCTGCTTCTCGAGAAGCTTGCGCTTGCGCGTCACGTCGCCGCCGTAGCACTTGGCCAGAACGTCCTTCCTCAGCGCGCGGATGGTCTCGCGCGCGACGATGCGCCCGCCAAGCGCCGCCTGGATCGGGATCTGGAACATGTGCTGCGGGATGAGGTCCTTGAGCTTCTCGCACATGGCGCGCCCGCGGCGCTCGGCATTGGAGCGGTGGACCATGACCGACAGCGCGTCGACCGGCTCGCCGTTGACCAGGATCTGCATCTTGACCAGATCGCCGGGCTTGTAGTCGGTCAGGTGATAGTCGAAGGAGGCGTAGCCCTTCGACAGCGATTTCAGCCGGTCGTAGAAATCGAAGACGACTTCGTTGAGCGGCAGGTCGTACTGCACCATGGCGCGGTTGCCGACATAGGAGAGGTCGACCTGGACGCCGCGGCGCTCCTGGCAGAGCTTGAGGATCGAACCGAGATAATCGTCCGGGGTGAGGATGGTGGCCCTCAGCCACGGCTCCGAGATTTCGGTGATGCGCACCGGGTCCGGCATGTCGGCCGGGTTGTGCAGTTCGAGCGTACTGCCGTCGGTCAGCTCGATGCGATAGACCACCGAAGGCGCCGTGGCGATGAGGTCGAGGTCGAACTCGCGGGTGAGCCGCTCCTGCACGATTTCCAGATGCAGCAGACCGAGGAAGCCGCAGCGGAAGCCGAAGCCCAGCGCGGCGGAGGTCTCCGTCTCGTAGCTGAAGGCGGCGTCGTTGAGCCGCAGCTTGCCAATCGCGGCGCGTAAGGCTTCGAAATCCGCCGCATCCACCGGAAAGATGCCGCAGAACACCACCGGCACCGCCGGGCGGAAGCCGGGCAGCGGCGCCGCGGTCGGCCGCCGGTCCTCGGTGATGGTGTCGCCGACGGCGGTGTCGGCGACTTCCTTGATCGAGCCGGTGATGAAGCCCAGTTCGCCGGGGCCGAGCTCGCCCCAATTGACCAGCTTGGGCGTGAAGATGCCGACCGTGTCCACTTCATGGACGGCGGCGGTCCGCATCATGCGGATCTTCATGCCCTTCTTGAGCTTGCCGTCGATGATGCGCACCAGCACGACGACGCCGAGATAGGCGTCGTACCAGGAATCGACCAGCAGCGCCTTCAGCGGCGCTTGCGCGTCGCCGGTGGGCGGCGGCAGCTGGGTGACGATGGCTTCCAGCACCGCGTCGACGCCTTCGCCGGTCTTGGCGGAAATCGGCAGCGCATGGGACGCATCGATGCCGATCACGTCCTCGATCTGCTGCTTGACGCGATCCGGTTCGGCCGCCGGCAGGTCGACCTTGTTGAGGACCGGCAGGATCTCGTGGTCGTTCTCGATCGCCTGATAGACATTGGCGAGCGTCTGCGCCTCGACCCCCTGGGAGGCGTCGACCACCAGCAGCGAGCCTTCGCAGGCGGCCAGCGAACGGTTCACCTCATAGGCGAAGTCGACATGGCCGGGCGTATCGATGAGGTTGAGGATGTAATCCTTGCCGTCCTTGGCGCGATAGTTCAGGCGCACGGTCTGCGCCTTGATGGTGATGCCGCGCTCGCGCTCGATATCCATGGAATCGAGCACCTGCGCCTTCATCTCCCGCTCGGTCAGTCCGCCGGTCATCTGGATCAGCCGATCGGCGAGCGTCGACTTGCCGTGGTCGATATGGGCGATGATGGCGAAGTTGCGGATATTGCTCTGCGGAATGGCGGTCATGGAGCGGGCTCTTAGCAGGAAGGGGCAGGCGCCGGAAGCTGGGATTCAGGCATGACCGCCGATCGGCTGCGCCGGCGGCTTGTCTTCCAATATGGGGCGGGATATGCGGCATGCGGCCAGCTTTTCCCGAAACGACGAAACTTCGTCAGGCGCCACTCATGACCACGATCATCCGCCCGGCCGCCGAAGCCGACCTGCCCGCGATCCTGGCGATCTACAACGACGCCGTCGCCAAGACGACCGCCGTGTGGAACGACCAGCCGGTCGATCTCGCCAACCGCCGGGCCTGGTTCTATGCCCGCGTGGCGCAGAACTACCCGGTTCTGGTGGCTGAGGAGGATGCGCTGGTCGTCGGCTACGGCACCTTCGGCGATTTCCGCCCCTTCGAGGGCTACCGCTTCACCGTCGAGCACTCGGTCTATGTCGCCGAGGGCGTGCGCCGGCGCGGCATTGCCTCGGCGCTGCTGGCCGCGCTCGAGGAGCGGGCGCGCGAACTCGGCAAGCACGTCATGGTTGGTGGCATCGCCGCCGGCAACGAAGCCTCGATCAAGCTGCACGAGCGGGCGGGCTTCGCCGAGACCGGGCGTATGCCGGAAGTCGGCTTCAAGTTCGGCCGCTGGCTCGATCTCGTCCTGATGCAGAAGACGCTGTAGGGCGCCGGTCGGTTGCGCTCTATTCCGCCGCTTCCGTGGCCGGCTCGTCGGCGTTCCCGCCGGTATCGGCGGCCTTCAACGCGTCGAGCCGCGGCATGGCGGTGATGCTGTAGCCGGCATCGACGAAATGGATCTCGCCGGTGACGGCCGACGACAGGTCCGAGAGCAGGTAGACGGCGGTATTGCCGATCTCCTCGATCTCGATATTGCGGTGCAGCGCCGCATTGTCCCTCTGGTGGTTGAACATGATGCGCGCATCGGTGATCCCGGCGCCGGCGAGCGTGCGCACCGGGCCGGCCGAGATGGCGTTGACGCGGATGGCGCGCGGACCGAAGTCGACGGCGAGATAGCGCACCGAAGCTTCCAGCGCCGCCTTGGCGACCCCCATGACGTTGTAATTGGGCATCACCCGGCTGGAGCCGTTGAAGGTCAGCGTCACCATGGCGCCGCTCTTGTTCATCATGGCGGCGGCACGCCTCGCCACCTCGGTAAACGAGAAGCACGAGACCAGCATGGTATTGACGAAATTCGTCCGGCTGGTGTCGGCGTAGCGGCCGCGCAGCTCCTGCCTGTCGGAGAAGGCGACGGCGTGGACGACGAAGTCGATGGTCGGCCAGCGCTCTGCCAGGGCGGCAAAGGTCGAATTGAGCGAATTCGGTGCGTCGGCGTCGGGCGCGAGCCCGACGTCGCAGGGCAGCACGAAATCGGAGCCGACGGATTTCGCCAGCGGCAGCACACGCTTGCCCAGCGCCGGCGTCTGGTAGGTGAAGGCGAGTTCGGCGCCGTGTTCGGCCAGCTGCTTGGCGATCCCCCAGGCAATCGAATGATCGTTGGCAACGCCCATCACCAGGCCGCGCTTGCCGCTCATCATGCCGGTTGCCATCGTTCCCCCCTTGCCATTCCGGCTCTGTCAGCCGTTGTAGCGCTGAAAAACAAGTGTCGCGTTCGTACCGCCGAAGCCGAAGGAATTTGACAGCACGGTGTTGATCTCGACGTTGTCCATGCGCTTGCGGACGATGGGCATGTCGGCGAAGTCCGGATCGATCTCGTCGATATGGGCGGATTTGCAGATGAAGCCGTTGTTCATCATGAGCAGCGAATAGATCGCCTCATGCACGCCGGTCGCGCCCAGCGAATGGCCGGTCAGCGACTTGGTGGAGGCGATTGGCGGGCTCTTGTCGGCGCCGCCGAACACCTCGCGGATCGCCGCGATCTCCGGCCCGTCGCCGGCCGGCGTCGATGTGCCGTGGGGATTGATGTAGTCGACCTTCTCGCCGATGTTGGCCAGCGCCATCCTCATGCAGCGCACGGCGCCCTCGCCGGAGGGCTGCACCATGTCGTAACCGTCCGAGGTGGCGCCATAGCCGCTGATCTCGCCGTAGATGCGCGCGCCCCGCGCCTTGGCGCGTTCGAGCTCCTCCAGCACCAGCACCCCGGCGCCGCCGGAGATGACGAAGCCGTCGCGGTTCTTGTCATAGGCGCGCGAAGCGACCTCCGGCCGGTCGTTGTAGCGGGAGGACAGCGCCCCCATGGCGTCGAACATCACCGACATGGTCCAGTCGAGATCCTCGCAGCCGCCGGCAAACACGATGTCCTGCTTGCCCATCTGGATGAGCTCGGTGCCGTTGCCGATGCAGTGCGACGAGGTCGAGCAGGCCGACGAGATCGAGTAGCTGAGGCCCTTGATCTTGAACCAGGTCGACAGCGTCGCCGAGGCGGTGGACGACATCGCCTTGGGGACCGCGAAGGGGCCGACGCGTTTCGGTCCCTTGCTCCGCGTCATATCGGCGGCTTCGACGATGGCCCGCGTCGACGGGCCGCCAGAGCCCATCACCAGGCCGGTGCGCTCATGCGACACCTCGTCCGGCGCCAGGCCCGAATCCTGGATCGCCTGATCCATAGCGACATGGTTCCAGGCCGTGCCGCGCCCGTGAAAGCGCAGCGCCCGGCGATCGAGCATGTCGGCAGGATCGAGGGTCGGCATGCCGTGCACGTGGCAACGGAAGCCGAGATCGGCATATTCCTGGGCCAACGAAATCCCTGATCTTGCTTCGTGCAGGCTGGCCATCACCTCCTGGGTCGTGTTCCCGATCGGGGAGACGATGCCCATGCCCGTGACGACGACACGTTTCATATCGGCTTACCTCGTTGCATTCGTCGCCTGCCGGCGCGTTGCGGCGTTTTCTTCGACACGGCTGGAAAGCCCGCTGCGGGCCTAGCCGGCCGCCGATTGCGCTTCGCTCTGGAACAGGCCGACGCGCAGGTCCAGTGCCTTGAAAATGGTCACGCCGTCGGCTTTCAGCCACCCATCGCCGATACCCAGCACCAGGCGGGACTTCATCACCCGCTTGAGGTCGACGCCGTATTCCACCAGCTTCACCGCGGGCGTCACCATGCCGGAGAACTTGACCTCGCCGACCGCGAGCGCCCGGCCCCGGCCGGGCAGGTCGAGCCAGCCGAGGAAGAAGCCCAGCATCTGCCAGAGCGCATCCAGGCCCAGGCAGCCGGGCATGACCGGATCGCCCTTGAAATGGCATCCGAAGAACCAGAGGTCGGGCTTCACGTCCAGTTCGGCGCGCACCTGGCCTTTGCCATGCTCGCCGCCCTCGTCGCTGATTGCGGTGATGCGGTCGAACATGAGCATGGGCGGGAGCGGCAGCTGGGCATTGCCCGGTCCGAAGAGTTCACCGCGGCCGCAGGCGAGCAGGTCTTCAAAGTCGTAGCTCGACGGGCGGTCGTCGGTGGTTGCAGGCATGGCTGACGTCATGGCTTGTCCATCTTGTGACTGGCCGCATTTACCCGGCCGATGGCCCCGTGCCGGAACTTGGATGCCGTCTTAACATAGCGCCGGTGCCGCGACAAAGCATCCGCGGGCGATTTAAGGCCACCTTTTTGCAGGCGCGCAATGTCATGCGGCGCAAGGTTGCATTGCAGCACTGGCAGAAACGACTTATATTAAGTCCATCTTGATGTAGAGGTAGGAATCGGCACGCGCCGATTGGAAAAAATGTATAGCCACGAGCACACGCATGACGCGCACGAAGCGGTGGCGATGAGCCGTCCGAGAATTCGTGCCATGTTGCGACAAGCAGGCCTTCGTCCGACGCGACAGCGGCTGGCCTTGGCGGAGTTGTTGTTCGGCAGTGGGCATCGCCACCTGTCGGCGGAAACCCTGCAGCAGGAAGCTCTGCTCTCCCACGTTCCGGTATCGCTGGCGACGATCTACAATACGCTTCACCAGTTCACCGGCGCCGGGCTGCTGCGCGAGGTGGCGGTCGATGGGTCACGGACCTATTTCGACACCAACACCTCCGACCACCACCATTTCTTCATCGAAGACGACAACGAGGTGGTCGATATCCCGTCCGGAACGATCGGTGTCGGCCGGGTGCCGGAACCGCCGCCGGGCTTTGCCATCAGCCGGGTGGACGTGGTGGTGCGGCTGCGCCGTCTCGACTGACCGACGCCGCCGGCCGTTCAACGGGGCTGTTGACAAACGCCCCGTTCTCGGATGCATTTGGGGATTGCGGCGGACCGAACAGGGTCCGGTATGGTTTGGCGTATTGCGTCGCATGACTCGTTGGAACCCACCTCTGCCGCCGGGCAGAGGCTGCAGGGGCAGAGGCGATATTCTGCCCGCCGCACCGCCGAACCTTTCTCAAATCACGTCTTTGCCGTCGGTCCCTTTATTGCCGGGACGCTGTTTTGCAGCCCCGAAGGAACCGTCGGCCGCCTGGAGCGCCTGTGGCCCGACAGATGGGGCAGGGCTATTTTAGGGAGGGCAGGGGACTATTGCAGTCCTGCCATCTTGCCAGACTGTCTGCCGGTGCCGTCGTCGCGACGACGGCGTTTGGTGGCGCCCGGGTGAAAAGAGGCCCGGCGCGCCGGGGTGTTAGCGCGCCGGGTCTCATAGACTTCCAGCTTTTGAAACGCTCTATTCGATATCCTCGTTGGGGTAGACGCCCCACAAGTGGTCCTGTTCGATCCAGCCGTCGAAACCCTTGCCGCTGATCCGGCACCAGCCGCCATGGCAGCGCTCGACCGTGCCCATGACGCCCGGTTCGAGATAGGCGCTGATCGCCGCGCTGGGGCTCGCCGCGGCATGGATCGGCTGCGGCTCGTCCTTCGTCCACGGCGTCACCACCGCCGTGCGCTTGCCGGACAGCAGGCTGTTGAAGACCCAGCCGACCGCGCCGTCGGAATCGCGGATGCGCCGCCAGGTGTCGTATTCCTGAATGACCTCGATCGGCAGGCCGGTGCGGGTGAACACCCAGGCGATCTTGTAGTCCTCGCCGGGGCCGACCCGCACATTGACCCGGCCGGCCTTGAGGCTGACGAATCGCGGCACCTGAAGGCCGCTCTTGCTGACCACGGCGCCGGCGTGCAGCGGCGAAGCCAGCACCATCTCGGCGGCCGCCACCAGAGCCAGGCTGATGCCGCAGAGCGCAAGAAGCCGGGAGAAGAATTGAAAGGCCCTGGTGCCTGTCCACCAAGGCATACGCATCCGCATGTCGCTACCCCAAACGCAAGCATGTCGTGCCCGCTGACAAGCTTGCCGGATCAGGGTTAAGGAGCCCTCAACAGTCTCCCGAACATTCGTGGCAGCTCGCGCCCGGCACGGCCCGTCTCGCGGCCTGAGCGCCAAGCCTGGGAACCAGGAGACGCGCCGGGTTTGGCGCGCAGGAGGACGGCTGGAGGAAATGCGCGTATTCGGCTTTAAGAATTTGCTCGTCGAGCCCACAACCAAGCTGCACCGAAGCCGCCATGAAGCAGCCTCTTCAAAGGGCAGGCCAAAGCGGATGACGCGCTTTGCCGGACGTCACCGCGACGCTTGAGATGGTGGGCAGATATGATAGTCCCTATACGCGACAAACCAGCCCAAGGGGCACGAATGCTCCCGCTCGTATACGTTCACCTCGGCGACAAGCCTGCACCGCACTTGATCAATTCCATGCGACAGTCCCGCCGCATGGCCAAGGGTAGCAGCATCTACGCGGTTCTGACTAGGAATACGGTGATGGCGGAGGCGGCCGTCGGCACGGGCGCTCAGGTGGTCTATGCAGACGACCTGTCTCCGACACCCGCACACCGGCTATACATAGGCAGCGTCCGACGGCGGCTCGGCAAGAAGCGAGGCTTCTGGCGGTTCGCGACCGAGCGCTTCTTCTTCATCGAAGAGCTGATGCTGAAGTTTAAGCTCCCGTGCGCGCTTCACGTCGAGTCCGATAATCTGATCTTCTTCGACCCAAACGAGATTGAGGAGACACTGCACGCTCTCTACTCCGGCATGGCGGCGCCCTTCTGGAACGATGCGATGTGCATTCCAGGCGTGGTCTATGTGGGCGACCGTGTGGTGCTTGGTGAGCTTACGGCCTATATCGCCCGGCGCGTTGCGGCCGAGCGAGACAGCCGCGTGCACTGGTACTGGCCGAAGCTTCTCACGCGTGTGCGCATGGGCCTCGTGCTCAATGACATGAACATGCTCGCCGCGTTTAAACGCGACTACGGGCCAAACAAGCTGAACCTCCTGCCGATGGTCCCGCCGGGCTATGAAGATGGCAGGGACAGCGTGCCGCATGAATATGACTACTCTTATGGCTTCAGCGAGCTCAGCATGGTCTTTGATGGGCTGGCTATTGGTCCTTCGCTGGTGGGATTGGACCCAACGCACCACACGGCCGAGGACACCGCGACCTTCATGCAAACCAACTCCTTCGTTGACGGCGCCTCATTCGGGTACGACAGGCTCAGCCTTCGTGACCACGAGACGATCCAGCACCTGACCTATCGTGGTCGGGCGGTCCGCCTGGCCTCCATCCACAACCACGCCAAAGCGACCATCACCTGACCACGTTGCACCCGACCGCGACCAGCCGCTGATCTCGACCATCCACCAAGTCACGGATCATGAAGCCGAAATCATCTCGAGCAAGATTCTTAATCGCAAGACGGACCCGCTGGCGCTTCTGACTAGGCTCGCCGCGAAAGAGCAGAAGCTTGAGACATTGGTCCACGTCGGCGCGCATCTCGCCCAAGAACGCTTTTCCTATGAGGCTGCCGGCTTCCGGCGGGTTCTATGGATCGAAGGGTCGCCGAAGACCTATGCGCGCTTGGCGCACGTCATCGAAGAGCACCAGCAGACGCTCGATACGAATGGCACGCCGGTGCGGCATCAAGCCTTATGCGCGCTGCTCACCGACCGCCTGGGCGACAATGTCGATCTTCGCGAGTTCAGCAATGACGGCATGTCGAGTTCGATCTTCTCACCCAGCCAGGAAAACACCGAGCGCTGGCCGGACGTGTTCGAAACCGGAGCCCGAGAGCATCTGCGGTCAGAGACATTGGACACGGTCCTCGAGCGTCTTGGCTACCTTGATGTGATCGACGTGCTAGTCGTCGATGTTCAAGGTGCCGAGCTGTTGGTGCTGCGGGGTGCCGAGAAGACGCTAAGCCGCGTTAAGGCCGTCATCACCGAGGCATCGACGCGACAATATTACGTTGGCGGAGTGCTCTTTCCCGAACTGAACGCCTTCTTGGAGAGCTATGGGTTGGTGGCTTTGTCGCTGCCGCGCCGGCATGGCGACATCCTGTACCTACGACGCGACCGACTACGGTCCTGAGCTAGCCAGCGCCAGCGCCCGCTGCTTCAGGGCCGCGTCGGCAACGAAGCGCTCGAAGAACTCGCGGCGTTGCGCGACGGTGCCGGCATGGGACACCGAGCCGACATGTGCGAACCCGTCCATCATTTGAACCGGGAAAGTGCTGCCGGTCATCGGATCCTTCAATTCGACCATTTGCGGGTTGACCAGCCGGATGCGGTCCTTGTCGAGATGCTGGTAGAAGCGGACCCAGTTGCGGCCACCGGTGTCATGACCGCGTGGCCGGTCGGTGCCGAAATCGAGCTCGTATTTCGAAGCCTCGGCGAAGTCGTAGACGCAATATCCGGCCCAGATGCTCCATCCGTGGCCGGGGGCTGTGCTCAAGCCGAAAACGGGCTGGTCGGCAACTCGGCTGGCGAGGTCCACCGGGCTCAGCGGAAACAAGTCGTGGTCGATGAAAGCGAACACCGCGGGGCGCAACGGCTTGATGAGGTTGTGATAGGTCCATGTAAGCGCCGCACCATGTGATCGACACGCATGGCGGATGGGATTGGGGGGCAACGGAAGATAGGGCACGCCTGACGCCGAACAGAATTCACGAATTTCCTTGCGGACTTCCGGCGCCGAGGAATTGTCCACGACAATCAGCGTCGTATTGACCAGGTTCTCGCGAGCAGTCTGCAACAGAAGCTTCACGACCCAGAGTGTATTGAAAGCCACAGTGATCGCGATGGTGCGGTCCTGCAGGTCCTCGTGCTTACGCAAGAACAAGTCGAGCTCCGGCGATTTTCGGTGCCGGAATATGCGCTCTATGGAGGAGTTTCGGACTAGCTTCACCCCGTCAACCACGGGCTGCGCCCGCAGCCATTCGCAAGCGGCATAGGTGTTGAGTTCACGCATCAAAGAGCCCTAGCAGTCCCGCTCAGGAGCGGTGTATGATTTTCCGGCAACATAAACACACCCTGCCCCAAAAGACAGTCAGCACCGCGGCCTCATGCAATCGGTCAACCTCGAATGCAACACCGAGTTGTGCTTTCGCCCAGAATATCCTGAATTTCCTTACCGGACGGGGGGCTTGATATTCACGGCCGATGCGCCGTTGGATACCGATTGGGTGGTTGCCGCGCTGACCACCAGACACGCCGTCGAGACCCGCGCGCCGAGAGAGCGCCGTATTCTGGTTGTCACCGAGCCACAAGGTTACTTCCCGAAATTCTTTGTCAATCAGTTCGGGATTGTCATTTCCCCCTTTGCTGTTGCGGCGCACCGGGGGATTTGGGTTCAGGACCACGGCGGACTGCCGGCTTTCTTCAACACCGATCACGGCGCCAGTCCGTGGAGCGCCATTTATGATCACCGCAGCCTGCGCGACCTGCAGCCTCCCGAGAAACAGGAGCGCGCTTCAGTGGTCCTGTCAGGAAAGACCGTCTTGCCCGGACATCGCCGCCGACTGGAATTCGTCCGTCGCCTCAAATCGCGGATCGGTGACCGCTTGGCGATCTACGGGCGCGGTTTCGATTGGGTGCCGCGCAAGGCCGACGTCCTCTTGCCGTACAAATATCACATCGTCCTCGAAAACACGCAGATGCCGTTTTACTGGACGGAGAAGATCGCCGACGCCTATCTGGGCTACGCCTTTCCCTTCGTGTCGGGGCCACCCAACCTGGATCGCTGGTTTCCAAAGGAGAGCTTTGAGCCGATTGACGTCACCCGGCCGGACGAAGCGGTCGACAAGGTCGTGTCCCTGATGGATGCCGGCGTTTATGAGCAACGCCTGCCAGCGATGAAGGTCGCCCGCCAGCGCGTCCTCGACGAGGAGCGTTTCTGTCATGTCGTTGCGCGCGCCATCGCGACGCATCCCTCCACTGCTCCGTGCCTGACCAGCCCCGTTATCATTCATCCGTTGGGGCGGCCGGGCATTCTGCACCGCATGGCCCGTGAGGCTGCCCGGCTGTATTGGCAGGTCGATCAGCGGTTGCGCCGCTGAACGCGTTAGGAACTGTGTGCACTCGGCGGATTTCGAGAGCGGATCCCAACATGTGCCCGCCGGCAATCAGCTTCGGCCCGATGCTACAAGGAAAAATACCGGGTCTGCCAAGCTCACGGGATCGGCGATTTCAACTCGCATTCGCCAGATGACGCAGCAGTCTGCTGCGTTCGTTGTGATTGAGTTATGATAAGCAGTAATTTGATCTGGATCGCATAAGGTTGCCTTGGAGATGCCTGAGGTCGCCACCTAACGTCATCTGTTCGCCGACATCCTGCGGCTGATCGCCGAACTCCGGCCGCAACCACCATCAGCGCCAGCGTGAACGCGTTCGTTGTCATGCGTACCAGCGAAAACCACAAGAGAGGTGCGTCTTTGTGAGGACAATATCGGTGCTTCATCGGAGCTTCCGGAACGCACCGCGCCGATCTTGCCGGCTTTCGCCCGGTCCGGCCGCTTGCGGCCGGGTTCGGGCTTGCCAATGCACGGCCAAGGCGACAATCTCAACTCAACAAGCCCGTCATCTGGTGGATGTCGGTTTAGTTGGCAGCGCCATGTCGACGATTGGGGCCGTCCGAAACAAGAATTGCGAAGGGTAGTGCGGATGCTTTCCAGGGCGGCCAAAATGTTCCAGTCGAAATACGGGCGCACAGTCGACAAACTGATACATAAGATCAATCTTTTGAAGTATCGATCGCACGCATCCGATCGCGCATTCGTCTGGACTGCGGCGGAGACGCATTACAACCGTATTGCCCTTGTGAACTCTCTCGTTTGCAATTTTGATTTCAGTACGGCCAGATATCTTGAGATCGGTTGTGCAGGCAATACGTTGTTTGACGCGGTGATGGCGAGCAACAAGATCGGAGTTGACCCCGCCAGCGGCGGCACCCACAGGATGACGAGCGATGCGTTCTTTGCCGGCAACAAGGAGCGGTTCGACGTTATCTTCATCGATGGCTTGCACGAATACGAACAGGTGCGGCGCGACGCGCTGAACGCTCTCGACTGCCTGTCGGACGGCGGTTACGTCGCTTTCCACGATTTCCTGCCGCAGACTTGGAAAGACCACCATGTCCCTCCGGTCCAGAGTGGCTGGACCGGTGATTGCTGGAAAGCCGGTGTTGAACTGAGTTCAGGCCGAGGGTATCGACTTCAAGATCGTTAAGGTCGATTGCGGCATCGGCGTGATGAGAAAATCCGGAACAAGAGTTGCGATACCGGACCTTCGCAGCGAGCTTCGTAACAAAGAATTCGATTACTTTGTAGCCACCGTCGATGAGTTGCCACTCATCGAATGGAATGATTTTGTCAGCTGGCTGAAGGCGTAGTCGGCGAGCCTTGCAAGCATCGGCAGAATTTCAGATAGAAGTGGTTCTTCTATAACCATGCGTGCGCTCCGCGTAAGGCTACATGATCACCGGCTTCATCCGGCCCGGCTCAGCTCAAGCCAGACGGCAGTGATCTTTCGACGAACAGTACTCTCATCTGGCGCATACGCATTCAATAGTGGCACGCCACAGTGGCAGATGGTACTGATTTGCCGTTTTTAGGAGAGGGAGAAGAGGCACGTGTTGGGCGCCGAGGAAGCAAGTAATTTGAGGGGCGCGGCAATGAACCGTCGAAATTGGATTGAGGTGGGAGCGCTCGGCAGCCTTGCGGGCATCTTTGCCCTCATCCCCATCTATGCGCCGCAGGGCGTGGACTATTTTGCTGTTGCGTTCTTCTTGCTCGGCTCTCTGCTGATCGACGAGCGCGACATACAGGCGGCCGATTGGACGGGGCGCCGGCCGTTCGTTTTTGCGAGTGCCGCCCTCATCCTGGCAATTCCATTTGTCAGCGGTGCGTGCTCCGTCAACGGCTTCAAGGCCCAGGTCGCGTCCGGCGTCTATATGGCCGCCGCTCCACCGGCCCTCTATCTCGTGGCATCCAGGGCGCGGTTCCACTTGGTTGGACCGCGCGGCGTCAAGCGGCTGATCCTGGCGGGAATCTTCCTCGGCCTGATACCCGCGGCCATCTATGGGCTGATCCGCGTCGCCACCGCGGGCGCGCCATTCACGCGGCTCGATTTGCCGGCTCAAGCCGCCAATATCGAAGCCGTCTATCTGAGCTGCATGGCCGCCATCACATTGCACCTGACGGCCGAACTCGACCGACGGTGGCGCTTCGCGGCGTATGGTGGCGTCATCCTTTTGGCGATCCTCGGAATGCTGACCGCCAGCCGAACGTTTCTCGTCAGCATGCCGCTCGTCCTCGCCATCTATACGCTGGTAATTTATCGCAGCAAGGCGCTGTTCCGGGAGATTTTGGCCATTGCGGGCGTGATCGCAGCGCTTCTGGCGGCGGCGTCCTTCGTCTTCCGGAGCGGCCTGACGCGTTTGTTTCAACCGCAACCGCTGGGATTTTTCGATGGTCGACTCCAGACGTGGGCGGACGGCTGGACGCTGTTCCAGAGGTATCCGTTGTGTGGGATCGGGCACAGCGCTTTCCATAATCCTCTGCTCAATCCACTCTATATTGAATGGGATAAGCTCGGGATCGCGTACATGTATTTTTACCACGCTCATAATATATTTCTGAATACGCTTGCCGAAGGCGGGCTCATACTTGGCGTGCTGCTGCTGATCCTGATAGCGGCGGCTATATACGGCTGCTACGCGCTGTTGAAGAACGATCCCGCAGAGTCAATTCGGGCTGATCTCCGTCACGCTTCTGGCGATATTCCTCGTCGTGGGCCTTTTCGAAAACACGATCGTCCGCCCGGTGATCTTCCCGCTTGCCATATTCCTGGGACTCGGCATGAACGTCACGTGGACGGCGCGGCCTTCCGCCGCCAAGACAACCAATGCATCGTCCTCATGAGCGGCGGCACGGTGCGACATGCGTATAGTCGTCACCGGGGCAAGCGGGTTCGTCGGCCGCAGCCTCGTCCCTCTGCTTGCCAAGTCAGGCGCGGAATTGCTTCTGGTCGGTCGGGACATTGGACAGCTTCGGCGGCTATTTCCGGGGCACCCCTGCTGCACCTATGTCGAAATCACGACCCGCGCGGCGGGTTTCGATGTCCTGGTGCATCTCGCCGTCCTCAATAGCGATGCGCGTGCGACCTCGGTCGAGTATCGCGAAGTCAACGTGACCTTTCTGCTGGAGACCGTGGCGCGGGCGGTAGAGGCGCGGGTACCTCGTCTGGTCAACGTTTCGACGGTGCATGCCCTCGATGCCGGGAACGCCGGCGGTTACGCCACGAGCAAGCGGGAGGCGGTCGATCGCTTGCGCGAGGTTACCGGGATCGTCGTCGAAACCGTCTACCTGCCGGCGGTGATTGGCGACGCGTTTGCCGGACGACTGGCCTTCCTGAACCGCCTGCCCGGTTGGTTCTCGCGAGCGCTTCTTGTGGTTCTGGCCGCACTGAAGCCGACGGTCAGCGTCGATCGGCTTGCCGACGTTCTTCTGGGCCAGGAGAGGCCCCCGCCGCGGGGTGACATCATCCTCGCAAACGACCAGTCGCTGAATCCGGTTTTCACTGGCAGCAAACGCGCCGTCGATTTGCTGTTCGCAGCGTTTGTCGTGCTGCTCCTTTGGTGGTTGCTCATCCTTGTCTGGCTTGCCATCAGGCTGACCTCGCCGGGACCGGGATTCTTCGTCCAGCAGCGCGTCGGCAAGGACGCGCGGCCGTTCGCCTGCTACAAATTCCGCACGATGAAGGTCGGCGCGCCGCAGGCGGGCACCCACCAGATCCCACAAAGCCTGGTGACGCCGCTCGGCCGATTCCTGCGCGACACCAAGCTCGATGAACTCCCGCAAATCCTGAACATCCTGAGGAACGAGATCAGCCTTGTCGGTCCACGGCCTTGCCTGCCGGTGCAAGACGATCTCGTCGAGTGGCGCCGGCGCGCCGGGGTGTTGTCGATCAAGCCGGGGATCACCGGCTTGGCCCAGGTCGAGGGCATCGACATGAGCGACGCCGCTCTGCTGGTGAATTGGGACTCGCGCTACTTGGCGCTCCGATCGCTTCTGCTCGACCTCAAGATCATCGCGCGAACCGCCATTGGCCGCGGGAGGGGCGACAAGGTCTTGAGCCGACCGTAACCCTGCCGCGGCACCCATCGACAGAGATTCGTTGCTCGGGCCCTTCGCGTTTGGCTACCGCACGATCATGATGTCTGCTACTAGTGCTTGCATTCGCGAGAGGCTTCCTGCGCGATGCCAACCTGCTGCGGGAACGAAGGAGTCCTGATTGCGTCCGACAGGAAATAGTGCGATGTCGGGGGCAGCGCAAATCCAGATGGGGTTGTTTGTGCGGTCGCGTGTTCGGTCATGAAGAAGAGTATAATTCTAATTGCTACCGACATGTTGATAGCAGGGGCGGCTCTGCTCGGATCATATCTACTCCGATATAACTTTGATATTCCGCCGAATTTCGCCAGAGTTTTGCTATATACTGCTGTTTTCTGTGCAATTTCCATTGCAGTTTTCTTTGCGGTCGGCGTTCACCGGGGGGTGTGGCGCTTCGCTTCGCTGAGCGATCTGAGCAACATCGTCATCGCCAGCACCATCTCGATGCTGATCTTCTTGGTGGTCATGTTCCTGGTCGATCGCCTGAGCGCGATTCCGCGCTCGGTGCCGTTCATCGCGTGGTTCGTGATGATTGTACTGCTGTCGGCGCCGCGCGTCGCCTACCGGGTATGGATGTCGAGGCAGCAGCCTGGTCCAGCCCGATCGAAGCTGCTCATTTTCGGATCTGCTGCCGAGGCCGACAAAGTCATCCGGCGTTTCGGGCTGGATTCAGGCGCCGCCAACGACGTGATCGGGATCGTCGAGTTCGACGGCAGCCTTCCTGGCCGCAAGGTGCGTGGCATCAGCATCTTGGGCGATGTCGAACATCTCAATGAAATCGTCGCACGGTTGACACAGGTGGGTAAGAAGCCCAATTCATTCGTGGTT
The DNA here is from genome assembly GCA_963750065.1 of uncultured Alphaproteobacteria bacterium. Taxonomy (GTDB): domain Bacteria; phylum Pseudomonadota; class Alphaproteobacteria; order Rhizobiales; family Kaistiaceae; genus CAVSRC01. The sequence continues at coordinate 59,797 of CAVVPK010000024.1, forward strand.
GCCGAGCCGCGCGAACACCGCACCGCGATGCGGGCAATCACCGAGGCCGGCGTCGCGTCCGGCATCCCGGTACGCCGCGTGGCCGAACCGTCGTCGTTGCTCGCCCGCGAATCGGGACCCAGGCTGGATGCCCTGACGCTGGAGGACCTGCTCGGCCGCAAGCCGGCCCATCTCGAGCTCGAGCGCATCAGCCAATTGATCGAAGGACGCACGGTGCTGGTCACCGGTGCGGGCGGCAGCATCGGTTCCGAAATCGTGCGCCAGGTCGCCCGCTTCCGCCCCGGCCGGCTGGTGCTGCTCGACATCGGCGAGTTCGCGCTCTACGCGATCGACCACGAGATGCAGGAGAATCACGCGCAGCTTGAGCGCAAGAGCGTCATTGCCTCGGTGCGCGATCGGCAGACGGTCTTTCGCCTGATGGCCGACATGCGGCCTGACGTCGTTTTCCATGCCGCCGCCCTCAAGCATGTGCCGTTGATCGAATCCAACGTCTGCGAGGGCGTGCTGACCAACGTCTTCGGCACCAAGAACATCGCCGACGCTGCCGTCGCCAATGGCGTCAAGGCGATGGTCATGATCTCGACCGACAAGGCCATCCGACCGAGCAGCATCATGGGGGCGACCAAGCGCGCGGCGGAGGCCTATTGCCAGGCTCTCGATGTCAGCGGTGTGTCGACGCGCTTCATCACGGTCCGTTTTGGCAACGTCCTCGGCTCCAACGGCTCGGTGGTTCCGCTCTTCGAGAGACAGATCGCGGCGGGCGGGCCGGTGACCGTCACCCATCCGGAAATGAAGCGCTACTTCATGAGCATCCGCGAGGCAACGGAGCTCGTGTTGCAGGCGGCGGCCTTCGGCCTGCTCGAGCAGGAACGTCGCGGCGGCATCGTGGTTCTCGACATGGGCGAGCCAATCAAGATCGTCGATCTCGCCCGCACCATGATCGCCATGAGCGGGCGCCTGCCCGACGTCGATGTCCCCATCGTCTTCACCGGCATCCGGCCCGGCGAGAAATTGTTCGAGGAGCTCTTCGATCCCAGCGAGGCGAACGAACCGGCGGCAACCGAAGGGCTGATTGTCGCCAAGCCGCGCCTGGCCGATCTCGACGCCATGCTGCCGCAACTGGAGCGGTTCGAGCAGCATGCCGGGGCAGGGGACGTGGTCGCGACGCTTTCGGATCTCGCCCGGCTGGTGACCGAATACCGCTCCCACGGCGATGCGGATGCGGCCGTGGTGCCTGATCGGCAGGACGCGGCGGTCGCCGAGGGGTAGGTCGGCTCAGGAGCGTCGCCGGCTGGCGCGGTAGCGCACGAAGCTGATTGCGCGCCGGAGGTCGCCGGCGATGATCCGCCCGAGAAGCGTCGTCATGCCGCCCCAGGCGAGCGCAAGCGGACGCGGCAGACGAAGCGTCGGGGCGAGCCAGACCCAGAACAACGGCCGGCCCCGGAAACGATCGACAAACGCGCGCAGCGTGTCGTCGCGCCCAGGGGCATCGTCGCGCCGCATACGCAACAGATAGAACGGGAAATAGGTGAGGATCATCCGTGTCTCGAAGGCGCGGATCGCCCGCCTGCTCAATCCCAGCGGACGGCTGGCATCGAGGATCTTGCCCAGTTCGCCGACGAATACCCCGGCGAAATCGTAGCCACCGGAGTTGTTGCGCGTGGCAGCGATCATGTAGCGCGAGACGTGCAGGTTGCGTCCGGCGGCCAGCGCCGCGCGGATCATGAGATGGACCTGAACGAGATTGCCGCCGCAAAAGGCGTTTGCGTCGATCCCCGCGAGCATGTCCTTTTTGATGACGAGGCTGGAAATGAAAGTGACGTAGGGTCCGACCCCCGCGATGAAGGAACCGGGATCCGTCACCACCCTGACGGCGCCGCCGGGGCCGGGGTACTCGGCCCGCATGTCGGTCTCATAGCCATAGGCGCGGAGATAGACGACGCCGTAGTCGTCGCTGTCGAGCCAGCCGACCAGCTCGGCGAGTGCGCCGTCGCAGGGCATGTCGTCATCGCCGAGGATCACGACATAGCGGCCGCGCGCTTCGTTGAAGCATTGGGCGATGTTGGCGTCCGAGCCGACGTTGCGCGGATTGCGGATGGAGCGGAAATCGGACTGTCCCTCGGCGGCGCGCGCCACGACCGTTGGCGTGGCATCGTCGCTGCAATTGTCGGAGACCAGGATCTCGATCCGACCCGCGGCGACCGTGGCACGCTCCTTGAGCACCTGGGCCAGCGTCTGCGCGAGATAGGACGCCCGGTTGAAGGTCGGGATCGCGATGGTGAGCAGTGGCCCGCCCGCTGTCATCGGGCGCGACGCCAGTTGCGGTGGAAGCGGCGCCACAGCACGATGCTCAGCGGCAAGACGACGATCGCCTGTACCAGGAACAGGACCGTGATGATGCCGGCGGCCGAATAGGGCCCGACGGCGACTTCGGCGCCGGCTGCGGTCAATCCGGCACTGCCGACGGCGAGCCAGACCAGTGGTTCACGGCGGTAGGAGCGCAGATGCGCGGCGAGCGCGCCGTAAATCTGGTTGAGGAAGATGGCGGCGAACAGCAATGCACAGACCGAGAGCGGCAGAAAGCGCGCCGCGAAGGACGAAAGGAACGGCCAAGTCAGCCCCGACAGGATAGCCAGGGCCCCCACGATGTAGGCGGCGCTCGACAGGCCGAGCCCCCTGGAGAAGAGCGTGTCCATGTCCGTCCAGCGGGAGCGGGCTGCGGCCTGCGCCATGGCCGGCACGTTGCGGGTAACGGCAGAGAAGGCGACCAGCCCCAGCATGTTGGCAGCCGTCAGCGAGAGGCCCATTTGCCCGGCGACCACCGGACCATGCGTGGCGAACAGGAGCGGCGTGTAGACTTGGGTGACCATATAGCCGGCCAACCAGCTGAGGCCCAGCCGCCATTGCAGCGGCCAGATCTCGAGGCGCCACGAAAACGGCGTGGTTGGTCGCGCCAGCGCCAGGGTCACCAGGACCGGCCGCCGCAGGAAGAGCCAGAGCGGCTGGACCACCGCCGCGGCGAAGGGGATGGCGGCGCTGGCCCACAGCCCTGCCCCGAGAAGCAGGGCAAGCCAGCACAGTGCCGCGCCGGCCACGCCTTGGGCGAGGCGGACCGTATAGACCTCGCCGATCGCGCCGCTGCCCTCGACGATGGCCAGAAACGGCAGCGTGACCAGTCCGGCGGCGAGCGACAGCACCAGCACGATCCACGGCATCTGCCAGTTCGCCACCGGCGCGCTCGCGGTGGAGAAGAAGACCAGGCCGAAAGCAAGCACGAGTACGGCGAAAGCCGAAGCGAGGCCGAGATAGGAGCGCGCCGCCCTGTGGACCAAGGCATGGAGGCGGGACGTCTCCGGCCCTTCGACGTTGCCGTGGGGGCGCCAAGTCACACCCACGAACAGATGCGCGGCGGTCTGCGTCAGCACGACCGACAGACCGAGGTCGAAGATGGTGTAGAGCGCGCCGATACTGAGGAAGCTGTAATACCAGCCCTGCAGCGCCGGCGTCAGAAAGCGCGTGACGAGGACCAGGGTGACCAGCCCGGCACCGGCCTGCCAGAGGCGCTGGGCGATGATGATGCCGAGGGCGGGCATTTATCGACCTGGAGCCGACGACCGCCGGCTCCGGCAGCTCTGCCTCGCCGGCCATCGACACGGGGATGGCGGAAGATCGCATGAAACCATGCACAGGTCCGCAAGGGCCCCGAGCATTGCCATGCGCGGCGCTGTGCCGATGACGGCCTTGGATAGGCTCGCCGGCGCGATGATCATCAACGTGCCTGCTCCATTGACTTGACCATCCATCCCGATCGAGGAAAGCACCGGGCTCAGCAACGCTTTGACGCTGGCGAGCGCTGCGGCAGCAGCCACCAAGCGCGCCGTTTCAGCAAGATCGCCCGCAGCCCCGTTCGAAATTGTTAGCGTGACGATCTCGAGCGTACCACTATCTTCGCGATTTTCAGGTTCATCTCTCGAAGTTCGGCGTCGCTTGGGCCAGTCGGCTTTTGCGCGCTCAGTGCTTCAACCTCCGCCAGCACTTCACGAGCAGTCGCATCGGCCGGTCTTCCCTGGAGGGGTGGCCGCCGACACCGCCAAAATCGGCAGCCGCGCGGAAACAAATGATTCGTTCCGACGCGAACAAGTGTGACCTCTTTGGTGATGGTTACTGGTGCACGTTGCGATGCCGTTTGGAGGGCAAAACCCGGACTACGTCGCGTTTTGTGATCAGGACGACATCTGGGAGATCTGAGACCCCGGCGACGAGAGTGGGGGCCGTTGGGCCGTCCACCCACAAAGTCAAATGGCACTGATCGAGAACCATGCAGGCCTGGTGTTCCATCTTCAACACAGCTGGTCACGCATGCTGAGGTTGCGTTAGGGCTAGCCCCTGTTGGGATGCAATCAGTATTGGATCGGCGATTGTGGTCCCACCGTAGCCGTCGTTCGATGTGACAAAAGTGGAGGCGAGGTAGTTGCCGAGCAACGCGATATTGGCGGAATGGGTGCCGTCAGTCACAGCGAGGACACCGCCCGAGCTTGTTCCGGAATAAATCGGCTGATGGACGGCAGCGAAATCGATGTCCGCAAAGTCGATGCTGTCTTGACCAGACATGCCCGCCACAGTTCCCGCAAAATCAGACGAATGATCGAGCTTCAACGTTCCGGTCGAGCCAGCAAACACCACGTCTCCAGCATAAGCTGAGATGATCTCGAACGACCTCCCCTCGGCGATTGTCGGAGAACCGATCCCGCCATCGTCGTTGAGATCCTGCTGGAAGCTGGTCTCGATTGATTCCAGGCTAGAGCTTGTCCCAGGCCCGACGGGAACGATGTTCGAGACGTAGTCGCCATTGCTGTCGGTGCTCCACACCGTGTACTGGTCGGCAGCGCCATACTTCCAGGCGACCTCATACCCTCCGCTCGTCGCCTCCACTCCAAGCGGGGTCCACGCCTCGAACTGACCGGCAACGACGTCTGCTCCCTGGAACTTCAGCGCCGGACCGATGCCGCCGCTGTCGAGCAGGAAATATTCGTTCCCAACCTTGGTCAGGCTCGTCGCTCCCAGCGCTTCGACCACCGTCTTCGCGGCGGGACCAATCGTGCCGTCGCCGTTGAGGTCCTGCTGGAAGCGGGTCTCATACACCTGAAGATTTGGGTTGGTTCCGGGCACCACAGCCAAACTGGAGATGTAGTTGCCGTTGCTGTCGGTGATCCATCCCGTGTACTGGTCGGCAGCGCCATACTTCCAGACGACCTCATACCCTCCGCTCGTCGCCTCCACTCCAAGCGGGGTCCACGCCTCGAACTGACCGGCAACGACGTCTGCTCCCTGGAACTTCAGCGCCGGACCCGTCGTCGTCCCATGGTCACAGAGGCGGTAGGTGTCCCCGACCTGGACGAAGTCCGTATTACCAGCCGTCTCGATCACGGTCGTGGCCAAGCCCATCGTGCCATCGTCGTTGAGATCCTGCTGGAAGCTGGTCTCGATTGATTCCAGGCTAGAGCTTGTCCCAGGCCCGACGGGAACGATGTTCGAGACGTAGTCGCCATTGCTGTCGGTGCTCCACACCGTGTACTGGTCGGCAGCGCCATACTTCCAGGCGACCTCATACCCTCCGCTCGTCGCCTCCGCCCCAAGCGGGATCCACGCCCCGAACTGACCGGCAACGACGTCTGCTCCCTGGAACTTCAGCGCCGGACCGATGCCGCCGCTGTCGAGCAGGAAATATTCGTTCCCAACCTTGGTCAGGCTCGTCGCTCCCAGCGCTTCGACCACCGTCTTCGCGGCGGGACCAATCGTGCCGTCGCCGTTGAGGTCCTGCTGGAAGCGGGCCTCATACACCTGAAGATTTGGGTTGGTTCCGGGCACCACAGCCAAACTGGAGACGTAGTTGCCGTTGCTGTCGGTGATCCATCCCGTGTACTGGTCGGCAGCGCCATACTTCCAGACGACCTCATACCCTCCGCTCGTCGCCTCCACTCCAAGCGGGGTCCACGCCTCGAACTGACCGGCAACGACGTCTGCTCCCTGGAACTTCAGCGCCGGACCGATGCCGCCGCTGTCGAGCAGGAAATATTCGTTCCCAACCTTGGTCAGGCTCGTCGCTCCCAGCGCTTCGACCACCGTCTTCGCGGCGGGACCAATCGTGCCGTCGCCGTTGAGGTCCTGCTGGAAGCGGGTCTCATACACCTGAAGATTTGGGTTGGTTCCGGGCACCACAGCCAAACTGGAGATGTAGTTGCCGTTGCTGTCGGTGATCCATCCCGTGTACTGGTCGGCAGCGCCATACTTCCAGACGACCTCATACCCTCCGCTCGTCGCCTCCACTCCAAGCGGGGTCCACGCCTCGAACTGACCGGCAACGACGTCTGCTCCCTGGAACTTCAGCGCCGGACCCGTCGTCGTCCCATGGTCACAGAGGCGGTAGGTGTCCCCGACCTGGACGAAGTCCGTATTACCAGCCGTCTCGATCACGGTCGTGGCCAAGCCCATCGTGCCATCGTCGTTGAGATCCTGCTGGAAGCTGGTCTCGATTGATTTCCAGGCTAGAGCTTGTCCCAGGCCCGACGGGAACGATGTTCGAGACGTAGTCGCCATTGCTGTCGGTGCTCCACACCGTGTACTGGTCGGCAGCGCCATACTTCCAGGCGACCTCATACCCTCCGCTCGTCGCCTCCGCCCCAAGCGGGATCCACGCCCCGAACTGACCGGCAACGACGACCGAACCGGAGTACTTCAGCGTCACGCCCGGACCGCCGATGACACCAAGAAGGAAGTAGTCGCCGACCTCGACGAGAGCGGTCGTTCCCTTGGTCTCGACCTCTGACAGCCGGTACGTGCCATCGGCAAACTGAAGAAACTCGACGTTGGCAATCGTATCCGTGCCGTCAGGCGAACCGGACCGCTGATCGATGACCTGGAATGCATCGCCGCCTAATGCAACGCCCTGGTATTGCAAGTAGGAGCCGCTGAACACGGCCGTGTCCGTGCCGGGGCCGCCGTCGATCGTGTCGTTGCCTTTGCCGCCCGCAAATACGTCATCGACGTTCGTACCGCTCAAGAGGTCGCCAAATGGCGAACCAGTAAGAGAGTGAACGTCACTAATCGTGTCGATTCCGCCAAAGCCGTTGTCAGCCGTTCCCGCCCCAAGGTTCACGTTCACCCCGGCAGGAGCGAGCGCGTAGCTCAGGGTGGTGCCGCTGTTTCCCATAATCCAGTTATTGCCGGGGCCGCTGTAAAATACGTCGGAACTCGAACTTGTGACTAAATTGCGGCCTCCGCTGTTGTTTGTGATCGTAATATTAAATGTGCCAGACCCGAAGTTGTTGTGAACAAACGCGTCTGCGATTGAGAATCCAAAAAAGTCTGATGTCGCGCTCGATCCGTCTTCTGTATAGGTCAGAAGGTTTTTGTCGATCTGTTCTTGAGTAAATTGATCACCAACCTGCAAAGCTGAACCGGCAAGGCTCAATGCGCCATGAGTGGGTAGATTGGTTAGCGTGTAAATAAGAGATTGTGGGGTGTCCGCATAGGGATTGCCGCTACCCATGCCGGGATCGGCGACATGCAGGTTCTGACCTTCAATCACCGCGGATTGGCCAATCCCGACCAAAGCTCCCGTGTTCTTATCAAGGGCGGTTGCGCCGATTGTGATCGGTACGACTAGATCGGGGATGCTATTCCCATATGCATCGGTCACGGCAAAGCTGAACTGGTCGGACTGGGCCGCGCCACCATCTTGGCGGTAAGACAACTGGTAGAGCTCGCTCACTGTGAAGCTGGAACCGGAGGGCAGTTGTCCCGACAGTAGAATGGTTCCGTGCGATGGTGGCTGTCTCAGCGTAAGCGTGAGCTTTGCATCGGGAGCGTTATCGAAAATCCTAAGCCAATCTGGTGAAACGACGCTCTCTCCGCCGGAAGTCACGAACATCCCGGCGTTAATTCCTAGAACGATTGGATTGACTGGCTGTATGGGAATGGTGGCGGTGGTTAGCCCTATCGTGCCGCCGAAACTGTCCGATACTGTAAAGGAGAAGCTGTCACTGGCGCCGGACGTGAAGTCATTCTTGTAAATAAACCAACCATTATTGAGATCATTCTGAGTAAATTTTGTGACTTGCTGGCCATAGTATGGCTGCTGTCCGGGGAGCCAAGGAGTTGGGTAGTTGGTGACCCAGTTCAGTTGGCCATGTGTCGGCCCTTGAACTATAGTATAGACGATCGCACTATCTCTAGACGAACCAGTATACGGGTCGTTTGGATTGGGGTCAGTGACGTGGAGATTGGATTGAATGTTAGGCGCGTATGAGGGATTGACGCCAGTTACAAATATCTGCCCACCTTCGAGCACAGTCTGAAAAGAATTGATATCGATGTATGGCTGGCTCGTTGTCGGCGGCGGCGGCAGCGGCTCGATCTTGAGATTGACGGTGGTTGGGGCGGTCTGTCTGTAGCTCGGATCGGAAACGATGTAGGTCAGGGCGTCCGTGGCTTCCGATGAAAGGCCGGCCTGCATGTACGACAGATAGGCGACGCGCCCGGCATTGATATCCGCTTGCGTGAAGCTATGAGCCAATTGCCCATTGAGGTAGAGAGCGCCCTGTGTCGGGTAGCTGGTGATGTTGTAGGAGATCAGAGACGGGTCGGGGTAGGCGGCGTCACTTGCACTGAGATTAGAGGACGACAGGATGCCCTGCTGCCCGACCGTCACTTGAAACGACTGAACGCTCGTGCTGATCACCGGGCCGCTGGAATTCTGTGGCGGGGGCGGAGGCGGTGGTGCCGACGCCTGGATGTTGACGGTCAGATCAACATGGTTGCTCGTCGAGCCGTCCGAGTACGTCGCATACATCTCGATCGTGTCGGAGCCCGCCACCGATCCAGTCGCAAACCCGACTTGGCCGACGTTGGCATACCCGACGCCAACATTTCCGGAAGTTGGAGTCCCCCGGAGGTCAACTGGCCTGGACCCGAATGGGTATTGATGAAATTGACCAGGGATATGGATAGCCCGCTGGGCGCCGGTGGCAGGCTGAGAAAGGAACTGCGTTGCACATTCGAGTTGAAGGGAGCATTGACGCTAGCCATGACAATGATCGGATCGGGAACTCCCATCACGTCGATTGTCGTGTCCGCCGCGATGCTCGAGGTACCGGCGTCGTCGAACGCAACAACCGCAATCTCGCTCGTTCCGGCGTTTGCTCCGCTCCGGAACCTTGCATTGGCAAAATCAGAAGGGGAGACGTTCGTCGCGATGCTTCCCAGCGAGTATGACTGGTTGCCTATCGCAAGGCTGCCAGCCCCCTGCACTATGAAAACCGTGTAGTGGTCGACGGAATGGCCACTTCCAGCGGGTTGCTCGCTAGCTGCAAATAGCGACGAAAGCGGAATGCTCCCGTTCGTCTTTATCGTTGTTTCGGTGAGTGAAGTCACCACCGGATAGGATGTGACAGTGTGTGGTATCGGATTACTCTGAGCCACCGTTGCAACATAGCTGGCGAAGTCGAAGGGTGCCGGCTGTAAGGGAGGTGCGCCCGATGTACCTCCGACGCCCACGTAGTTCGCGAAAGAAAAATCGGGAAAAAACTGCCGTGCGTAGCTCTCAAGCGGATGATATGCAAATGCTGCCACTGCCACATCGAACTTCGACGGATTAGAATTGAAAATGCCGCCAGAGAAATGTTGTTGCACCGCGTCTACAAACACTACATCCCCATAGTGATCGCCAGTATAAGAGTGAATGAAGGTATCTCTGGCGTAATTCCCTACTGGATCTCCTAAGTCGATGTAATTTATCAAAGAACCAGTGCCCGCGATTGTATTAAGCGGAAGCCCCGTTGCGCCGAAAGTAGCGCCGCCGACATCAAGTTGATGAAAGTCACGTAGATATTTAGCTGCGGCCTCAGCCTCCGCACCGCCCAAAGAATGGCCTGTGACATATATCTTTGCTGAAGGAAAATAGGTGTGAGCTTCTTGATATACTTGTTCTGCAAACTGTTCGGCACTATAAAGCGCCGGCGGCTTGACTCCCGCAGCAAGTATTACGTCAGTTCCTCGTGACTGAAGGCCATAGACTGAGTCCGCTTTTTGCTCTCCCAGTTGCGGGTCCGGGAACGGGTAACTCCCCTCAAAAGCAATGATGATATTTCCGTAGCCATCCAAGAAGGCTTGTCCATAAAAAGCCAAATCAGGTATACTTAGGCGGAGAGGTTTTCCATTCACCATGATTGCGCTTAGCTGCGTGTAAAATGAGTCTCCGCCAATAGTTGAAATATAACTATTCGGATCATCGCCGGACACGCCGTATACGGCGTGTGACGCGTTTAGACATTCTTTCAACAAATCAGATTCGGTAATCATGGACATCCCGCTCCTGATAGGCGCCGATCAAGTCGTATGATGCGAGTCGATGGCTCACCCAATTTATCCTGTTCGCTCAGCGCGGCGCTTGGCGCAGTAGAGCCCCCCGATCCTCATTCATTCCCCCAATTTTGATTAAACCGGTGGGCGAGGCTGCGGGCAAGTAACAACCATTGACGTTTGGCCAACGATGTTCATTTCCCGCGAGGGGCCGCGGCCGCATTTGGCTGTGCTCTCAGGCTATTGCGCCGCCGTTTTACCGTGCCACTTTGTCGCAAAAGGGTAAGCGTCCGGTGACGGCCGCCTTGCGTGGATCGGGGGCTGGGTGAGGATCGGGTCTTGAGTGGCGATTGGCCACGATTAGGACCTGTATCCTGCCTATGTCTGGACCTGATACTTCGAGATCGCTTCATCATCACGGCGGACACGCGCCGACGGTGGTCGGCCGAGGAGAAGCGCGCGATCGTCGAGGAGGCGGCGCGCGAGAGCCGATCGGTATCGCGCGTGGCGCGGCGCCATGGCATCTCGCCGAGCCTGCTGTTCCGATGGCGACGCGAGCTGACCGAGGGCGAGCAGGCGCAGGTACCGGGCTCGGGAGCCTGCCTTCATTCCAGTGGCGCTTCCGGCTCCTGCCGTGGATTGCGTGCCGCAGTCCGAACGCCGTGGGGTCATCGAGATCGAGTTGGCCGGCGGACGACGCATCCGGGTTGATGCGTCGGTCGACCTCAAGGTGCTGAAGCGGGTCGTTGACCTGCTGGACGACCGATGATCCCGGTCCCGGCTGGTGGACGCGTGTTCCTTGCCGCCGGTCCGACCGACATGCGGAAGGGCTTCAACGGTCTGGCGGCTCTGGTTCAGGATCATCTGCGCCGCGACCCGTTCTCGGGTCAGGCCTTTGTCTTCCGCGGCCGGCGCGGTGACCTGATCAAGATCATCTGGTGGGACGGCCAAGGGCTCTGCCTGTTCGCCAAGCGGCTGGAGAAGGGCCGGTTCGTCTGGCCAATGACGACGCGGTCGGGCGTCGTGACGCTGACCCCAGCCCAGCTGTCGATGCTGTTGGAGGGGATTGACTGGCGGGCGCCGCAGCGGACGTGGCGGCCGGAACTGGCAGGATGAGCGCGACACGGTGACTCAGTCGCTCGCGTTGGTCTGGCCGGTGGTCCGGCGGTGGGTAAGCTGCCTTTGTGCCGATCAATTCGACCTCACTGCCTGATGATGTTGCGCTGCTGAAGCGCATGGTCGTGACGGCCGGGATCGAGATCGAGAAGCTGAAGGTGCAGATCGCTCGGCTGAGGCGCCTGCAGTTCGGCCGCTCCTCCGAGAAGCTCGACGCGACCATCGCGCAGCTGGAACTCTTGCTCGACGACATCGAGGAGGAGCGCGGGGAGAGCGAGGAGCAGCACCAGGCAAGCGCTCCGGATGCCGTTGACCGCGAGAAGCCGGTCCGCCGGCCTCTGCCGGACCATCTGCCGCGCGAAGAGGTCGTGCATGGTCCGACAGTGGAGGATTGCCGTTGCCCGCGTTGCGGCGGCGCGATGCGCCGGCTCGGCGAAGACGTGACCGAGGTGCTGGAATACGTTCCGGCGCGCTTCAAGGTGATCCGCCACATTCGCCCGAAGTTCTCCTGCCGCTCCTGCGAGACCATCACCCAGGCACCGATGCCATCATTGCCGATTGAGCGTGGACGGCCCGGACCGGGGCTGCTCGCCCACGTGCTGGTCAGCAAATATGCCGATCACCTTCCCCTCTACCGCCAGGCCGAGATCTATGCCCGTGAGGGCGTCGATCTGGATCGCTCGACGATGGCCGACTGGGTCGGCAAGGCGGCTTGGCTGCTCCGTCCGCTGGTCGACGCTCTCGCTCGCGAGGTGATGAGCGCCGACAGGCTCTTTGCCGACGACACGCCGGTTCCGGTGCTGGCGCCGGGAACCGGCAAGACCAAGACCGGGCGGCTGTGGGTCTATGTCCGTGACGACCGGCCTCATGCCGGCGAGGCACCTCCCGCCGTCCTCTACCGCTACTCGCCGGATCGCAAGGGCGAGCGGCCGCGCGAGCACCTCAAGGGCTTCTCCGGATTCCTGCAGGCCGACGGCTATGCCGGCTTCGATGGGCTCTACGAATCCGGCCGAGTGGTCGAGGTCGCCTGCTGGGCCCATGTGCGCCGCAAGTTCTTCGACGTGCATCAGGCAAATGGCTCGGCGATCGCCCGAGAGGCGCTTGATCGGATCGGCGCCCTCTATGCCATCGAGGCCGATATCCGCGGACGACTACCCAATGACCGGCACCGAACGCGCCAGGCGCGAGCCGGTCCACTGCTTGCCGAGCTCAAGACCTGGCTCGAGGCGACGCGACCAAAACTGTCCGGCAAGAGCGATCTCGCTGCGGCCATGCGCTACGCCCTCAGCCGCTGGGACGCGCTCACCCGCTATTGCGACGACGGGCGCCTGGAGATCGACAACAACGCTGCCGAACGGTCGATCCGGCCACTTGCTCTCGGTCGCAAGAACTACCTCTTCGCCGGTTCCGACGCCGGCGGCCAGCCGAGCCGCCGCCATCTACTCGCTGATCGAAACCGCCAAGCTCAACGGCCTCGACCCGCAGGCCTATCTCCGCGATGTCCTTACCCGCATTGCCGACCATCCGGTCAACCGGGTCGACCAGTTCTTGCCATGGAACTTCGCCTCCGAGCAGGCGGTCCAAAACGCTGCCTAACCCGCGGCCGTCACCGGACGCTTACGCAAAAGGCGGAACCCGGGGTGTGGGATCGTCAAAAAGCGCATCCGGTGCGACCGCGCAGGTTGTAGGTTGTCGAGCCTGAGGCGCCCGCAATGCTGCGCCCACTCCCGCGAGCTGAGTTGGAGGCTGGGGCGTTGAGTGGCCATGGGAGCTTTTGCTGCGTGACCGAAGTGGGCGGGCACCGGCGGCCGGCCAATGCTTAACGATTACCCAACTTCGGTGTTGATCGGCGTGGATCGGCCACGATAAGTTGTGTGGAAAGCAGCGGGCGGGGCGTCTGCCCGGCTGAGGTTCGGTGCGGCCTGGGGGCAGCCGGCAAACGGCATTAGGACCGAACGGTGCGATGTTTGGGGCGTCGCGTGCGTTGAGTAGGGGGACGGCCTGTGAGCGGGGAAAGTCGGGCTCCTGATCCCGTCGATCCGGGCCTGTATGTACTTGTCAGCCTGCTGCGTTTCCACGGCATCGGGGCTGATCCTCATCAGATTCGTCATCACCTCGGTGTGCAGCAAATCGGTGTTTCCGAAATGCTGCGCTATGCCAAGCAGCTCGGCCTCAAGGCGCGCGCCTACAAGTCGCGCTGGGAGCGGCTGACCAATACGCCGCTTCCCTGCATCGCGACGACCCGCGATGGTAGTTTCCTACTGCTGGCGAAGATCGGCCTGGACCAAGCCGGCCAAGACAAGGCGCTGGTGCAGGTGCCGGGCGCGGCACAGCCGTCCGTGATGTCGCGGCAGGAATTCGAGGCAGTGTGGGACGGCAGGCTTCTGCTGATGGCGCGGCGGGCGTCCCTCGGCGATCTGACGCGGCGCTTCGACATCACCTGGTTCCTAGGCGCCATCCGCAAGTATCGCCGCCTGTTCGCAGAAGTCCTGGTGGCGTCCTTCTTCCTGCAGATCTTCGCGCTGGTCTCGCCGCTGTTCTTCCAGGTCGTCATCGACAAGGTCCTCGTGCATCGCAGCATGAGCACGCTCGAGGTTCTGGTCATCGGCCTCGTGACCATCGGCGTGTTTGAGGCGATCCTCGGTATGCTGCGCACCTATGCCTTCTCGCACACGACCAACCGAGTCGACGTGGAACTCGGCGCGCGCCTGTTTCATCACCTGCTGGCGCTGCCGATCGGCTATTTTCAGGCGCGGCGGGTGGGCAATTCCGTGGCGCGGGTGCGCGAGCTCGAGAACATCCGCAATTTCCTCACGGGCTCGGCGCTGACGCTGGTCATCGACCTGTTCTTCACCTTCGTCTTCCTGGGCGTGATGTTCATCTACTCGCCGCTGCTTACCTTCCTCGTGCTCGGCTCGTTTCCGTTCTACATCGCCATCTCCGCCGGCATGACGCCGCTGTTCCGCCGCGGGCTCGACGAGAAGTTCCGCCGCGGCGCCGAGAACCAGGCGTTCCTGGTCGAGAACGTCACCGGCGTGGAAACGCTGAAGGCGATGGCGGTCGAGCCGCAGATGCAAAGGCGCTGGGAGGAGCGGCTTGCCGGCTATGTCAGCGCAAGCTTTCGCGTCACCAATCTCGGCAATATCGCCAGCCAGTCTGTACAGCTGGTCAACAAGCTGACCATGGCCGGCATTCTGTTTTTCGGAGCAACGCTGGTCATCAAGGGGCAACTCACGGTCGGCGAGCTGGTCGCCTTCAATATTCTGGCCGGACGAGTGAGCGCGCCCGTCTTGCGCATCGCGCAGATCTGGCAGGACTTTCACCAGGCGCGGCTCTCGGTGGCGCGGCTCGGCGACATCCTCAACACGCCGGCCGAGACGACCTATAACCCGTCAAAGGCACCGGGTGAACCGATCCGCGGTGATGTCACCCTCGACCACGTAACGTTTCGCTATCATCCGGATGCACCCGATGTGCTTCATGACGTGAGCCTAAATGTGTCGGCCGGCCAGGTCATCGGCATCGTTGGCCCGTCAGGTTCAGGCAAGAGTACGCTGGCGAAGCTCATTCAGCGCCTCTATGTGCCGGCATCCGGCCGCGTCCTCATCGACGGCACCGACCTGGCGATGGTTGACGCTGCATGGCTCCGGCGTCAACTGGGTGTCGTCCTCCAGGAAAACATCCTGTTCAATGCATCGGTGCGCACGAACATCGCACTTGCCGATCCCGGCATGCCGATGGAGCGTGTCATCGCTGCGGCAAAGCTTGCCGGCGCTCACGACTTCATTGTCGAGCAGCTTCCCGAGCAGTACGACACGCTGATCGGCGAACGCGGCAGCAGCCTATCGGGCGGCCAGCGACAACGCATTGCCATCGCGCGTGCATTGGTGATGGACCCACGCATCCTGATCTTCGATGAGGCCACTAGCGCACTCGATTATGAAAGCGAGCGCGTGATCAAGCAGAATATGGGCCAGATAGCCGAACGGCGCACGGTGTTCGTTATCGCGCACCGGCTGTCAACGGTCCGCGAGGCCGATCAAATCGTCACGCTGGAAAGCGGACGCATCATCGAAGACGGCTCGCACGACGAACTCGTGCGCAAAGGCGGACGATACGCCGCGCTTTATCGTATTCAGGCCGGGCTCCATGAAGTCAGCTGAAAAAGTCGTGCCACTGAGGCACTCTATCTCTCGCCGCGAAAACGAAGAAACTGCCTTTCTTCCTGCTGCCTTGGAGATCGTCGAAACACCAGCCTCGCCGGCCGGGCGCGCCATCGCCGGAGTCATCGTGGCCGTCTTTTGTGTCGCTCTCGCCTGGGCAGCAATCGGCAAGATCGACATCGTCGCCTCCGCGCGCGGGCAGATCATTCCGAACAGTCGTTCGAAAGTCATTCAGCCATTTGAAACCGGTGTTGTGCACGCCATACACGTGCATGACGGAAACAAGGTCAAAGCCGGCGACATCCTGGTGGAACTCGACACGACGATGGCCGAAGCGGACGTCAACCGACTGACCAGCGAGCTGCAGCTGGCGCAGCTCGACGTTGCGCGCCTGCAGGCCGCCGTTGCGGTATCGCCTCTCGATGCGTTTAGGCCGCCGCAGGGAATTCCCGCAAGCCTCATAGAGACGCAGCGACAATCGCTGCTTGAGACCGTCGCGGAACACAGGAGCAAGCTTGCTGCGCTCAACTCCCAGAGCGCGCAGAAGAAGGCAGAGCACGCTTCGATCCTCGCCAAAATAGACCAGAAACAAGCGACGCTTCCGATGCTTCAGGAACTGGTCGATATCCGCAAGGCCCTGCTGGACAAGCAGGTCGGTTCGAAGCTGCTGTACCTCGAGGCTTCCGTAAGGCTCGTCGACCAGGAACGAGAGGTCGCGGTGCTGCGCAGCAGTTACCACGAGGTCGATGCTGCCATCGCCGCCTTGGCGCAAACGCGGGCGCAGACGGAAGCGGAGTTTCGCCGTTCCGTGCTCGATGATCTGGCCAAGGCCGAACAGAAGGTCACCGCAGCCAGTCAGGAGATCATCAAGGCGCGGCGCCGCACGGAGCTGCAAACGCTGCGAGCCCCCATCGATGGCACCGTACAGGAGGTGGCGGTGCATACGATCGGGGGAGTCGTAACTCCCGCCCAGCCGCTGCTCGTCATCGTTCCATCAGACGATGAGCTGTTCGTCCGCGCAATGGTGCAGAACCGCGATATCGGCTTCGTACACGTCGGCCAAACGGCCGAAATCAAGGTCGACGCTTTCGACTTCACCCGCTACGGCCTGATAAACGGAACGGTCCTCAGCGTGTCTCGCGATGCCATCGCAAAAAACACGTCACCACAAAACGCAAGCAATGACGCCATCGGTGCAGTGGGAAGCTCGAGCGAGCCGCAAGGCCAGCAGTTGGAATACTCCGCGCTCATATCGCTCGATCGGTCACAGTTTCAGGTCGGGGACAAGCTCGTAGGCCTCGATGCTGGTGAGGCCGTTACCGTCGAGATCAAGACCGGCTCGCGCACCATTCTCGGCTACCTGCTTTCGCCCGTGGCCAGACTGAGCCATGAGGCGCTGCGTGACAGGTAATGCTTAATTTGTCGAACAATCGATGGAAATCCGCAATCTTGCTTATAATCAAGGAACTTCTTCGACCAACGATGATGGCCATTTTCAACGATCTCCTCGCGACGACGTATTTCGGTGGTATTGCCCTCGCCGCGAGGCCCCTCGCACACAAGGTGCGGACTCTTTCTCCGGTAGCTGGCACCGACCCATTCAAGTCGCTCGCTTTCACCTCCGACATATGTATATATGCGGACCGGCAAAATCGCTTCCGAGTTTGACGATGAAAGTGGTTATACTAGCGGGGGGGCTTGGTACCCGCATTTCTGAAGAATCATCATTGCGCCCCAAGCCAATGATTGAGATTGGTGGCAGGCCGATACTCTGGCACATCATGAAGATTTATTCCGCCTACGGGTTCACCGAATTTATTATATGCTGTGGATACAAAGGCTATATGATTAAGGAATACTTCGCAAATTACGTCATGCATATGTCAGACGTCACTTTTGATATGCCGACCAATTCGGTCGAAGTACACGCCCAGAAAGCCGAGCCGTGGCGGGTAACACTGATAGACACGGGAGAGCGCACCCAGACTGGCGGACGTCTCAAGCGGGTTGCGCCTTATCTTGAGGGGGACTTCTGCCTCACCTATGGCGACGGCGTCAGTTCGGTCAACATACGCGAGTTGGTCGCATTCCACGCCGCGCATGGCAAGGTCGCCACGATTACCGCGGCGCAGCCGCCGGGGAGGTTCGGCCTGCTACAGGTGCGGGACGATACAATCACCTCTTTCACGGAGAAGCCCTCCGAAGGCGGATGGATCAACGGGGGATTTCGTGCTATCTCCTAGGGCCCTCGATGAGATCGAGGGGGACGACACGATCTGGGAGCGCGCTCCATTGGAACTGCTGGCTCGCCAGGGCGAGCTTAAGGCCTTTTTTCATCGTGGCTTCTGGCAGCCGATGGATACTCTGCGAGACAAAAACCTGCTTGAGGAGCTGTGGCAGTCCGGTTCGCCGCCGTGGAAGGTGTGGGAATGATCGATCGCGGCTTCTGGCGTGGCCGCCGCGTTCTGCTGACCGGCCATTCGGGAATCAAGGGCGGCTGGCTCTCGCTCTGGCTACAGCGCTTGGGCGCAGAGATTACCGGGTATTCCCTGCCGGCGCCGACTGAGCCCAGCCTATTTGACGCAGGGCGCGTCGCCGAGGGCATGACGTCGATAAGTGGCGACGTCCGGGATGGTGCCGCGCTCGCGCGGGCGATGCATCAGGCGCGCCCGGAGATTGTCATCCACATGGCCGCCCAGTCGCTGGTCCGCTATTCCTACGACCACCCGGTCGAGACCTTCGCGACCAATGTCATGGGGCTCATCAACCTATTCGAGGCAGCGCGTACTACCAGCAGTGTCGCCGCAATTGTCAACGTCACCTCTGACAAGTGCTACGAGAACCGTGAATGGCTCTGGGGCTATCGCGAAACCGAGGCGATGGGCGGCCACGACCCCTATTCAAGCTCGAAGGGGTGCGCCGAGTTGATTACTGCTGCTTGGCGCCGGTCCTATTTCGGGCTGGCTGGTGTCGCACTAGCCAGTGCCCGGGCCGGAAACGTCATCGGCGGCGGCGACTGGGCGGCCGACCGGCTGGTGCCAGATATCATGCGCGCGCTCCTGAGCAACAGGCCCGTACAGATCCGTAATCCTCAATCGATCCGCCCCTGGCAGCACGTGCTCGAGCCGTTGAGCGGCTACCTGCTGCTAGCCGAAAAGCTCGCTAAGGGAGGCGTCGGCTATGCCGACGGCTGGAATTTTGGTCCAGCCGATGGCGGCTCCAGGCCGGTGCACTGGATGGTCGACAGACTGATCATGGGGTGGGGCGGGGGCGCGAGCTGGGAGCAGGACAGCCAAACTGCACCGCGCGAGGCCAATATACTCAAGCTAGATTGTTCCAAGGCCCACGCAATACTGGGCTGGACTCCTCTTTGGGAGATCGATACGGCTATCGATCGGATACTCGACTGGCATAAGCGGTATGAAGCTGGCGAAGATATGCGCCGGGTCACGCTTGATCAGATCGAGGACTATGAAAGGGCGTTGCTTGACCGCGCGGCGGCTCGGTCCGCCGCTATTGACGTTGCTGGTTTCCGGGGCTCGTTGGGCACGGAAGTGGAGAGTAAGCGCGGAGTGGGCCAATAATGGTTGATCAAAGAGATCGGGACCTGTTCGAGAACCTCTTCGTGCTTGAACTGGCCAACAATCACTGGGGCAAGGTCGAACGAGGGCTGAAAATCATCCGCGACCATGGTGTGGTAGTGCGGTACAACAACGTCAAGGCTGCAATAAAGCTGCAATTCCGTGACGTGGATGAGTTCATACACCCGGAGTTCAAGGGCAGTTCCGAGCTTCGCTACGTCAAGAAGACTGAGGATACCAAGCTTAGCCGCGACGATTTCGCGTGCCTCGTCGATGAGGTCCGCAAGGTGGGCTGCATTCCGATGTCGACCCCGTTCGACGAATCGTCGGTTGAACTTTGTGTAGAATTCGACCTTCCGATCATAAAGATCGCCAGTTCCGACGTGAACGACTGGGCCCTGATAGAAAAGATCGCGTCCACTAGGCGGCCGGTCATTGTCTCTAGCGGCGGCGCCTCCGAGAAGGATCTCGACGACGTAGTCCATTTCTTCGAAAAGCGCGCCATCCCGTTGGCAATAAACCACTGTGTATCGCTCTACCCTTCCGAGGATGGCGAACTCGACCTCGATCAAATCGATTACTTGCGCCGCCGCTACTCGGACCATGTCATCGGATTCTCCACGCACGAATACACCGACTGGCGCAATTCGATGCTGATCTCCTACGCCAAGGGTGCGCGCACTTGGGAGCGGCACATCGACATCGACTACGAGGGTGTGCCGGTCTCGCCCTACTGCTCGCGGCCGGTGAACTGCGACGAATGGTTCAAGGCCTTCCACAAGGCGCGAGAGATGTGCGGTGGCCGCGGCGACGAGCGCCGGGCGATCTCGCGGCGCGAGACGGCATATCTCGATACGCTCGTGCGCGGCGCCTATGCGCGGCGCGACCTCGACGCGGGCTATATTTTCTCCAAGGAAGCGTTCGAGCGCGACTTCTATATGGCGATCCCGCTGCGCAAGGGGCAGCTTTCGGTGCGCGAGGTAATGAGTGGAGAGAAGCTCATCACGTCCATAAAGCGCGATGAGCCTCTGACGATCGACCACATCGACGGGCCGTATAGCGAGAACGAAGCACTGCGCGCACCGATCCTCAATCGCGGGCTCTGAACATGACGGGAACTGAACCGCCAGACACGCAGTTCGAGCAGCTGGCTGCGGATGTCCTCAGGCTGGAGCCGACGCCGCGCGGGCTCGACCTCAATGCGCCGACATGGATTTATGGCCCCGGCGGCTTCGGCAGGGCGGTGGCCGGGGCGTTGATCATGCTTGGCGTACCGGTCCGGGGGTTCATCGCCACCAATCCAGGCGCCAATCAGGTCATGGGTCTGCCGGTCGTCGCGGCCAGAGATTCCAGACCCGGCGACGGCGCCCAGATCGTGGTTGGGCTCTACAGCCGGGAAACTCCGTATGAGGAGATCGCGCGGCTGTGCAAAGGCTTTGGGCTCAAATCCGCTCGCTATCCGTTCGAGTTCTACCCGCAGCTGCGCGAGCAGCTCGGCTGGCGCTACTGGCTGGGCGCGGCCGGCGAGATACAGCGCCACATCGTAGAACTCGGGGCCGCCTACGCCGTGCTGACGGACGATGTGAGCCGTGAGGTTTTTTGCCGGATCATCCGTTTCCGGCTTGGGCTCGACATGGACTACTCTGGTTACATCAGCCCCGAGCCGCAGTACTACAACGAGCTGACGCTCAGCGTGCTGCCGACTGAAGGCATCCGCTTTGTCGATTGCGGAGCTTTCGACGGGGACTCGTTCCGCGATTTCGCCGCGGTGCGCACGCTCGGCGCGGCCTATCTCTTCGAGCCGGAAGGTGAGAACTATCGCAAGCTCGTCGCAGGCATCCGCCCCAAAGATGCGACAGTGACATGCCTACCACTCGCGGTTTCGGACCGCCACCAGATCCTGTCGTTCTCGGGAGCAGGGGAAAGCGCGACGACGGCAGGGGGCAGTAGTGGCGCATCGGTCGCAGCGGTCGCCCTTGACGAAGCGTTTCCCGCCGCGCCCATCGATTTCATCAAGCTCGACATCGAGGGCGCGGAAGCGTCGGCCCTCAAAGGCGCGCGCAACCTGATCGCCCGCTGCCGGCCAGTGATCGCGGTCTCGCTCTACCACAAGCAGAACGACATCTGGGAGCTGCCGCTGTTGCTAAAGTCGCTGACCGAGGACTACGACATGTTCATCCGACAACACATGTACAACACCTTCAACTCGGTCCTCTACGGCGTTCCCCAACGGCGATGACCCCCGTCCGCGCGTTCATCTTTGATCTCGACGGAACTTTGGTAGACAGCGCCCAGGCGATCGCCGGCGTGCTCAATGGAATGCGCGCCGAACGCGGCCTAGACCCGTTGCCGCTGAACCACTTCCGGCGCCAAATCAGCCGCGGCGTGAAAGAGCTTGTCAGCCGTACCCTCCCCAATTCGGCGCCTGGAGAAATGGTACCGGAGTTCCGACGCCGCTATGCCCTGAGCCGGACCTATGCCAGCCACCTCTATCCGGGCGTCGCGGAGACCATCGCCGCGCTCCGCACAGACGGCTGGCCGCTGGCGGTCTGCAGCAACAAGCCTGAAACGCTCTGTCGCAAGGTGTTGGTCGACGTGGGACTGGACGAGGCCTTCACGGTGGTGGTGGGTGGCGATACGGCCGCCGCGGGCAAGCCCGATCCGGCGCCGCTTCTCCATGCACTTGCCGCCCTCGGCGCGAACGCCGCAGAGTGCGCACTAGTGGGCGATAGCACGATCGATCAGCGCGCGGCCACCGCCGGGGGGGTGCGCTTCGTGTTTTTCACTGGAGGTTATGACGACGGCGTCGACACGAGGAACTGCCAGTGCATCGATACCCTGAGCGACCTATTGCTACTGTTCGCGCTACCGCGTGAAGGCGCCAATGCCTGAGGTCAAAGCAGCTGTCCACATCCCTCCGACCAAGTTCAATCCGCGGCTCGCCTATGCTCGTCGAGCCAAGCTCTCACCAGGATGCACAAGTATGCAGGGAAATACAGTAGCAGAGCGTGTCCGGCAGCATCTGCCGCTGCTGGCGCTCAGGCTGATCCGGGCCTTTCGTGGAGTATCGCAATACGTCACAAGCGATTACAAGAAGCACCTCTACGACAAGGACTTCATGACCGTTTGGCAGACGGCCAAGGAGAACACTCTCGTGGATGTGCTGCGCCTCCACGAACTGTGGTCGCTCGTCGGGCAGACGGCCAAGCTTGACCCGGGTGCCTATGTCGAGGTTGGGGTATGGCGTGGCGGTTCGGGCCTTGTTATTGCTGAGGCGCGGAAGCGCTTCGACGTCACCGGCACAGTGTATCTCGCTGACACCTTCACCGGCGTCGTTAAGGCGGACCCCGCGGTTGATGCCAAATACCGAGGCGGCGAGCACGCCGATACTTCCCAGGAGTACGTGGCAAACCTGCTCAAGGGCATCGGGGTGAGCGATTTTGAGTTGCTCCGCGGCATTTTCCCGGAGGATACCGCCGACCGCGTCTCCGGCCAGATCCGCCTGCTGCATGTCGATGTCGACGTCTATCAGGGCGCCAAGGATGTCGTCGAGTGGGCCTTCCCCCGCCTCGTGACATGCGGCATCGTAGTCTTCGACGACTATGGCTTCCGCTCCACCGTCGGGGTGACCAAGCTGTGTGAGGAATACGAGCGCGATCCTCGCTTCATATTCATCCACAACTGGAACGGTCACGCGGTCCTCATCAAGCGCCCGTAACAACGCAAACATCACCGGATTCCCCATGCCAGCCGCCGACCGTGAGTGGAGTCTCGAGCGTGACCTCGACGATGTGCTTGAGGGCACCGAGGGCATCTGGGACAACCTGCGCGGCGCCCGTATCTTCATCACCGGCGGTACTGGCTTCATTGGCTCCTGGCTACTCGAAGCACTGCGCCATGCCGATTTGCGGTTGGGATTGGGCCTTAGGGCCGTTGTGCTTACCCGCCGGCCGGCTGCCTTCGCTCGTAAAGCGCCGCATTTAGCCGGGTACTCTGGGTTCACTTTCGTCGTAGGCGATGTGATCGATTTTCCATTCCCCGACGGCGCCTTCTCGCACCTGATCCACGCGGCGACCGAAGCGAGCGCCGATCTCAACCAGAACAATCCGCGCCGGATGTTCGATACTGTCGTTGCCGGGACGCGGCAGGCGCTCGATTTCGCGGTGGAGAAAGAGGTGGTACGCACGCTCTACCTGAGCTCGGGGGCGGTATACGGCCAGCAGCCCTGGGAGATGGTGCGCGTGTCAGAGAACTGGCTCGGTGCCCCCGACCCGACCGACCCACGCAACGCTTATGCCGAGGGCAAGCGCGCTGCCGAGATGCTCTGTGCGATCTACGCCAAGCAGTCCGGCACTCAGATTTCGATCGCGCGCATTTTCGCCCTGCTGGGCCCGCACTTCCCTCTCGAGATCCATTTCGCTGCCGGCAACTTCATACGCGACGCCCTGGCCGGCCGCCCGGTAGTAATCCACGGCAACGGTACGCCCTGCCGATCATACCTATACGCGTCCGACCTGACGGTGTGGCTGTTGCACATGCTCGTGCGAGCGGAAGCGGGCAAGGCATACAACGTCGGCTCGGACGAATCTGTTTCCATCCGCGACCTCGCCGAGCGCATCGCCAGGCTACTCGGTGACGGTCGTGTCGAGATCCGGGGCGCGCCAGATATCGGCTGGAACCCCGGCCGTTACGTGCCGGATACAAGTCTTGCGTGTCGTGAGCTAGGTTTGTACAAGTCAGTTCCTCTCGACGAGGCTATACGACGCACTGCCTTCTTCCATGGTTGGGTAGGATGACCAAAATCAAGGTCTCAGACTGGGTTGCGCAAGCGCTTGCCGCGCACGGCATCACTCAAGCCTTCATGGTGACTGGCGGCGGTGCCATGCACCTCAACCACTCGATCGGGTCGCATCCCAAGATAGACGTCGTCTTCAACCATCACGAGCAGGCCTGTGCCATCGCCGCGGAATCCTACTTCCGCCTCCACAATAAGCTTGCTGTGGTCAACACGACCTCGGGCCCGGGCGGCACCAACGCCATAACCGGCGTCTACGGTGCCTTCGTCGAACTCGATCGGGATGCTGGTAATCTCGGGCCAGGTCAAAATCGAAACGACGGTCCGCTACACCGGTTTGCCGCTCCGGCAGTATGGCGACCAGGAGCTCGATATCGAACGGCTGGTTAAGCCCATTACCAAGTACGTGCACATGGTGACGGATCCCATGAGCATTCGTTACCACCTTGAAAAGGCTATCTACCTCGCGACCCATGGCCGGCCCGGCCCTTGCTGGCTCGACATCCCGCTTGACGTGCAGGCGTCTCAAATCGACCCTGATGCGCTTGTCGCCTTCGATCGGGGTGAGATCGATGAGTCATGGAGGAGGACCGACGTCGATGCCGCGGCCAAGGCGATCCTTGAAAAGATCGGGGCCGCCAAGCGCCCAGTTATCTATGCCGGTAATGGGCTTAACCTCAGCGGGCAGCGCGGGAACTTCCTTAAGCTCGCCGACAAGCTGGGCATCCCGGTCGTGACAGGTTTTTCCGCGCACGACCTCATGTATGACGATCACCCGCTCTACATCGGCCGGCCTGGCACGATCGGCGACCGAGCAGGCAACTTCGTCGCGCAGAGCTCGGACTGCTTGCTGATCTTGGGCACGCGGCTCAACATCCGGCAGGTCAGCTATAACTGGAAGACGTTCGGGCGCGCCGCGTACAAGATCTGGGTCGATATTGACCCCGTCGAGTTCGAGCGCTCGAACGTCCGACCGGACATGGCGGTCCACGCTGACCTTTGCGACCTCGTGCCGGCGCTGCTCGCGGCGCCTTATGACGGCCCCGCCGTGGGCCACCACGAATGGGTCGCGTGGGGCAAGAAGCGCAAAGAGAAGTTTCCGGTTGTGCTGCCGGAATATCAACACAACCAGCAGGTAAATCCCTATGTTTTCATGGACACCTTGTTCCGAGAATTGCCTGAAAATCAGATCGTGGTCGCCGCCAATGCGACCGCCTGCATCACGAGCTTCCAGGCCGGCAAGATCAAGCGTGGACAGCGGCTGTGGTCGAACTCGGGCAGTGCGACCATGGGCTACGATCTGCCGGCTGCGATCGGGGCCTGCAAGGCTTCGAAGGGGCAGTCGATAGTCTGCCTCGCCGGCGACGGCTCGATCATGATGAACCTGCAGGAGCTGCAGACAATCGTGCACGGCAAACTGGCAGTGAAGATTTTTCTGCTTAACAACAATGGATACGTTTCAATCTCCCAGACACACCGGAATTTCTTCAATGGCCACGAGGTGGGCGGTGGCCCGCGCAGCGGCGTCACCTTCCCGGAATTTCAGCGGGTGTTCGAAGCCTTTGGGTTCGCGTACACACGCGCGGCGCGGCACGAGGGCTTAGCGAATGCGATCCGCATGACGCTTGCAACCGACGGGCCTGCTGCCTGCGAGGTGATGCTAGACGAGAACCAGATCTTCGCCCCAAAGCTCGGCGCCAAACAGCATCCAGACGGCCGGATCACCTCGCCGGCGCTTGAGGATCTCTCCCCGTTCCTGACCCGCGAGGAGCTCAAAGAGAATATGCTCATCGAGCTGATCGAGGAGGGCTGATGTCAAGTTGCATCGAGTATGTCAGTGTGTTTCTGGCCAAACTTCGCGGAGATCCGCTGAAAGTCCGGTTTCTCGCAGCAGGCGGCGCGAACACAGTTTTTGGGCTCTTGATATTTCCGGTGCTCTTGCTGGTGCTTGGGCCAATTGGGTTCCATTACATGGTGGTGCTCGTGATTTGCCAGGCGCTGGCGGTCACCTTCGCCTACGGCACTTACAAGACCTATGTATTCAGGAACTCAAGGAAATTATCTGGCCGAGTATCTGAAATTCTCTGCGTACTACACGGGCTATTTCTTGGCCAACCTAGTAATTCTGCCATTCTTCGTTGAATTCCTGCACATGAAACCGATCCTTGCGCAGTTCGTCCTTTCGGTCCTGGTGATCATCACCAGTTACTTCTGGCACAGCCGCTTCACCTTTGTGCCGAAGAAACTCGGGAATTGAGCTACATGAGTGAGTTTCTGAGGCGCGCCTGTCCGCTCTGCGCCGCTTGCCGGCCACAGACCACCGAAGTCACGGCTGAGCACCCAGCTGAAGGGATGGTCTATGGCGATCTTGTTCCATATTGGAACGGCTTTTTCAAAGAGAAGGCCTTCTTCTCCTATGTGCGATGCCCCTCGTGTGGGTTGCTCTACGCGCCCACGTTCTTCGATTTGAATCAGCTTGGTGCGCTCTATACGCAGATGCCACCCAACATGGCGACAGTACCGCTCCCCGCGCTACGCAAGACGCAGCGTGGCTATTTTGAGGTTCTCAAGATCCATTCAGAACTGAGCGGCGACTATATCGAAATCGGCCCTGACATTGGTCTGTTCGCTGAGAACTGCCTTCGCGAGGGCAGCTTCAGAAAGTACTGGTTGTTTGAGCCAAATCGAGACGTCGAACCTGCGCTCGACAAGTTGTTCAGGGGGCATGACTACACCGTGATCCACGATATGCTGGGTTTCGATGCGGTGCCGGACGCTGTCGCCGGCGCGGCGGTAATGGTCCATGTGCTCGATCATCTGATCGACCCGGTCGCGACACTCACCGAATTGCGGCCTAAGCTCAAGTCCGGGGGGAAGCTGGCAATCGTCACGCATGACGAATCCTCGCTGCTAAGGCGGATCTTCGGGCGACGCTGGCCGGCCTTCTGCTTGCAGCACCCCCAGCTCTACAACAAAAACTCCATGCGCGCGCTGATGCATAAGGCTGGGTTTCGCGTGCTCGAAATGCGCAAGACCACCAACTACTTCGAGGCCGGATTCCTCCTAAAGCACCTGTTCTGGGCCTTGGGGCTCAAGGTCGAGAGCATACCACGCTTCGGCGGTTTCATCGTTGGCCTCAAGCTCGGCAACTTGATCACTGTGGCAATCCCCAGGGCGGACTGACCATGACCGAACGCAAACTGATCAGCATCTCGACGCCGTGTTACAATGAGGAGGAGAATATCGATGAACTGTACCGGCGCATCAAACTCGCCATCGCGGCCTTGACCGATAAGTATGACTTCGAGGTTGTGGTCATCGACAACGCGTCGACCGATGGCACGGTGGAAAAGCTCAAACGGCTGGCGGCGAGCGATCCCATCGTTAAGGTCATCATAAACATGCGTAATTTCGGGCACATCCGTTCGCCCTACTACGGCATCATGCAGACGCGGGGGGACGCGACGGTTTACCTGGCGTCCGATCTACAGGACCCGCCAGAGCTTATCCCAGAATTCATCAAGTATTGGGAAAGAGGGTACAAACTTGTCCTCGCCGTCAAGCCGGTAAGTCAGAGCCAGCCCATCAGCAATGCCTTTCGCAAGGTGTACTACCGGATGCTCGACCGCATCTCGGACATCAAGCTCCTCAACGATGCAACCGGGTTCGGTATCTACGACAGAGAAGTGCTCGATCAGGTACGTAGAGTCAATGACCCTTATCCCTATTTCCGCGGCCTCATCTCCGATCTCGGCTACGAGATCAAGGCAATCCCCTTCAACCAGCCGCGACGGGCGCGGGGGACTAGCAAGAACAACTTCTACACGTTATACGACATCGCAATGCTTGGCATCGTCAGTCATTCTAAGGTGCCGATTCGGCTCGCGTCGCTTCTAGGCTTCCTCATAGGGGCGCTGAGTCTGATCGCAGCGGTGACGTACTTCGTCCTCAAGCTCCTGTTTTGGAACTCCTTCCCTATCGGCGTCGCACCGCTCATGATCGGCGTTTTCTTCCTAATGGGTTTGCAGTTTGTGTTTTTGGGCGTCGTCGGGGAATATATTGCTTCGATCCACACCTATCTGCAAAACCGTCCTGTCGTGGTCGAAAAGGAACGGGTGAACTTTTGACCGCGCTAGGCTCGCACCGATTGACGGCCTTGCTGGCAACCCTGTGCCTGATCCAGGTCGCCGGGGTGTTCGAATACTGGCGCTTCTACGAGGCCAACCTTTACCTGCCGGCGCCGTTCGTTTACGACAAGACCGACACTTTCATGGATTTCTTTCATCTCATGTACTGGGCGGGTAACGACGGGCGGTACAGGATCTGGGGGGCAGTCTATCCGCCAATCAATTTCCTCTTAATGAAGGCCATCAAATGGCTACTCGTGGGGTCGACGGAATTCGTCGACGGTTTTGCGATCCGCGCCTATTCGGAGCTGGCCCGCTGGGCGGTCGTGGCGATGTACGCGTCGGTTTCGGTATGGATCGTGACTACTCGTTCTTGGCGAGCCCTGACCCTCGGTCAACGGGCGCTGGCGGCGATCTTCCTGTTTCTCTCTCCCCCGCTCTTGTTCTCGCTTGAACGCGGCAACCTGATTGTGCTGGCCGCCGGGGTCCTGGCGACAGTGGTGTCGCGACCCGGCTGGGCGCGGATCGTTGCGATTGCGGTCCTCATCAACATCAAGCCTTATTTCGCGCTGCTGCTACTGGCTTACGCTTCCTCTGATAAGCTTGCCAACTTCATTGCGACGGGTGCGCTTGCTGGGCTCATCTTCATCGTCACGGGCCTCATGCTCGACCCGGACTTCCTGTTGTTCCTGGCGAACCTTCTCAGTTTTTCGCAAGCCATGCCGTTTTCAGGCCGCGAGGTGCTGGCGTTACCCTCGAGCATCACAGCATTCGCCTATGTCCTTGATGTTGTTTTCTCCGCGGGAAGTCGTGCTGCATACTTCGGCGTCAATCTGCACCAAATCGGAAGTGGAATCACCTTCCTCAACTACGTTGCGATCGCGGCTGCTATCGCCGTGCTCGTGGCTGCTGCCCGACAGCTTGACGAGCGCGTCGCCATCGCCCTGCTCGTCGTTGTAATCTCGAACTTCAGTGTCTCGGTCGGTGGCTATTCACTGCTCATGTACCCGGTCCTGCTGCCGGTGTTCCTGAACATGCGGCACAGGTGGATCTACGTTACGATCGTGGTAGCCATGTTCCTGCCGCTTGACCGCTTCGTGCTCACGACAGGGCAAATCGGCGTCCAGCATGTATTCTTGTCCAACATGGACGTACCGGTCACGTGGCAATTGGGAGCGGGCAGTATTCTGCGCCCGTTCCTCAATTACGTTCTGCTGCTTGCAATGACGATCGAAGTAGCTGCTGAGCTCCCCTTTAATTTCGTTCGCTTCCCACTTAGCAGCAAGGTGATTGAACCGTGACAAATGCTAACGGTCGAGGCGGATCAAGCGGCCGCATCCGCTGGGACGCTGTGGCAGCGCTGCTGATCCTCGCGTTAGCAGGCGCCGCAGTAGGCTATTTCGGCTACGCTCGCGTGTTCGGGCACTCCACTGCCGTTTCAGTCCTTGCGGTAGCAACGATCGACGGAGACCCGGTGGCGGACGTCGACGAGTTGATTGAACACATCAAATCGCCGGAATTTGCCGCGGCGATCGCCAAGCGCAGCAGCGTGTCCGCGGCTGGGTACCTCCTACCCGTTTACGAGAAAGCAAGCCTGACGGCGCGAGTCGTACGGTCAGCCGTCCAACACTCGAGTGATCTAGTAGAATTGCGTGTGTCAGCTCCTTCTTCTGAACTTGCGCTGAAGCTTAGTAGTGCCGCGAACGACGAATTGATTGCTGAAGTTGAAAAGGATTCGGAGCCCATCCTACAACTGCAGGAAAGCTATATCGACAGACTCAAGGTACTCAGAGATGGTCTGGCCAATGTCCCGGATGAGGCTGGACTCTTGATCACCCAACGCATTGCCCTTGATAAAGCCATCCGCGACGCAGAGGCAGCGGACCTACCGCCGAAGACTCAGCCGACGCGGGTCATCGCCAAGCCGGCAATCACGACCCCGCTGCTGTCCTCGCCGTATCACACCGCGGCGCTCGGCGCGGTCGCAGGTTTCCTGGTTGGGCTGTCGATCCTACAGAGCCGGCGGATGATCACCTGAGGGAGATAGGAGGGCGAACCGAAAGGACGTCTCTGCGTTCGAGCGACCACAGGTGTCGATTTAAACAGAGCAAGCATCGATCGAGAAGCATCATCGACCAAACTCAGCCGGGCGAGACACCCCAAGGCTGATCTGGCTGATCGCCAAATGCCAAAATGCATCCCCTGCGAAACTTTCTGTCCGCGTCGTCTGATGCATTATTGCTCCGGCGTTGGCAGTTGTCGGAACATGGGAACAACGATCAATTGCCTTTCGGGACGGTCGCTGTCGCGGTTCAATTCTGCAATTGTTCAACTGGGCAACTGGGCAATTGGGCCTGGCTGCCTTTCTGCGCCCCGCCTCAACTTGCGGCTGCTGCTCGCCATGGCGCTAGAAAACCTGAAGACTTATGGCGCATGGGCGCATGGTGCGTCCCGGACTCCCGAACCTGTCCTCGAGGTCACGCAGGCAGGAATCGTAGCGCCGTAACGCCGGCGGAGCCCGTTGCCTTCCCGACGACAGGCGATTGGAAGGCAGCAGCGCGTTGGTGCGTGCCGAGACCACGATGCCGGCCGTTGAGATCGGCTTACCTGCTCGTCTGCTTGTCAACAACAGTCGGTGCTGATATGGCGCGGCGATGTCGTCTGACTTTGTGCCTTTAGCCGCTCAGAACGCTGCGTCGCCGAAGGTTACGGTGCTGATGGGCACCTACAACGGCGCCAAATTCCTTGAGGAACAACTCGGTTCGCTTGACCGTCAGCAGGTTGGCCATCTCGACCTGATCGCAAGCGATGATGGCTCGACCGACGACACCGTTTCCATCCTGCAAGGCTGGCGGCCGCGCTGGCAGAGGGGAACGGTGCGGATCAAGGCGGGACCGCGGCAGGGCTTTGCCGAGAACTTCCGGAGCCTTGCGCTCGATGGCGAGCTCGATGCCGACTACGTCGCCTTCTCGGATCAGGACGACGTTTGGGACACGGACAAGCTCAGCGCAGCCATTGCCAAATTGTCTGCTGATGGTCCCGAACGGCCGGCCTTGTATCTGTCGCGAACGCGGCTGGTCGATCAGACCGGAAAGGAAATCGGCCGCTCGCCGTTGTTTCGCCGCCCACCGAGTTTTGCCAACGCCCTGGTTCAGAGCATCGGCGGGGCAAACACGGTTGTGATGAATCGCGGCGGCTTTGCGCTGTTCAGGGCAAGCATTCAGCGCACCGCCTTCGCAGCCCACGATTGGTGGAGCTACCTGATCATTTCCGGAGCCGGCGGTTCCGTCCATTATGATCCGGTGGCGCACATAAGCTACCGACAGCACGGGGACAATCTCGTCGGGACCAACATCGGCCTCCGGGCGGCGCTCCGACGCTTCGTGTTTCTAGCCCGAGGAGGTTTCTCGGATTGGATCGACGCCAATGTCGCCGGACTTGAAACCTGCCAGGACCTTCTGACCGACGAAGCGCGCAAGACTCTCGAGCAGTTCAAGGTTCTGCGCCGCAGCCCGCCCCTGCGGGCCCTCGGCATGTTGGCCAAGGGCGGCTACCATCGCCAGACCCTGGTCGGCGATGTCGGATTGTGGGCAGCCGTTGTGCTGAGAGGGCTGTAGCAAGAGCTTGCCGGGAAATGCCCCGGCCCGGGCAGCAGCCAAGAGTGAAGCTGCCAGTAGTTGCAGCTTGGGATGAGCCCTTCTTGTGCGAACCAATGAGGCCGTCTAGAGAGGCGGTTTCAAATCAACCAATTCTTCTCAGGCCGTTCGATGCCGAAAATTCTGTTTCTCTGCACCGGGAACTATTATCGCAGCAGATTTTCTGAAGAGCTGTTCAATCATCTCGCCGGATCGCGCGGTCTTCCATGGCTTGCGGAGTCTCGCGCACTGGCGATCGAGCGTGGTAAAGACAATATCGGACCAGTCGCGCCATTGGTACTTGATGCCTTGCGGAAGCGCGGCGTCGTCCCCAGGCGTGCCGACCGTTCACCGCTTCGTTGCTCCGAACTTGATTTCGAAGGCGCTGATCTAGTAATCGCCCTTTCTGATGCCGAACATCGCGAGCTCGTTCTCGATACCTTTCCCGAATGGGAATTCCACGTCGAATACTGGAATGTCTCGGACATCAACGTTGCACCGGCTGATGTGACGTTCGCCACCATCGAGAGGAACATGAACACGTTGATCGAGCGTCTGGTTGCGGGCGAACGGCCAACGGGTGAGCGCTGATGCGCCGCTCGGGTGCATCGCCGGGCGCCAATTGGACAGCGGGCGCTTTGAAGCGTTCGACGGGATCGCTTCGTGCCTTGGACCTTGGCCATGGCACCTTGGCAATTGCCGTTGGGCGGTGCCGACAACACCCTCTGGCGCTCGCGCTCGTCAGCGGGCATATGCAGTGTAAGCCGATCTTGGCGATGCCACGTGGCGCGTGGCAACCGCCGAGGGTACGGCGCCGGACCTCTCGAAGCAGCTCCTGCCCGTCTTCGACAAGCCGATGATCTACTATCCGCTGAGCGTGCTCATGCTCGCCGGCATCCGCGACATCCTGGTGATCACGACGGCGCACGACGCCCCGCTGTTCCAGCGCCTGCTTGGCGATGGCGGGGCTTTCGGTATCAGCATTTCCTATACCGTCCAGGCCGCGCCGAACGGCCTCGCTGAGGCCTACATCATCGGTGCGGATTTCGTCCGCGGCGAGCCCTCCGCCCTCATCCTCGGCGACAACATCTTCCACGGCGACGGGCTCGTGGACCTTTGCGGACGGGCTGCCACCCGGGAGGAGGGTGCCACCATCTTCACCTATCGCGTCCGCGACCCCGAGCGGTATGACGTCGTGACGTTCGACGCTTCCGGAACGGCCCACGCGATCGAGGAGAAGCCGAAGGCGCCGCGGTCGAACTGGGCGGTCACGGGCGTCTATTTCTACGCCGGTGAGGTGG
This sequence comes from uncultured Alphaproteobacteria bacterium, assembly GCA_963750065.1. Classification (GTDB taxonomy): domain Bacteria; phylum Pseudomonadota; class Alphaproteobacteria; order Rhizobiales; family Kaistiaceae; genus CAVSRC01. The sequence continues at coordinate 92,874 of CAVVPK010000024.1, forward strand.
TCGATATTGCCCGCGCGTTGAAGCCGTCGGCGCGCGGCGAGCTCGAGATCACCGACGTCAACCGGCACTATCTGAAAGCCGGCCGGCTTTACGTGGAGAAGATGGGCCACGGCTATGCCTGGCTCGATACCGGAACGCATGAGAGCCTCGGCGATGCGTCGTCGTTCGTGCGCCCATCGAGAATCGGCAGGGCATCAAGATCGCCTGTCCCGAGGAGATCGCCTTCGATCGCGGCTGCCTCACGGCCGCGGATGTGCTTGCCCGTGCCGACGCCCTCGGCAAGACCGAATACGCCGCGTATATCCGTGAGCGGGTTGCGGACCGGGATCACGACTGATGCGGGTGCGGGAACTTGGACTTCCGGAAGCCGGCACATGACGGCACTTGCGGTGGCGAGCCGGCGGCAACCAAAGCCCTGTCCAGCGGCGAAGACCTGGGTGGCGTCATCATTTCGGCAGGCGTATCGTCCAATGGTTCGGCTGCCTCTCTGAGGGGCTCTTGGACGCCTCTTCTCGCTTAATCAACACCCAGGACCGCGATGGCAACGCCCTCTTTTCAAGCCCAGCCCCTCAGCTTGTAGTAGCCATACGCGAAGAATTCGTTAATTATTTCAGTTGAGACCCTTAGTGCCTTCGCATTCGGAAAGAAAGAAAGAATAGTTTCACTGGGGGCGATACGAATGCTCTCAGTATTAATGGCGGTAAATTTCAAACCGGCATTCTTGAAGGTTGCGGCTGTTCGAGGCATTTTTATTGACGGCGTAACCAACAGGCCCACATGCCAGGCATGTGACTTAAATATAGATGCCGCAGCCAAGGCGCTTTCGTAGATATTATGACGAGATCTGTCGAATTCTATCGTCGAAGAAGGCACGCCCAAGAGTTGTAGGCGACTAAGAACAAGGGAAAACTCGGAATTCAGGCTCGCCTCCTCTGTTGAGGCTCCATCAAGGATTAATATATGATCAGCTTTCCCAGCTTTGAAGAGCCGAGCAATCAAGAAGAGATTGTCAATTGATGGGTCATCAACTGAGGGCGCTCGAGAAGAAAACTTACGCTTATTGCCGCATACGAGGACTATAGCATCAGCCCTTGGTGCAGCCATGTAACTACCCGAAAAACGTCCAGCCCAGAGTTCTGACAGGTAATTAGCGGCTATCGGCGCGGAAGGTATCCAAAGAAGTAATATAGACACGACGATGAACAAAATTCGGAGTTCGACTTTTTTACCAAAAGTGCCAGAGAGATAAAAATAAGTCCCAACCCTATAGGCGTCAGGAGTAGGGCTGCAGTTTCCAGAAAAAAATCCAGGATTGCCACTGAAATACCTTCGAAAATAGTTGAGGGCTACCTGCGCGATAACACGCTCTCTGGCACAGCGTGCTGGAGCAGCCGTTCGCGGTCTATCACGGCAGAGAGGCGATGACAAAAGGTGCCGAAGCCTGGCCCCGGTTCCCGCGCAATTGGCTGCGTAGCTGTGTTCATCGGTGTCGCCAGGAAGCTTTCGCGCTTACGACAGACCATCCAATAAGTACTATGCTGGCTCTGTGCCACCTGAAATTTGGCGCCGGCCAACCGGCTTGGAGCAACTCATTTGTCTTTCGGGAAGATACCGCCTTGCATCCGCGCGAGTTGGCTTTGTGCTTCGTCCTCCGCTTGAATTAGCAGAAATGCCGGCATGCCGAGGTTGTTTCTCGTGGCGGCACCGCAGGCCAATGCCAGAACTTAAGCGGTCCGCTAGAGGACGATCTGCTTCTCATCTTCACTGAGCGGTCTCATCCGGTTCCTCTAGATGCCGTAATGGGCCGGCGCTCTGTAATAGCCATGAAGGTGGCTGTCCCTCAGAGTGATGGTGTTTCAACCGGGGTCCGAGCGATCGGCCCCAAACATCATTGAGGGACAGCCATGGAGCATTATGCGGGAATCGATGTGTCGCTGAAAGAGAGCAGCGTGTGCGTGGTGGATTCGTCAGGCAAGATCGTGCGCGAGACGAAGGTCGCCAGCGAACCGGAGGCTTTGTTGCGGCATTTTGCCGATCTTGGGTTTCCGGTGAGCCGGGTTGGGCTTGAGGCGGGGCCGCTGTCGCAGTGGCTGCGCGACAGCTTGGTCGGCGCGGGTCTTGAGGTGGTGCTGCTTGAGACCCGGCACGTGAAGGCAGCTCTGTCGGCGATGACGGTCAAGACCGATCGGAAGGATGCGCGCGGGATCGCGCAGTTGTTGCGGATGGGCTGGTACCGCCCGGTACATGCAAAGTCCTGCGGACGCGCGGGACGTTCGGGCGCTGCTGGTCGGCCGCAAATTGCTGCAGGGCAAGCTTCTGGACGTCGAGCTCAGCATCCGTGGCATCCTGCGTGGCTACGGGCTCAAGGTCGGCGTGGTGAGCCGTGGGCGTTTTGAAGCCCGGATCCTGGGAATTGACCGAAGGCCACACCATGCTCGAGACTGTCATCGGCGCGATGTTGCAGGCCCGCGCTTCGTTGTGGAACGAGTTTACCCGCTTGCACCGCGAGATGCTGAAGATTGCCCGTGCCGACCGGATTTGCCGGCAGCTGATGAGCGCGCCCGGGGTCGGGGCCCTGGTTGCCATCACGTATCGAACGGCGGTCGACGATCCAGAGCGGTTCGCAAAATCGCGAACGGTCGGGGCCTATTTCGGACTGACGCCAAAGAAATACCAGTCCGGCGAGACCGACATCGACGGCGGCATTAGCAGGGTCGGCGACGCAATGGTGCGGACCGCACTTTACGAGGCGGCGCACATCATACTGACGCGCGCCACGCGGTTCTCGTCCATGAAGCGCTGGGCTATGGAAGTGGCAAAGCGCCGTGGCATGAAGCGGGCGAAAGTTGCGCTTGCCCGCAAGCTTGCGATGGTCCTCCATCGCATGTGGGTGGACGCCAGCGAATTCCGGTGGAGCAAGGACGCTGTGACGGCATAGAAAGGACGCATCGATATCGAAGTGGGCCAGAGTTCGACACCCGCTTCTTCCGAGGTCCCGTCGCTGGGACGAGAGCTTGGCAAGGTCGGGAGTAATGCTGTGGAAGCTTCGGCAAACCACGCGTCCTAGATTGACCTGCCGGCTCTGGATCTGATGGCATGATGTGGCAGTCTTCAGTGCTGACCACGGACGGAAGCATGATCCCAGCGGCGCGATAATCACTCGGAGGGACTTGACGAACAAAGGCCCATTACGGAAGCACTACTTTGGCAGAATCTTAGCTAGGAGGAGCCTGTGGCAGTGCGGGCATTGAGTTGGCGGCGGCTGTGCGAGCGCGTTTAGGATTACCTGCTGTGTAGGGCGGTGAGAAAGTAGGCCACGAAGCGGCGGATTGGGTCCGCCGCGCCGGAGCAAAACCCGGCCAGTGGTAAGGCTGTTTTCCTTTTGGGAGAGCGGCCGGGAATGTTTGCCGTGGAAGTCTACGCCGCCGTCCGGCATTTTGTTTTCATCGAGGGCAACAGCCAGCGGGAGGCGGCCCGGGTTTTTGGTCTGAGCCGCGAGACGGTCTCGAAGATGTGCCGGTTCTCGCTGCCGCCCGGCTACACGCGAACGAAGCCAGTGGCGAAGCCGAAGCTGGGCCCGTTCACTCCGGTGATCGATGCGATCCTGGAAGCGGATCGGACAGCGCCGGCCAAGCAGCGGCATACGGCCAAGCGGATCTTCGAACGGCTTCGGGACGAGCACGGGTATGGCGGCGGCCTGACGGTGGTGAAGGATTATGTCCGGATTGCCCGCGGCCGCCAGCGAGAGACCTTCGTGCCGCTGTCGCATCCTGCGGGGCATGCGCAGGTCGACTTCGGTGAGGCGATCGGGATAGTCGGTGGCGTCAGGCAGAAGATCCACTTCTTCTGCATGGATGTTCCGCAATCAGATGCGCCGTTCGTGAAGGCCTATCCGCGGGAGACGACGGAGGCCTTCCTCGACGGGCACGTCTCGGCCTTCGACTTCTTTGGCGGCGTGCCGCTGTCAATCCTCTACGATAATACGACGCTGGCCGTGGCGAAGATCTGCGGCGACGGCAAGCGCGAGTGCACCCGGGCCTTCACGGAGCTCCAGAGCCACTACCTGTTCCGGGACCGCTTCGGCCGACCGGCCAAAGGCAACGACAAGGGCAAGGTGGAAGGGCTGGTGAAGTACGCCCGGGCGAACTTCATGACGCCAATCCCGCATGCGGCGAGCTTCGACGAGCTGAACGCCATGCTGGCCGAGCGCTGTTGCCGGCGGCAGACCGAGCGCGCCGGACGCCACAGCGAGACGATCGGCGAGCGTCTCGTCGCCGATCTCGCGGTCTTCAAGCCATTGCCGGCCACGCCGCTCGAGCCCTGCGAGAAGCGGGCGGCCCGGGTCTCGTCGACATCACTGGTCCGGTATCGCTGCAACGACTACTCGGTGCCGACGGCCTTTGGGTTCCGGGACGTTGTGGTGAAGGGCTTCGTCGACGAAGTGGTGATCCTGTGCGCCGGCGAGGAGATTGCCCGGCACCGGCGCGACTACGGCACTGGCACCTTCGTCTTCGATCCGCTGCACTACTTGATGCTGATTGAGACAAAGCCGAATGCCCTCGACCAGGCCGCGCCTCTGCAGGGCTGGGAGCTGCCGGAAGCGTTCCAGCATCTGCGCCATCTGCTTGAGGCACGCATGGGCAATCGCGGCAAGCGCGAGTTCATCCAGGTCCTGCGGCTGATGGAGACGATCGCCATGCCGATTGTCGCCGAGGCGGTGAGCGAAGCGATCCGTCTCGGTGCCGTCGGCTTCGATGCCGTCAAGTTGATTGCGCTGGCCCGTGTCGAACGACGCCCGGCCCGGCTCGATCTGTCGGCCTACCCGCATCTGCCGAAGATGGACGTCAGGACGACGGCTGCCGCCGATTACGCCGTTCTCATTCCCGGGAGGGCGACATGAACGGCAAACCGTCTCCCGGGAAGATGCCGACGGGAACGACTGGTGGCACACCGCAGGTCCTGCTCGCCCACCACCTCAAGCAGTTGAAGCTGCCGACGGTTCTCAGGGAATACGACAAGGTCGCCTGCGAGTGCGCCCGTGACGGCGTCGATCATCCCCGCTATCTGCTTCGCCTCGTCGAACTCGAGCTGATCGACCGGGAACGGCGCATGGTCGAGCGGCGGATCAAGGCGGCACGGTTCCCGGCGGTCAAAAGCTTCGACACCTTCGACTTTGCCGCCATCCCCGGCCTCAACAAGATGCTGGTGCTGGAACTTGCCCGCTGCGAGTTCGTCCTGCGCCGGGAGAACGTCATCGCGCTGGGGAACTCCGGAACGGGAAAGACGCATGTCGCCCTGGCTCTCGGCCTGGCCGCCTGCCAGAAGGGCTTTACCGTCACCTTCACGACCGCCGCTTCGCTCGTCCACCAGCTCATGGAAGCCCGCGACGAGCGACGTCTTCTGAAGCTGCAACGAGACCTTCAGGCCGTCAAACTCCTGATCGTCGACGAGCTTGGCTATGTGCCGTTGTCGTCGACGGGGGCCGAGCTTCTGTTCGAGGTCTTCTCCCAGAGATATGAGCGTGGCTCGACGATCGTCACGTCGAACCTGCCGTTCGAAGACTGGACGAGCGTCCTCGGCTCGGAGCGGCTCACCGGCGCGCTGCTCGATCGCCTGACGCACCACGTCCATATCCTGACCATGAATGGCGACAGTTACCGGCTGAAGCAGTCATCCGGTCGCCGCCAATCCCCGGCCCCGGGAAACGGGGCGGAGCAAAACCAGGCCACCCGTGAGACCGTCGATCCGCAAACCGGCGAGATCGTCGCCTCCTGATCCCCAAGGCAACTTGCAGACGTACGAAGGGGGCCCATCGGGCCCCTTCGTACGTCACGCCTGCCGACCAATGGCCTGCTTTTACTCCGCCCCTCCGGCCTGGAATTGCTCCGCCGTTGACACCTGCCGAACGGCTGGCAAGCTTGGGTGCGGCGGCGGCCCTGGGATTCTTTTTTCCCCCTCTCGCTTGTTTGATGCGGCGAGATTGCAGGAAGGCATAGGCGATCATCGTCATCAACGCGTGCCGGTGAAGGCCTGTCCATGATCGCCCCTCGAAGTGGTCGAGGCCGAGTTCCTCCTTGAGCTGTTGATGCGCCTGTTCGCAGACCCAGCGCGCCTTGATGGCGCCAGCGAGCTGCTTGAGCGGGATGTCGGCGGGAAGGTTGGAGAGATAATATTTGCGCTCGCCGGTTGAGCGATGCTCGCCGATGACCCAGACCTCCTCTCCGGGCAGGTGCTGGGCACCCATGTCGCGGATGCGCTGGGGTGGGCCGTCGGCAACCCGGACACGGACAGCGGCGAATCGTGCTGAGAGGCGGCCCTTGGTGCCACGCCGCCAACTGACCGTCCTCCATCGGGCCATCTCCAGCATCGCCTGCGCAGTGATCGACTTCGCATCGGGGATATACCGCTGGCGTGGGCGGCCGCGTCCGGCAACGGGGAAGATCATCGCCACGTCGGCGGGATAGACCTTTTGCTTGAACGGGATGCCGACGGCCCAGGTAAGGCCGCGCGCGGTGAGCGCCTGCCGGAAAGGGGCGCTCAAGCCATATCCGGCATCGGCAAGCACGCAGCCGAAGCGCACGCCGGCTGTGCGAACCCGGTCGATCTCGGCCAGCGCGATCTCGGGCTTGGTCCTGTAGGCACGATGGTCATCAGGCACACCGGCACGATCGAGCTGGGCGGGATCGGAAGTCCAGCTCTCGGGCAGGAACAGCCGCAGCCCGACCATGACCGGCACTTCACCCGAAGCCATTGTCAGTGACACCAGCGTCTGGCAGTTGGCGTTCTTACCAAGCGCCGAGGCATATTGCGGCGCGACACCGACCGAGTGGCGCCCCTTCTTGGGCAACGCGGTGTCGTCGACAATCAACCAGGCGTCGTTCCCGCCCACCTGTTTATCGGCTTCGCCGAGCAATGCCGCTTCCAAAGGCGCGGCGTCCCAGGCACCACTCGCAACGAAATGGTGCAGTTGATCGTAGCTGACGTTGACAGCCCGTGCCGCCATCGGTTGAACGCTCTTGCGATCGCCAGGGCCGATCAATCCCGCGATATATGCCGGGCACATCCGTGCTCTCGTCTTGTGCCCCAGCGCCGCAACAAACGGCGCTAGAGCGGATTTCGAGCTGATTGAATCGCTGGGGATTTCCAAATCAGCTCGAAGCTGATTCAGACTGTCTGCCGGGTCGGAGGCCGGCAGGCATGTCGAAAGCTTTGTCGGTGGATCTTCGCGTCCGGGTTCTAGCAGGCGTGGCGGCCGGTCTGACCCATCGCCAGGCTGGAGAGCGGTTTGGCGTGAGCGCGGCGAGCGTCAGCCGCTGGCGCAGGCGGGAACGCGAGCAAGGTGACCTTCGCCCAGGGGCACTTGGCGGCGACAGGCGCTCCCACGGCATCGAGCGGCATGCTGAGACGATCCTGAAGATCGTTGCGGCCAATCGGGACATCACGCTTGCCGAGATCAAGGCGGCGCTGGCGGCCGAGGGCGTGCGCAGCAGCATCGGCGGGCTCTGGCGTTTCTTCGACCGTCACCGGATCACGCTCAAAAAAAGTCGGCGCACGCGAGCGAACAGGACCGCCCCGACATCCTGAAGCGCCGGGAGGACTGGTTCGACGGCCAGCCCGATCTCGATCCCGAGCGCCTCGTCTTCATCGACGAGACCTGGGCCTCCACCAACATGGCGCGTCGCCATGGACGCTGCCCGCGCGGCGAACGGCTCAGGGTTGGCGTGCCGCACGGCCACTGGAAGACGACGACCTTCGTCGGGGCACTCACGCTGCGCGGCTTCATCGCACCTTGGGTTCTGGACGGCCCGATCAACCGCGACGCCTTCGAGACCTATGTCGCCAAGGTGCTTCTGCCCGAACTGCGTCCCGGCGACGTCGTGGTGATGGACAACCTCTCCAGCCATAAAGGACCGCGGGTCCGCGAGATGATCGAGAGGGCCGGCGCCGAACTTCGCTACCTGCCGCCCTATAGTCCCGACTTCAACCCCATCGAGAACGCCTTCGCCAAACTCAAGGCCCTTCTGCGCAAGGCGGCAGAGCGAACCATCGACGGCCTGTGGTCCGCCATCGGCCGCATCATCGATCTCTTCGATCCCGGCGAATGCGAAAACTACTTCAGAGCCGCCGGCTATGATGCAACATGATCGGAAAATGCTCTAGCCAGCGCTCCAGATCAGCTTGCCAGTTCCCATCCACGGCCGGCCCCTCCAAAAGCCGACCTCCTATAAATCACCGAAGACGCCTCTTGGGAATCCTCAAAACGCGCCCGCCTCTAAAAATCTGCCAAAGTAGTGCTTCCGTAATGGGCCTTTGTTCGTCAAGTCCCTCCGAGCGATTATCGCGCCGCTGGGATCATGCTTCCGTCCGTGGTCAGCACTGAAGACTGCCACATCATGCCATCAGATCCAGAGCCGGCAGGCCAATCTAGGACGCGTGGTTTGCCAAAGCTTCCACAGCATTACTCCCGACCTTGCCAAGCTCTCGTCCCAGCGACGGGACCTCGGAAGAAGCGGGCGTCGAACTCGGCCCACTTCGATATCGATGCGTCCTTTCTATGCCGTCACAGCGTCCTTGCTCCACCGGAACTCGCTGGCGTCCACCCACATGCGATGGAGGACCATCGCAAGCTTGCGGGCAAGCGCAACCTTCGCCCGCTTCATGCCACGGCGCTTTGCCACTTCAATAGCCCAGCGCTTCATGGACGAGAACCGCGTGGCGCGCGTCAGTATGATGTGCGCCGCCTCGTAAAGTGCGGTGCGCACCATTGCATCGCCGACCCTGCTAATGCCGCCGTCGATGTCGGTCTCGCCGGACTGGTATTTCTTTGGCGTCAGTCCGAAATAGGCCCCGACCGTTCGCGATTTTGCGAACCGCTCTGGATCATCGACCGCCGTTCGATACGTGATGGCAACCAGGGCCCCGACCCCGGGTGCGCTCATCAGCTGCCGGCAGATCCGGTCGGCACGAGCAATCTTCAGCATCTCGCGGTGCAAGCGGGTGAACTCGTTCCACAACGAAGCGCGGGCCTGCAACATCGCGCCAATGACAGTTTCAAGCATGGTGTGGCCTTCGGTCAGTTCCCAGAATCCGAGCCTCAAAACGCCCACGGCTCACCACGCCGACCTTGAGCCCGTAGCCACGCAGGATGCCACGGATGCTGAGCTCGACGTCCAGAAGCTTGCCCTGCAGCAATTTGCGGCCGACCAGCAGCGCCCGAACGTCCCGCGCGTCCGAGGACTTGGCATGTACCGGGCGGTACCAGCCCATCCGCAACAACTGTGCAATTCCACGCGCATCCTTCCGATCGGTCTTGACCGTCATCGCCGACAGAGCTGCCTTCACGTGCCGGGTCTCAAGCAGCACCACCTCAAGACCCGCGCCGACCAAGCTGTCGCGCAGCCACTGCGACAGCGGCCCCGCCTCAAGCCCAACCCGGCTCACCGGAAACCCAAGATCGGCAAAATGCCGCAACAAAGCCTCCGGTTCGCTGGCGACCTTCGTCTCGCGCACGATCTTGCCTGACAAATCCACCACGCACACGCTGCTCTCTTTCAGCGACACATCAATTCCCGCATAATGCTCCATGGCTGTCCCTCAATGATGTTTGGGGCCGATCACTCGGACCCCGGTTGAAACACCATCACTCTGAGGGACAGCCACCTTCATGGCTACTTGCAGAGCGCCGGCCCATTACGGCATCTAGGCCATCAACTCATTAAATCGCATCCAGATTCTGGCTGAGGCGAGCTTGACGCCAGCGAGGTAGTTGTCGGCGCGTTTGTCGTAGCGGGTGGCAACGGCGCGGAAGTGTTTGAGCTTGTTGAAGAAGCGCTCGACGAGGTTCCTGTAGCGATAGAGGAAGGAACTGAAGGCGGGGATGTTCTTGCGGTTCGGCATGGGCTTGATGTTGGCCCAGGCGCCGCGCTCCGCGAGGCTCTAGCGCAGGGCATCGCTGTCATAGGCGCGGTCGGCCAGAAGAATCTGGCCCTCGGCTATCGCTTCGAGCATGTCGGCGGCGCTCCTGCCGTCATGGGCCTGGCCCTCGGTGAGCTTGAGTGCGATGGGCAGGTCTTCGGCGTCGACCAGAGCGTGGATCTTGGTGGTCAGGCCGCCGCGCGAGCGACCCATGCAATTGGATCGGTCGTCTTTTTTTGGGCGTTGGCAGCGTGCTGATGCACGCGGATGCTGGACGAATCGATCATCTGAATGTCGCCGTCGTAGGCCTTCGAAACCGCCGCCAGAAGCCGGTCCCATACGCCCGCCTTGCGCCAGCGGTTGAAGCGGTTCACGCACGTCGTGTGAGGACCGTAGCGCTCGGGGATGTCAGCCCACGGGGCTCCCGTCCTGAGCCGCCAGAAGATGCCGTTGAGAACTCGCCGATCATCCACCCGCGGCACCCCGCGCGGCTTGTTGGGCAGCAGTGGCTAAATCACCGACCACTCGAAATCCGTCAGATCGAAGCGCGCCATTCCAATCTCCCCTGGCTCTCTTGCCCGGAAATTGAATCAGTCCACTCTCAATTCGGGAATCCCATTTATGGGTCTATGACCTAAAGAGCCTCGACATGTCCACTGATGTCATCGGTAGATGCACGGCCGCAAGACAGCCGCTCTGTTTAGGTTGACCCGAGGTGCGCGAGCGGGCGCTGGTACGTTCGCTGTTCTTAATTGAACTCAACACCGACAGTCTCCTCATTCGTCGGTGCGGCGACGACACAACGTCCTCGTGAGCTGCGGCGGGCGTGAGCCATATCCGGGTAACGACGGCCCACCGTCTCTACCAAAGGCGCAGTTCGGGCATGTTCAAAGGACGTTGCGCCTAGCTAGGCTTCTTCTTCAGGCGGACACCCACACCGCCGCCGTTCTCGTCGATGAACTCGATGCCGGCAGCTTCAAGGGCGCGCCGAATCGCTCGGGCGTTGGCCGTTGTCATAGACGTTTCGCCATCTTTCAATTCAGCACGCCGAATGGTGCTCAGCCCAACCGCTGACTCGCGTGCGAGATCCTCAGCACTCCACCTCACCAGAGCGCGACCGGCCCTGATTTGTGCGCTGTGAAGCATCGCGCTATTGACATTTTTCAGTTCATATGACACGTTTCATGTCATCGCTAGCTGAGATTGCATGGAGCACACTGCAGTGGACCAAGTCACAAGATCGATAATCGGATATCGAACGATTCGCGAACGAATCATATCCCTCGCCAACGATGATATCGACGAGACAACACTCGCCGACACCATCGAGGGGCTCAGCGACTTCAACGAGGTCGCGGCAGAGGTTATCAGATCGGCCCTGCTCGACGAAGCCATGGCTGATGGCCTGAGCCAGTACATCAAGCGGCTGCAAGAACGGCTTCAGAGACTGGCCGAACGGGCCAAGGAGCGACGGCGCATCGTCCGCGATGCAATGATGGAGGTCGACCTCCGCAAGATCGTCGCACCCGACCTGACCCTTTCCGTGCGCCCCGGTTCGCCTTCCCTTGTTGTCCTCGACGAGCAGGCTATCCCTGAGCCCTATTGGCTGCAGCAGAAGCCGCGGCTCGATCGAATCCAAACAACCAGCGACCTGAAGAGGGGCGTGCCAATCCCCGGTGCCGCTCTCTCCAATCCGGAACCGGTGCTCAGCGTGAGGGTCCGGTGATGGGCTTCTCAGACCGTCAGATGCGGGCCCTGAGCCGAAGTGTGCCGAAACAGCATGTGCGATCTCGGGTCCGGGAGGGAAAAGAACTGTCCTACGTCGAGGGCTGGTTTGTGCTGGCTCAGGCAAACCGCATCTTCGGCTTCGACGGCTGGGACCGCGAAACGGTCGAGACCAAATGCATCATGGGCCGTGACGCGCGTGGCACCTCTACGGCGGTTTATTCGGCACGGGTTCGGATCACGGTTCATGTTGACGGTCGGGTGATCGTCCGCGACGGCCATGGCACGGGTGAGGCAATTGGCCAATCAATTGGTGAAGTGCACGACCGGGCCCTCAAAGCGGCCGAGACTGATGCCACCAAGCGCGCTTTGGCGACCTTCGGTAAGGCCTTCGGCCTCGCACTCTATGCCGGGCTCAAACCCGTTTCGCAGGCCAACGGCAAAGAGCGGCAAGAGGCCTCGATGACATATGAGCCTCACCAGGACGGACCGGAACGCGACAGACCAGCTGCTGCTCCTCCGCCGCCACCACCGCCAGAACCGGTCGAATACCCGGCCGATCGCATGCCATCACCGATCCAAGCGAAAGCCCCTGCTTCGCCATCAACCGCGCCAGCCGTTGCTCCGGTCCGTCGGTCCATCGACAAGAGTGCTCTGTCCATCTCCGAGCCGCACCGAATTCGGGATAAGGAGCACCTGCGCTATGTCGCCTCGCAGCCCTGCCTGTTGTGCAGCACGAAGCCTTCCGACGCCCACCACGTGCGCTTTGCCCAGCCCAGGGCGATGGGCCGCAAGGTCGGCGACGACTTCGCGGTGCCGCTCTGCCGAGTCCACCATCGCGAACTCCACGAGAACGGCAATGAGGCCGCTTGGTGGCACGACATGGGGATCGACCCCATCGCGATCGCAGGCGAACTCTGGAACGAGAGCCATCCGGCGCGGATCAACGGAGTTCCGCAACGGCCGCCGTGACGGGGCGCGCCTATAGCGAATGATCCGCAGGCGGTCGACAGCCTGCGTTAACATCGAAGACTTGGAATACAGCGAATTCCCAGCTACCCTCGGGCGGCGGGTACCATCATTGGCTAGTTCTACCCGCCGCCCGGGAGGCTTCATATCCGATCCCGTCGGCTTGATCCCTGCCCGGCCCCTGCCGGGGCGGGCGGTCGTCGGCGTCGACAGCCTCAACGCCTACAACGACCCGACGCTCAAGGAAGCGCGGGCTCGATAAATCGCGGAGGCTCCGAAATGAAAACCGCGCCGGGAAGTCAGTTGACAATTGTGGCCAATGAGAGCATTGAGACCAATGATCTCGGAGGTTTCATGCCATGTCTGGCAATCTGCATGTTCGAAATCTTGATGACGACCTGATCAACAGGCTGAAACGCCGAGCGGCACGCCACGGACGGTCCGCCGAAGCCGAGCACCGTGAGATCTTGCGCCAGGCACTATCCAGTGAATCTGAACCCTCCTTTGAGACCCTTGCCGCTGAACTTCGAAAACTGACTCGGCGGCGCAAACAGACCCCCTCCGAAGTCCTGCTGCGTGAGGGACGTGAAGAGCGGTGAACGTGTTCGTTATTGACGCCAGCGTTGCCGCCAAGTGGGTAATCGAAGAGCCGGGCACGCCGGAATCGATGGTGCTGCGTGAGCAAGCGAAGCTGATGGCGCCAGATCTTCTGATGGCTGAGTGCGCCAATATCCTCTGGAAGAAGGTCCGTCGGCACGAGCTTACGCGGGGTGAAGCAATTCTTGCCGCGCGGCTTCTTCAAGGTGCTGAGGTCGAACTGCTTCCGACCCGCTCCTTATTGCAGCTCGCTACCAAGATCGCGATCAATCTGGATCATCCTGCCTATGATTGCCTGTACCTTGCCCTAGCACTGGAGAACGATTGCAAATTCGTGACCGCGGACGAGAGATTCTTGCGCACGCTTGGACACAGTCGCGGCGGTCACTATCGTGGGGCGGCGATTTCCTTGAGTGAAGCTGCGGCATCAGTGAGGTCCCTTTTGCCGGCACGGCCGCCGTAAAGCGACCTGCACTTGAGAGCACTGAAAGCGCAGATCGGCCGAGTTCAACTGATGTCGCGACTAGGTCCGATCGCGATCGCGGGAGAGCGCTCTGGAATGAAAGCCATCCAAGACCATACAACACCGGCCAATAAGTTTGCGGTCTGATTGGTCGGGCAATGCTGTCCGTTCGCACGAGATGCGAGATGGCGCCGACCACTTCGATCAGGCCGCTCTTGGATGAACCTTCGCGGCGATCTCGGCGCCGACCTGCTCGCGAGCCATTTCCAGATCGTAGGTCGTCTGCATCCCCATCCAGAATTCTGGGCTCGTCTTGAAGTAGCGCGCGAGCCTGAGAGCCGTATCGGGTGTGATCGCCCGCTTGCCGTTGACGATCGCACTGATGCGAATCTGCGGGACGTCGATGGCCTTGGCGAGCGCGTATTGGCTCATGGCAAGCGGTTTGAGAAAGTCTTCCACCAGCACTTCGCCGGGGTGAGCAGGAGCAAAATCGGCCATGGCCTTCATCCTCAATGGTAGTCGACGATCTCAACGTCGTATGCGTCACCGTCCTGCCACCGGAAACAGACCCGCCATTGGTCGTTGATCCGGATACTATGCCGACCCCTGCGATCCCCCTTCAGCGCCTCAAGCCGATTGCCCGGAGGCGCCCGAAGATCGTCGAGGCTGCGCGCGTTGTGGATTTGCATCAGCTTTCGGTAAGCGCCCTTCATAACCTCATTCGGAACGCCTTTCATGAAGTGACGCGCCCAAGCGGACTCTGCCACCGCGTTCCGAAACGATTTGATCATTGCATCATACTAACGCGTGGCGATAGCTAACGCAATGGATAAGTAGAACCGAGATGTGTTCCGCTGTGCCACATTCCATCTCCTGGGAGGCTACAGACGGCGATCCTGCTATCCGCGGGCAATTCCACTCTTGCGGGCGGCCACCCGGCGGCCTATGTCTTCGGCATATGCCGGAAAGGAGCCTCCCAAGTGAACGAACAACGGCATGTTAGGCTCTTTCGTAACGGCCGGAACCAGGCGGTTCGTATTCCCGTGGAGTTCGAGCTGCCTGGGGATGAGGCGATCATGCATCGTGATGGCGATCGGTTGGTGATCGAACCGGTGCGCAAGCGCGGCCTCATCGCACTGCTCCAGTCGATGAAGCCGCTGGACGAGGACTTCCCACAAATCGAGGATCCTGTGCCGATGCCGGAGCGCCTGCTGTGACGCGCTATATGCTCGACACCAACATCATCTCGGACCTCATTAGGAATCCTCGAGGAAAGGCGGCAGAGCGGATTGCGAGCGCGGGAGAGGACGCCATCTGCACCAGCATTGTTGTGGCGGCTGAGTTGCGCTACGGCTGCGCGAAGAGTGGCTCAAAACGATTGCTGAAAGCCGTCGAAGGCGTTCTTGGCGAGATCACCGTCCTGCCTTTCGAACTGCCGGCCGATGCCGAATACGGGCGCATCCGCTCTGAGCTGGAGGCCGCCGGGGAGTCCATCGGTGGCAATGATCTGCTGATTGCAGCGCATGCCCGCGCGACGAGCACAACAGTCGTCACGGCCAACACCGACGAATTCAGACGTGTGAGGGGGCTGATCGTAGAAGATTGGCTCGCGTGAGTGGAGGCGAATGCCGCGGCCCACGGGCCGCAAGGTCGACAACGACTTCACGGTGCCGCTCTGCCGCTCCCACCATTTGGGCGCTCCATGACAGCGGCAACGAGGAGGCCTGGTGGCACGACATGGGGATTGACCCAATCTCGATCGCGGGCGAGCTCCGGAACGAAAGCCATCCGGGTCAGCGTGACGGAGTGCCGGAACGGCCGCCGTGTTGGGAAACTCAGCTACCAGATGTTCCGCAGCCTGCCGACAGCCTGCGGTAATGCCGAAGAATTGGAATACCGCAGATTCCCGGCTATTCCCGGTTGTTCCCAGCTATTTCGACCTCAATGCCTGTAATACGGCAACTGCCCGGTCCGGACGGATTGATCAGGAACCGCCGAAGAGCCAACGGAACTCGTCAGTAAACGGCTTGTCCAATTTGACCGCCCCTGCATAGGTCAGGTGATGGCTGTCCCAGTAGAGGATATCGGCTCCCTCATAGGGTCGGCAGACGCTGTCGTCGCACAGAACCGGATTCGGATTGATGAAGCGCAGTTGCGGATAGGCCCGGAGCAGGTCATGCACCATTCCTAGGAACGGAGCGTTCCATTCGTTCATTGCCCCCCGTTTCACACCGCATGCGTCCCGCCATGGGCTGTCTAGCCCGATGCGCAGAAGGCATTCCGGTACCCACATCCGCATCTCCGGATGCGGTCCCACCAGCAATATCCGGCGGACGCCGCTTGCTACGAGAACGTCCAGAGTATCGGAAAGGGCTGCCTCGATCTCGGCTTGAAATGACGGGAATGCTGCGCCCGAGTTGTCGGCCGGGCCGATAGCTTGATGTTGGGCGTATGAATTCGGCCAGCCTTCGCCGCTGTAATACATCCACCGTGCAACAAGGACGACCCCGACATCCGATTGGGCCGCACGCTGCCTAATCGTCTGTAGCGTAAGCGCGTTGTTCTTGTCACAACGGCCCGACTGGATTCCTTTTTCATAGACATGCCAGCCGGCCAACGGTGGACAGGCATAGTTGGACACCACCAGTGCGCCCTTCCCGAGCTCCTTGCCCATCGAATCCAGGCCAGGAATGACGTCGCCTGCGTAGGAATCACCCCACACGATGAGCGACGGGGTGCCATTGCCGCCAATGAGGCAGGTCAGCCTCGAATCCTCGACCGATTGCGAGCGGCAATCGCTGTACGACTGCTTGTTGACCTTGGCAATTATCTCGGCAGCGGGCCCCTGCACATCGGCTTCGCCGAACTCGTTCGATCGCAAATGCGAATCCCGCAACGAGAAACGACGCTACCACTCCGCCGAGGACGATACGTCCGGCAGATGTCCGCACGAATGCGGAATGGCGAAGGGATGCCAACGGCCGTTCCATTGCAAAATAGGTGGCAAACGCAAGCAACAATGAGAACCCGGCTGCAGCAAGGTCGATCCACGCACCGTCACCGAGCCGCGCCCGGGCCAGATACAGAACCGGCCAATGCCACAGATACCAGCTGTAGGAGGCGAGGCCGATCAGAGTGGCCGGCCGTGTCGCCAACAGGCGGAGGGGGATCGACGTCCGATTTGCCAGACCGCCGGCGAGCACGAGAACGGCCCCAAGCACCGGAATGCCAGCAGCCCATCCCGGGAACGGCGTATCGTCCGAGAACCAGACAATGGCCAGGATCATCAAAGCCATCCCGGCCCAGGCTGCTACGGCCGCCATCCGCTTCGACAGCTGGAAACCTCGGTCGGCGACGACGGCGAGCAGGCCGCCAGCGGTGAACTCCCATGAACGGGTGATCGGCATATAGAAAGCGAAGTCGCGCCTGAGCCACGTTGCCACGACGCAGGTCGCTAGCGACATCACCAGCGCGACCGCCATTACAATTGCGAGGGGCGCCAGCATCGATGCACGCCTTCGCACGAAATAGGCGACGGCGAGGATAAAGATCGGCGCACCCAAATAGAACTGCTCCTCGACTGAAAGCGTCCAGGTATGCAGGAACGGTTCGGCGGTCGCGCCAAGCGCGAAATAGCCTGAGTTGAAGAAAAAATAGATGTTGGCGGCCATGGTAGCCGCCGCCATCCCACTGAAGCCCAGGCGCTTCAGCTCGAAGCCGAAAAGCAGGCCGAGACCACCAGCGCACAGGGTGACCAAGAGCACCAGGAAGAAGGGTGGCAAAATCCGCAGGACGCGCCGGGCAAAGAACTGAAGAAGATTGAATCGGCCGGCAGCGATCGAGGAGGCTATCTGGCCAATGATCAGGAAGCCGGAGATGACGAAGAAGATATCGACGCCGACATAGCCGCCGGAAACGCCGGGGAGGTTGATGTGGTAGGCGACGACGGCGAGGATCGCGATGGTGCGCATGCCGTCGATGAAATCGAGGCGTGGGCTCGGTCGTTTGACATAGGCCGCCGAAGCCGTTGCCTCGCCCAAAGACTTAGGAGACGTTTCCTGGTGATCCGTGGCTCCACGGAGACGCGCAAGGCGTGCTTCGTCACTCAATCTCGTCACCTATCCTCGATTCGATCACGTGAAGGCCCGTCAATCGCTCCCGCAATACGGAAACGGCGTGAGCCGGCTGAGATAGTTGGGCAACCACGTGCATGACAGTTGCGGATCATGGGTGCCGAAAAGGAACTGCCGCACCGGCAGGTGGTTGCCCCAAAGGACGCAGAACGCCACGACGACGAGCGTCGCCTTCTTCTTCCACGCCCATGCTTGCCATTCCGGGAAGCGAACGGCGACAAGCGCAGCCGCCAGGATGAGCAGCGGATCAGTGTAGATAAAATAGGCGATCGCGACGTAGCGCACCGTGAAGGCGGTGTCGAGCCCGGCGACGGCCACGACCAGCATCAGCACCTGCAGCGGCAACTGGCGATCGCCGCGACGCCAAGCGATAACGGCACCGACAATGGCGAATATCTGCAGGAAGAAGATGGGCTCGTAGTCGTGCGCCAACAGGGCATGTCCGATTCCGGTCGCGAACCTCTCGAAAAGCAATCCGTTCAGGATCTGCGTCTCACGCCCCAAGGCGTGCTCTGACCAGGTGGCGAAATAGAACAGGTGCTCGATGGGATGGGTGACGGCGAGCAGGTTCTGCTCGTGAAAGCGGATGTCGAGCGACAGTAGGCCCAGCGACACGCCGAGCAGCACCGCACCCATGGCGGTGACGCACTCCGCCGGGCGGATAGTCCAGATGCGGCTGTACGCGACCATCGCCACGACGACCCACAGGGCGATGCCTGCCTGATAAGCGCCGTCCGGGACGAAGCCCAGGCGGATATAGGGCATCAGCGTGCCGGGAAAGTCGGCAAGGCCCTTCACAAAGAGGCGTGCCGCCGGAATCGCTGCCAGACCCGCAACGACCACCCAGGCGGCAGCGAGCCACAGAGAAATGCGCGATTGCCGGTCGTCCTGTGCGTCGCGTTGTCCGAAGGGCAGGACGATGGCCGGCAGCGTGACCACCAGCAGGATCGCCTGCACCTTGGTGACAATCGCCAGCGTCGCCGCGAGCGCCGCCAGGGCGAGGAGCGCGGGTCGCCAGGATTTCCGGCGTACGCTGCGCGCGGCAAGCAGAATGAGCAGCAGGGCGATGACTGCCAGTCCACCGGAGAGAAGCTCGGTGCGCATCATCCGCATATGCATGATGACAGCGCCGGAGAACGACAACGCCATGCCGGCGAGAACGGCAACCCGCCAATCGCCGACCAGCCGGCGCACTAGTGTCGCGTATAGCCACACGAAGAACCCGGCCAGCAACAGCGACAGCAGTCGCCCGGCGACGATGAGCTGCTGCCACGCCGCATTGAACGCCGGCGCATCCTTCGGCGACGGCAATTCGGAAAGGGCATGGACCGGCAATAGTCCCAACCAGTGCAGCAGGCTGTACCAGCCGGCGATCAACAGATCGTACAGATAGCCGGTGTGATCGAAATACTCCTGCGGCAAGCCGGCGTTGAGCAGCAGGCCTTGGTAAGCGAGGATCAGATCCTGATCGGAAAACCACCAATAGGGATAGAAGAGGCCGAATAGCACGAATGAGATCACCATGCCGCCGAGGATGGCAGCAATCGACGTCTTCCAGCCCGGGAACAGATACTTCTCGCAGGAGAAGCCTGAGCCTTTGGGCTGGGCCTTAGTTGCAGCAGCCACGACCTGGCGTTCGGTCATCGATCCCATCCCGCAGACAAGCGTCGACTGCCTTTCATAGCGCCTTGATTCGCAGGAAGGCGAAGCCGACCATTTTCAAGAGCATCAGTCCGTGACGGAAACGCGAAATCTGCGTCTCGCCATAGCTGCGGCTGGCATAGCGGATCGGCACCTCGACGCAGCGCAGGTTGAGCTTGGCGGCGCCGAAGATCAGGTCGAAATCGCCGAAGGGGTCGAAATCGCCGAAATAGCTGCGCCCCTGCTTCAGCCGCAGGTAGTCGCTGCGGCGCAGCACCTTGGTACCGCACAACGTGTCGGTGATGCGCTGGCTCAAGAGCCACGAGAACAACAGCGCGAAGCTCTTGTTGGCGATGAGGTTCAAAATCCGCATCGCCTCGTCTTCCATCGGATAGACCAGGCGCGAGCCGTTGATGAATTCTCCCTTGCCCGCAGCAATTGCCAGCCAGAACTTGGGCAGCTGCTCGGGCGGCACGGTGAGATCGGCGTCGAGGATCATCAGAACGTCGCCGCGCGCCGCCTCGAAGGCGGAGAACACGGCATCCGCCTTTCCCTTGCCGGGCTGCTGCATCACCTTGATGTCGCGGTGCGGATAGGCGGCAGCGACCCGGCATATTTCGTCGAACGTCCCGTCCTGACTATGCCCCTCGACGAAGATGATCTCGAGATCGTCACAGAAGTCCGGGATGCGCCGTACCGCCGGTTCGATGTTGCCGCGCTCGTTGCGCGCCGGAATGACCACCGTCGCCGATGTGATGGCGTCGTTCGCCCGCCGTTCCGACCGGAACACGGAATAGTGCCTGAGGCTGAGGTGCCGGATGATCGGCAGCGTCGATACGAAGCGATTGAGGAACCGGCCGAGCCCGAGAAGCCGCAGCGGCGACATCATCCGGCTTTCCGACTTGATGGCGTCGAAATCGGAAAGCGCGGCCAGGGCGCGGATATCGCCGCGCGACATGACGTTCTGCGGCGGCTGAGGGGCGCGCCAGCCGATCCACTCCGCCAGCTTCAGCAGGGGATGCCACAGGTGCGAATAGTAGACCACAACCAGTCGGGTCGCGCGACCGCACTGGTCGTGCAGGCTTTCCAGTACCGCCTGGCAATCGTCGAGCGAGCCGATCGTGTCGACAATCAGAATCACGTCGAACGGTCCGGCAAGGGATGCCACGAAAGTCCGGTCTTCGATGTCGCCCACGCGGAAGTCGAGATCGGGATGCAGGCGCTCCGCCTGTGCGATCATCGCCGGGCTGAAATCGACGCCGAGGCCGTAGCTCGGCTTAAGGCCAGCCAACACCTCGCCGGTGCCGCAACCGATTTCGAGAACCCTTAGCCCTTCCGGAATGAGAAAACGCAGATAGCGCAGGTCTTCCGCATGGAAGAAGGCAGCGCGCTGCCAGTAGTCCTGCCGGGTCGCGGCGGCGCTCTCCGACCCGGCGAAGATCGCTTTCTTGCGCGGCGATAGGGTTGGCGCGGTCATCTCCATTCAACCGGTCTGCCGCACCAGGCCGAACCATGCAACTGCGCCGGGGAGTGCCGCAACCAAGAGCGCGGCACCGAACGACACCGAGAGCAGGAAGGCTGCGTCCGATGGCGTTCCCGTCGCCGACAGAAACCAGACCACGGCGCCTTCCCGGGCGCCCCAGCCACTGACCGTGAAGGGCAGCATGGTGGCGAACAGCATCGGCGGCACCAGTGCCAGAAGCATGACCGGCGAGATCGGCGTAGCCACTGCCAGGCTCAGGGCCCAGACGACGCCGATGCTGATCAGATGGATGACCAGGGACAGGCCCCCGGTTCTGAGGCAGGTCGCCGGATGGAGGAAGACCAGGCGCGTGTCGTCCAGAATGGCGGCAAGCGGCCCCTGTGTGCGGCGCGGCAGCCAGGCGATCAGGGACGGCCCGACCGCCAGCGCCAGCACGAAGCCGCCGAGGAGAGCCAGGGCGATGACCATCATGCTCATCGACAGAAGCGGCGCGGGCATGACCAGCCGCCACAGCAGCAGCGACGGCACGGTCAAAAGCAGCAAAACGACCAGGGCCATTCCGCGATCGACAACGGCGCCGGTGATCGAAAAGCGCGCCCGGATGCCGGCTCGCACACCAAGCAGGGCACGCAGCGCGTCGCCGGCAAAGGCCATGAACTGATTGGCGAACTGGCCTGAGAAGGTGATCGCGGTGGCCACGGCCGGCGACAGGCGATGGGGCTGGTCGAGCCGGCCGACCACGAGCCGCCAGCGCAGTGCCACCAGCACGGTCTGCGAGGCGACTGCGAAAATCGCGACGCCGAACAAGGGCAGGTTGATCCTGGCCAGCCTCTCGACGAGCAGTCCGACATTGACAGTGCGGAATGCCAGATAGAGGGCGCCGACGGTGACGATAACCTTGACGGCCAGCGAGACGAACCGCCGGCCGGTGCGGCGTACCGGCCGCGGCTCACCCTCCGCCGGGTGTTTCGAAGCTTCCGTCATGCGATCCCTGCACCTGAGCGGGGTGCGCTCCCGGGCAAGAGCCCGACGTCGCTCACCTCCTCACCGAGATTGCCTGTTAAGGCATCCGGCCGCCGATGGGAACAGGGCGTTCGTGTCGCGGTTGTGCGCCCCCCAGCCGGGCTGGGTGCGTCGTCGGCACTTCCCCCGCCGGTGGACAGTGCCCCTGGCGCCGGGCCACATTCCCGGGGTGACAAGGGCGGGTCAATGGGATACTCGGCCGTGCGGTCGCGCGAGCGAACACGAACCCGCAGTGCAGTAGCAGGTCATCCGCCAGTCCTGGCATAGGCATCTCATGTCCGATCCCGTCCTTGTCACAGGTGCCGCCGGTTTCATCGGCTTCAGCCTCGCCGAGCGCCTGCTCCGCTCCGGCCGGCCGGTCGTCGGCGTCGACAGCCTGAACGCCTATTACGATCCGGCCCTCAAGGAAGCCCGGCTCGACGTGCTCCGGCAGTTCTCGGCCTTCACCTTCCGCCGCCTCGATCTCGCCGACCGCACGGCGACCGAAGAGCTGTTCCGCAGCGGCACGTTCGGTCCGGTCGTGCATCTGGCCGCCCAGGCCGGCGTGCGCTACTCGCTGGAGAACCCGCACGCCTATCTCGATGCCAATCTCGCCGGCTTCCTCAACGTCCTGGAAGGCTGCCGGCAGCGCGCCACGCCGCATCTGGTCTTTGCCTCGTCGAGCTCAGTCTATGGCGCCAACACCGCGATCCCTTTCTCCGAGCACCATCTCGCCGACCATCCGATCAGCCTCTACGCCGCCACCAAGCGGGCCAACGAGCTGATGGCCCATTCCTATGCCTGGCTTTACAAGGTCCCGATGACCGGCCTGCGCTTCTTCACGGTCTATGGGCCGTGGGGCCGGCCCGATATGGCTATGTGGATCTTTGCCAAGGCGATTGCGGCGGGAAAGCCGATCCCGCTCTTCAACCACGGCGAGATGCGCCGCGACTTCACCTTTATCGACGATGTCACCGCGGCCATGGAGCGGCTGATCGAGATGCCGCCGTCGGCCGATCCGGATTGGAACGCCGCCGCGCCCGACCCGGCGACCAGTTCGGCTCCCTGGCGCATCTACAATATCGGCGGCAACCGCGCGGTCGAGGTCGGCCGCGTCGTGGAACTGCTGGAAGAAGCTCTCGGCCGCAAGGCCGAGCGGGAATATCTGCCCATGCAGCCCGGCGACGTGCCGGAGACCCGCGCCGACGCGGCGGACCTTGCTGCTGCCGTGGGCCTCCAGCCGGCGACGCCGATCGAAGACGGCATCCAGCGCTTCGTCGCCTGGTACCGCGACTATCACCAGCTGGGCTAGACTCTAGCGTCCGTCTCCGGAAATCGGTCGCCGCCCAAGTAGGCGGAACTGTGGATAGGGGCAAAATTGTATCCGGAGCCCACCGCAGAGTATCGGGCAATGAATACAAACGGATGCTCTCCCACGACCAGCGCGGCCGGGTTTGCGATTTTGGGTGTGCTGCTGCGGTGGTCCTGACGGGAGCCGCCGCTTGACAAAGCATCGCCTTGATATCAATGATATCAATGATCTCAAAGGATATTTCCCATGCCCGGCAACCTGCATGTCCGCAACCTTGACGATGACCTGATCAAAAAGTTGAAACATCGGGCGGCGCGCCACGGACGATCGGCCGAGGCTGAACATCGGGAGATTTTGCGTCAGGCACTGTCTAGTGAATCTGAGCCCTCCTTTGAGACCCTCGCTGCTGAACTCCGAAAACTGACCGCCAAGCGCAAACAGACCCCCTCCGAGATCCTGCTGCGCGAAGGGCGTGAGGAGCGGTGAACAGCTTCGTCATTGACGCCAGCATTGCCGTCAAATGGGTGGTCGAAGAGCCGGGTACGTCCGAAGCGTTGATCCTTCGCGAAAGGGCCAAGCTGATGGCGCCCGATCTTCTGGTGCCGGAGTGTGCCAACATCTTCTGGAAGAAAGTCCGCCGGCAGGAACTCACGCGCGATGAGGCGGTGCTGGCCGCTCGGCTTCTTCAGGGTGCCGAAATCGAACTGTTTCCGACACGATCCTTGCTGCTGGCTGCAACGCAATTGGCGATCGATCTGGATCACCCGGCCTACGATTGCCTTTACTTGGCTCTAGCGCTCGAAAGCCACTGTAGGTTTGCAACGGCCGATGACAGATTTGTGCGCAAGCTCAAGCAACA
Source organism: uncultured Alphaproteobacteria bacterium (assembly GCA_963750065.1). Lineage (GTDB taxonomy): Bacteria > Pseudomonadota > Alphaproteobacteria > Rhizobiales > Kaistiaceae > CAVSRC01. The sequence goes on from CAVVPK010000024.1 coordinate 116,973, forward strand.
CCCCAACCGCGAACATGGCGACACCGTGATGTCCTTGGGCGAAGCCGCTGCGGTAGCAAGGCAGGAGCGATAAGCAAAGCGCCCCTATATTGCCGCCGGGAGCGGCCATCCGAGCCCCGGAAAATCCTGCAGGGTCGCGGTCGAACGCGATACAGCCCCAGTCAATAAGTTTGCGGTCTGGTGGTCGGGCGATGCTGTCGGTCAAACGAGATGAGATGGCGCCGACCATTCCGATCAGGCAGCTCTTGGATGAACCTTCGCGGCGATCTCGGCACCGACCCGCTCGCGAGCGATTTCCAGATCGTAGGTCGTCTGCATCCCCATCCAGAATTCCGGGCTCGTCTTGAAGTAGCGTGCAAGCCTGAGAGACGTATCGGGCGTAATTGCCCGCTTGCCATTGACGATCTCACTGATGCGAATCTGTGGGACGTCAATGGCCTTGGCGAGCGCGTACTGGCTCATGGCAAGTGGCTTGAGAAAATCCTCCAGCAGCACTTTGCCGGGGTGAGCAGGAGCAAAATCGGCCATGGCTTTCATCCACATCGGGCGAACCGCGTTGGCGGCCGGTCAATTTGAAAATTCTGGTCTGGAGTTGTTGCTGAGCAGCACCGCCGCGGCTGACCCGTTTATAAGACTCCGATTGGAGATCATTGATATCAATGATCTCATTGCGGACCGTTCTCAACGACCACCCCAGTTCGCGGAGCCGCGAATTGGTTTGCACTGAAGGCGCAGATCGGCCGGGTTCAACTAACGTCGCGGCTAGGCTTCTTCCTCAGGCGGACACCCACACCGCCGCCGTTCTCGTCGATGAACACGATGCCCGCAGCCTCGAAGGCGCGCTGCAGGGCGGTGCGAGCGTCGGCTGACACTGGTAGGCCCAAATCTCGCTCGGCACGCTTGACCGTCGGCACAGACAAGCCAGCAGCTTCCGCTAGCTCCTGCTGAGACCAATCCAGCAGCCCCCGTGCCGCCCTCATTTGCTCTGGAGAAATCAAAATATCATTGACCCCTTTGGGATCATCCATTATGATCCCGTTCGCATCATTGGTCGCAATCGAAAATTAGCGGACAGCCAGATGAATCCACTCACGCACTCGGTCACTACCTACCAGACGATTCGCGAACGAATCATATCCCTCGCCAACGACGATATCGACGAGACAACACTCGCCGACACCATCGAAGGGCTCAGCGACTTCAACGAGGTCGCGGCAGAGGTTATCAGATCGGCCTTGCTTGACGAAGCCATGGCTGATGGCCTGAGCCAGTACATCAAGCGGCTGCAAGGACGGCTTCAGAGACTGGCCGAACGGGCCAAGGAGCGACGGCGCATCGTCCGTGATGCAATGATGGAGGTCGACCTCCGGAAAATCGTCGCACCCGACCTGACCCTTTCCGTGCGGCCCGGTTCGCCTTCGCTTGTTATCCTCGACGAAAAGGCCATCCCTGAGCCCTATTGGCTGCAACAGAAGCCGCGGCTCGATCGGATCCAGGCAACTAGCGACCTGAAGAGGGGCGTGCCAATCCCCGGTGCCACCCTTTCCAATCCGGAACCAGTGCTCAGCGTGAGGATTCGGTGATGGGCTTCTCAGACTTTCAGATGCGGGCCCTGAGCCGCAGCGTGCCGAAACAGCATGTGCGGTCCCGGGTCCGAGAGGGAAAAGAACTGTCATACGTCGAGGGCTGGTATGTGCTGGCTCAAGCAAACCGAATCTTCGGCTTCGACGGCTGGGACCGCGAAACGGTGGAGACGAAGTGCATCATGGGCCGCGAGGCGCGTGGCACATTCGCAGCCGTCTATTCGGCGCGGGTTCGCATCATTGTCCATGCCGACGATCGCACGATCATCCGCGACGGCCATGGCACGGGTGAGGCAATTGGCCAATCGATTGGTGAAGTCCACGATCGGGCCCTCAAGGCAGCAGAAACCGACGCCACCAAGCGCGCATTGGCAACGTTCGGAAAGGCGTTCGGCTTGGCGCTCTATGCCGGGGTCAAACCGGGCATCCCTTTGCAACAGGGCAATGGCAAAGAGCGGCACGAGGCTTCCGCTCCATCCATCCCCCAGGAGGTCGGCCCAACATGCGAGAGATCGGCCCCTGATGCGCAACCGCCGCTGCCAGAGCCGAATGGGGCTGACCTTCCGTCACCGAATCACGCCAAGCCTGCGATCGCTGCTTCGGCTTCACCGTCCACCGCGCCGGCCGTGACGTCGGTTCGGCAAGGCATCGACAAGAGCACCCTGCCACTACCGGAACCGCACCGGGTTCGCGACAAGGAGCACCTGCGCTTCGTCGCCTCGCAGCCCTGCCTGTTGTGCAGCGCCACGCCCTCGGATGCCCACCATGTGCGCTTTGCCCAGCCGCGGGCCATGGGCCGCAAGGTCGGCGACGACTTCACGGTGCCGCTCTGCCGCGTCCCACCATCGCGAACTCCACGACAGCGGCAACGAAGCGGCCTGGTGGCACGACATGGGCATCGACCCGATCGAAATCGCCGGAGAGCTTTGGAACGAGAGCCATCCGGGGCGGATCAACGGAGTTCCGCAACGGCCGCCGTGACAGGGGCGCGCCTAAGCGAATGACTCCGCAGGCGGTCGACAGCCTGCGGTGACAATCGAGAGAATTGGAATAGCACCTAAATTCCTAGCGTTCCCGGCTGTTCCCACCCTCGGGCGGCGGGTACCATCGTTGGCTAGTTCTACCCGCCGCCCGGGAGGCCTTCGTGACCGATTCTGTCCTGGTCACCGGTGCCGCTGGCTTCATCGGCTTCAGCCTCGCCCGGGGTCTCCTCGGTCCGGGCCGTCGGTCGTCGGCGTCGACAGCCTCAACCGACGTCGCAGTTTGGCATCATCTTCAGGCGGACACCCACTCCGCCGTCTGCCTGCTATCCGTGGGTAATTCCACTCTTGCGGGCGGCCACCTGGTGGCCTATGTCTTCGGCATATGCCGGAAAGGAGGCCCCCAATGAACGAACAACGGCACGTCAGGCTCTTTCGCAACGGCCGGAACCAGGCGGTTCGTATTCCCGTGGAGTTCGAGCTGCCTGGGGATGAGGCGATCATGCATCGTGATGGCGATCGGTTGGTGATCGAGCCGGTGCGCAAGCGCGGCCTCATCGCACTGCTCCAGTCGATGAAGCCGCTGGACGAGGACTTCCCACAAATCGAGGATCCTGTGCCGATGCCGGAGCGCCTGCTGTGACGCGCTATATGCTCGACACCAACATCATCTCGGACCTCATCAGGAACCCTCAAGGCAAGGCGGCAAAGCGGATTGCGAGCGCGGGAGAGGACGCCATCTGCACCAGCATCATTGTGGCGGCTGAGTTACGCTACGGCTGCGCGAAGAGTGGCTCAAAACGATTGCTGAAAGCCGTCGAAAGCGTTCTTGGCGAGATCACCGTCCTGCCTTTCGAACTGCCGGCCGATGCCGAATACGGGCGCATCCGCTCTGAGCTGGAGGCCGCCGGGGAGCCCATCGGTGGCAATGATCTGCTGATTGCAGCACATGCCCGTGCGACGCGCACAACAATCGTCACGGCCAACACCGACGAATTCAAACGTGTGAGGGGGCTGATCGTAGAAAACTGGCTCGCGTGAGTGGTGAGGGATTGGTGTCGCCGGCAGAATGAGCTGCCCCCGATCTTTGGAAGGTCTTCCGGGGATTTAAATGAAGCCCCTCCTCTGCTGGCCGGTTTCGATTGAAGTAGACCACGGTGGGCGGCAAGCCCCGAGCCGCAAGGTCGGCCGACGACTTCACGGTGCAGCTCTGCCGCGCCCACCATCGGGCCCTCCACGACAGCGGCAACGAGGCGGCCTGGTGGCACGATATGGGGATCGATCCGATCGCGATCGCCGGAGGGCTCTGGAACGAAAGCCACGCGAGAGGGCCTGGAAGGGATCACGAACGGCCGCCTCCGCGACGAGAGGCTCAATGATTCTCCGGTCAAGGTCGGGATGCGTGCGGTAGGCTTGGTCACATTTGTGTTCGTAGCTGCTCTGTCGTGCGCGGCGACAACCGCCACCCGGCTCGCAGTGAAGCGGAACGAACATAAGCGGGGGCTTGTGAGCGTTTACAATCGAGAATTGCCAAAATGTCATCGTGCACTATAGTCGTGTAATAAATAGGTTTAAAGTAAAAAATGAGTTGCCAGAGGTCCTCGTCATTTTCCAAAAATAACTCCGTGACGAAAAAAATACGGCCGAGGGCTTCACAAGTCGCGATTGAGAACCCACGTAGTATCAGCTTGGCAACGCGTTCGCGACGTCGACTTCTCCAGATTGACGACAACGCGGCGCGCTCAAAGCGTCAGGCAATTTAGAAATACCTTCGCGCGCAATTCTGGCGCAAAAATTCAAATTGCCTCTTTTAATAACTTTTGGAGAATATATATGGATACAAATAGACGTATCACGAAGTCCAGACTTTCAAAGACTGCCAAGACGCCAGTATCTGATCAGAAAGCCGCCCCGGCATCAAGGTCGGAAGCTGATTTATATTGGTTATATCCCCTGCAGGAAGTCCTCGAGCGCATGGCAGAAAGAGATCGCTTGTCCGAGGCGGCAGAAATGCTGAGACTGGCGAACAAGCTCCTCGACAGCACTTTGGCGATCGTCGAGCAGACGGAAGCACGCCTTCACGCGAAAGCCCGCAAAGGCGAGGCCGCTCCGACTGAATTGCAGTTTGTCCGGACCCAGCTTTTGCAGTTGGGTTATCTGATCTCAGTGCCTGGCGATTTCTTTTATGAGATCGATGGGCTCTTCGATGACCGCGCCAATTCCGCGATCGAAACGTTCCTGAGCTCCCCGACGCATGAAAGCGCCGGCTCGAAGCGTGAATCCAACAAAAAAAGGGGACGCGCAATGAGCGGCTCTCTCGCTACCGCCGCGCAGACCGAAAGGTCTGCGCCGGCAGGCGGGTCGACCGCAGAACCTCTGATCCCTGACGAGATGAATAGCCTTTTCGATCAGCGGCCACTCATCAAGGGTGAGCAGGCAGAAGACTATGAGCAACTGCTTGCCGGTTTGATCGCCGAAGTCGATCCCAAGGGCATGACAGAGTGGGTGTGGGTAAAAGACCTTGCCGACAACATCTGGGAATCCCTGCGGCTTCGTCGGATCAAGGCCACGTCGATCACCATCGGCATGCAGCGCGCCGGGCGGAAACTGCTGGTTTCGTTGATGCCTCCCGAAGAGGGCAATGAATTCGAACGCGCCACCAAAGCGGAGAAACTCGTTCTTGACTACTTGGGTGGCGATGCCGACGCGACCAAAACCCTGGTCACGGTCCTCAAGCGCGGTGATCTGACTCTTGATGCTTTGTCTGCCATGTCGGTCAGCGACAATCTCGAGGCCCTTGAGCGCCTCGACCGGATGGGGGCGAGCCTGGAAAGGCGCCGGATGAGCATCCTGCGCGAAGTTGAGATGCGCCGCGCGATCCTCGCTGAACGGATGCGCAACGCGTCGAAGAAGTACGTCGACAATGTCACGGACATCTCCCCTGCGGCCTGACCATGAGTAGCCAAGCCCAAATCGCGGCCAACCGGCGGAACGCCAAGCGTTCCACCGGCCCCCGCACCCCCGACGGCAAAGCGCGGATTGCTCATAATGCCGTTTGCCACGGATTGGCATCGCGGATCGTCGCCGGGAAACCGGCGACGGATCGCGTCGCCTGCCTCGTCAATCTGTTCATCGGGGACGGTCCACGCAATGTGGACATTCAAGCCGCCGCCAGGATTGCGGCGGAGGCCCAATGCGTTATCGAACAGGTCCGTCTTCAGAAGAGCATGCTCTTCAATCTGACCACGCCGGTGGTTCCGCCCTATCGTTCGTCATCACTGATGAAAGCGGCCGCTCGCGCAAAACACATCACCGAAAGTGCCGACGACACGGTGCTAGGACCGGCAAAACAGTTCAATCTCACGACCATTGCCCGCATAGAGGCCTCCGAGCCATCGTGGCAGCCGACAACGGAATCGGACCAAGAGGCTTTGGTGTTTCAAGAGGTCGCGCTCAAGCTCGAACGGCTCGATCGCTATGGGCGCCGGGCAATGTCGCGCCGCGACGCCGCGCTGGTCGAGATCGCAAGACTAAGAGCCCAGCCCAATCGCAACGCGCAGCTTGCGACCTGAGTAACTCCACAGAACCTGCAGGCGTGTGGTCGGGCGTTTGCCCCGGACCTCTGATGTCGAGGAAATCGTCGATGTTTGCCACCGTTGCAAAATGGCCGGGCAGGGGAGGGGCCTTCACACCAGGAATGGCGTTGGCATTCCATAGGAACACGCACCTCGTTATACAACGAAAGAGAGCGCAAAAGGTAGTTACACTAAATGAGAGCAGTCGTGCAAAACAAAGCCAATTCGCAATACCTTGTCGTTTGATACCCGTCGGTGCGGCAAGCAACGGCGTTTGACCGCGTCCTATGGGACTCACAATCCGTGCGCGATAAGCACACTTAAAACGTGAGATCAAAACTGACGAAGTCGTCCGGCTTTGGATCGGCGATGGGCCTCGTTCTTGCCATTGCCGGCGTCGCCAGATGCGTTCGACCCGCTTGTCGTTGGCCAGCCAGCCGGCCCGGCGCAGCAGTTCGGCGATCTTGCGATAGCCGTAGCGGCCATACTGACGAGCCAGTTCGACGATGTCGGCTGTCAGTTGCGCTTCATCGTCACGGCCCTGCGGCATCTTGCGCTGCGTAGAGCGGTGTTGGCCGAGCGCCGCACAGGCACGGCGCTCGGAGACGGATAGTTCCCGTCGCACATGCTCGATGCAGGCACGGCGACGCGCAGGGCTCAGAAGTTTCCCCGGGCGGCCTCCTGCAGAATCAACTTGTCCAGCGTCAGGTCCGATACGGTACGACGAAGTCGGGTGTTCTCAGCCTCGAGCTCCTTTAGCCGCTTTATCTGATCGCTCTTCAGCTCGCCGAACTCCTGGCGCCATCGATAATACGTGACCTCAGTAACCCTGATCGAACGGATCGCGTCCGCTACCGGCTGGCCTTGCGACGTCAGAACGTCAACCTGCCGCAGCTTCGCAACAATCTCTTCCGGCTTGTGTATCTTCCTTGGCATGTGGTCCATTCTCCATGTTGCCATAAGGCATACCTCAGGGCGGACCACTTCAATGGGGGAGGATCATCGCAGCCCTGCCTGTTATGCAGCGCCACGCCCTCTGACGCCCACCATGTGCGCTTTGCCCAGCCAAGGGCGATGGGCCGCAAGGTCGGCGACGATTTCACGGTGCCGCTCTGCCGCTCCCACCATTTGGGCGCTCCATGACAGCGGCAACGAGGCGGCCTGGTGGCACGACATGGGGATCGACCCAATCCCGATCGCGGGCGAGCTCCGGAACGAAAGCCATCCGGGTCAGCGTGACGGAGTGCCGGAACGGCCGCCGTGATGGGAAACTCAGCTACCAGATGTTCCGCAGCCTGCCGACAGCCTGCGGTAATGCCGAAGAATTGGAATACCGCATAATCCCGGCTATTCCCGGCTATTCCCACCTGATGGGGCTTGCTACCGAGGGATTCGATCTATAGGCAGCCGGCAGATGACGGTACTTGAGGTTGACGCCATCGTGGCCGGTGCCGGGGTGGTCGGCCTGGCCATCGCCCGCAGGCTCGCGCTCAGCGGGCTCGAGACGCTCATCCTGGAACGGGAACCCGCCATCGGCACCCAGACCTCCGCCCGCAATTCGGAGGTCATCCATGCCGGTCTCTATTACCCGACGGGTTCGTTGAAGGCGCGCACATGCGTTGCCGGTCGGCAGATGCTTTATCGCTATTCAGCCGACCACGGCGTCAAGACGTCGGCCTGCGGCAAGTTGATGGTCGCCGTGGCCGAACCGCAGATGCCCCGGCTGCACGCAATCTGGGATCAGGCGACCGCCAACGGCGTCACGGGACTGAGATGGCTGACCGTCGACGAAGCGCACCGGCTCGAACCCGAGGTTCAGTGTGTCGGCGCTTTCTTCTCGTCGGAAACCGGCATCATCGATTGCCACGCTCTGCTTCTTGCCCTGCAGGGCGATTTCGAGGCGGCGGGAGGGATGATCGCGTTCCGGTCTGGAGTGACGGAGGCTGAAGTGACGGCTGGCGGCATTCTCGTGAGGACTGACGGTGACGACGCCACCGAGATCATGACGCGCATGTTCGTCAACGCGGCCGGGCATGGAGCGCCGAAGATCGCAGGCGCTACCGTCGGTCTTCCGCCGGCATGTGCCCCGCGCCAATGGTACGCCAAGGGCAACTACTTCACCCTTGTCGGCCGTCAGCCGTTTTCGCATCTGGTCTATCCGCTGCCGGACGAAGCCGGGCTTGGCACGCACGCCACCATCGACATGCAAGGTCGCTGCCGCTTCGGGCCAGACGTCGAATGGGTCGAGAGCGACCAAAATCTCGATGTCGATGGTCGGCGCGCGGGACGATTCTATTCCGCGGTCAGGGCGTTCTGGCCCGGGCTGCCGGATGGCGCCCTCATGCCCGATTATGCGGGTGTCCGGCCGAAGCTGCACGACGCCGGCTCGCCGGCACCCGATTTTCGCATCGACGGTCCGGAGGTCCACGGTGTCGAGGGCCTGGTTAATCTGTTTGGCATCGAGAGCCCCGGACTGACGGCATCGCTCGCCCTTGCCGAAGAGGTGGCGCAGAAGCTCGCTCCGCCGCCGATTGCAGACGCGTAGCGCGGATGTTTCTTGCCGCGGCCGCCGCGGCTGTCACAGTCTTTGCCAATCCGCCGGAACGAGATCGCGCGTGTCGACATCGCCGGCGCGCAGCCATTGTCGCGGGGCGATCACCGTCTTGTCCGAACGCGGATTGAGCCAGGCACCCCACCAGCTGAACGAGCTGTTGGCAATGATGTGGTGGCGGCAATGCGCCATCACGTGAAGGTCCTCGTATTCGCGATCGTCCGCGAAATCGACGACATGCATCGGCCAGTCGCTGCCGAGGTCGGAGCGCACCCATGCCGGATCGTCGCTGAACACGAAGAAGGTCGGGTTCTCCAGCCGTGCGGCCATGGATTGCATGGCCGTCCGATACCAATCGGCCGAACAGAAGCCATGGAGCGCGGACAGCTTCGCATTGGTCACATAGTCGCCGCGCCGGACATGAACGGAAACGGCGGTCGTTTCGGTAATCCGCGCAAGCAGCTCCTGGCGTCCTTCGCTGAGCGGCAGGCGCGGCTGAAGATCCTCGAGAAGGGTCTCCCGAATATCGGCGAAGTATCGCTCGGACTGCCAGTAGCCATCGAGGTAGGCCGTCGACGCGCAGTCGAACACGGCCGGGTCGAATCCCACTCCACGTTCGAAGACACGGCGTGGCGAGCGCCCGAAGAGCGTCTCGCTCCGGCGCGCGGCCTTGCGGAACCGTGGCCGCAAGCCGCGCATGTCGACCGGCGTGGCCACCTCCGCCTGAATCTTCAGATTGTCGAGGCGATAGGCCCGCTTGCGGTCCGACGCGAAGACATCGATGTCCAGGCGCAGGGGCACGGCGCGGGCAAGCGAGATCTTCCGCCCGAGAGCGTACTGGAACATTTGATTGCCAAGGCCACCGGTGAGCCGGACGACGATCATGATGCGTTCCGCCGCTCTCTCGTTCCCGTGGCGCGGATGCCGAACGGCCGCGCGTTCGCCGCCGCCGCCCCGGTCGAGCCTGTGTAGCGATGGCTGCCGGTTTTGGCCAGCCGGAGCGCCGGGCGCCGCTGGCCTCTACCCGCGCTCGAGCACCGTGCCGGACTTGCCGAAGACCTGGAGCGCCGAAACCGGCGCCGACATGGTCAGGCGCGAACCGGGGATCGTCGGGCTGTCGCCGGGAACGCGTGCGATCACGACCGTGCCGTCGTCGAGATGCATGTGGATCAGGCTCGATTCGCCCAGATGTTCCACCGCGTCGACCTCGCCCGCAAGGTTGAAGCCGCCCTCCGTCTCGCCCTCGATCAGGTGTTCCGGGCGCACGCCAAGCGTGACCTTGTCGCCGATAGCGGCCGGCCCGCCTTCCAGCGGCACCGTGACGCCGCCGCCGACGTCGAGGCGTCACCGTGAGACCGCCGTCGCGGCCGCTCACCTTGCCGGCGACGAAGTTCATTTTCGGGCTGCCGATGAAGCCGGCGACGAACAGGTTCGCCGGCCGGTGATAGACGTCGAGCGGCGCGCCCGTTTGCTCGATCCGTCCCTGGTTGATGACCACGATCTTTGAAGCCAGCGTCATCGCCTCGACCTGGTCGTGGGTGACATAGACGGTCGTTGCCTTCAGCGAACGATGCAGCTTGGCGATCTCGATGCGCGTGTTGATCCTGAGCGCCGCATCGAGATTGCTGAGCGGCTCGTCGAACAGGAACACGGCCGGCTCGCGCACGATGGCGCGGCCGATGGCGACCCGCTGGCGCTGCCCGCCGGAGAGGTCGCGCGGCCGGCGATTGAGGTACGGGGTGAGCTGCAGCGTCTCGGCGGCGCCGCGCACGCGCCGGTCGACCTCCGCCCTGTCCGCCTTGGTGAAGCGCAGGCCGAAGGCCATGTTCTTGTAGACGCTCATATGCGGATAGAGCGCGTAGGACTGGAACACCATGGCGATCTTGCGCTCGGCCGGCGGCATGTCGTTGACCTTGCGCCCGCCGATGGAGATCTCGCCGGAAGAGACCCTCTCCAGCCCGGCGATCAGGCGCAGAAGCGTCGATTTCCCGCAACCCGAAGGCCCGACAAAGACGACGAACTCGCCATTCTTCACGTCGAGATTGATGTCGTAGAGGACCTGCGTCGGCCCGAAGGACTTGTTGACGCCGTTGAGCGACACATCGGCCATTATTTCACGGCTCCCGCGGTCAGGCCCCGCACAAGTGAGCGCGAGAACAACAGGTAGAGGACGAGAACCGGCGCGATCGCCAGCGACAGTGAGGCGAGCACAGCGTTCCAGTCGGTGACGTATTGGCCGATGAACTGCTGCACGCCCAGCGTCACCGTCTGGGTCTCGCGGCCGGGTGCCAGGATCAGCGGGAACCACAGGTCGTTCCAGATCGGCACCATGGTGAAGATGGCGACAGTCGCCAAGGCCGGGCGGATCAGCGGCAGGATCACGGCATAGAAGATGCGGTATTCGGAGACCCCGTCGCAGCGCGCCGCATCGCGCAGATCCCGCGGCACCTGCTGGATGAATTCGGCCAGGATGAAGATGGCCAGCGGCAGCCCCATGGCGGTGTAGACCAGGATGAGCGCCGTCAGCGTGTTCACCAGGCCGAGGCTGACCATCATCTTGAGGATGGAGACACTGCCCAGCCGGATCGGCACCATGATGCCGATCGCCATGTACAGGCCGACCAGCGCATTGGCGCGGAAGCGGTATTCGGTGAGCGCCCAGGCGCACATGGCGCCGAAGGCCAGCACCAGCGCCAGCGACACCACCGTCACGGTCATGCTGTTGACGAAGTAGAGTCCGAAATCCGACTTGGCCAACACCGAATTGTAGCCGACCAGCGAGAACGACTTGCCGATCGGCAGGCCGAGCGGCGTCGAGAAGATCGCTCGCCGCGACTTGAACGAATTGATGATGATCAGCAGCACCGGCCCGATCGCCAGCAGCGTGTAGAGGGTGAGCGCCGCATGAACGGCCGCTCGCGACGCGCGCTGCTTGTTCATGCCGGCCGCCCCCTCATGAGATGTAGTGCTGCATGCGGCGCTGTACGCCGAACAGGAAAGCCAGCACGCCGACCAGGATGGTCAGCAGCATCATGGTCGCCACCGCGGCGCCCATGGTCGGGCTGCCCGGCTGCAGCTGGTAGCCGAAGAAGGTGCGGTAGAAGAATGTGCCGAGAATATCGGAGGCGAAGTTCGGCCCGGCGAGGGCCCCCTTGATCGTGTAGATCAGGTCGAAGGCGTTGAAGTTGCCGACGAAGGTGAGAATGGTGATCACGCCGAGCGTGGGCAGGATCAGCGGCAGCTTGATCGACCAGAAGACGTGCCATTGATTGGCGCCGTCGACGGTAGCGGCATCGACCAGATCGTCGGGGATGTTCAAGAGCGCGGCATAGATCAGCATCATCGGAATGCCGACGAACTGCCACACCGAGATGAGCGCGATCGTGACCAGCGCCGTGCCTTCGAGCCCCAGCCACGGTGTGAACAGCCCGCCCAGTCCGAAGACGTTCAGCGCCCCCTTGGCAATGCCCCATATCGGCGAAAGCATGAGCTGCCAGATGAAGCCGATGATGACGAAGGAGAGCATCGTCGGCAGGAAGATCAGCGTGCGGTAGACGCCGCGCCCGGTCAGCGCCGGCAGGCTGAGGAGAACCGCCAGCGCCAGGCCGATCGAGTTCTGCACGACCATGTGGATCGCGAAGAAGACCAGGTTGTTGCGGAAGGCGTTCCAGAACGGACCGGCCCAGTTCGGGTCGGTCAAGAGCGTGACGAAATTGGAAAAGCCGGTAAAGTGAACGGCGCCGCTGCTGTCGGCCGTATAGAGGCTGAGCCGGATCGTATCGATGAGCGGATAGATCGAGAAGATCGTGTAGACGATGGCCGCCGGGGCGAGAAAGGCGACGATATAGGTCGTCCAGGGCGTTGCGTCCCTGGTGTCGATGCGTGCCAGAGCGGTTTCACCGCCGGTTTCCGCCATTGCCCCTTTCCCTGCGCTGTTCCGCGTCACCCATGCGGCGGCCCTCTTGGCGCGGCAGCGCTATGAGGCGGAACTGTAGGGTCCCTTGGCCGGAAGAATCAATTCTCGTCCCGTGAAGAAAGAGCCGGGCCACGCAGTCTCAAACTCCGCGGCCCGGCAGTTCAAATGGCGCTACTTCGCCATCGGGTGGTACCAGGAATCGAGACCTTCCTGGACCTTCTTGCCGGCTTCTTCAGGCGTCATCGTGTGGTTCAGAACCTGCGCGCTGACGTTCCACAGGTCGTTTTCCAGGTTCGGCGTGCCGCGCGAAAGGATCTGGTACGAGTTGCGGATCGTCGAATGGCAGCTGTCACGCCAGCTGACGAAGGACTTGGCGACCGGATCCTTGATGTCGACCTTGGCGGAGGACAGCGGGAAGAATCCCGGCAAGGCGTTGGCATAGATGCCCGCAAACGCCGGCGAAGCCACCCACGACATGAAGGTCTTGGCGGCGTCCATGTTGGGCGTGGCGGCATTGATGCCCATGCCGATGTCGACGTGGTCGCTGATGTAGCAGTCCTGTCCGGCAACCGGCAGCGGCGGCGGGAAGGCGTCGAACTTCAGGTCGGCACCGCCCTGCTTCTCGAAGGTCGTGATGTCCCACGAACCGGCGGGATAGATTGCCGCGCGGCCGAGCGAGAACAGGTTCTGGCTGTCGGGGTATTTCTGCGCCTGGTAACCGTCGGCGAGATAAGGCGACCACTTGGCCATCTGTGCCCAGGTGTCGATGTAGGGCTTGTCGGTGAACTTCTCCGTGCCCGCGATCAGCGCCTTGCGGCCTTCCTCGCCCTTCCAGTAGTTCGGGCCGATGTTCTGGAAGCCCATGGTGGCGGCTTCCCACTGGTCGGCGGTGCCGATGTCGAGCGGCACGTAGTTGCCATCCGCCTTGATCGCGTCGAGCACCTTGAAGAACTCATCGACGGTCTTCGGCACCGACAGCTTCAGTTCGTCGAAGATGCCCTTGTTGTAGATGAAGCCGTGGATGACCGAGGCCATCGGCACGCAGAACGTGGTCTTGCCGTCGTCGGTGGTCCACGCCACCCGTGCCACGTCAGAGAAGTTCTCCATGCCCGGCAGGTCGTTGACTGAGGTCAGCTGCCCCTTCTTGAAGAGGGCCAGCGATTTGTCGAACGGCCGGCAGGTGATGAGGTCGCCGGCGGTGCCAGCTTCCAGCTTGGCGCCCAGCGCGGCGTCATATTCCTGCGGAACATAGCCGTTGAACTGCACCTTGATGTCCGGGTGATCCTTCTCGAACGCCGGGATGATCTGGTTGTTCCACAGATCGGCATCGTCGTTGCGCCAGCTTTCGATCGTCAGAGTCGTTGCGGCCAAGGCGATACCGCTCGAAAGCATGAGGGTCGCGGCAGCCATTGCCACGATCCGCTTGAGGTTCAGTGCACGTCCTGTCATCCGTCACTCTCCCTGTTGAAACTTCGCCCCGCCGGCAGCATGCCGCCGGCCTCTCCGTGACCGCGATGTGCTCACGTCAGCCGAGCCATCGCGGCGCGCAGATTCCCTTGTGTTTCGGCCAGAACCCTCGCGGCCTCCTCGGGCGCCATGCCCTTGGCGACCAGCGCCGCCTGCTTGATGTGGCCATCGCAGGCAGTGAGCGCATTCGACGCTTCACGCTCGTCGACATGAGCGATGTCGACGAGCATGGTCACGGCGCGCTTGTAGAGCTTGGCATTGTCGACCCTGAGGTCGACCATATGGCCGTCATGGACGCGGCCGAGGCGGATCATGACCAGGCTGGAAAGCAGGCCGAGCGCCGCCTTCTGCGCGGTGCCGGCGCCCATGCGGGTCGAGCCGGTGATGACCTCCACGCCCGAATCGAGAAACACCGGCTGGTCCACCCGGGCAAGCAGCGGCGCTTGGCGGTTGTTGGCCAGGCCGACCGTCAAGGCGCCGGCCTTGCGCGCAGCATCGACTGCGGCAAGCGTGAACGGCGTCGATCCGCTGGCCGCGACCGCAATGACGACATCGGCCGGCTCTGGCTTGAGACGCGCGATCTCGGCCTCTGCCAGCGCCGCGTCGTCCTCGCTGCCGCCGGTCATGCCCGGTTTCAGTTCGGTGCCGCTGGCGAGCACGAAGACGGTGCGTGTTTCCGGCCAGTCGAAGGTGCCCGCCAGCTCCATGCCGTCGAGCGCGGCAAGCAGCCCCGAAGTTCCGGCGCCGACATAGATCAGCCGGCCGCTGTCGCCGAGCCGGGCCACGATCGCCTGCGCGGCCGCGGCGATGGCCCCGCTTGCGCCTTCGACGGCGGCGACGGCGCGTTTCTGCCCCTCGGCGAAGGCAGCAAGTATCGCTGCGTCGTCCCACGCATCTAGGCCGCGATAGTGCTGGCTGATGGTCTCTGTTGTGGACATCGCGGCGAGCGTGACGACCCCTCTCGTTGCGACACGTATTAGATTGGTATCATATATCTCTGGTTTCCGACAAGAGCGGGCTGATGTCGGATACCCGATCGGCACTGGTTGCAGTTTGGCACAAAAATGCGCAACATGCAGCCGGAAGCGGCAATCGGCCCAGCAAACGGCTTTCCCAGTTGGCTTTGAAGTGGCATTATCCTAATGCTTGGCAAAACACGCGAAGGCCGACCGCAGTGAAGCCGAAGGAGCCAATGGCACAGCCTCTCTTCATCGGGGCCGACGGCTGCACCCTCCTGATGGGTCAGGCGGCATTCCTCGCAGCGCAGGAGCCCTAGCGCCCGTGTTGGACCCCGCCGTCGAAGGCAATGCAGATGAGGTGCTCGACGAATCGAGCCCGACTCCACTCTACCTCCAGCTTCAGCGCCTGATCCAGAATCAGGTCCGCGCGGGCAAGCTGCAGGCCGGCGAGGCTCTGCCCAGCGAACGCGATCTTGCCAGCCAGCTCGGCATTTCCCGCGTCACCGTGAGGAAGGCGATCTCCGGACTGGTCGACAAGGGCATTCTGGTTCAGCGCTGGGGATCGGGCACCTTCATTGCCCCCACCATGCGTGTCGAGCAGGCCCTGTCGCGCCTGTCGGGCTTCACCGACGACATGATGACCCGCGGGCTGACGCCCGGCGCCCAGCTGATCGAGCGCTCCAGCGGACCGGCGACGCCGAAGGAGTCGATGGCCCTCGGGCTGTCTCCCGGCGAGAAGGTCAGCCGCCTGCACCGCCTGCGCCTGGCCGGCGACGTGCCCATGGCGATCGAGCATGCGACCGTACCGGCCCGCTTCCTGCCCGATCCCGATTTCGTCAGGCAATCGCTCTACGCCGCGCTGGCCGAGCGCGGCTGTGCGCCGCGCCGCGCCCTGCAGCGCCTCCATGCCGTGCTGCTCAATGCCGAGCAGGCGAGCCTGCTCGCCGTGCCGCCGGCGAGCGCCGCGCTCTATATCGAGCGGCGGTCCTTCCTCGAGGACGGCACCCCCGTCGAGTTCACCGCCTCCTATTATCGCGGCGACGCCTACGATTTCGTCGCCGAGCTGTCGATCGGGTCGAGCGAACGATGAGCATGGACCGCGCCAGCCGCGACGCCGGCGGATCCGCGTCGAGCCTCATGCTGCGCGAGACGGCCGAGGCGCCCGAAGTGGTGGCGCGGCTGATCGCGGAGAATGCCGCGGTGTGCCGCGATCTGGTGCAGCGGCTCGCCGCCGCACCGCCGCGCTTTGCCGTCACCTGTGCCCGCGGCAGTTCGGACAGCGCCGCCATGTTCGCCAAATACCTGCTCGAGATCCGTCTCGGACTGGTGGTCGCCTCCGTCGGCCCGTCCGTGCGCTCGATCTATGGCGGCCGGCCGCAGGTCGACGGCGCCCTGTTCCTGACCATCTCGCAGTCGGGGCGGAGCCCCGACCTCATCAAGCTGGCCGAGGCGGCGCGGGAAGGGCGCGCGCTGACGGTGGCGCTCACCAACGACCCGGCTTCGCCGCTGGCCGATATCTGCGAGGTCGTGCTGCCGCTCCATGCCGGGCCCGAGAAGAGCGTCGCCGCGACCAAGTCCTATATCGCCTCGCTGGCGGCCCTGCTGCAGTTGCTCGCCGTGTGGAGCGGCGATGCGGCGCTCGGCCGCGCCGTCGCACGTCTGCCGGACGACTTGGCCGATGCGCTTGCGCGCGACTGGCGGCCGGCGGTGCCCATGCTGGCCGAGACGCGCAGCCTCTATGTCGTCGGCCGCGGTGCCGGTTATGCCGCGGCGCAGGAAGCGGCGCTGAAGCTCAAGGAAACCTGCGGCCTCCACGCCGAGGCGGTCAGCGCCGCCGAGTTGATGCACGGCCCCCTGACGCTCGCCGGGCCCGATTTTCCCGTCGTGCTGTTCAGCCAGCAGGACGAGGCGCTGGCCTCGCTCTCCGGCTTGGCGGCCAGCTTGGTGGCGCGCGGCGTCAAGGTCTTCGCCGCCGGTCCGGTCGCGGCCGATGGCGCTATGCGCCTGCCGACCGCCGACGGCCTGCATGCCTTTGCCCAGCCGATCGCGCTGGTGCAGGGCTTCTATCCTCTCGCCGAGGCGCTTGCCCGCGCGCGCGGGCGCGATCCCGACCACCCACCGCATCTGATGAAGGTGACGGAGACACAGTAATGAGCATTGCCTTGACCGGCGCCAGGGTCTTCGACGGCACGACGATCGTCGACGGCCACAGCGTCGTGATCGCCGACGGAAAGATCGTTGCCCTGCTGCCGGATGGCGAACGTCCGTCGGATGCCGCCGTGCGGCGCGTCGAGGGACTGCTGGCACCCGGCTTCATCGATGTCCAGGTCAACGGCGGCGGCGGCGTGCTGTTCAACGACATGCGCACGGCAGAGGGGATCGCCGCCATCGGCCGGGCCCACCGGCCCTTCGGCACCACCGGCTTTCTGCCCACTCTGATCACCGACACGCGCGAGCATATGCGCGAAGCCATCGACGCTGCCCGCGCGGCGCTTGCGGCCGGCATTCCCGGCATGCTCGGCATCCACATCGAAGGTCCCTTCCTCAGTCCCGAGCGCAAGGGCGTCCACGATCCGCGCCTGTTCCGCGACCTGGAGGAAGAGGATTTCGCGCTGGTCACCGCGCTTGGCGCCGGCCGCACCCTGATGACGCTGGCGCCAGAGCGCGTGCCGCCGGAGATGGTCGCCCGGCTGGTTAAAGCCGGCATCGTCGTCTCGGCCGGCCACACCGCCGCCAGCTACGACACGGTGGCCGCCGCGCGGGCCGCGGGCCTGAGCGGATTTACCCATCTTTTCAATGCCATGCCGCCGCTTGCCGGCCGCGCGCCGGGGCCGGTCGGTGCCGCGCTCGATGACCCCGACTCCTTCGTCGGCATCATCGCCGACCTGTTCCATGTCTCGGCAGCAAGCCTGCGCATCGCCATTGCCGCCCACGGCTGGCAGCGCATGGTGCTGGTTACCGACGCCATGCCCTCCGTCGGCAGCGACCTCACCGAATTCCTGATCGACGGCAATGTCATCACCCGCAAGGACGGCCGGCTCACCCGCGGTGACGGCATGATCGCCGGCTCCGATCTCGACATGGCGACGGCGGTGCGCAACTGCGTTGAGGCGCTCGGCCTGCCGTTGGAGGCTGCCCTGCACATGGCCGCGCGCGCACCGGCCGAGTATCTGCGGCTGGCTGACGAACTCGGCCGCATCGCGCCCGGCTATCGTGCCGATCTGGTCCTGCTCGACGACGATCTTGCCGTCGTCGATACGTGGATCGATGGCGTCGCGACTAAGGACTAGGAGGCTGACATGGCGCGCAAGACAGTGTTGGTGGTTGGCCTCGGCAATATGGGGCTCAGCCATGCGCTCGCCTATACGCGCATTGACCGCTTCGTTGTCGCCGGCGTCTGCGACCGCAACGCCGCCGAGCGCACGCTGCCGGAGGCGCTGGCCGGCGCCAAGCGCTTCACCGACTACGACGAGGCGCTGACGACCCTCAAGCCGGACGTGGTCGCCATCTGCACCTGGGCCGATACCCATGCCGACTATGCAATTCGGGCAATGGAAGCCGGCGCCGACGTCTTTGTCGAGAAGCCGCTGGCCGAGACCGTCGCCGATGCCGAGCGCGTGGTTGCCGCCGCGCGCCGGACGGGCCGCAAGCTGGTCGTCGGCTATATCCTGCGCCACCATCCGAGCTGGATGAAGTTCATCGAGCTCGCCCGCACGCTGGGCGCCCCTTACGTCTTCCGCATGAACCTCAATCAGCAGTCGAGCGGCGCCGCGTGGGCGACCCACAAGCGCCTCCTGCAGTCGCTGCCGCCGATCGTCGATTGCGGCGTCCATTACGTCGATGTCTGGTGCCAGATCACCCGTGCCGAGCCGCTCACCGTCCACGCTGTCGGTGCCCGGCTGACCGAGGATATGCCGGCCGGCATGTACAATTACGGCCACTTCGAGGTGACCTTCGCCGATGGCTCGGTCGGCTGGTACGAGGCCGGCTGGGGTCCGATGATGAGCGAGACCGCCTTCTTCGTGAAGGACGTCATCGGGCCCAAGGGCTCGGTGTCGATCGTCATGGCGGAAGGCGCCGGATCGGCCGACATGGACACCCACACCAAGACCAACCAGATCCTCTATCACCCGGCCGAACTGGCCGCCGACGGGTCGCTCGCCAGGCCCGACGAGCGCATCGTCACCGCCGACGAACCCGGCCACGACGATCTCTGCGAGCGCGAACAGCGCTTTCTCCTGAAGGCAATCGACGAGGATATCGACCTCGGCGATCACATGGATGATGCAGTCAAGAGCCTGCGCATCGTTCTCGCGGCCGACCGTTCGGTCAGGACCGGCGAGGTCGTGCGGCTCTGAAGCTGCCGCGCGTCACATGTTCGGATAGTTTGGCCCGCCACCGCCTTCCGGCGCCAGCCAGTCGATGTTCTGGTTGGGGTCCTTGATGTCGCAGGTCTTGCAGTGGACGCAGTTCACGGCGTTGATCTGCAGGCGTGGGGCGTCCGCGCCCTCTTCGATCCACTCATAGACGCCGGCCGGGCAATAGCGCGCCGACAGCCCGGCGAAGACATCGTGCTCCGAGGTCTTCTGCAATCCCATGTCGCGCACATAAAGATGCACCGGCTGGTCTTCCGCATGGGCGGTGCCCGACAGGTAGACCGAGGAGAGCCGGTCGAAGCTGACCACGCCGTCGGGCTTCGGATAGGCGATGGGCTTCGCCTTTGCCGCCGGCAGCGTCGCTTCGTGGTCGGCCTTGCCGTGGCGAAGCGTGCCGAACAGCGAGAAGCCGAACGTATTGGTCCACAGATCCAGGCCCGCCGCGATGACGCCGGCAAGCGTGCCCAGCTTCGACCACAGCGGCTTGACGTTGCGCACCGGCTTCAGGTCGTCGCCGATGGCGGACGTTCGCCACGCCGCCTCATAGGCGGTCAGCTCGTCATTGCCGCGGCCGCCGGCGATCGCTCGGCTGACGTGTTCCGCGGCCAACATGCCGGAGAGCATGGCGTTGTGGCTGCCCTTGATGCGCGCCACGTTGACCAGGCCGGCCGAACAGCCGATCAGCGCACCGCCGGGAAAGGCGAGTTTCGGCACCGATTGCCAGCCGCCCTCGGTGATTGCGCGTGCGCCATAGGAGAGGCGTTTTCCCCCTTCCAGCAGCGGTCGGATCGACGGATGGGTCTTGAAGCGCTGGAACTCCTCGAAGGGCGACAGGTTGGGATTGGCGTAGTTGAGGTGAACGACGAAGCCGATCGACACCAGATTGTCGCCGAAGTGATAGACAAACGCGCCGCCTCCGGTGCGGTTGTCGAGCGGCCAGCCGAAAGAATGCTGCACCTGCCCGGGCCGGTGCCTGTCCGGCGCTATCCTCCACAGTTCCTTGAAGCCGATGCCGAATTTCTGCGGCTCGCGCCCCTGGCTGAGGCCGAAGCGGGCAATCAACGACTTCGCCAGGAGCCCACGCGCCCCTTCGCCGATCAGCGTGTACTTGGCCTTGAGTTCCATGCCGCGCTGGAAGCCGGCCTTGGGTTTGCCGTCGCGGCCGATTCCCATGTCGCCGGTCGCCACGCCGATGACCGCGCCGTTGTCGTCATGCAGCGTTTCCACCGCGGCGAAGCCCGGAAAGATCTCGACGCCCAGCGCCTCCGCCTTACCCGCCAGCCAGCGGCAGACGTCGCCCAGCGAGACGACGTAATTGCCGTGATTGCGCATCAGCGGTGGCAGCAGGAAATTGGGCAGGCGTGCTTCACCCGCCGCCCCCAGCCACAGGAAGCGGTCCTCGCTCACCGGCGTCTTGACCGGGCAGTCCGCATCCTCCCGCCAGTCCGGCAGCAGCCGGTCGAGGCCGATCGGGTCGAGAACCGCGCCGGAGAGGATATGGGCGCCGACCTCGGAGCCCTTCTCCAGCACCACCACCGAGAGGTCGGCGGCGATCTGCTTCAGCCGGATCGCTGCCGCCAGACCTGCCGGGCCGGCGCCGACGATCACGACGTCGAAATCCATCGATTCGCGGTCGGGCATCGTTTCCATGGCCCGGCTTATAGCAGCCGTTCGTTCCGGTTGATCATGGCCAGGATCGGTCAATAATCGCAATCCGGTTCACCAAGCCAGCACGCGAGGCGTGAATGACCAGGCAGGCGACATTCAACTGGCAGGACCCGTTCCTGTTCAACGGCCAGCTTTCCGAGGAAGAGCGCATGGTCTCGGCCTCGGCGGCGGAGTTTGCGCGCCGCGCGCTCGCCCCCCGGGTCGAGGACGCCTATCTCAACGAGACCACCGATCCGGCGATCTTCCGCGAGATGGGCGAGGCCGGGCTGCTTGGCGTCACCATTCCCGAGGCCTATGGCGGCCTGGGCCTCGGCTACGTCGCCTACGGCCTCATCGCGCGCGAGATCGAGCGCGTCGATTCCGGGTTTCGCTCCATGCTGAGCGTGCAATCCTCGCTGGTGATGTATCCGATCCACGCTTATGGCTCGGATGCGCAGAAGGAACGCTACCTGCCGAAGCTTGCCAGCGGCGCGCTCATCGGCTGCTTCGGCCTGACCGAGCCGGACGCCGGCTCCGATCCTGCCGCCCTGACGACCACGGCGGCGAAGACGGCCGGCGGCTATCGCCTCAACGGCGCCAAGAGCTGGATCTCCAATTCGCCGATTGCCGATGTCTTCATCGTCTGGGCGCGCTCTGAAGCCCATGGCGGCAAGGTGCGCGGCTTCGTCCTGGAGAAGGGCACCAAGGGCCTCACGGCACCCAAGATCGAGGGCAAGCTGTCGCTCCGCACCTCGATCACCGGCGAGATCGTCATGCAGGATGTCGAGGTCGGCGAGGATGCGCTGCTCCCCGAGGCATCCGGCCTCTCCGCCGCTTTCGGCTGCCTCAACCGCGCCCGCTACGGCATCGCCTGGGGGGTAATGGGAGCGGCCGAGGATTGCTGGCTGCGCGCCCGTCAGTACGGCCTCGACCGGCGGCAGTTCGGCCGGCCGCTTGCCGCCACCCAGCTCTACCAGAAGAAGCTTGCCGACATGCAGACCGAGATCGCGCTCGGCCTGCAGGCGGCGCTGCGCGTCGGCCGCCTGTTCGACGATGGCGCCATGGCGCCGGAAATGATCTCGCTCATCAAGCGCAACAATTGCGGCAAGGCGCTCGATATCGCCCGGGCTGCCCGCGACATGCACGGCGGCAACGGCATCCAGATCGAGTACCACGTCATGCGCCACGCCCAGAACCTGGAGACGGTCAATACCTATGAGGGTACGCACGACGTCCATGCCCTCATCCTCGGCCGTGCCATGACCGACCTTCAGGCCTTCTCCTGATGAGCGCTGGCAGGCATGCGCCGGAGAAATCCCGCCGGAATCGCACCGCCGGGCGAAACGGTGTAAATCGGCACATCCGCTTCGGCAGTGCTTCGCGAGTCGCACCGCCACCCCAAAAAATGCAGTGAGCGATGGCCGATTCCCTCACCGATCAGCCCGACAAAACCACGGACGTCAAAGCGCCTTCCGAGCCCGCTTCGCCCGCCGGCGCGCTCGAATTGACGGTCGTCGTGCCGACCTTCAACGAGGCCGGCAACGTTGCCATCCTGGTCGAGCGCCTTGCTTCCGTGCTTGCCGGTATCGCCTGGGAGGTCGTCTTCGTCGACGACGATTCGCCTGATGGCACGGCCGATATCGCCCGCCAGATCGCGCTCAGCGACCGCCGGGTGCGGGTGATCCGGCGGCTCGGCCGGCGCGGCCTGTCCTCCGCCTGCGTCGAAGGGGTGATGTCGTCCGCGGCTCCTTATTTCGCCGTCATGGACGGCGACCTGCAGCATGACGACGCCATGCTCGCCACCATGCTCTCGACGCTCAGGACCGAAGGGCTCGATATCGTGGTCGGCAGCCGCTACGTCAGCGGCGGCGACAGCGGCGGCCTCGCCAATCCTTGGCGCCAGTTCGTCAGTCGCGCCGGCACGCGCCTGGCGCAGACGCTGCTCAAGGCCGAGCTGACCGATCCGATGAGCGGCTTCTTCGTCATGTCGCGCGCTGCCTTCGACGCTGAGGTGCATGCGCTGTCGCAGCGCGGCTTCAAGATCCTGCTGGATATCTTCGCCTCCTCGGCGCGCCCCTTGCGTTATCGCGAGCTGCCGTGCCGCTTCAACCCGCGGCAAAGCGGCGAGAGCAAGCTCGACACGATGGTGGCGTGGGAGTTCGGCGTGCTCCTGCTCGACAAGCTCATCGGCCGCTATCTGCCGGTGCATTTCGTCGTCTTCGCCACGGTCGGGATAACCGGTATTGCCGTCCACCTCCTGACCCTCGGGCTCTTCGGACTGGCCGGCTCTTCCTTTGAGGTGGCGCAAACGGCCGCCGTCGTCCTGGCGATGACCTGGAACTTTTTCTTCAACAATCTCATCACCTACCGCGACCAGCGCCTGCGCGGCGCCGCCTTCGTCCGCGGCCTGCTGTCGTTCTATGCCATCGGCGCGGTGGGTGCGGTCGCCAATATCGGCGTCATCGGCGCGATGTTCAGCCAGGGCAGTGGCTGGTGGATCGCCGGGATCGCCGGGGCCCTGGTCGGCGTGGTGTGGAACTACACCATGTCGAGCCTGTTCACCTGGCACCGGCGCACGCTCACCTGACGACGGCCGTGCCGTGCTAGCATCGATGCATGGCGATCCTGCTGTTCTTCCTGGCGACCCTCGTCTTCGCCACCTACACGTGGCGCTATGCCATCGTGAATCCGCACCCGCAGGGGCCGTATCGCTTCATCGCCTTCGAGGGCATCACCGCCATCGTCCTGCTCAACTGGCGCCCGTGGTTCGTCGACGTCCTCAGCCCGCTGCAGATCGTTTCCTTCACCGCGCTCGCGATCTCGATCTATCTCCCGATCGCGGCGTTCATGCTGCTGAGAAGCCGTGGCAAGCCGCAAGGGCACTTCGAAGACACGACCGAGCTGGTGACCACCAACCTCTTCCGCTTCATCCGCCATCCGATGTACGCCTCGCTGCTCTTCTTCGCGCTCGGCGCCTGGCTGAAGCAGCCGCTCTATTGGCCGGCGGCGGTCATCTTCGTCATCGTGGTGGCGGCGCTCTTCCTCACGGCCACGGCTGAGGAGAAGGACATGACCGAGGCGTTCGGCCAGCGCTATGTCGACTACATGAAGACGACCAAGCGCTTCGTGCCGTTCATTTTCTAGCGCCGGGAAGGTATGCCATGAAAGCCGTGCTCTACGAGGCGTTCGCCGAAACCCCGAAGCTGACCACGGTCCCCGACCCGGCGCCCGAACCCCACGGCGCCGTCATCAAGGTCGAGGCGACCGGCATCTGCCGCAGCGACTGGCACGGCTGGATGGGCCACGATCCCGATATCGTCCTGCCGCATGTTCCCGGCCACGAACTGGCCGGCTTCGTCGCAGCCGTCGGCAGGGACGTGACCCGCTGGAAGGTGGGCGACCGCGTCACCGTGCCCTTCGTCTGCGGCTGCGGCACCTGTCCCGAATGCCATGCCGGGCAGCAGCAAGTCTGCCGCCACCAGACCCAGCCGGGCTTCACCCATTGGGGGTCGTTTGCCGAATATGTCGCGATCCACCAGGCGGACCTCAATCTCGTCGGCCTGCCCGAGACGATGGATTTCGCCACCGCCGCCAGCCTCGGCTGCCGTTTCGCCACCTCGTTCCGCGCCATCGTCGATCAGGCGCAGACCTCCGCCGGTGAGTGGGTCGCCGTGCATGGCTGCGGCGGCGTGGGGCTCTCGGCGATCATGATCGCCAAGGCCATCGGCGCCAATGTTGTGGCTGTGGACATCGCCGACGACAAGCTCGCTTTGGCGAAGGACCTTGGAGCGGTCGCCACCGTCAACGCCGCCAGCGTCGCCGACGTGGCCGAAGCCGTGATCGAGATCACCGGTGGCGGTGCCCATGTCTCGGTTGATGCGCTGGGCAACCCCGAAACCTGCTTCAACTCGATCCAGAACCTGCGCCGGCGCGGCAGGCACGTCCAGGTCGGCCTCATGCTGGCCGAGCACAGCACGCCTGAGGTGCCCATGGCGAAGGTCATCGCCCACGAGCTGGAGATATACGGCAGCCACGGCATCCAGGCGCACCGCTACGCCGCGATCCTTGCCATGGTCGAGAGCGGCGCGCTCCACCCCGAACGCCTGATCGGAGAGCGCATCGGCCTGGCGCAGGCGATTGGCGCGCTGACCGCCATGGACCGGTTCGAATCGCTGGGCGTGACGGTCGTCACCAGCTTCTGACGGGTGGGCGCGCTACCTGGCGCTCAATCACTCGCTCACTGGAAGGATGGTGGAGCCAGACGGAATCGAACCGACGACCTCTTGAATGCCATTCAAGCGCTCTCCCAACTGAGCTATGGCCCCATCCTTGTAATCTGCCGGCGCGCCGCCGTTTTGAGCGGTCTGCCGGGCCTGTCTGCGGCGGGTTGGGACCCGTCGCCCGGACAAGCGCGCGGACATTAGGCCGCGATTGGCTCCCGGATCAAGACCGCTGTCGCGCGATCAGCGGTCTTCCTCCTCGACGCCGCCGATGATGTCGCCGACATCCTCCTCGTCGTCCTCTTCCTCGTCGGGCAGGAAGGTGTCGTCGTCATCGTCCGCTTCGACCTCCTCGTCCGCGCCGGGAACCTTGACGGCGCCGCTGTCCGCGACCTCGTCGTCGGCCTCCTCCAGCGACACCAGCTCCGGCGCCACGGCCTCTTCGGCCTCTTCCTCGACCACTGCCTTGGGCGGCTTGACGCTGGCCGTTTGCGGACGCGCCCGGCTCACCGCCACCTCGAACGCGGTGCCGCATCTGGGGCACACGATCGGGTCGTGATTCAGGTCGTAATATCGCGCACCGCAGTTTGGACAGAGCCGCTTTGTTCCGAGCTCAGCTTTCGTCACGATTTATGCCTCGTCCCGACGTTAAGCGGCCCCCCCATAATGCGCGCGCCCGGCACTGTCAAAACCATTTCTCACGGGGCCGCAGGAAGGATGACCTGCCTGCCCTGCTATGCTATCCGGACGGCGCGGGCAAGGGCCGCGCGCCGGCGGCAGGGGCCTGGGTCCGGCGGCCGGCACGTCCCGGTCAAAAGCGGGCGGCAATCGGAGCGAAGATCGGACATGTCGGGCGACAATTCAGCGGCGCCACTGACGGCACGGGCGTCGGGACCGCTTGCCGGAGCGATCCGGCCCCCGGGCGACAAGTCGATTTCCCACCGTGCCATCATGCTGGGGGCGCTTGCCGTCGGCGAAACCACGGTGGACGGCCTGCTCGAGGGCGACGATATCCTCGCCACGGTGTCCGCCATGCGCGCCTTCGGGGCGACCGTCAGCCGCACCGGCGCCGGTGCCTGGCGGGTCAATGGGCTGGGCGTCGGCGGCCTGCTCGAGCCCGAGGGGGTGATCGATTACGGCAATGCCGGCACCGGCGTCCGCCTGGCGCTGGGCATCGCCGGCAGCCATGCCTTCGCCACCACCTTCACCGGCGACGCCTCGCTGGTGCAGCGCCCGATGGGCCGCGTGCTCGACCCGCTGCGCCGCATGGGCGTCCAGGTCATCGCCCGCTCGAACGACCGCCTGCCGGCCACCGTGCGCGGACCCGCGACCCTGGTGCCGATCGAGTACCGCGTGCCGGTCCCGTCGGCCCAGGTCAAGTCGGCCGTTCTGCTGGCGGCGTTGAACAGCGGTGGCGTCACCACCGTCATCGAGCCGGTCGCCACCCGTGATCACACCGAGCGCATGCTGGCCGCCTTCGGCGCCGCAATAGAGGTCGAGGAGGGCAGCGACGGCAGCCGCACCATCCGCCTGGAAGGCGGCCGCAATCTTAAATCCCAGGTGATCGCCGTGCCCGGCGACCCCAGTTCCGCGGCCTTTCCGCTGGTCGCGGCGTTGATCGTCCCGGGCTCCGATGTCGTGATCGAGAATGTGCTCCTCAATCCGACCCGCATCGGGCTGATCGACACGCTGATCGAGATGGGCGCCGACATTGCCATCGGCAAAAAGCACGGGGTCGGCGGCGAGGAGGTCGGCGACATCCGCGTCAAGGCGAGCCGCCTCAGGGGCGTGACGGTGCCGGCGTCCCGCGCGCCTTTCATGATCGACGAATACCCGGTGCTCGCCGTCGCCGCCGCCTTTGCGGAGGGTGAGACGGTGATGGAAGGCATTGGCGAGATGCGGGTGAAAGAATCGGACCGCATCGCCTCCGTGGTCGCCGGGCTCAAGGCCAACGGCGTCGCGGTGGAGGACACACCCGATTCCATGGCCGTGACCGGCGCCGCAAAGGTGCCCGGCGGCGGCTTGGTCGCCACCCATCTCGATCACCGCATCGCCATGAGTTTCGTTGTGCTTGGGCTGGCGTCACAGAAACCGGTAACCGTGGACGACGCGAAGCCGATTGCCACCAGCTTTCCGGACTTCCGCGCCCTCATGACCGCTCTGGGAGCGGAATTCGAGGACGCGGGTGCCTAGCACTGCTCTGCGGATGGCGGCCATGAGCCGGATCGCGACAGGCTTCCCTCTCCCCTGCAAAGGGGGAGATGGGTGCCCGTGGGGCCACCCATGATCATCGCCATCGATGGACCGGCCGCCGCCGGCAAGGGGACTCTCGCCCAACGCCTGGCGGCGCATTACCGCCTGCCCTATCTCGACACCGGCCTGCTCTACCGCCTGACCGGCAGGATGATGGCCGAACGCGGCCTCGACCCCGACGACCCGGCGGCCGCCACTGAGGTGGCCCGGGCCCTCGAGCCTGCGCTGCTCGCCGATCCCGGCCTGCGCGGCCACGAGGCCGGCGAACTGGCCTCGCGGGTCGCCGTCCACGCCGGGGTCAGGGCGGCGCTGCTCGACTTCCAGCGCGCTTTCGCCGCCGGCCCTGAGGGCGCCGTGCTCGACGGCCGCGACATCGGCACCGCGGTGTGCCCGAACGCCGATATCAAGATCTTCGTCACCGCCTCTCCCGAGGTCCGCGCCCGCCGGCGCACCGACGAGCTCAACGCCAAGGGCCGGGCGGTCGACTATCGAACCATCCTCGCCGAGATCAGGGGCCGCGACGCCCGCGATTCCGGCCGCGCCGCCGCCCCCCTGAAGGCGGCCGGGGATGCTTACTTGCTCGATACCAGCGACAAGGATATAGAAACCGCGTTCCGCGCGGCGGTTGACATTGTCGACCAGGCCATGGGCGGACGCGACTGACGGAAATGTTGCTCCGCAAAGGGGCGGATTTCCGGCTTTTCGTGTTGCCCGGCTTCTTCGATTGACCGCTGGCCCCGCTTTGCTTGGCGGACGGAACGGGAACTGCCGACTTCATGACCCTCGTGCGCCACGCCGCCATCAGGAGCGGGTGTTCTTTTCAGACCGGGTCGTGAAGAAGGTCCGATCAACGCCAACCGCCGGTCTGCGCCGCCGGCGAAGCAGGAGTATCAATGCCTGTAGCTGCCACCCCCACGAAAGAAGATTTCGCCGCTCTTCTCGATGAGACCTTCAACTCCGATCAGGTGATGGAGGGAGCGGTCATCAAGGGGACAGTCGTCGCGATCGAAAAGGATCTCGCCGTCATCGACGTCGGCCTCAAGACCGAGGGCCGCGTTCCGCTCAAGGAATTTACCGTACCCGGCCGCGAACCGGACCTTAAGGTCGGCGACGAGGTCGAGGTCTATCTCGAGCGCATCGAGAATGCGCTTGGCGAGGCCGTACTCAGCCGCGAGAAGGCCCGCCGCGAGGAGAGCTGGGTCAAGCTCGAGGTGAGCTTCAACAAGAACGAGAAGGTGACCGGCGTCATCTTCAACCAGGTCAAGGGCGGCTTCACCGTCGATCTCGACGGCGCCGTGGCCTTCCTGCCGCGCAGCCAGGTCGACATCCGCCCGGTGCGCGACGTGTCGCCGCTGATGCACACGCCGCAGCCCTTCCAGATCCTCAAGATGGACAAGCGCCGCGGCAACATCGTCGTGTCGCGCCGCACCGTGCTGGAAGAGACCCGCGCCGAGCAGCGTTCGGAGCTGGTGCAGAGCCTCGAGGAAGGCCAGATCATCGACGGCGTGGTCAAGAACATCACCGACTACGGCGCCTTCGTCGATCTCGGCGGCATCGACGGCCTGCTGCACGTCACCGATATCGCCTGGCGGCGCATCAACCACCCGTCCGAGGTGCTGTCGATCGGCCAGACCGTCAAGGTGCAGATCATCCGGGTCAATCACGAGACCCACCGCATCTCGCTCGGCATGAAGCAGCTCGAGGCCGATCCCTGGCAGGGCATCGAGGCC
Source organism: uncultured Alphaproteobacteria bacterium (assembly GCA_963750065.1). Taxonomy (GTDB): domain Bacteria; phylum Pseudomonadota; class Alphaproteobacteria; order Rhizobiales; family Kaistiaceae; genus CAVSRC01. The sequence continues at coordinate 146,230 of CAVVPK010000024.1, forward strand.
AAGTATCCGGTCGGCGTGAAGTTCAAGGGCCGGGTGACCAACATCACCGACTACGGCGCCTTCGTCGAGCTGGAGCCCGGCATCGAGGGCCTGATCCACGTCTCCGAGATGAGCTGGACCAAGAAGAACGTCCACCCCGGCAAGATCGTTTCGACCAGCCAGGAAGTCGAGGTGATGATCCTCGAGGTCGATCCGGTGAAGCGGCGCATCTCGCTTGGCCTCAAGCAGACGCTCGCCAATCCGTGGGAGACTTTCGCCGAGAAGTACCCGCAGGGCACGATCGTCGAGGGGGAGGTCAAGAACAAGACCGAGTTCGGCCTGTTCATCGGCCTCGACGGCGATGTCGACGGCATGGTCCACCTGTCGGATCTCGACTGGAACCGTCCGGGCGAGCAGGCGATCGAGGACTACAACCGCGGCGACACGGTGCGCGCCCAGGTGCTCGACGTCGATGTCGAGAAGGAGCGCATCTCGCTCGGCATCAAGCAGGTCGGCGGCGATCCCTTCGCCGATGCTGCGGCTTCCGGCGAGGTCCGCAAGGGCGCGGTCGTCACCTGCGAGGTCATCGACGTCAAGGATGCCGGCATCGATGTCAGGATCGCCGACACCGACCTCACTGCCTTCATCCGTCGCTCCGATCTGTCGCGTGACCGGTCCGAACAGCGGCCGGAGCGCTTCGCCAAGGGCGAGAAGGTCGACGCGCGGGTGACCAACTTCGACAAGAAGAGCCGCAAGATCTCGCTGTCGATCAAGGCCCTCGAGATCGCCGAAGAGAAGGAAGCCGTCGCTCAGTACGGCTCCTCCGACTCCGGCGCTTCGCTCGGCGACATCCTCGGTGCCGCATTGAAGGCGCGCGAGGAAGGCGGCGAGGAAGTCAGCGAGGCAGAAGAAAGCGAAGAATAGACCGGCGACCTGAGCCGACTTCGCAAGATCAGTTGCGGCCCGCGCTTGTCCAGCGCGGGCCGTTTTCGTTTGTGCGCTGCCGCGGCCCCTTGCCCGCATGCCGTTAAGGCGCTAACCCACCGGGCTTGGGGAACTTAAGAGGCCTGACCCATGTCCATGACCGCCGACCAGATCGTCGACCGTCGCCGACTGCGCCGAAAGCTGTCGTTCTGGCGCGTCGTCGGCTTTCTGGCCATCCTGATCATCATCGCCGGCGCCGTCATCGCCCTTGCCGGGCGCAATGCCTTTCCGCTGATTCAAGAGCCGCAGATCGCCCGCATCACCATTTCCGGCTTCATCGCCAACGACCGCAGTCGCGATGAAATGCTGGCCAGGCTCGCCAGGACCGACGCCGTCAAGGGCGTCATCGTTTCCATCGATTCGACCGGCGGCGCCACCGCCGGCGGCGAGGCGCTCTACGAGGGCGTCCGCAAGCTGGCGCAGAAGAAGCCGACGGTCGCCACCATCGCCACCTTCGGCGCCTCGGCCGCCTACATGACCGCGATCGCCACCGACCACATCGTCGCGCGGCGCACTTCGATCACCGGCTCCATCGGCGTGCTCTTCCAGTATCCGGAAGTCAGCGACCTCCTCAAGAACCTCGGCGTCAAGGTCGAGGACATCAAGAGCGCGCCGCTGAAAGCCCAGCCGAACCCGTTCGAGCCGACCACCGACCAGGCACGCCAGGTCATTCAGGGCGTGGTCGACGATTCCTTCAATTGGTTCGTCGACATCGTCGCCGAGCGCCGCGGACTCGCCCGCGCCGACGCGCTGTCGCTTGCCGATGGCCGCATCTACACCGGCCAGCAGGCGCTGGAAGCGAACCTGATCGACGAGATCGGCGGCGAGCAGGCGGCGGTCACGTGGCTGGGCAGCAAGGGCGTCGACACGCACCTGCCGGTGCGCGACTGGAGGCCCGCGTCCGCCGGCCGCGGCCTGTTTTCGGTTGCCGATGCTGCTGTGCTGTGGGTCGCGCAAAAGACCGGCATTGCGCCGGAACTGCTGCGTGGCAGCTTCCTGGACCGAATTCTTCCGCAAAGTCTTCAGCTTGACGGCCTTATGTCGGTTTGGCAGGGTTCTGCCGGCGCTGGCGCGCAGCCTGCCGAGGGGGCAGCCCAATGATCAAATCGGAACTGGTTCAGAAGCTGTCTGAGCAGAACCCGCATCTCTACCAGCGCGACGTCGAGAACATCGTCAACTCCATCCTCAACGAGATCACCAACGCGCTGTCGCGCGGCGACCGCGTCGAGCTGCGCGGCTTCGGTGCCTTCTCCGTCAAGAACCGCCCGGCGCGTACGGGGCGCAACCCGCGCACCGGCTCCAAGGTGGCGGTAACCGAGAAATACGTGCCCTTCTTCAAGACCGGCAAGGAGATGCGCGAGCGCCTCAATTCGTGAGGCGCTTGTCGGCCGCGTCTCTCGCTGAAGGACTGCGATGCGACGTTTCCTGATCCTGTTCGTGCTTCTGCCGCTCGCCGTCGTCGCGGTGGCGCTTTCGGTTGCCAACCGCGAAGCGGTTCGGCTGTCGCTCGATCCGCTCGGCGGGGCGGCGTCGCGCTGGTCGGTCGAGCTGCCGCTCTTCCTCCTGCTCTTCGCTACCCTGGGTATCGGCATTCTCATCGGCGGCATCGCCACCTGGATCGGCCAGGGCAAATGGCGCCGGGCGGCGCGTGCCGAGCGCGCCAATACGGCGCGCCTGCGCCAGGATGTCGAGCGCCTGCGCGAGCGCGTCACCACGGCCCCGGCGCTCGCCCCGCCCTTCTCCGACCGCGACGCGGCATAACGCCCGTGCGTTTTGTCGGCGCTGCCGAGATCAATTCCGTCCTCGATTATCCGCCCCTGGTGGAAGCGCTGGCCGGCGCCTTCCGCTCCGGCATCGTGGCCCCCGTGCGCCACCATCACGCCATCGAGCGGCCGGGCGAGACCGCCACCCTGCTCCTCATGCCGGCTTGGGGCTCCGGCGGCGACGGCTTCATCGGCGTCAAGGTCGCCTCGGTCTTCCCGCTGAACGCCGGGCGCGGGAAGCCCAGCGTCATGGGCACCTATCTGCTTCTTGCCGGCGACAGCGGCGAACCGCTGGCCGGCTTCGACGGCATGGCGCTGACGCTGTGGCGCACCGCCGCCGCCTCGGCGCTGGCCGCAAGCCATCTCGCCCGGCCCGATGCCGGCCACATGGCGATGATCGGCGCCGGCGCGCTCGCCCCCCGGCTGATTGCCGCCCATGCCGCCGTGCGGCCGATCGAGACGGTGACGATCTGGAATCGCACGCCGGAGACCGCCGAGCGCCTTGCCGTGGCCCTCGACCGCCCCGGGCTCACTGTGACCGCCACGCGCGACCGCGAAGCGGCCGTGCGCGCGGCCGACATCGTCTCGGTCGCCACCATGAGCCCGACGCCGCTGGTCGAAGGCGCCTGGCTGAAGCCCGGCGCCCATGTCGACCTCGTCGGCGCCTATGCGCCGCATATGCGGGAAGCCGACGACGATGCCATTCGCGATGTCACGGTCTATGTCGACACACGCGACGGCGCGCTGAAGGAGGCCGGCGACATCGTCCAGCCCATCGCCGCCGGGGTGATCGGCGAGGCCGACATTGCCGGCGACCTCTTCGACCTCTGCCGCGACATGGCGCCCGGACGCCAGTCGGACGACGAGATCACGCTCTTCAAGTCGGTTGGCTCGGCCATCGAGGACCTCGCCGCGGCGATCCTCGTCTGGCAGCGGCTGGCGGGCTGAAACGGGCGGTTTTCGGCCCTTCCGGCGGTGTCTGGGGCTGACGTCCGGCCGCTGTTGGACTCCTTCCCCGTTTCGTGCCAAATGCAGCCCCCATGAGCCTGATCGTGAAGATATGCGGCCTCTCGACGGAGGAGACGCTGGACGCCGCTCTGGCGGCCGGCGCCGACATGGTCGGCCTGGTCTTCTTCCCGAAGAGCCCTCGCTTGGTGACGCCCGCGCGCGGCGCCGAACTGGCCGCGCGCGTCGCCGGCCGCGCCGAGGTGGTGGCGCTCACCGTCGACATGGACGATCGCGATGTGGCCGAGCTGGTAGACATTGTCCATCCGGACTGGCTGCAGTTTCACGGCAGCGAGAGCGTCGACTATGTCGAGGCGATGCGCGCCATGACGGGCCGCCAGATCATGAAGGCGCTGCCGATCGCCGCGCCAGCCGATCTCGAGCGTGCCGGCCGCTACATGGCCGTCGCCGACCGCCTGCTGCTCGACGCCAAGCCACCGAAAGACGCGACACGCCCTGGCGGCTTGGGAACACCCTTCGACTGGACGCTGCTTGCCGGCTTCGATCCGGACATTCCCTGGATGCTCTCCGGTGGTCTGGCGCCGGGCAACGTCGCCGAGGCGATCGCTGCCACCGGCGCCCCCGGCGTCGACGTTTCCTCGGGCGTGGAAAGCGCCCCCGGCCGCAAGGAGGCCGATCTCATCCGCGCCTTCATTGCCAATGCCCGCGGCGCCGGTGCCGCATCCAACATGCCGCGAGCCGCTGCCTCATGACCGCCCAGCCCAACACCTATCGCGCCGGCCCGGACGAACGCGGCTTCTTCGGCCTGTTCGGCGGCCGTTTCGTTGCCGAGACGCTGATGCCGCTCATCCTCGAGCTGGAGGAAGCCTACACGGCGGCCAAGGACGATCCCGAGTTCCACGCCGAGCTCACCCGGCTCAACACCTTCTACGCCGGCCGCCCGTCGCCGCTCTATTTCGCCGAACGGCTGAGCGAGCATTTCGGCGGCGCCAAGATCTATCTGAAGCGCGAGGAGCTGAACCACACCGGCTCGCACAAGATCAACAATTGCCTCGGCCAGATCCTGCTCGCCCGCCGCATGGGCAAGACGCGCATCATCGCCGAGACCGGCGCCGGCCAGCACGGCGTCGCCGCGGCCACGGTGTCGGCGCGCTTCGGCCTGCCCTGCGTCGTCTATATGGGCGCCACCGATGTCGAGCGGCAGAAGCCCAACGTCTTCCGCATGCACATGCTGGGCGCCGAGGTTCATCCGGTCACCGCCGGCAACGGCACCCTCAAGGACGCCATGAACGAGGCGCTGCGCGACTGGGTGACCAATGTCGAGAACACCTACTACCTGATCGGCACCGCCGCCGGCCCGCACCCCTATCCGGAGCTGGTGCGCGACTTCCAGTCGGTGATCGGCATCGAGACCCGCGAACAGATCATGGCGCAGGAAGGCCGGCTGCCCGACGCGATCGTCGCCTGCATCGGCGGCGGCTCCAACGCCATCGGCATCTTCCACCCCTTCCTCGACGATTCCGAGGTGGCGATCTACGGCGTCGAAGCCGCCGGCTATGGGCTCGACGTTCCGGATGGCCATGCGGCTTCCATGAACGGCGGCCGGCCGGGCGTTCTCCACGGCAACCGCACCTATCTGCTGCAGGACGGCGACGGCCAGATCATGGAAGGCCACTCGATCTCCGCCGGCCTCGATTATCCGGGCGTCGGGCCGGAGCATTCCTGGCTGAGGGACACCGGCCGCGTCTCCTATGTACCGGCGACCGACAAGGAGGCGCTGGAGGCCTTCCAGCTTCTCACCAAGGTCGAGGGCATCATCCCGGCGCTCGAATCGGCCCATGCGCTCGCCTACGTCGCCAAGCTCGCGCCGACCATGGCCAAGGACCAGATCATCGTGGTCAATCTCTCCGGCCGCGGCGACAAGGACGTCGAGACCGTCGCCCGCATTCTCGGCATGGAGATCTGAGCCATGACCGAGACCCGCATCGACCGCCGCTTTGCCGCGCTGAAGGAGGAAGGCCGCCCGGCGCTGGTGACCTTCGTCATGAGCGGCGACCCGGATTACGAAGCCTCGCTGGCAATCATCAAGGCACTGCCCAAGGCCGGCGCCGACGTGATCGAGCTTGGCATGCCCTTCTCCGATCCGATGGCCGACGGCCCCGCGATCCAGGCCGCCGGCTTGCGCGCGCTTCACGGCGGCCAGACGCTGGCAAAGACGCTTGAGATGGTGCGCGCCTTCCGCGAAGGCGAGCACGACACGCCCATCGTTCTCATGGGCTACTACAACCCGATCTATTCCTACGGCAACGAACGCTTCCTCGAAGACGCCAAGAAAGCCGGTGTTGACGGGCTAATCCTGGTCGACCTGCCGCCCGAAGCGGACGACGAGCTTTGCCTGCCGGCGATCGCCCACGGCATCAATTTCATCCGTCTGGCGACGCCGACCACCGACGACAAGCGCCTGCCCGCCGTCCTCGCCAATTCCTCCGGCTTCGTCTACTACGTCTCCATGCTCGGCATCACCGGCATGGCGCTGCCCGATACCACCCGCATCTCCGGGGCGGTGGAAAGGATCAAGCGGCACACCATATTGCCGGTGGCCGTCGGCTTCGGCGTCAAGACCGCCGATCAGGCGCGGGAGATCGGCCGGGCCGCCGACGGGGTGGTTGTCGGAACCGCGATTGTCGAGGCGGTGCGCACCTCGCTTGACGACGAGGGACGCGCCAGCACGCGGACCGTGCCGGCGGTGTCGGCGCTGGTGTCGGAACTTGCCTCAGGTGTGCGCAGCGCCCGCATGCAAGCAGCGGAATAGGCCCCGAAAAAGGGGAATGGATAGATGAGCTGGATCAACAACGTCGTCCGCCCGAAGATTCGCAACCTCCTCAACAAGCGGGAGGTGTCGCCCAATCTGTGGATCAAGTGTCCTGAGACCGGCGAGATGGTCTTCCATCGCGACCTGGAGATGAACCAGTTCGTCATCCCCGGCTCCGGCTACCACATGCGCATGAATTCGACCCAGCGCCTGCAGCATTTCTTCGACAACGGCGCCTACGAGACCCTGCCGCTGCCCGAGGTGCCGGTCGACCCGCTCAAGTTCCGCGACGAGCGCCGCTATACCGAGCGGCTGCGTGATGCGCGCGCCAAGACCACCCTTGTCGATGCGGTGGTGGTCGGCGCCGGCACCGTCGAGCAGGTACCCATGGTCGCCGCCGTGCAGGATTTCGATTTCATGGGCGGCTCGCTCGGCATGGCCGCCGGCGAAGCGATCGTCACCGGCATGATGACGGCGGTGGAGCGCAGGCGTCCCTTCGTCATGTTCGCCGCTTCCGGCGGCGCCCGCATGCAGGAAGGCATCCTGTCGCTGATGCAGCTGCCGCGAACCACCGTCGCCGTTCAGGCGCTGCGCGAGGAGAAGCTGCCCTATATCGTCGTGCTCACCAACCCGACCACCGGCGGCGTCACCGCCTCCTACGCCATGCTCGGCGACGTCCATATTGCCGAGCCGGGTGCGTTGATCGGCTTCGCCGGCCCGCGCGTCATCGAGCAGACCATCCGCGAGAAGCTGCCCGACGGTTTCCAGCGCTCCGAATTCCTGCGCGAGCACGGCATGGTCGACATGGTCGTTCACCGCCACAAGCTGCGATCGACGATCGGCCGCATCTGCCGCCTGCTCGGCGCCGAAGCGCTGCCTGCGACCCTACCGGCGCCGGCAGAGGCTCCGTCGGCCGCCGAGCCGGCGCCCGCGAACGCCTGACACCGGGTTTCTCGCCAGCATGGACCGCTCCACCGCCATTCTTGAGCGATTCCGCGCCCTCTATCCGCGCGAGATCGACCTGTCGCTGGACCGCATGACGGTCCTGATGGAGAAGCTCGGCCGCCCCGATCTCCGCCTGCCGCCGGTCATCCACATCGCCGGCACCAACGGCAAGGGCTCAACCACCGCCTTCCTGCGCGCCATGCTGGAGGCGGCCGGCAAGTCAGTCCACGTCTACACCTCGCCCCATCTTGTGCGCTTTCACGAGCGCCTGCGCGTCGGTGCTCCCGGCGGTGGCCGCTTCGTCGACGAGGACGAGCTGATCGAGGTGCTGATCGCGGTCGAGCACGCCAATGCCGGCGCGCCGATCCCGCAATTCGAGATCACCACCGCCGCCGCCTTCCAGCTCTTCGCCGATCATCCGGCGGACTATCTGCTGCTCGAGGTGGGCCTCGGCGGACGCTACGACGCCACCAACATTATTACCGACCCGCTGGTCTCGGTGATCACGCAGATTGCGCTCGATCACGAGAAGTTCCTCGGCAACACCGTCGAAGAGATCGCCGGCGAGAAGGCCGGCATCATCAAGCGCGACCGTCCGGTGGTGGTGGCGCCCGAGCGCGAGTCCATCGTCGACGTGATCGAGGCCGAGGCGGCGCGTCTCGGCGCGCCGGTCTATCTCGCCAACCGCGATTGGATCGCCCACGCCGAGCACGGCCGCCTGGTCTACCAGGACATCGATGGCCTGCTCGATCTGCCGGCGCCGCGCCTGGTCGGCCGCCACCAGTTCACCAATGCCGGCCTTGCCATCGCGGCGCTGCGTCAGGCCTATCCGGCGATCGCGACCGAGGCGATCGAGGCCGGGCTCACCAATGTCGAGTGGCCGGCGCGCATGCAGCGTCTGACGACCGGCAAGCTCGTCGCCCGTGCCCGCGGCGATGCCGAGATCTGGCTTGACGGCGGGCACAATCCGGCCGCCGGACAAGTGATCGCCGAGGCGGTTGCCGACCTCGAGGAGCGCGTGCCGCGGCCGCTGTTCATGATCTGCGGCATGCTCAACACCAAGGATCCGGTGGGCTTCTTCGAGCCCTTCGCCGGTCTTGCCCGCCAGGCCTATACGGTGCCGGTGCCGTCCTCGGCGGCCGGGCGCGACCCGGCGGAGCTGGCGGAAGCGGCCAGGAGCGCCGGGATCGACGCCCTGCCGGTTGCCGATGTCGAGACGGCGCTCGACCAGATTTCGGCCAAGACCGGCCTGTCGATTCCGCCCCGCATCCTGATCTGCGGCTCGCTCTATCTCGCCGGCTCGGTGCTCGACGCCAACGGCACCCCGCCGGGCTAGTCGACCAAAACCTCAACCGGAAGCGGTTCGCTCGGCGGTCCTTCGGTCAGATAGCGGTTGACGATCTCGGCAAGGGACGTCGGCGTGAAGATCTCATCGGCCGTCGCCAGCGCTGCCACCGGCCACCACCGGAATTCCTCCAGCACCTCGGCTTCGACGGCGTCGGACATCTGAGGTTCGAAGCGCGCTACATGGACGGCGCGGTATTCCTCACGTTGGCAGATGCGGCGCTCGCCCCAGTCGAATGTGTGCTGCCGTCGCCAGAGCAGGGGGCCGACCCTGAAGCCGTCGATGCCCAGTTCTTCCATCAACTCGCGCCGCAGACCGTCCTCGATCAACTCGCCCTCAACCAGACCGCCACCGGGTGTGATCCAGAACGGTTGCCCGCCCTCTGGAGGGCGGATGCACATCAACAGGATATCCTGCTCGGGCGTGAGCAGGACGGCGCGCACCGCCTGGCGATGGACGATCATCGGCACGACCTCCGGTAGGTTCGTGCCTCCGAATAACAAAAAGGGTCGCCGAAGCGACCCTTTTTCTTTCAGTAGGTGAGCCGGGCGAGGCGTCAGATGCCGGCCTTGATCCAGTCCGACAGCCGTCCCTTCGGCACGGCGCCTACCTGCATGGAGGTCGGCTCGCCGTTCTTGAACATGATCAGCGTCGGGATTGAACGCACGCCATAGCGGATGGTGATGTCGGGGTTCTCGTCGACATTGAGCTTGGCGATCTTCACCTGGCCTTCCATCTCGGAAGCGATCTCTTCCAGCGCCGGCGAAATCATCCGGCAGGGGCCGCACCATTCGGCCCAGAAATCAACCACCACGGGCTCCGAAGAGCCGAGGACCTCAGTGTCGAAACTAGCATCAGTGACGTGGGCAGGCATGTTGTACCTCGAAGCTCGCTGAAATTGGTTTCGTCAAACGTAGGTGGCCAACCCCCAATGTCAAGGTAACCAGTGGATACCGGCGGATTGCCTGATGGTCGCACCCCGGGGAGGCGCCTTTCAGCCCGCCAGAACGCCTGATTCGGCCGAATCAAGCGTCGCCGCCGGGATTTCCATCAGCGCCGGACCATCGGTCCATAGCAGTGCCGCGGTGACCGCGCGGCCGGGATAGAGGCGGCTGAGGAGCGTGCGGTAGAGCGCCAGCTGGGTGACGTAGGTCTCCGGCACCGAATCCAGCGTCTCCGGCGCCGGCCGGTTGGTCTTGTAGTCGACGATGAGGATGCGCTCGGGCGTCACCGCCAGCCGGTCGATGCGGCCCGAGACCGACACCTCGCCGCTGGCCCGGGCGAGGCGGCCGACGATCTCTACCTCGGCGCGACTGCCCTCGGCGAACACCGGCGCGAAGGCGGGATCGGCCATCACCGCCGTCACTTCGGCGAGCAACGCATCGCGCTCGGCTGCCTCCATCCCCGTGGCAAAGGCCGCCAGATAGGCGGCACCGATGGCGTCGCGCTCGCTTGTCGCGATCGCCGGCAGCGATTCGAGCAGCCGATGGATGAGTCGGCCGCGTTTGAGCGCCGCCGCGCCCGTGCCGCTGCCGCCGTGGGCAGGGTCTGGCGCGTCCGCCTCCGCCTCGAAGACGCTCGATGGCGTCAGGTGCCCGGGCTCCGGCATCGGCGCCAGCGCGTCCCGTTTAGCCCACTCCGGAAGGGTGATCTGCGCATCGCTGTCCGCCTGCCGGCCGAGATCGGCCGGGGCGACGCTCGGGGAGCGCCATTCCAGTGCCGTCAGCGTCCCGTCCGCCGCGCGGACTTCCTTTGCTTCCACTGCCAGTGCGCCGGTCACCAGGGCGTGCCAGCGCGTATCGGGATCGGGCGGCCGCCTGGCAAGGCCGACCACATAGAGCCGGTCGCGCGCCCGCGTCATGCCGACATAGAGCAGCCGGAGGTATTCCTCCTCCGCCCGGGCGCGTTCGCGCTGGAGACGGGCTTCCACCGCCTTTGGCATCTGCCTGGCCGAGCGCATCCACACGAAGGGGCCGGGATTGCGCGGGTCGTCGCCTTCGCCGAGCGGCAGGAGATGCGGATCGTGGCTGGCGATGGAGGGCAGGCTGCCATTGTCGACCAGGAAGACGATATCCGCCTCCAGCCCCTTGGCGCCGTGAACGGTCATCACCCGCACCTCGTCGCGCAGCGTGTCGGTGTCGCGCCTGATCTCGGTCTCGCCGGCCACGAGCCAGTCGAGAAAGCCTTCCAGCGTCGCCACGTTTGCCTGCTCATAGGCCAGCGCCTGGGCCAGAAACTCATCGAGCACATCTTCCGCTTCCGGCCCCAGCCGACGCAGGAACGCCGCGCGTCCCTTGTCCGGCCCGAGAATGCGAGCATAGAAGGCATGCGGATCGCTCTTGTCCGCGATCGCCAGCCATCCCTCGATCCGCCGCCGCGCCTCGGCGAATGCCCCGCCCGTCTTCGCCGCGTCCGCAAGCGCCGTCCACAGCGAGCCCTTGCGCTCATGCGCGAGGTCGTAGAGCGCCGCCTCGTCGAGCTCGATCAGCGGGCTCTTGATAAGCGCCGCCAGCGACAGGTCGTCCTCGGGCAGCAGCACCACGCGTCCCAGCGCCATCAGGTCCATCACCGCGATGTGCTCGGTGAGCGTCAGCCGGTCGGCGCCGGCAATCGGCACGCGTTTCGACTTGAGTTCGCGGTTGATCGCCTCGGTCAATACGCCGCGGCTGCGCGTCAGGATCAGGATCTCACCCGCCCGGATCGGCCGCGGCCTGCCGTTGGCGTCTCGCGCATCGAGCGCCTCGCCGCGGTCGAGCCAATCGCGCACGGTCGCGGCGAGGCGCGTGGCGAGCTGCACCTCCGGACTGTCCTCGCCCAGCGTGTCGAGCGGCGTCGCCCAGTCGTCGGGCTTCGGCCTGTCCGGCGGCGCGATCGCCGGCCAGATGGTAACGCGGCCGGGATCTCCCTTGCGCCGCGCTTCGTGGACCGGCCGCTTCGCCTCGGCCGACAGGCCGGCATGGGCGGCGGGATTTTCAAAGACTGCATCCACCGCCTCCAGCACTGCCGGCACCGAGCGGAAGGAGAGATGCAGTTCGACGTCGGACCAGGAGCGGGCGCCATCGAGTGCCGTGTCCCCGAGTTCCCGCCGCACGCGCGAAAACCAGGCCGGTACCGCGCCCTGGAAGGAGAAGATCGACTGTTTCTCGTCGCCGACGGCGAAGACGGTGCGCACCGTGTCGCTGGCGCCTTCGCCGGCAAAGAACTCTCCGACCAGCGCGCGGATCACCTGCCATTGGCGCGGGCTGGTGTCCTGAGCCTCGTCGATGAGGATGTGGTCGAGCCCGCGGTCGAGCTTGTATTGCACCCAGCGCGAAGCGTCACTTCGCGCAAGCAGTCCGACGGCCTTGACGATCAGATCGTCATAGTCGAGCCGGCCGCGCCGCTGCTTCAGTCTTCCGTATTCGCCGATCGCCGCATCGGCCAGGCGCAGCATGGCGGCGGTCGATTCGAATAGCTCTGCGGTGGCAATGCGGTCGAGCAGATCACCGAGCCGCGCGGACTCGGCCGCGAGCGTGGCGCCGATCCCGTCCCACTGGTCCTTGACCGTCTTGGTGACGATCTTCTCGGCAACGCGCAGGTCGCCGGCGGCCGTGGTGAAGAAGTCGAGAAGGGCGGCGGCACGTCCCGCGTCGTCGCTGGCGTCGAGAAAGGGCGCCAGCCGCGCGGCTGCGCCAATGTCGGTGCCCTTGCCGGAGCGCATCAGGCCGACCAGCCGGGCGATGTCGCTACGGCTGAAGGCGCACTCGGTCACGATCGCCGCGCGGAAGCGCTCGATCGAATCGCCGCGCTTCAGCCCCAGCGCTTGGTGAAGCTGGGCAATCGCGGCGTCGAGATTGCCGGCCGCGTCGATCCAGCCGGCAAGCCGGTCGCGCTTGTCGATGAACTCGGCGATCGAGTCCTCGTGCGTCACGTCGCTGACCAGCGACAGGACCGTCTCCAACGCCTGACCGAGGACGCCGTGCGGCGCGGCCGCGGCGCGAGCAAGCGTCGCGTGGCGTGCCTCGACCGTCAGCGCCTTGGCGTCGCGCTCGTCAAGCACCTCGAAATGCCCGGCGACATTGGCCTCGAAGGGAAACTGGTGCAGCAGGCGCTCGCAGAAGGCGTGGATGGTCTGGATCTTGAGCCCGCCCGGCGTCTCCAGCGCACGCGCGAAAAGCCGGCGGGCCGTGGACAAGAGCCGTGCATCCGGCGGGCGGCCTTCCAGTGCCGCCAGCTCCAGCGCGAGGTCCGCGTCGCCGAGCTTGGCCCAAGAGGCCAGCGTCTCGAAGACACGGGCAGCCATCTCGGCCGCCGCTGCCTTGGTGAAGGTCAGGCAGAGGATGCGCCCCGGATCGGTCCCGGCAAGCAGAAGGCGGATCACCCGGCGGGAGAGTACGAAAGTCTTGCCAGAGCCGGCATTGGCCGACACCCAGGCCGAGGAGGCCGGGTTGGAGGCGTCGGCCTGGGCCTTCAGGGTCACGCGGTCGATGCCGGCCGGCGCGCTCATCCGCCGTCCTCCCCGCCCTCGACCAGCGCCCATTCGCGCACCCGTGCCAGATGGTCGTAGTCGCCGCCATAGCGGACATTGGCCAGCATCGGCCGCGCCCGCGACAGATAGGGTTTGGTCTCCGCATCGAAGGCTTCGATCAGCCTCTGCAGCTCCTCGCGCGCGCCGTCGGCCAGGCCATCCGCGCTTTCGTTGCGCCTGACGGCCGAGACATAAGGGTCGTCGCGGCCAGCCTTGCCGACCGACAGCCAGGCCAGCTCGCTGACGCCCGTCGCACCGGGAACACCGTCGAAGCCACCGGCACGCGCCATCGCCGCTTCCAGCGTCATCTGCGGCGTCAGGCCGGCAAAGACCGTGCGCTCGGTCTGCGGCGTGCCCGATTTGAAGTCGTAGATGGCGAGCGTCCCGTCGGCCATTTCGTCGATGCGGTCGGCACGGCCGATGAGCGCGAAGGGGCCGCCCGAGGTCGTCAGTTCCAGCCTGCCACCGATCTCGGCATGGCGTTTGGCAACGGCCGCAGCGCGCGCCGCCTCCCAGCCGACGAACCAGCGCGCGATGGCCGCAAGCCGGATGGTCCACACCGCCTTCACCTCGCGAAAATTGTCGATCTCCCCGAGGCATTCGGCGCCGATTGCCAGCAACCGCGCCTCGGCCGCGGCGTCATATGCGCCGGTCCATTCCCGGGTGAAACGGGCGAGCGCCGCGTGGATGAGGCTGCCGCGCAGTGCCGCATCGGGCAGCATGCCCAGGGGATCGAGCGGCTCCAGCTTCAGCACATGCCTGGCATAAACCGCATAAGGATCGCGGATCAGCGTCTCGATCTCCGTGATCGACAGGCGGCGCGGCCGGGCGGCGAGCGGTGGCCGTGGCTCCGGCCGGCCGACCGGCCGGATCTGGCCAGTCGGCCGGTCGAGCGCGCGGGCGAAATCCAGATAGCGCGTCCCGCGTGTCGCCAGCCGCTCGGTCTCGTCCTTGCCGATCAAGGCCTCCAGCCTCTGCAGCCAGCGCGATTCGACCGTGGGCGTGCCGCCGCGCTTCTCGGCGCGCGAGACGATCACCCGCGGCGCCAGTGTGCCCTGCACGAAATCGTGCGCCGCCTGACCGACGCGGCGTTCCGGCGGCGGCAAGCCAACCTCGCTGCGCATGGCCCGCGACAGGAACGGATCGGTGCGCGTGTCAGCCGGCCATACGCCTTCGTCCAGCCCGCCGAGCACCAGCAGATCGACCGCTTGCAGGCGCGCTTCCAGCGTGCCCCAGATGGAAATGCGCGAATCGGCGCCAGCGGCAGGCGAGAGCGCGACATCGGCCATCAGCGCCCGCAGGAGTTCGGGGTAATCGGCGCCCCGCAGGTTGAGCGCGCCGCCGCTCTCGCCGATTCCGTCCAGCAATGCGACCAGAGCCACAGCCGCGGGCTTGCCGAGGCCCGACTCGCCCGTGTCGTCGGTCGCGGCGGCCGCCAGCGCCGCCTGCAGCAGCGCCGCCGCGTCGGCGGCGGTGATCTCCCTTGGTCCAGTGAGCGCCTGCTCTAGCGGCCCGAGGAGAGCGGCGAGCGCCGTCGTCAGTCGCTCGGCGGCGCGCCAGTCCTCGTCGCGCATGCGCCGGCGCGCGGCCGGCGGATGCTTGCCGTGCTGGTTGAGTTCAGCGCGTGCCTTGGCCAGCGCTGGCCCAAGCGCCGCCACGCCGCCGGTGACGCGATTGCCACGGAAAAGCGCAATCTCCAGCATGCGCGCCGCGCGCCGGCACTCAGGCCGGCTCATGCCGAAGGCGGCAAGCGGGTGCTTGGCAAGCGCCAGAATGAGCACCGGATTGGCCTCCGACAGCGCTGCCTCGGCCAGCAACCGGGCGAAAACGCCATCCTCCGTGCGGTCGAGCGGCACGCCGGCCGAATCGTCGATGGCGAGGCCCCAGCGACCGAGCTCGGCCGCCACCCGCCGGGCGATGGTGCGGTCCGGCGTCACCAGCGCCGCCGCCACGCCCGGCGTCTCCACCGCCTCGCGCAGCGCCAGCGCGATCGCCGTCGCTTCCTCCTGCTCGTTGCGTGCCGTGAGCAGAGTGACACCCTCCATCGCTCCTTCGCTATCGGTGGGGGCACTGTCGGCCCAGCGGTCGGTGGTTTCCGCCGGGCGCAGGGCTTCGGCAACGAGACTGCCGCGCCGGGCGAGCGTGGCGGACGGTGCCGCCAGCGGCTCCACATCCGCGCGCAGGATGCCGATCTGGCCGATGAGCTGCTTCAAGCCGAACTGCGGATGGCCGAAGGCGCTCGGCGCGGAACGCTCGCCATCGCCGATCGCCTCCCAGGTGTCCGCATCGCTGTCCTGGTCGAGTCCGGGCAACACGACCGCGCCCTGGCTGTGGCGCGCGATGGCCTTGAGCAGGGCCGCCGTCGCCGGAATCGAGCCGGTCGAGCCGGCTGCCACCACCGGCCCGGAAAGCCGCCTCGCCGAGGCGCGGATCAGCCTGTCGCGGCGCACCGCCGGATCGACCAGACCGATCTCGGCGAGATGGGCCGGCCACTGCTCGGCGACGATCCTCAGGAAGTCGAGCGTGATCTGGTAGTAGCGGGCGTGCTCCGCCGGCACGATTTCCGTCAGCCGCTGCCACGGCACGTTCGCCGTTTCCATGTCGTCGAGCAGGCGGGCGAGATCGCCGGCAAGCCACGCCGCATCGGCGGCCGAGGCAGGGATCAGCAGCGGTTCGTCGGGCGTCAGCGCCAGCGGTGCGTGGCGCAAGGCCTGCGCCCAGGCGACGATCAGCCGCGTCAGGGCCAGGCGGCGCGCCAGCGGCGTCACCGCGGCGGGCAGGGTGAGCCGCTCAGCCGCCGATTCCGTCGAAGGCGCCAGCAGGTGCTCTTCCTCGTCAACATCGCCGATCGGCCGGATGGTGGGCAGGATGGCGGCCCCGGCCTTGAGGTGGCGGACCAGCGTCTGGCGGAAGGCGCGCACCGCGCGCCGCGTCGGCAGCAGGACAGTGACACCGGCGAGCGCCAGCGGGTCGTCGCGGTCGAAGTCCACCAGCCGGCCGGCGGTGAGCGCCTCGGCCAGCGTGTCGAGAAAGGGCACGCCGGCGGGTATGGTGAAGACGCGGGGAACCCTCGTCTTCGTCATCATTGCTACGCCGCGCTGTCGGCGATCGAATGCTCGGCCTCGCCGATGGCCTCCGGCGTCCCGACATGCAGCCACAGGCCGTCCATGCGCATGCCAAACAGGCGGCCGGCTTCGAGCGCTTCGTCGAACACGTCGTTCAGCGAAAAGGGCTCGGCCGTGCGTCCGGCGAACAGGCGCGGGTGCAGGATCGCCGCGCCAGCATAGGCGAAGGGCGCCACTGCGCGTTCCGGCCGGCGGATGAGGCGGCCGGCGGGGTCCATCTGGAAGTCGCCGCGACCGCTATAGCCGACCGCATGCACCGTGGATGCGAGCATCAACAGCGCATCCATGCTCTCGTCGCGCCAGGCATTGGCCAGCCATTCGAGATTGGGGCGGGCGCCTTCCACCCAGCACGAGTCGGCATTGAGCAGGTAGAACGGTTCGTCGCCGAGAAGGGGCAGCGCCTTGACGACGCCGCCGCCGGTATTGAGCAGACGCTCCGTCTCGTCGGAAATCAGGATCTCGGGTGAGCTGCGCCGGCCGACATGAACGCGGACGAGCTGGGCGAGATAGTGGACGTTGACCACGGCGCGTTCGACACCGGCCCGTTCGAGTCGGTCGAGCGCCCGGTCGATCAGCGCCCGGCCGCCGATTTCGATCAGCGCCTTGGGCGTGGTCACGGTCACCGGCCGCATGCGTTTTCCCATGCCGGCGGCGAGGATCATCGCCCGCTTGGGGCGAATCGGGGCGGTCTTCCAGTCGAATTCGGGACGAAGGGAATCGGGCGCGGCGTTCATCGTGCGGCCTGGCTGAGCGGAGGCAGGTGCCTCTCATACCAGACGGCAAGATCGGATAGAACCGCATGCTTCAGGTTGCGCGCCAGGTAGTCCTCCATGCGCGGAAGATGCTGAAGATATTGGCTTTTGCCGAGGTGACCGGCGAGCCGGGCGAAGACCCCCATGTTCTTCAGCGTGCGCGCGGCGCCGAGAATCGCATAGGCACCGGCGAACGATTCCGCATCGAATGGCCGGCCGCCGGCGCGCCTGAGGGCGACGTAGCGCTTGCGCAGCGCCGCCTCCATCTCCGCCGACACCGTGACACGGGCATCCTGGCACAGCGAGGCCACGTCGTAGGCGGCCGGGCCGACGAACATGTCCTGAAAATCGATCAGACCGATGCGCGCGATTCCGGAGCGTTCGGGCAGCCAGAAGAGGTTGGGCGACTGCATGTCGAACAGCACCCAACTTTGCTCGGCCTCGGCTAGCCGGCCAAAGAGGGCCGTCCAGATGGCGGCAAACGATTCGGCCGCGGAACGGTCGAGCGCGCCGCCCACAGCATGCGGCACGTACCAATCGGTGAAGACGGCGAGATCGGCCATCAGCACCCTGGCCGAGAGTGGCGGCAGATGGTGTTCGCCGCCGCCGGGCACCGGCAGCACGGCTGGGCGCGGCGCGGCATGGATGGCGGCCAGCACGTCGATGGCCGCGGCGTAGCGCTCCCTATCGGGCGCGCCGTCGGTGAGCACGCCTTCGCTGCCGAAATCCTCCATCAGAAGGAGGCCGGACTCCCGGTCGGCGACGATGATCGCGGGCGCGGAGAGGCCGGCCGCGCGGAGCGCTGCATCGACGGCGAGGACGGCGGTCACGTCCTGTGCCCGGAAGGCGGCGCGGCTGTCGCGCACGGGCGGCACGGCCGACTTCGGCCAGTCCATCAGCACGGCGCTTCGCATATCGGTGCGCACACGCTCGAAACGGCGGATCGAGGCGTCGCCTTGCAGAGTGCGGCGGGACGCGTGGGCGAAGCCGGCGTCCTCGATGAGCGCCCGCCCGGCGCGCGCGCGCGCGATGCGCTCGCGCCACGTTTCGCTGCCGGATAGCGCCGCCCGCCGCCCGTTGCCTTCGATCTCGAAACGGATATCGAGCCGCTCTTCGGACAGGCGGCCTGCGCCGCGCTCCGGCCATTCGATCAGAACGGCGCCCTCCGCCGCGGCGTCCGAAAGCCCGATCTCGTCGATCTCGTCGGCGGAGCCCAGCCGATAGAGGTCGAAATGGCCGATGGTCAGCCGGCCGGCGGCATAGGTCTGCACCAGGGTGAAGGTCGGGCTCGGCACCTCCAGCTCTGGATCGTCGGCGGCTGCGCGGATAAGGGCGCGGGCGAAGGTGGTCTTGCCGGCGCCCAGGCCTCCGGAAAGCGCGATCACGTCGCCGGTGCCGAGGATCGCCGCCACGTCCTCGGCGAAAGTTGTCGTCGCCGCTTCGTCAGGGAGCGGGAGCGTCAGAAAGGGTGTTGTCATCGGGCGGGGAGACTACCCGCAAAGTCATTCCGCTGCGACGGCGGAAAGCGCGGGCCTCAGAGGCAGGCGCACCTTGACGGTGGAGCCGATATTCTCCTCCGACTCGATCTCGACCGTGCCGCCATGCAGCAGCACGAAGCTGCGCACGATCGACAGGCCGAGGCCAACGCCGCCGCGCGCCGTGCCGCGCGGCATGGCGGCAAAGCGGTCGAAGACGTTACCGATGAAATCGTGCGGGATGCCGGGTCCCTGGTCGGTGATGGCGAATTCGATCATGTCGTTGGCCCGGCTGGCCGAGATCGTCACCAGGCCGTTGCGGTGCGAGAAGCCGACGGCATTGGCCAGGAGATTGGCAAGGACGCGGCGGACGCGCTTCTCGTCGGCGACGAAGTGGTCGGCATCGGGCGCGATGCGGGTTTCGACGAGCACGTGCGCTTCGGCGATCCGCTCCTGCAACGCATCGACCGCCGCCTGGATCGTCGTCTTGGTGTCGACCTCGTCAAGATCGAGCTCCATGATCCCGGCGTCGATTGTGGTGAGGTCGAGGATGTCGTTGACGATGGCCAGCAGCGACTGCGAGGACGAGGTGATGTAGCCGGTATATTCACGCTGCTTCTCGTTCAATGTACCGATGCGCTCGTCGGCCAGAAGCTGGGCGAAACCGATGATGTTGGTGAGCGGCGAGCGCAGCTCGTAGGAAACGTGGTGGATGAAGGCGTTCTTGAGCGTATTGGCCGCCTCCAGCGCCTCGTTGCGCTCCACCAGCGCCCGCTCCACATTCACCGAGTCGGTCACATCGACGAAGGTCACCATGGTCTGGCCGTCGGGCAGCGGCACCGTGGCGTAATCGATGACGCGGCCATCCTCGCGCTCCGTCTGCCCGGAGATCGAGCCGCGGTTTTCGTCGACGCCGGCGACGCTGGCGGTGAAGCGCCGCCACATGGCCTCGTCGTCGTGCGGCCGGCGGCAGGCGGCCACGACCGCGGAAACGTGCGGGCTGTCAGCGAACAGCGCCGGGTCGAGCGACCACACGGCGGCGAAGGAGGGATTGTAGAGGCGCAGCCGCCCGTCCGAGCCGAACACCGCGACGCCCTCGCTGAGGTGGTCGAGGGTCTCGCCCTGCACGCTGACCAGCGCGTTGTAGCGGCTTTCCAGGTCGAGACGTTCGGTGACGTTCTCGTAGACCCAGGTCATGCCGCCCTGCGGGTGGGGATTGGCGATGACGCGCAGCGTCTGCCCGTCGGGCAGGTGCCACCAGTGCTCGGTCGATTCCGGCGAGCGATAGGCGGCCAGCAGCTCGTCGCGCCAGCGGCGGAAATCCGCCTGTTCGGGCAGCTTGCGACCGGCCCTCAGCCGGTCGAGCACGCTCATCTCGTCGGGCGCGGAATCGAGGAAGGCTGCATCGAGCCCGAACAGCGCCCGATAGGCGGCGTTGGAGAACTTCAGCCGCCGGTCGGGGCCGAAGACGGCGACTGCTGTCTGCAGCTGGTCGAGGGTGCGGGCATTGAACTCGACCTCGCGGCGCAGCGCCGCTTGGGCGCTCTCCACCTCGGTCACGTCCACGGCGATGGCCGCGCTGCCCCCTTCCGAGGCGATATCGGCGACATCGAAGATGCGCCGGGCGCCGGCAACGATGGCTGGCAGGCGACGGGTGAAGACCGTGCTTTCCACGTGCGCCGAGGCGATCATCTGCCGGCCGGTGGTATCGAGAAGCTCGAGGCCGTGCGCCACCGCCTCGCCGGCGTCTTTGGCTTCGACGGCGGACGCATAGGCGGCGTTGACCCAGGCGAGCGCGCCGTTCTCGTCGCGCAGCCAGATGGGCATGGGGGCTTCCGACAGCATGGCGCGCATCGTCTCGACCTCGGCGGCCAGCGCGTCGTGGCTGGTCTGCATCTTGGCGAAAGCCAGGCGGTCGCCGGTGAGGTCGCGGAAGCGCGCCACCGCCGAGCCGCCGACCGTGGTTCCATGGACATCGATCAACCGGTTCGTCCGGCTGGTGACAGTGAGGGTGAAGGGCTCGCCGCGCTCGCGCATGCGGGCGAGGCGCTCATCGAGCTGGGCGGCCGAATCGGGCGTCAGCCACATGCCGAAGGCGAGGAAATCCGCGCGGCCGAGCGGCGCGCCGGTAACCGCCGGCAGGGCGCCGGCGACCAGCGGCGGTTCGCCTGGCACCGTCCATGCCACCAGACGCTGGTCCTCATCGTCGACCAGCGCCTCGGCGCGGTCGAGCGCCGCCTTGAGCTTGCCGACTTCGGCATGAAGCTCGGCATTCTCGCTTTCGGCGCGGAAGCGCGCGCGATAGAGCGCGACGACCGA
The DNA here is from genome assembly GCA_963750065.1 of uncultured Alphaproteobacteria bacterium. GTDB lineage: Bacteria > Pseudomonadota > Alphaproteobacteria > Rhizobiales > Kaistiaceae > CAVSRC01. The sequence continues at coordinate 167,202 of CAVVPK010000024.1, forward strand.
GAACACGGCGAAGAACACGGTGCCCACCACCGCGACCAGGGTGACGATCTGCGCCGGGTTGAGATCGATGCCGGGGAAGCCGGTGGCGGCAAAGGCGGGATGGGCCGACAGGGGAGAGAGAAGGGCAGCGCTTGCCGCTGCACGAATCCCCGTCGTTTTCCTGCCATGCCCGCGCATGCAGAGAACCCCCTTGCGTCGCCGCGTCCCGATACTCGAGGGGTTTGGCATCCGACGGCTGCGACACGGGCCTCTGCCGCCCACCGCCATGTCATACGAATCACCGCAATGTAGACCGTCGATGGAGGGGCGTGAATCCTTGCGGGAGCGAAAAAGCTATGATTGACGTCTGCGATCCGCTTTGGACTCTGTCTGTTCTCTTCCGATCAACAAAAAGGGCCGGCAGAGCCGGCCCTTTTCATCTCTTGCGGAGCCGCACATCGCGGCCTTCGCGCCGCCGTGTCAGTAGCGGTAGTGGTCCGACTTGAAGGGGCCGGTGGTCGCCACACCGATATATTTGGCCTGCTTCTCGCTCATCTCGGTCAGATTGACGCCGATCTTGGCCAGATGCAGCCGCGCCACCTTCTCGTCGAGCGCCTTGGGCAGCGTGTAGACCTTGCGCTCGTACTTCTCCGGCTCGGTGAAAAGCGCGATCTGCGCCAGAGTCTGGTTGGTGAAGCTCGCCGACATGACGAAGCTCGGATGGCCGGTGGCGTTGCCGAGGTTCACCAGGCGGCCTTCGGAGAGCAGGATGATGCGCTTGCCGTCGGGAAATTCGATCTCGTCGACCTGCGGCTTGACGTTGTCCCACTTGAGGTTCCTGAGCGCACCGACCTGAATCTCGGAATCGAAGTGGCCGATGTTGCACACGATGGCGCGGTGCTTCATGGCGCGCATGTGCTCGATGGTGATGACGTCGATATTGCCGGTGCAGGTGACGAATATGTCGGCGCGCGGCGCCGCATCCTCCATGGTGACGACCTCGTAGCCTTCCATCGCCGCCTGCAGGGCGCAGATCGGATCGACCTCGGAGACCATGACGCGGCAGCCGGCGTTCCTGAGCGAAGCCGCCGAACCCTTGCCGACGTCGCCAAAGCCGGCGACCATCGCCGTCTTGCCGGACATCATCACGTCGGTGCCGCGGCGGATGCCGTCGACCAGCGATTCGCGGCAGCCGTAGAGATTGTCGAACTTCGACTTGGTGACCGAGTCGTTGACGTTGATTGCGGGGAAGAGCAGGCGGCCTTCCTTGGCCATCTGGTAAAGGCGATGCACGCCGGTGGTGGTTTCCTCGGTGACGCCGCGGATCTCCTTGGCGATGGTCGAGTACCAGTTCGGCGCCTTCGCCAGGCGCGCCTTGATGGTGGCGAAGAGGACTTCCTCTTCCTCATTGGTCGGCTGGGCGATGACCGACGGATTGGTCTCCGCCTGCATGCCGAGATGGAGGAGCAGGGTGGCGTCGCCGCCGTCGTCGAGGATCATGTTGGGCCAGCCGCCGTCGGTCCACTCGAAGATCCTGTGGGTATATTGCCAGTAGTCCTCGAGGCTCTCGCCCTTGACGGCAAAGACCGGCGTTCCGGTGGCGGCGATCGCGGCCGCAGCATGGTCCTGAGTCGAATAGATGTTGCACGAGGCCCAGCGCACGTCGGCGCCCAGCGCCTTCAGCGTCTCGATGAGCACCGCCGTCTGGATGGTCATGTGCAGCGAACCGGCGATGCGGGCGCCGCGCAGCGGCTGCTCGGGTCCGTATTCCTCGCGCGTGGCCATCAGGCCGGGCATCTCCGACTCAGCCATCGAGATTTCCTTGCGGCCCCAGTCAGCCAGCCCGATGTCCTTCACCACATAGTCGGCAGTCTTCGCCATTCCGGTCTCCTCGTTACGGCTGAATTGCAGGATTGGTGTGATTGGCCGCCCTTATAGCGGCGCGCTGGAGCAAGGACAATAAGGATATAAAGATTTCTTTATGTAATGCGCCAAGGGGAAGGCGCGGGGCGGCCGGCGGCTGGCCAGGCCTATTCCTCTTCGCCGAAGCGGCTGGCGATCAGTTCGGCCAGCGCCGCCAGTGCCGCTTCTGCCTCCGGCCCCTCGGCGGCGACGTGGATCTCCGAGCCCGGCCCGGCGGCCAGCATCATCAGCCCCATGATCGAGGTGCCGCCGACGGTGGTCTGGTCCTTCGACACGGTGACAGTGGCGTCGAACTTCTCGGCGCATTGCACAAAACGGGCGGCGGCACGGGCATGGAAGCCGCGCTTGTTGACGATCAGCAGGTTGCCCGAGATGGGGCCGGCCGCTCCGTCGGCTTCGCTCATTTTCCGGTCAGGACCTGGCTGGCAACATTGATGTATTTGCGGCCGGCGTCCTGGGCGTCGGCGATTGCATCGGCCAGCGGCTTCTCGCCACGCACGCTGGCCAGCTTGATCAGCATCGGCAGGTTCACCCCGGCGATGACCTCGATCTTGCCCGCCTCCATGACCGAGATGGCGAGGTTCGACGGCGTGCCGCCGAACATGTCGGTGAGCAGGATGACGCCGGCCGAAGTGTTCACCTTCTTGACCGCGTCGAGGATGTCCTGCCGCCGTCGTTCGATGTCGTCGTCGGGACCGATCGAGATGGTTTCGATCTGGGTCTGCGCGCCAACCACGTGTTCCAATGCTGCCCGGAACTCCACGGCAAGCTTGCCGTGCGTGACGAGCACGAGTCCTATCATCCGTTTCCCGATCCTGACTGGGAGCCTGGTTCTTGCCGCAGGGCGCATCTTGCCGGATCGAAACCGCAACGCAAGGGGCTGCGACTTCCTGGACTGTCAGCGATTGTGGCCGACCCGCTCGCCAAGCGCCGTCACAACCCGCAATGCGCCGTCACTCTGGCCCGCCGGCAACACCAGCCGGGGAAGTGCAATTCCGGCAATCTCGGCATGACCGTCGGGGTCCGGCAGGCGCGGGCACGCGGGCGCGGGCAGGAGGTCGACCACCAGGTCGATGACCACCGGAGAGACGTGGGGCCGGCGCAGGATGCCCTGTCCGCGCACCTCGATCAGGCCGGCGAGCTCCCGCGGGGCGCTGGCGACCAGTCGGCCGTGATGGGCGGCCAGCACCACCCGGTCATCGGCGGCAAGCGCATTGCGTGCGCCGTCCATCATGATCAGCGCCAGGAGGAGGGAGGACTTGCCGCTCGCCGAAGCGCCACGGATGAGCACGCCATGGTCGCCGACGAGCGCCGCGCTGGCATGGACGGTCGCCGCGGCGCTCATGCCAGCGGCAGGCGCACCGTGAAGCGGGCGCCGAGCACTTGGCGGTCGGCGCCAGGCGTCGCGGCGGCCTTGGTGCGGTTTTCCGCCCAGATGCGGCCGTCATGCGCCTCGACGATCTGGCGCGAGATCGACAGGCCGAGCCCGGAGTTCTGGCCGAAGGTCTCTTCGCCGCCCCCGCGGTCGGTATAGAAGCGCTCGAAGATGCGCTCGAACTGGTCGGCGCGGATGCCGGGGCCGTCATCCTCGACCACCACCTCGACATGCTTGTCGTCGTGGCGCGCCGCGATGTGCACGGTGCCATCCTTGCGGCAGAACGAGCGGGCATTGTCGATCAGGTTGTTGAACACCTGACCGAGCCGGCTGTCGTGGCCGAAAACCACATAGGCGCCGGGCGCCTCGTCGGCGAAATCGAGCGCGATCGCCGGTCCGTCGCCCTTGGACGTGTCGCTGGAAATGCTCACCACCGTGGTCAGCAGCTTGCGGATGTCGACCGGGGTGGCGTCCTGCCGGGCGAGTTCCGCATCCAGCCGCGAGGCATCGGAGATATCGCTGATCAGGCGGTCGAGCCGCCTTATGTCGTGCTGGATGATGCCGGCCAGACGCGCCTTGGCCTCCTCGGTCCTGGCCAGCGGCAGCGTCTCCACCGCGCTTCTCAGCGACGTCAGCGGGTTCTTCAGCTCGTGCGCCACATCGGCGGCGAAGCTTTCGATGGCGTCGATGCGGTCGTAGAGCGCCCCGGTCATCTCGCGCAGCGCCTGGCTGAGATGACCGATCTCGTCGCGGCGGCGGCTGAAATCGGGGATTTCCGGCCGCGATTTGACGCGGTGGCGCACCAGGTCGGCGGCGTCCGCCAGACGGCGCAGGGGTGCGGCGATGGTGCCGGCAAGCAGGATCGAAAGCACGATGGTGACGCCGGCCGCCACCAGGAACACGCGCACGATCGCCAGCCGTTCGGCATGGACGATGGTGTCGATGTCGCCGCCCTGCGTCGACAGGAGCAGCGCGCCGTGGACGGTGCGGTAGCGCTGGATGGGCACGGCGACCGAGACGATCAGCTCGCCGAGGTCGTTGATGCGCACGATCTTCTCGGGCTGGCCGTTGAGCGCGGCGACCACTTCCTTGTAGCCGCGGCCGTTGGCGCCGCCGAGTTCCTTGTACATGGGCAGATCGCGGCTCGACAGCCACAGATTAAAGCGCCGCCAGATGGTTTCCAGCCAGGATTCGCTGGTCGCGTCGGGCGGCGGCAGATCGAAGCGCAGGATCTGGCCGCCGGGATAGAGGTGGCGGGAATCGACGATCAGCGTGCCGTCGCGATCGTAGATGCGCGCGCGCGTGCGCGTCGGCGAGATCAGCCTGAGCAGGACCGGCGCCACCTTCTCCGGGTTGATGGAGAAATCGAGGTCGGCATAGTTCTGGTCGAGCGGCGAGATGCTCTGGCCGGTCTGCAGGTCGAGATATTTCTCCGGGTCGATATAGACGTTGTCCTTGTCGACGGTCGCCTGCGAGGCGATGGCACCGGCGATGATCTCGCCCTGGGTGAGCAGGGCGGAGACGCGGGCGTCGATGAGGCCGGCGCGGAACTGGTTGAGAAACAGGATGCCGGACACCTGAACGATCAGCGCCGCCATGTTGAGGATGACGATGCGCCGGGTCAGGCTGGTGAAAGGCGGGGTCGCAGACCGGCGCGAAAACCACGCGGCGACGCGGCGCACAATCCCCGTCCGCGGCGCCGCCGCGGCCAGATCAGCCAGCTTCCGGTCTTCGATCCCTGCCGTCATCGCGGCACCGAAGCGGTGTTGCCGCTCAGGTCTCCTTGAAGCGGTAGCCGACCCCGTAAAGGGTTTCGATCATCTCGAAATCGGGGTCAACCGCCTTGAACTTCTTGCGCAACCGCTTGATGTGGCTGTCGATGGTGCGGTCGTCGACATAGACCTGATCGTCGTAGGCGGCATCCATCAGCGCATTGCGGCTCTTGACCACGCCGGGACGGTTGGCCAGCGCGAACAGGATCAGGAACTCGGTCACCGTCAGCGTCACCGGCTTGCCGTTCCAAGTACAGGTATGGCGCTCCTGGTCCATCGCAAGCGCGCCGCGCTCGAGCACGCGCGCCGCCTCCTCCTGCTTCTTCTCCGCCGTATCGCGCGGCTGGAAGCGACGCAGCACCGCCTTCACGCGCTCGACCAGCAGGCGCTGCGAGAACGGCTTCTTGATGAAATCGTCGGCGCCCATCTTGAGGCCGAACAATTCGTCGATTTCGTCGTCTTTCGAGGTCAGGAAGATGACCGGCAGGTCGGTCTTCTGGCGCAGGCGGCGCAGCAGTTCCATGCCGTCCATGCGCGGCATCTTGATGTCGAGAATGGCAAGGTCCGGCAGCGTGGCCTGAAAACCGTCGAGCGCCGAGGCGCCATCGGTATAGGTCTGTACGCGGTAACCTTCGGACTCGAGTGCAATGGACACAGAAGCCAGAATATTGCGATCGTCGTCAACCAGGGCGATCGTTGGCATCCAGTTGTCTCCAGATTTCAGACAGCCCCCGAACATGCGGCAGACCGCCTTTGGCGTCAGGATTGCGTGCAAAATGTGGCGTGAAGTTAGCGGATTCCAAGCAAAATCGCCAATTCGCCTGTTATATTCCTAACAAGGTCGAGGGGCTTGTCCCGCCGGCCACGGCTGCTGTCAACCCGACCGCGGCTGCGGCTCCTTCCGCGCCATGAGCAGATTGGCCGTCTCGCCCGCGGCCGCGGCGGCTTGATTTCCCTCAAGTGGTGAACGATGCCGCCACGCTACGCCGGGTACTGGCCGATCTCGCAGAGACTGCGCGGGACAGGGCCCGATGACAATTGGCCGGGCGCGACAGACGACCAGCGCCTGGGCTTGCCAAGGAGTGCGATGAACGCCATGAGGTCCGTTCGCGGCACCGCCTGCCACAGAGCCATGGCAACGGAGTCCTGACATGCCCGACCGCGCGCCTGCCACGACGGAATTCGCCAGCCGCAGCCTGCGTCTCGATACACTGGTGCGCCTGCGCTGGCTGGCGGTGGCCGGCCAGGCGACGGCGGTGCTTTTCGTCGCCGGGGGCCTCGGTTTCCCTTTGCCGATTGCCGGCTGCCTCCTGCTCATCGGCCTGTCGGCGCTGGTCAACATCGCTCTACGCCTGCGCTTTTCCCCGACACTGCGTCTCGGGCAATGGCCGGCGCTGGCACTGCTGGCCTATGACCTTGGCCAACTGGGCGCACTGCTCTTTCTCACCGGCGGTCTCGACAATCCCTTCGCCATGCTGCTGTTGGTGCCGGTGATCGTCTCGGCGACGACGCTGCCGCCTCGCGCCACCGTGGTGCTGGGGGCGATGGTGGTGGCCACGGCAAGCCTGCTGGCGCTCCTCCACTGGCCGCTGCCCTGGTACATGGGCGAGAGCCTGATCATCCCGCTGGCCTATACCGCCGGCGTGTGGGTGGCGCTGGTTCTGGCCTGCGCCTTCACCGGCATCTACACCTTCCGCGTGGCGGAAGAAGCGCGCCAGCTCGCTCGCGCGCTCACCGCGACCGAAATGGTGCTCGCCCGTGAGCATCACCTCTCCGCCCTCGATGGGCTGGCCGCGGCGGCGGCGCACGAGCTCGGCACGCCGCTGGCGACCATCGCCCTGGTCGCCAAGGAGATGGAGCGCGAGATGCCCGCCGGCGATCCGCGCCATGAGGATCTGGCGCTGATCAAGAGCCAGTCGCAACGCTGTCGTGAAATCCTCGGGCGGCTCACCACGCTGTCGTGGCAGGGCGACGAGCATCTCGCCCGCGTGCCGCTGTCCCACCTGATCGAGGAGGTGGTGGCGCCCTATCGCGCTTTCGCGGCCCAGATCTTGGTGGAGCCGGCACACGGCGAAGGCGCCGAGCCGGTCGGTCGACGCAATCCCGCCGTCGTCCAGGGCCTTGCCAATCTGGTCGAGAACGCCGTCGATTTCGCCAGGACCAAGGTGACCGTCGCCACTGCCTGGAACGCCGGCGACGTTGCGGTCACCATCGCCGATGACGGCCCCGGCTTTGCCGCTGGCATCATGGAACGGATCGGCGAGCCCTACGTCACCACCCGCGATCCGCGCAACACGCCCAGCGACCCGGAAGTAGGCGGCCTCGGCCTCGGACTCTTCATAGCCAAGACGCTGCTTGAGCGCTCCGGCGCGCGGCTCACCCTGGGCAACCGGGAGCCGCCGACGCGTGGCGCTATCGTCAAGGTTGTCTGGCCGCGCCGGCTCATGGACAGCGAAACCCAGTCGATAGACGAAGATGAGTAAAACCCGGGAGACGGAATAACTTGGCGCAGGCCGGTCGAATCCTTATAAACCGACACGATTGTCCATCTCCGGGTGGAACGGAGACTACTGGTAATGGCAGATAACGGAAGCGACACCTCCGGTCAGTTCGACATGTCGCTGCTTCTTGTCGACGACGATAAACCCTTCCTGCAACGCCTGGCGCGCGCCATGGAGGCCCGCGGCTATTCCGTGGATATTGCCGACAATGTCGCCGACGGCCTCAAGAAAGCCGAGGCCGCGCCGCCGGCCTTCGCCGTGGTCGACATGCGGCTGGAGGACGGCAACGGTCTCGACGTGATCGAGCTCCTGCGCCGGCGCCGGCCCGATTCGCGCATGGTGGTGCTGACCGGCTACGGCAACATCGCCACCGCCGTGACCGCGGTAAAGCTCGGCGCCGTCGACTATCTGGCCAAGCCGGCCGATGCCGACGAGATCCATGCCGCACTCACCCGCGAGCCGGGGGAAAAGCCGACGCCGCCGGAGAACCCGATGTCGGCCGATCGCGTGCGTTGGGAGCACATCCAGAGGGTGTACGAACTGTGCGAGCGCAACGTCTCGGAAACCGCCCGCCGCCTCAACATGCACCGGCGCACATTGCAGCGCATCCTCGCCAAGCGAGCGCCACGCTAGCCGCAGCCTGTCCGGCCCGGACGCAATCGCCTGGACGTATGGCCACGCGTCCGTCGCCTGCCGCCTTCATCCGTTTTCCCATGCCCGCCGCTTTGTGTCCGTTCGGCTCTGCCTGCCGGGCGCGCGAGAGTCTCGCCACGCGCACGCCATCGGGCGCGCGCGACGCATAATAGTGCGCCGGCCTTTGATTCAGGCCAAAGTGACTCGCTAAGATGCCGTTGCAGATATGTGTCCATCGTCGCGAGGCACGGTAATGGCAGCGCCGCTCGTCGGTCTGAAGGTTCTTGAACTGGCACGCGTCCTCGCCGGGCCGTGGGCCGGTCAGATCTTCGCCGATCTCGGGGCCGAGGTGATCAAGGTCGAGAGCCCTGCCGGCGACGATACGCGGCGCTGGGGCCCGCCTTCCGTCGACAATGGCGACGGCACCAGCGATGCCGCCTATTTCCATGCCTGCAACCGCGGCAAGCGGTCGATCGTGGTCGATTTCCGCAAGCCGGAAGGGTGCGAGATCGTTCGTCGGCTTGCCGCACGGACCGATGTCGTCATCGAGAACTTCAAGGTCGGCGCACTGACCAAGTTCGGCCTCGACTATGCCAGCCTCAAGGCGGTCAATCCGGCCATCGTCTACTGCTCGATCACCGGCTTCGGCCAGGACGGCCCCTATGCCGAGCGCCCCGGCTACGATTTCATCATCCAGGCCATGGGCGGCCTCATGGACCTGACCGGTACACCGGAGGGCGAGCCGCAGAAGGTCGGCGTCGCCACTGTCGACATCTTCACCGGCCTCTACGCGGTCATCGCCGTCCAGGCGGCGCTGGCGCACCGCCAGCTGAGTGGCGCGGGCCAGTTGATCGACATGGCGCTACTTGACACCCAGGTGGGGGTGCTCGCCAATCAGGCGATGAACTACCTGGCCTCGGGCACTGTGCCCCACCGTCTCGGCAATGCCCATCCCAATATCGTTCCCTATCAGGTCTTCGCCACCGCCGACGGCCACATCGTCATCGCCGTCGGCAATGACAGCCAGTTCCGCCAGTTGGTCACGGTGCTCGGCGTGCCCGACCTTGCCGACAACCCGCTGGCCACCACCAACGAGGCCCGTGTCACTAACCGTGCCGTGCTGGTGCCCGAGCTGGCGCGCCTGATCGCGCCGTTCGCCCGCGCCGATCTTCTCGCCCGGCTGGAGCAGGCGAACGTCCCTGCCGGGCCGATCAACACCGTCGCCGAGGTCTTTGCCGATCCGCAGGTCGTCCATCGCGCCATGCGCATTGACCTGCCGCATGGCAGCGGTGCCGGCCTGCCGTCCGTGCGCACGCCGATCGCCATGTCGGAGACGCCACTCACCAGCGATCGCGCCGCGCCGCTGCTCGGCGAGCACACCGCTGAGATTCTTGCAGAACTCGGCCACGACGCGGCCGATATCGACCGTCTGGTCAGTAACGGCGTGGTCGGCCGCCGATGACCGATCGCCGCCTCACTGTCGCACTGTCACGCAATGGCTGCGTGAGTGGCGACTTTTTCCGCGCGCAATGCAATGATTTGCCGAAACGCAGACTTCGGGAGGGACATCGATGGCCGAAATAACGCAGAATCCACGTCTGGCGCGGGAATCGATGGCTTATGTGCTTGCCGGCGGTCGCGGCAGCCGGCTGATGGAGCTGACCGATAAGCGGGCGAAACCCGCGGTGTTCTTCGGCGGCAAGACGCGCATCATCGATTTCGCCCTCTCCAACGCGCTCAATTCCGGCATCCGCCGCATCGCGGTCGCCACCCAGTACAAGGCGCACAGCCTCATCCGCCACCTGCAGCGCGGCTGGGCCTTCCTCAGGACCGAACGCAACGAGAGCTTCGACATCCTGCCCGCCAGCCAGCGCACGGCGGAGGATCAGTGGTATTCCGGCACCGCCGACGCGGTCTATCAGAACATCGACATCGTCGGCAGCTATCGCCCGCACCACATCGTCGTGCTGGCCGGCGACCACATCTACAAGATGGATTACGAGCGCATGCTCGAGCAGCACGTCGGCACCGGCGCCGACGTCACCATCGGCTGCCTCGAAGTGCCGCGCATGGAGGCGACCGGCTTCGGCGTCATGCACGTCGATGCCGAGGATCGCGTCATCTCCTTCCTGGAGAAGCCCAAGGACCCGCCCGGCATACCCGACAAGCCGGATATGGCGCTCGCTTCCATGGGCATCTACGTCTTCGAGCGCGAGTTCCTGTTCGAAGAGCTGCGTCGCGACGCCGCCGATGTCAATTCCAGCCACGATTTCGGCAAGAACCTCATCCCCTACCTGGTTGCCAACGGCAAGGCGATGGCCCACCGCTTCTCGAGCTCGTGCGTGCGCTCGAGCGGCGAGGAGGAAGCCTATTGGCGCGATGTCGGCACGGTCGATGCCTATTGGGAGGCCAACATCGACCTCACCGACGTCATTCCGGCGCTCGATCTCTACGACCAGAGCTGGCCGATCTGGACCAATGTCGAACTCACCGCGCCGGCGAAGTTCGTCCACGATTTCGACGATCGTCGCGGCACGGCGATCAACACCATGGTCTCCGGCGGCTGCATCGTCTCCGGTTCGATGGTGCGCCGCTCGGCGCTGTTCACCGGCGTGCGGGTCGATTCCTATTCCAACGTCGAGGGCGCGGTGGTGCTTCCCTATGCCCGCATCGGCCGCCACGTTCGCCTCAAGAATGTGGTGGTCGATCGCGGCGTCATCATTCCCGAGGGCCTGGTCGTCGGCGACGACCCGGAGCTTGACGCCAAACGCTTCCGCCGCACCGAGAAGGGCATCTGCCTCATCACTCAGGTCATGCTCGACCGTCTCTAGGGAGCGGGATCGTCCGATGATGAAGGTCCTGGCCGTTGCCTCGGAGGTCTATCCGCTGGTCAAGACCGGTGGCCTCGCCGATGTCGTGGGCGCTCTTCCCGCCGCGCTCAAGCCCCATCAGGTCGAGATGCGGGTTCTGGTGCCGGGCTATCCGGCGATCGCCGCCGCCCTCAGGAACGCCAAGCCGCTGCATGAATACGCAAGGCTGTTCGGCGGCAAGGCGACGCTCGTCGCCGGCACCGCCGCCGGGCTCGACCTCATCGTGCTGGACGCGCCGCATCTTTTCGACCGCCCGGGCAACCCCTACCTCGCCCCCGGTGGCGGCGACTGGCCGGACAACTGGAAGCGCTTCGCCGCGCTCGGCCAGGTCGCGGCCGACATTGGTATCGGCAAGCTCGCTGCCTTCCGGCCCGATGTCGTCCATTGCCATGACTGGCACGCGGGCTTGGCGCCGGCCCTCCTGCACTACGCCGAGGGCCCGGCGGCCAAGTCGGTGATGACCATCCACAACCTCGCCTTCCAGGGAAATTTCCCGCCGGCGGTCTTTCCCTTCCTCGGCCTGCCCGACGCGGCGTTCTCCGTCGCCGGCCTCGAATACTACGGCAATGTCAGCTTCATGAAGGGCGGCCTGCAGCTCGCCGACGCCATTACCACCGTCAGCCCCTCCTATGCCGCCGAGATCTGCACGCCCGGCGGCGGCATGGGCTTCGACGGCCTGTTGCGCGCCCGCCGCGACGTGCTCTGGGGCATCCTCAACGGCATCGATACGGGCGTGTGGAATCCGGCCAGCGACGCCGCGCTGCCGGCGCCCTACACCGCTGCCTCGCTCGGCCGCCGGACGGCCAACCGCCACGCCGTCGAGGAAGCCTTCGGCCTCGATCCGGCCGCAGGCATGATCTTCGCGGTGGTCAGCCGGCTCACCTGGCAGAAGGGCATGGATGTGCTTGGCGACTGCGTCGACGGCCTCGTCGCCCGCGGCGCGCGCCTGGCCGTGCTCGGCACCGGCGATTCGGGGCTGGAAGGCATGTTCCACGCCGCCGCCTCCCGCCATCGCGGCCGCGTCGGCATGATCGCCGGCTACGACGAGCGCCTCGCCCACCTCGTCCAGGGCGGCGCCGACGCCATCCTGGTGCCGTCGCGCTTCGAGCCGTGCGGCCTCACCCAGTTCAGCGGCCTGCGCTACGGCTGCGTGCCGGTCGTGGCACGCGTCGGCGGGCTGGCCGATTCCATCGTCGATGCCAACGACGCGGCCATCGCGGCGCAAGTCGCCACCGGCATCCAGTTCATGCCGGTGGAACGCGCCGGCCTCGATGCGGCAATCGCACGCGCCGTCGCATTGCATCGCGACTCGGCCGTCTGGACGCGCATGCAGAAGCGCGGCATGAAGACCGACGTTTCCTGGACGGTGAGCGCCGGCCGCTATGCCGCGCTCTATCGCAGCCTGCTGGAGCAAAGCGCGTCATGATCCGGACGATCGCAACCACCCCCTATGACGACCAGAAGCCGGGCACTTCGGGCCTGCGCAAGAAGGTGCCGCATTTCCAGCAGCCGCATTATGTCGAGAACTTCGTCCAGTCGATCCTCGATGCCAATGGCGGGCTTGCCGGCAAAACGCTGGTCATCGGGGGCGACGGCCGTTTCTTCAACCGCGAAGCCATCCAGCGTGCGCTGAAGATTGCCGCCGGCAACGGCCTGGCGCGCCTCATCGTCGGCCGCGGCGGGCTGCTGTCGACGCCTGCCGCCTCGCACCTCATCCGCAAGAACGGCACCGCCGGCGGCATCATCCTCTCCGCTAGCCACAATCCCGGCGGCCCCGACGGCGATTTCGGCATCAAGTTCAACATGCCCAATGGCGGCCCGGCACCGGAGAAGGTAACCGAAGCCATCTTCGCCAAGACCAAGACCATCGACCGCATCCTGATGTCCGATGCCGCCGACATCGACATCGACAGGATCGGCAGGGCGCAGCTGGAGAAAACCACCGTCGAGGTGGTCGATCCGGTCGCCGACTATCAGGCACTGATGGAAACGCTGTTCGATTTTGACGCCATTCGCGGCCTGTTCGCCTCCGGCTTCACCATGCGCTTCGACGCCATGAGCGCGGTCACCGGCCCCTATGCCAGCGCGATCTTCGAAGGCGCGCTGGGGGCGCCTGCCGGCACTGTCGTCAACGGCACGCCGTTACCCGATTTTGGCGGCCACCACCCCGATCCCAACCCCGTTCATGCTGCGGCCCTGTTCGAGGAGATGATGGGCCCGGACGCGCCGGATTTCGGCGCTGCTTCGGACGGCGACGGCGACCGCAACCTGATCCTCGGCCGCCGTCAATACGTCACGCCGTCGGATTCGCTGGCCGTGCTCGCCGCCAATGCCCATCTGGCGCCGGGCTATGCCAGGGGCCTGGCCGGCATCGCCCGCTCCATGCCGACAAGTGCCGCCGCCGACCGCGTCGCCGAGAAGCTCGGCATCAAGTGCTATGAGACCCCGACCGGCTGGAAGTTCTTCGGCAACCTGCTCGACGCCGGCCTGGCAACCATCTGCGGCGAGGAGAGTGCCGGCACCGGCTCCAACCATGTGCGCGAGAAGGACGGCGTCTGGGCGGTGCTGCTGTGGCTCAACATTCTAGTCCACCGCAAGCAGAGCGTCGCCGAGATCATGCGCGACCATTGGCGCGAGCACGGCCGCAACTTCTACTCGCGCCATGACTACGAGGAGATCGAGACCGCGCGCGCCAATGCGGTGATGGCGCATCTGCACGCGCAACTGCCCGAGCTTGCCGGCGGCACGCTGGGCGGCATGGATGTCAGCCACGCCGACGATTTTGCCTATGACGATCCGGTCGATGGCTCGCGTACCATGGGGCAGGGGGTGCGCATCCTGTTCGCCAACGGTGCGCGCATCGTCTTCCGCCTGTCGGGCACCGGCACTGCCGGCGCCACGCTGCGCATCTATATCGAGCGCGTCGAGCCCGACCCGACCCGCCACGGCCACGATCCGCAGGTGGTGCTCGAGCCACTGGTCGATGCGGCCGCCGAAGTAAGCGACCTTGCTAACCTGACCGGCCGCACGGCGCCGGACGTGATCACGTAAGGCCCCGCCCCGCGTGTCTGCAGCCTTTCCCCCGCGGCCGGCTTGAACACGGAATATCTCATCATCTTCGCGGCGCTGGCGCTGGGCGGCCTGGTCAAGGGCGCGCTCGGCGCCGGCCTGCCGGTAGTGGCCGTGCCGGTTCTGGCCACCTTCTTCGATGTGCCCTTCGCCATCGCCATGATGGCGGTGCCGACCGTGGTCACCAATATCTGGCAGCTTTGGCAGTTCCGCCGCCACCGCACCGGCCTGGGCTGGCTCGCCGGCCTGTGTATCGCCGCCGGGATCGGCATCGCCATCGGCACCTGGCTTCTGGCCAACCTCCCCGGCCATGTCCTCGGCGTCATCCTGGCGGTGGTGGTGGTTGCCTATATCGTCGTACGCCTGGCGAAGCCGCACTGGCATATTCCGCTCGGGATAGCCGCGCGCATCGCTCCCCTGGTCGGCTTCGTCGCGGGCATCCTGCAGGGCGCCACCGGCATTTCCGCCCCGGTCAGCCTCACCTTCATGTCGTCGTTGGGCTTTAGCCGGCAGCAGTTCGTCTTCGCCGTCTCGACCCTGTTCGTCAGCTTCTCTGTCGTCCAGGTGCCCTCGCTGGTCGCCACCGGCATTCTCACATGGCACCGCCTGCTGTTGAGCGGCCTGGCCTTCCTGCCCGTCCTGGTGGCCATGCCGGCCGGCAATTGGCTGGCCTCGCGGCTCAGCCGCCAGGCGTTCGACCGCCTGCTCCTCGGGCTGCTCGCCGTGATTGCGGTCAAGCTCGTTTACGATTCCCTGTTCTAATGGCTTCTCCCTGCACGGGTCGTTGCGATACCTTGTCCAAACCGCTTTGACCCCCTTGATTGCAGACCTAAGATGGAGTGAGCATCGTACCAATGGATGCCACCACCGCCACCCCGCCGCGTAAACCTGCCTCCCGCAACGGCGAAGACAAGATCGACCGCTCCCGCGCCGACTGGTACCGGGACGCGATCGTCTACCAGCTTCACATCAAGGCGTTCTTCGATTCCGACGGCAACGGCATGGGCGATTTCGCCGGTCTCATCGACCGGCTCGACTATATCGCCAGCCTCGGGGTCACCGCGATCTGGCTGCTGCCCTTCTACCCCTCGCCGATGCGCGACGACGGCTACGACATCGCCGACTACCGGACGGTCAATCCCGTCTACGGCACCATGCGGGATTTCCGCCGCTTCGTCGCCGAGGCGCATAAGCGCGGCATCCGCGTCATCGTCGAGCTGGTCATCAACCACACCTCCGACCAGCATCCCTGGTTCCAGCGGGCCCGGCACGCCAAGCCGGGCTCGGCGGCGCGCAACTTTTACGTCTGGAGCGACACCGACAAGCGCTACAGCGGCACGCGCATCATCTTCATCGACACCGAGAAGTCGAACTGGACCTGGGATCCGGTCGCCAATGCCTTTTTCTGGCACCGCTTCTATTCGCACCAGCCCGATCTCAACTTCGACAATCCGCACGTCATGGCGGAGGTCAAGCGCCTGATGCATTACTGGCTCGACATGGGCGTCGACGGCCTGCGCCTCGACGCCATCCCCTACCTGGTCGAGCGCGACGGCACCAATAACGAGAACCTGCCGGAGACCCACTCGGTCCTCAAAGAAATCCGCGCGGAACTGGATGCAAGCTATCCCGACCGCATGCTTCTGGCCGAGGCCAATCAGTGGCCCGAGGACACGCGCCCCTATTTCGGCGACGGCGACGAATGCCACATGGCGTTCCATTTCCCGCTGATGCCACGCATGTACATGGCGCTGGCGCAGGAAGACCGTCACCCGATCACCGACATCATCCGCCAGACGCCGGATATCCCGGACAACTGCCAATGGGCGATCTTCCTCAGGAACCACGACGAGCTGACGCTGGAAATGGTGACGGCGGAAGAGCGCGACTACCTGTGGCGCACCTACGCCTCCGATTCGCGCGCCCGCATCAATCTCGGTATCCGCCGCCGCCTGGCGCCGCTGCTCGAGAATGACCGCCGCAAGATCGAGCTGATGAACGGCCTGCTGCTGTCGATGTCCGGAACGCCGATCGTCTACTATGGCGACGAGCTCGGCATGGGCGACAACTACTTCCTCGGCGACCGCGACGGCGTGCGCACGCCCATGCAATGGTCAGCCGACCGCAATGGCGGCTTCTCGCGCGCCAACCCGCAGCAGCTCTACCTGCCGCCGATCATGGACCCGGTCTACGGCTTCCAGGCGGTCAACGTCGAGGCCCAGAACACCGAAGCCTCCTCGCTGCTCAACTGGATGCGGCGCATGATCTCGGTGCGCAAGCAGCATCCTGCCTTCGGTCGCGGCACGCTTACCGTGCTTCTTCCACAGAACCGCAAGATCCTCGCCTATGTGCGCGAATACGAGAACGAGCGCATCCTCTGCGTCGTCAACCTGTCGCGCGCCGCCCAGGCGGTCGAGCTGGATCTGTCCGATTATCGCGGCGCCGTGCCGGTCGAGCTCGCCGGCAATGCTGCCTTCCCGCCGATCGGCACCCTGCCGTATATGCTCACTTTGCCGGCCTACGGCTTCTTCTGGTTCCTGCTGGCACCGGAGGCCGATGCACCGAGCTGGCACACCCAGATGCCAGATCCGCTGCCCGAGTTCGTCACCTTGCCGACGGCCGGCGGCGATCTCGCCCGCATACTCGAAGGTCGCGAGCTGAACCAGCTTCAGCGCGACGTCCTGCCCCAGTTCCTCGGCCACCAGAACTGGTTCCGTGGCGGCGCCAAGCGGATCAAGAAGACCACGGTCACCTCCATCGGCGTCCTGCCCGGCACGCCCAACCAGGTGCTTTATATCGACGTGGAGCCGATCGACGACCGCCCGCGCCGCTATTTCCTGCCGGTCACCGCACTGTGGGGCGAGGAGAACCTGCATCTCGGCGCCCCCAAGCTCTCCTACACGCTCGCCCGCCTGCGCCACGGTCCGACCCTCGGCGCGCTGATCGACGCCTCCTTCGACGAACGCTTCCACTGGGATCTGGTCAAGGGCATGCGCGATGGCGCGGTTGTGCCGGGGACCGGCGGCAGCTTCGTCTTCGAATCGAATCCCGTCTTCAGTGACGTCGAACTGACCGACAGCATCCGCCCGGTCGGCATCGAAGAGCGCGATGCCGCCTTCATCCTCGGCTCGAACGTGATGATGAAGGTCTATCGGCGCTTGCGCCCGGGCGAGCACCCGGAAGTGTCCATCGGCCGCTTCCTCACCGAGGTCGCCGGTTTCCACCATACGCCGGGCTTCTACGGCAGCCTGCAGTTCAAGCCCGACGAGGGCGAGCCGGTGATGCTCGCCGCCGCCTTCACCTACATCCGCAACCAGGGTGACGCCTGGAGCGCGATTGCAGAGGCCCTCGACCGCGATCTCGAGGCCTTCGCCCTGTTGCCGCGCGACGAAAACGGTGTGCTGGTCGACCCGGCGCCGGCCTTCGACTATCCGCTCGACCTTGCCACCGTCCTCGGAACGCGCGTGGCCGAGCTGCATCTCGCCTTTGCCACGCCCACCAGCGATCGCGCCTTCTCTGCCGAGCCGATCAAGTCCGCCGATTTGAAGCGCTGGATGGCTGCCGCCACGCGCCGGCTGCACGAGGCTTGCGCCATCGCCTCACGGGTTGCGCAAGAGACGCCCCAGGCGCTGGACATCCACGCCGCGACGCTGCGCCGCGTCCGCACGACGCTGACCGCGCGCATCAAGGCAGCCGCCGGGCTGACCGACATGGGGCTCAAGACCCGCGTCCACGGCAGTCTCAACCTCGTTCCGGTTCTGGTCGTCAAGGACGACGTTGCTTTTATCGATTTCGAGGGCGAATCGCACCGCATCACCGCCGAACGCCATCGCAAGGTGTCGCCGCTGCGCGACATCGCCAGCATGCTGCGCTCCTTCGATTACGCCGCCCTTTCGGCGATCCGCCGCATGGAGGAACGTGACGGCACCACACCGCCCGAGCGCGACCGGGCGATGGCCTGGCGCGATGCCGCCATGCGCGGGTTCCTCGACGCCTACTGGCCGATTGCCAGTGAAGCCGGCCTCGTGCCCGAGGATGAGACGACGCGTCACCGGCTTCTAGACCTGTTCCTCATCCACAGGATGGCCGACGAGATCGCCTATGAAGCGGTCAGGCGTCCGACTTGGCTATGGCTGCCGATCCATGGTCTGTTGGCCATGGCCACCGCAGATGAGGCACAGTCATGAAACCGAGCAAGCCGAAGCCTGCCGCTCCTAGAAAGCCTAAACGACCCGCTTGGCAGCCGGACGACAAGACGATTGAGGCGGTCGTCGCCGGCAAGCACGGCGACCCGTTCGGCGTGCTGGGTCTCCATACCGCTGCCGACGGTGTGCTCTCGCTGCGGGTCTTCTGGCCCGGCGCCGACGCCGTCGCGGTCGTCGATTGCGCCGACGGCAGCACGGTCGCGACCCTCACCCGCCTCGACCCGAAAGGTTTCTTCGCCGGCCTGCTCGGCGATCGCCGCGAGCCGTTTGCCTACCGCCTGCGCCTTTCTCACGGCCCCGACACCTGGGAGGCCGAGGATCCCTATCGCTTTCCGCTCATCCTCGGCGAGATGGACATCTACCTCCTCGGCGAGGGCAGCCACCGCCGCCTGTTCGAATGCCTTGGCGCCCATCCCCGGACCATCGACGGCGTCGATGGCGTCGCCTTCGCCGTCTGGGCACCCAATGCGTCGCGGGTCAGCGTGGTCGGCGATTTCAACCGGTGGGACGGCCGCTGCCACCCCATGCGCAAGCGCGTCGAGGCCGGCGTCTGGGAGCTGTTCGTCCCCGGCGTGGCCAAGGGCGCCATCTACAAGTTCGAGCTGCTTGCCGCCGACGGCCGGCTGCTGCCGCTCAAGGCCGATCCCATCGGATTCTATCATGAGGTGCCGCCGGCGACCGGCTCGCGCGTCCACGGCCTGCCGCGCTACGAGTGGTCCGATCAGGACTGGATGGCCGGTCGCAAGGCCCGTCAGGCGCTCGACGCTCCGGTCTCGATCTACGAGGTCCACCTCGAATCGTGGCGGCGCAAGCAAGGCAACCTGCCGCTGACCTATGACGAACTCGGCGATCAGCTGGTCGCCTATGCCTCAGACATGGGCTTCACCCATATCGAATGCCTGCCGGTCTGCGAGCATCCCTTCTCCGGCTCCTGGGGCTACCAGCCGATCGGCCTGTTCGCGCCCACCAGCCGCTTCGGCAGCCCGGAGGATTTCGCCGCCTTCGTCGACAAGGCCCATCGTGCCGGCATCGGCGTCATCGTCGACTGGGTGCCCGCGCACTTCCCCACCGATGCCCACGGGCTGGCCCGTTTCGACGGCACCGCGCTCTACGAGCACGCGGACCCGCGCCTCGGTTTCCATCGCGACTGGAACACGCTCATCTACAATTTCGGGCGTACCGAGGTGAAGAACGTCCTCATCGCCAACGCCCTGTTCTGGACCGAGTATTTCCACATCGACGGGCTGCGCGTGGATGCCGTCGCCTCCATGCTCTATCTCGATTATTCGCGCGAGCCCGGCGAGTGGATCCCCAATGTCCACGGCGGCCGCGAGAACCTCGAGGCCGTCGCCTTCATCCGCGAGATGAACACCCGCATCTACGGCGACCATCCCGGTGCCATCACCATCGCCGAGGAATTGACCGCCTGGCCGCAGGTGTCGCGGCCGGTGGATACCGGGGGCTTGGGCTTCGGCTACAAGTGGAACATGGGCTGGATGCACGACACGCTCGATTACATGAGCCACGAGCCGATCCACCGGAAATACCACCACCACGAGATGACCTTTGGCATCCACTACGGCTTCACCGAGAATTTCGTCCTGCCGCTCAGCCACGACGAGGTGGTTCACGGCAAGGGCTCTCTGTTCGGCCGCATGTCCGGCGACCGCTGGCAGAAGTTCGCCAATCTCAGGGCCTATTTCGCCTTCATGTGGACCCATCCGGGCAAGAAGCTGCTGTTCATGGGTGGCGAGTTCGCCCAGGAAGCGGAATGGAACCACGACCAGTCGCTCGACTGGTACATCCTGGAATACGCCGATCACCTGGGCGTTCAGGCACTCGTGCGCGATCTCAACCGCCTCTACCGCGAAATGCCGGCCCTCTACGTCAAGGACGCCGAGCCCTCCGGCTTCTCCTGGCTGGAATGGCAGGATGCCGACGACAGTATCTTCGCCTTCGTCCGCTATGGGGCCGACGGCGACCCGCCGGTCGTCGTGGTCTCCAACATGACGCCGGTGGTGCGCGAGCGCTATCGCCTCGGCGTCCCGCGTGCCGGCTGGTGGCGGGAGCGGCTGAACACCGACTCCGCCCTCTATGGCGGCTCCAATGTCGGCAATGCCGGCGGTGTTCAGTCCGAAGCCGTCGCGGCGCATGACCAATCGGCATCGGTCTTGCTCAACCTGCCGCCGCTGGCCACCGTCGTCTTCGAATATACGGGTTAAGGGCCGCTAGAGGATCGTTCAGACCATGCCAAAGCTGCGCGTCGGGCCCGGCTTGCCGCATCCGCTCGGCGCAACCTGGGACGGGGCGGGGGTCAATTTCGCCCTGTTTTCCGCCAATGCCACCAAGGTCGAGGTCTGCCTCTTCGACCCCAAGGGGCGGCGCGAGGTGGCGCGCATCGCGCTGCCCGAATACACCCACGAGGTCTGGCACGGCTATCTGCCCGACGTGCGCCCCGGTCAACTCTACGGCTATCGCGTCCACGGCCCCTACGACCCCGCTAGCGGCCACCGCTTCAATCCCCACAAGCTGCTCATCGACCCCTACGCCCGCGCCCTCTATGGCGAGATCGTCTGGCACGACGCCTGTTACGGCTACCGCGTCGGCTCGCCGCGCAGCGATCTGGTCATGGATCGCCGCGATTCGGCATTCGTGATGCCGAAATGCGTGGTCATCGACAGCGCCGTCACCTGGGGTGGCGACCGTCATCCGCGCCGGCCGTGGGCCGAGACCATCATTTATGAGGCGCACGTCAAGGGCATGACGGCGGCGCGCGAGGACATTGCCCAGCCGCTGCGCGGCACCTTTGCCGGCCTTTGCGATCCGCGCATGCTGGAGCACCTGCAGAAGCTCGGCGTCACGGCCGTTGAGCTGATGCCCGTCCAGTCCTTCTTCGACGACCGCGAATTCGTCCAGCGCGGGCTGACCAACTACTGGGGTTACAACACCGTCAACTTCTTCGCCCCCGCCGCGCGCTACATCTCGCCCGGTGCCGATATCCACGAGTTCAAGCTGATGGTGCGCCGGCTGCACGAGGTCGGCATCGAGGTCATCCTCGACGTGGTCTACAACCACACCGCCGAAGGCAACCATATGGGGCCGACGCTGTCCTTCCGCGGCATCGACAATGCCAGCTACTACATGCTGAGCCAGGACAGGCGCTTCTATTTTGACACCACCGGCTGCGGCAACACGATGAACCCGCGCCACCCGCGGGTGCTGCAGATGGTGATGGATTCGCTGCGCTATTGGGTCGAGGAGTGCCACGTGGATGGCTTCCGCTTCGACCTCGCCACGGCGCTCGGCCGCGAATACGATGTCTTCGACCCCAATGCGGTCTTTTTCGACGCCGCCCGCCAGGACCCGGTTCTGCAGCGCGCCAAGATGATCGCCGAGCCGTGGGACCTCGGCCGCAACGGCTATCAGGTCGGCAACTTCCCGCCCGGCTGGGCCGAGTGGAACGGCCGCTACCGCGACACCGTTCGTTCCTTCTGGAAGAGCGACGAGGGCCAGTTGCCGGCCCTCGCCGGCAGCCTCCTCGGGTCAGCCGATCTTTACGATCACCGCGGCCGCAAGCCGTGGGCGAGCGTCAATCTGGTCACCGCCCACGACGGTTTCACGCTCACCGACCTGTGGTCCTACAACGACAAGCACAACCAGGCCAATGGCGAGGACAACCACGACGGCCACGACGACAACCGCAGCTGGAACTGCGGCGTCGAAGGGCCGACCGACGACCCCAAGGTGCGCAGCCTGCGCGAGCGCATGCGGCGCAACACCATCGCCACGCTGCTCCTCTCCCAGGGCACGCCGATGCTGCTGATGGGCGACGAGATCGGCCGCACCCAGCACGGCAACAACAACGCCTATTGCCAGGACAACGAAACCGCCTGGATGCGCTGGCGCGCCATGACCGGGCGCGATTTCGCATTCATGGAGTTCGTGCGCGGCGTCATTGCGGTGCGCAAGCGCTATCCCGTCCTGCACGCGCAGTATTTCCTCCATGGCGCCGCGATCCACGGTGACGGCACCCGCGACGTGATCTGGCTGAGGCCCGACGGCGTCGAGATGGACAGCGCCGCATGGGCCGACAAGGCAGCCAGAAGCATCGGCGTGATGCTCGGCGACATCCCGGCGCGCGTGCTCATCCTGATCAACGCCTATCACGAGGCACTGCCCTTCCGCCTGCCCAACGGCGGCCGGCCCTACTGGCGCGTGCGCATCGACGCCGGCAGCGGCGAGATCGATCCGCCCGACCGCGTCTATGCGGTCGACCAGACACTGCAGCTTGAAGGACGCACCCTGATCATGCTTGCTGGCGAAACCGTCATGCGCAACAGGAACGCAGCGAAATGAGCGACGACCTCAATCGTCTGGCCGAGCGTGCCGGCATCGAGCGCAGCTATCTCTCCCTCATGGGGCCGACCGTCACCGCCGCGGAGGCGCCCTTGCGCGCCACGCTTCAAGCCCTCGGCATCCCCGCCGGCGACGATTTTGCCGTCGCCGAGAGCCTGCAGAAGGTGCCGGCGCGCGACCCCGGGCCGATGCAGGCGCCGGATGGCGTCGCCTGCCATGTGCCCGACTGGCTGCGCGACAGCCGCTGCTGGGGAATTGCCTGCCAGATCTACAGCCTGCGCTCCCGGCGCAACTGGGGCATGGGCGACTTCGAGGACCTTGCCCGCTTTGCCGAGATCGCCGCGGCCGCCGGCGCCGATTTCATCGGCGTCAACCCGCTGCATGCCCTGTTCATGGCCGATGCGCTGAAATTCAGCCCGTTCTCGCCGTCGAGCCGCCACTTCCTCAATCCACTCTATATCGCGCTGGATAAGGTGCCCGGCGCCGGCACGGTGCTGGCCGAAATGGTCGTCCCGCCGGAGGTGCGCAACGCCAGCCTCGTCGATTACGCCAATGTCGGTCCGCTCAAGCTGAAGGCGCTCACCTTCCTCTTCCGTGCCTTCCGCGAGGCCGGAGATCCGGCCGAGGCGCGGGCGTTTGCCGATTATGTCGCCAGCGCCGGCCGGCCGCTCTACCTGCACGCTCTGTTCGAGGCCCTGTCGCAGGCGATGGTCGAACGCGGCCATGCCGCCGCCTGGCACGGCTGGCCGGAGGAGTACCGCCACCCGGCAAGCCGCGCGGTCACCACCTTTGCCGCCGGCAACGCCGAGGCGATTGCCTTTCATTCCTGGCTGCAATGGACCGCCGAGCGCCAGCTTGGGGCAGCCCAGGCCCGCGCCAAGGCCGCCGGCATGCGCATCGGCCTCTATCTCGACATGGCGGTCGGCGTCGCACCCGACGGCTCGGCAACCTGGTCGGACCGCGAACTGACCGTGCCCTCGGTGCGCGTCGGCGCGCCGCCCGACTATTACAACGCCGACGGCCAGGACTGGGGCGTGGCGCCGCTGTCGCCGGCGGTCCTCCAGGCGCGCGACTATGAGCCCTATCGCGAGGTCATCGATACGGTGCTGCGCCATGCCGGGGCGCTGCGCATCGACCACGCCATGAGCCTCTACCGGCTGTTCTGGATCGCAGAGGGGTTCACCGCCGCCGACGGCGTCTATGTGCGCTATCCGCTCGCCGCCATGCTGAAGACGCTGGCCGAGGTCTCGCAGGCGCGCGAATCCATCGTCATCGGCGAGGCGCTGGGCGTCGTGCCGCCGGGCTTCCCAGAAGTGCTCGGCGCAACCGAGATCCAGGCCTATGTCGTCTATTTCTTCGAGAAGCGCGGCGAGCATTTCGTGCCGGTTGCCGAATATCCGCGCGAGGCGCTGGCCTGCATCACCACCCACGACCTGCACTCGCTCGCCGGCTGGTGGAGCGCGCACGATCTCAAGACCCGCCGCGGCTTTGGCTATCTGAAGGAGGCCGACGTCGAGCAGGCTTATGCCGAGCGCGCCAGCGAGCGCCTGCACCTGCTCTATACGCTCGCCGATCACGCGCTCCTGCCGGAGGACGTGTGGGCAGTTCGCGATGGTCACCAGCCTCCGCCGGAGATGATTCCCCTGTCGGTCGCCGTGGCGCTCCACCGTCTGGTCGCCCGCACGCCCTCGCGCCTCTTCGTGCTGGCGATCGAGGACCTCACTGGCGACCCCGAGCAGGTCAACATCCCCGGCACCATCGACGAGCATCCCAACTGGCGGCGCAGAATAGTCTGCGACATCGAGGATCTGCCGGAGCATCCCTTCTTCAGGGCGATCACTGCGGCGCTGCGCGAGGAGAGGCCGCGCTGAACCGGGGAACCTCATCCTGAGGTGGCCGCCGTAGGCGGCCCTCGAGGGATGTCCTCATGGTTCGAGACTCCCCCGGAACAAGTCCGGGGTCGCGCCTCACCACGAGGTCGCTGGCGTAGCGCCCCCGGCTATGCCTCGGCGCGATAGCCGGTCAGGATGTTGATGTACTGGGCGCGCACCAGGCCTTCGCGATTGTGCAGGAAGGCGGCAGCGAGCCGCGCCCGCACCTGGTCGACGGAGTCGAAGCCGCGGCCTTCCATCCACTCTTCCAGGGCACGGCGCAGCGCCCCGACATGCGCCGGCCCGTGGCGCAGGAGCGCCGAGGCGGTCATCACCACGTCGGCGCCGGCAAGCAGGTATTTGACCACCTCGTTGCCGGTCTCCACCCCGCCGGTTGCCGCCAGCGACGTGCCGATGCGCCCGGAAAGCAGCGAGATCCACAGCAGCGCCTGCCGGATCTCGTAAGGATTGGAGAGTTCGAGGCTCGGCTTCGGCGTCAACGTCATGAGGTCGATGTCCGGCTGATAGAAGCGATTGAACAGCACCAGTCCCTTGGCGCCGGCCTTGCCGATCTCGCCGGCAAGGTGGGCGGGCGACGACAGCCACGGCCCGAGCTTCACCGCCACCGGGATCGACACCGCCAGACACACGGCCCTGACCGTATCGATCCAGCGCTTTTCGACCTCCGCGGCACTCTCGTGGGCGTCGGTCGGCACGCTGTAGAGGTTGAGTTCGATCGCCGCGGCACCCGCTTCTTCCAGGTTATGAGCGAAGCTGGTCCAGCCCTCCGGCGTCGAGCCGTTGAGGCTGGCGATGATCGGGATCGCGCACGAATCGACCGCCCGTCTCAGCGTTTCCATGCGCGCCTCGAGACCGCCGACACGAAACGCGGTGAGTTCGGGGAAGTAGCCGCCGGCCGCTTCCGGCTGGGTGAAGCTTCCCTGCTCGACCAGCTCGGTATAGGCGGTGTCCTCGGCGGCGATCTCCTCTTCGTAGATCGACGGCATCACCACAGCGGCGGCACCTGCGTCCTCCAGCTGCCGGATGCCGTCGAACTCGCGCGACAGCGGCGAGGAGGAGGCGACGATCGGGTGTTCGAGTTCCAGTCCGAGATAGGTGGTGGCGAGGTTGATCGACATCAGGCGCTTTCCCAGTTTGGCAGGAAGCGGCTGCCGTCGCGCGCCGCCAGGTCTTCGTAGGAGCGGTAGCGTTCGTCGACCGCCGCCTGCGCCTGCCGCATCATCTGTGCCGCCGCCTCGCGGTCGCCCTGGGTCAGCACGCTGTAGCGCAGCTCGTTATAGGCGAAGTCCTCGAGCTTGATCCGCGGCCGCGTCGAGTCGAGGCGGAACGGGTTGGCGCCGCTGTTTCTCAGCGACGGGTCGTAACGGAACAGCGGCCAGAAGCCGGAGGCAGTGGCTCGCGCCTGCTGCTTCATGCCTTGGCGCAGGTCGAAGCCGTGCGCGATGCAGTGCGAATAGGCCAGCACCAGCGACGGGCCGGGATAGGCTTCCGCTTCGCGCAGCGCCACCAGCGCCTGCTCGGCATTGGCACCCATGGCGATCTGCGCCACATAGACATAGCCGTAGCCGATCGCCTGCATGGCCAGGTCCTTGCGCGGCACCCGCTTGCCGGCGGCGGCGAATTTCGCCGAGGCGCCGAGCGGCGTCGCCTTCGAGGATTGCCCGCCGGTATTGGAGTAGACGCCGGTGTCGAGCACCAGCACGTTGACGTCGCGCGTCTGCGCCAGCACATGGTCGAGACCGCCGAAGCCGATGTCATAGGCCCAGCCGTCGCCGCCGACGATCCATACGCTGCGTCGCACGAGGAAATCGGCGAGCAGCTTGAGGTTGACCGAGTCGTCGTCGCTGCGCCCGTCGAGCTTGGCCGTCAGCGCTGCGACGCGCTCGCGCTGCGCCACGAAGTCGCTCTCGGCCACCTGATTGCCATCGAGGATCGCCGTGGCCAGGTCTTCGCCCACCACCGGGGCGAGCTTCTCCAGCAGTTGCCGCGCCGCCGCAGTCTGCTGGTCGACCGCCAGGCGGTAGCCGAGGCCGAATTCGGCATTGTCCTCGAACAGCGAGTTGTTCCAGGTCGGGCCACGTCCCTCGGCGTTGGTCGTCCACGGATGCGCCGGCAGGTTGCCGCCGTAGATCGACGAACAGCCGGTGGCGTTGGCGACCTGCAGCCGGTCGCCGAAGAGCTGGCTCAAAAGCTTGACATAGGGCGTCTCGCCGCAGCCGGCGCAGGCACCAGAGAATGCGAACAGCGGCTCGAGGAACTGCACGCCGCGCACATTGGAGAAGTTGACGCGCGAACGGTCGGGCAGCGGCAGCGTCTCGAAGAAGGCGAGGTTGGTCTTTTCCTGATCGATCAGCGTCGTCTTGTCGGTCATGTCGATGGCTTTGTGGCCGGCCTCGGTCGGGCTCAGCGCGGGGCAGTTCTCGACGCAGATGCCGCAGCCGGTGCAGTCCTCGACATAGATCTGCAGGGTGAAGCGGCTGCCAGGGAAGCCGCGCGCATTGACCTGCGCCGAGGGAAAGCCCTCCGGCGCGCCGGTGAGCGCCTCTTCCGGATAGTATTTCGCCCGGATCACGCTGTGCGGGCAGACGATCGAGCACTGGCCGCACTGGATGCAGAGATCGGCATCCCACTTCGGCACTGCGACCGCGATGTTGCGCTTTTCGAAGGCGGTCGTTCCGGGCGGGAAGCTGCCGTCCACCGGCATGGCGCTCACCGGAATCTCGTCGCCGCGTCCGGCCATCATCTTGGCGGTCACATTGCGCACGAATTCCGGCGCGTCGTCCGGGACGAGCGGTGGCGGCTCGGCGCCGGTCAGCGTCTGAGGCACCTTGGCCTCGTGAGAGATGCTCCAGCGCCGCATCGACGGCGGCGAAGTTCTTCTCGACCACCGTGCCGCCCTTGCGGCCATAGGCTTTCTCGATGGCATGCTTGATGGCGGCGATCGCCTCGTCGCGCGGCAGCACGCCGGAGATGGCGAAGAAGCAGGTCTGCAGGATGGTATTGACGCGCGGGCCGAGGCCGAGGTCCTGCGCCACCTTGCTGGCGTCGATGACGTAGAGCTTCAGCTTGCGGTCGATGATGCGTTTCTGGATCGGCAGCGGCAGGTGGTCCCACACCGCGTCCGGCCCGTAGGGCGCGTTGAGCAGGAAGGTGGCGCCCTGCCGCGCCGTGCCCAGCACGTCCAGCCGTTTCAGGAAGTCGAACTTGTGGCAGGCGACGAAATCGGCATGGCGGATGAGATAGGGGGCGCTGATCGGTGTCGTGCCGAAGCGCAGATGGGAGATCGTCTCGGCGCCAGACTTGTGCGAATCGTAGACGAAATAGCCCTGGGCGTAGCGGCCTTCCGTCTCGGCCAGAATTTTCACGCTGTTCTTGTTGGCACCCACCGTGCCGTCGGCGCCCAGCCCGTAGAACACGGCGCGCGTGATGCCTTGCGACTGGATGTCGAAATCGCGGTCGTAGTCGAGGCTCAAATGCGACACGTCGTCGTTGATGCCGACGGTGAAGCCGTTCTTCGGCGCCTTGGCGGTCAGTTCGTCGAACACCGCCTTGGCCATGCCGGGGTGGAATTCCTTCGACGACAGGCCGTAGCGCCCGCCGATCACGCGCGGCATGGCGCGTTCGCCGTTGCCGGCGGCGGTCGCCAGGGCGGTGACCACATCCTGGTAGAGCGGCTCGCCGGTGCCGCCGGGCTCCTTGCAACGGTCGAGCACGGCGATCGACGTCACGCTTGCCGGCAGCGCGGCGAAAAAATGCTCGACCGAGAAGGGGCGGTAGAGCAGGACCTGCAGCGCGCCGACCTTCTCGCCCTTGGCGGCCAGTGCCAGCGCCGTCTCGCGCACCACCTCGGCGCCCGAGCCCATGGAGATGACGACGCGCTCCGCCTCAGGGTGCCCGTCGTAACGGAAGAGCCGGTACTGGCGGCCGCAGAGCTTGGCGAGCTTGTCCATCTCCGCCTGCACGATGCCGGCGGTGGCGGCATAGAACGGGTTCGCCGTCTCGCGCGCCTGGAAGAAGGTGTCCGGATTGTGCGCCGTGCCGCGGACCACCGGATGCGCGGGGGAGAGCGCCCGTTCGCGATGCGCCCTGACCAGGGACTCGTCGATCATCGCCCTCAGCGTCTCGTCGGAGAGCAGCGTCAGGCTGTTGACCTCGTGCGAGGTGCGGAAACCGTCCATGAAATGGATGATCGGCATGCGGGCTTTCAGCGTCGCCGCCTGCGCCACCGCCGCCAGGTCGTGCGCTTCCTGCACCGAGGCCGCCGACAGCATGGCATAGCCGGTCGAGCGCGCCGCCATCACGTCCTGGTGGTCGCCGAAGATCGACAGCGCCTGGGTGGCCAGCGAGCGCGCCGCCACGTACATCACCGAGGCCGTCAGCTCGCCGGCGATCTTGAACATGTTGGGCAGCATCAGCATCAGGCCCTGCGACGCCGTGAAGGTCGTCGCCACCGCGCCGCTCTGCAACGCGCCGTGCAGCGCACCGGCCGCACCGCCCTCGGACTGCATCTCTTGCACGACCGGAACCGTGCCGAAGATGTTGGTGATGCCCTTGGCCGACCACTCATCGGCGAGCTCGGCCATCGGCGAAGAGGGCGTGATCGGGTAGATCGCACACACCTCGTTCAACCGGTAGGCGACATGTGCGACGGCCGTGTTGCCATCCATCGTGACAGTGGAGTCAGCCATTTTCCGGTGTCTCCTGGCCTCAGGCGCGCGTTCTGAATTTGTGGGGTACCAGCGGTTCGCCGAGGCTGCCCATCTTGGCGCCCTCGGTCTCCGGCTCGGCCACCATTTCGATGGCATGGCAGGGGCACTGGTCGTAGCACGTCGCGCAGCCTGTGCAGAGGTCCAGGTTGACGATGTATTTCTGTCCCTCGCCGAGCTTGACGATGGCCTGTTCCGGGCAGGCGGCCAGGCAGTTGTCGCACTCGAAGCAGTTGCCGCACGAAAGGCACCGGTCGGCTTCGTAGCGGGCTTGCTTCTGGGTGATCCCGGCGACGACTTCGGCGAAGCCCGTGCGCGCCTCGACCGGCAGCTCGCTCATGTGGGTGCGGCCGGCGTCGAGGTAGAGCGGCAGGTCCAGCATGCCGAATTCGACCGGCGGGTTCTTGGCCGGCGCCTGATAGGTCGCGCCCCTGAGCCAGGCATCGATGGCCCGGGCCGCCTTCTTGCCGTGGCCGGTCGCCGCCGTCATCGTGCGCGGGCCGCCGATCACGTCGCCGCCGGCGAAGATGCCCGGGTGCCCGGTCATCAGCCGCTCGTCCACCACGAGCGTCTCGCCGCGGCTGATCTCGATGCCGGAAACCTTGCGCAGGAAGTCGAGGTCGGCGGTCTGGCCCAGCGCCAGCACCATGGAATCGACTGGCAGCGTCTCCAGTTCGCCGGTCTGATACAGCGAGCCGTCTTCGGCCATTGCGATGCGCTCGATGGTCACGCCTTCCTTGCCGAAGCGCGTCGGATTGGTCAGCCACTTCGCCTTGACGCCTTCCAGGATCGCCTGGTCGGCCTCGTAGGGCTCGGCGCGCATATGTGCGCGGTCGCGGCGATAGACGATGATCGCCTCCTCGACGCCCAGGCGCCGGGCGACGCGCGCCGCGTCCATGGCGGTGTTGCCGCCGCCGACCACGGCCACGACGCGACCGAGATTGGGCGCCATGCCCTTCTCGACGTTCTCCAGCATGCTGATCGCGTCGATCATCTGCTTGCCGTCGGCGGCCGGGATGTCGAGGTGATTGCCGTCATGGGTGCCGATGGCGACGAAGCAGGCATCGAAGCCGCCGGCGCTCATTGCTGCCACGACGTCGTCGACGCGCGTGTTCATCACCATGCGCACGCCCATGGTCTCGATGCGCTTGATTTCGGCCAGCAGCTCGGCGCGCGGCAGCCGGTAGGCCGGGATGCCGTAATGCATCATGCCGCCGGGCTCGGCTTCCGCGTCGCGAATCTCCACCTCGTGGCCCATCAGGCGCAGGTGCCAGGCGCAGGACAGGCCGCCCGGGCCGGCGCCGACGACCAGCACCTTCTTGCCGGTCGGCTTGCCGGCGGGAATCGTCCAGCCCTGCTCCACTGCGAGGTCGCCGAGAAAGCGCTCGACGGCGTGGATCGACACCGATTCGTCGAGATCCTTGCGGCTGCAACTGCCCTCGCAGGGGTGGTAGCAGGCGCGGCCGTGGATTCCCGGCAGCGGATTGTCCCTGACCAGCGTGCGCCACGCCGCCTCGCATCGACCTTCGCGCACGAGCTCCAGCCAGGCCTGGATATTTTCACCGGCGGGGCAGGCGCGGTTGCAGGGCGGCAGGTGATCGATCCACGAAGGGTGCTGCCAGCGCTGCGGCCCGGCTCCCTTCTGGATCGTGGCGCGCAGAACCGGCGTCAGGTCTTCGAGGACAAAGCTCATGCTTGGTCGGCCCCTTTGCATAGTCGCCGGCAACCTGACTAACAGCCGTTAACCGGACGTTGACGTGGCTCAAGACGTTCGAAATCGGGCGCTTTGACTGAGTGTCAATAGGCCCTTCGGCAGATCGGCCGGTGTGCGACGGCCACCCATGGATTACGCCCTTTTACGGTGTGCACGCCAGGATTCAGCCGGAGCCGAGCGTGAGGTCGTCCGGCGACAGCGGCGGCAGCCGCCCGGGATCGAACGGCGCCAGGTCCACCGTATGGGCGGCGCCGTCGAGGATCAGCTCGGCCATCGCCTCGCCGGTCGCCGGTGCATTGAGGATGCCCCAGACGCTGTGCCCGGTCGCCACAGTGGCGCCGGCAACGCCCGGAACCGGCCCGATCAGCGGCATGCCGTCGCGGGTCACCGGGCGATAGCAGGCTTGGCGGGCACGGATCGGCGCGTCGCGCAGGATCGGCGAAATGTCCCGGCAGATCGCCTCGAAGAATGCGCTCTGGTCGGCCTCGGGCGTGACATGCGCCGGATCGACCGGAATTGGCGCCTGGCTGCGATAGCCGCAGACATAGGTCGTCCCGTCGCTGCGCGGAAACACTTCCGGATGCGCCGCGCCGTCGGCCGTCTCCAGGAACAGCGCCTCCGCCGGCGGCTTGTCGCCGGTCTCGAAGACCAGACTGTGCCCCTTCAAGCCATAGACCGGCGGCAGCGGCAGCCAGCTTGCCGCCAGGATCGACCACGGCCCGAGCGCGATCACCACCGCATCCGCGGCCAGCACCTCCCCGTCTACCGTGACGCCGGTGACCGTCCCGCCATCCGCCACGATGCCGGTGACCGTGCCGGCAGCAAGCCGTGCTCCGTCGGCCTCCGCCGCCCTCATCATCGCCTGGGTGTAGCGGCCGGGATGCACCTGGGCCGTCGTCTCAGCGCGTCCCCAGCCGCTGGCCGATGGCGACCGAATCGGACACCCAGTCCACCGGCCCGCCATCCGATCCGGCCGAATAGCCCGCAGTTCCGCCATAAGTGGTCATGCGGCGATAGTTCCACGCCCGCGCGCCGTCGAACCTGTCGGCGAGTTCGGCATGGAGCGCAAAGCTGCGCCGGGCGAGCTGTTGCAGCGGTCCGCCGTCGCACCAGTCGAGCGCCAGGAAGCCGCCCGATTTGCCCGAGGCGGCGTTGGCGACGCCGGCGCGCTCGACGACCGTCACCCTGGCGCCGCGCCGGGAGAGGAAATGGGCGGTCGTGCAGCCGATGGCACCGCCGCCGCAGATGACAACATGCATCGACTTATGGCCTCTTCTGCCCGGGAGACATCGAACGGGCCTCGGCGAAGGCACGCGACGGTGATCCTGCCGCAAATGGCGCTAAAAGGCTTCAGGCGATTTCCGCCGCGGCGCCGCCAGGCGAGGTATCGGTTGCTTTCGATTGAGGCGCGAAGGAAAGTGATGAGCCATAATACGAGCGCAAAACGCAATAATGCGCGCGCGAAGCACGGGTAATATGAAAATGACCTCCCCAATATACGATCTCGCCGTAATCGGTGGCGGCATCAACGGCGTTGGCATTGCGCGCGATGCGGCGGGGCGCGGCCTCAGCGTCTTCCTGACCGAGATGGGCGATCTCGGCGGCGCCACCTCGTCGGCTTCGACCAAGCTGGTTCACGGCGGCCTGCGCTACCTCGAATACTACAAGTTCCGCCTGGTGCATGAGGCGCTGGTCGAGCGCGAGGTGCTGTGGCGCGCGGCGCCCCACATCGTCCGCGCCATGCGCTTCGTCCTGCCGCACCACCCCGGCCTGAGGCCCTGGCTGCTCATCCGCGTCGGCCTGGTCATGTACGACTATATGGGCGGCCGCAAGCTGCTGCCGCCGACCAGGGACCTCGACCTGAGCCGGGATCCGGCCGGCGTGCCGCTCAAGCCCGATTTCCGCCGCGCCTTCGAATATTCCGACTGCTGGGTGGACGATGCGCGCCTGGTGGTTCTCAATGCCCGCGACGCCGCCGAGCGCGGCGCCGACATCCGCACCCGTTGCAAGCTCACTGGCGCGCGCCGCGTCGACGGCCTCTGGCACCTGACGCTCAAGGACATGCGCAGCGGTAGCGAGAGCGAGATCTCCGCCCGTGCCGTGGTCAATGCCGCCGGTCCCTGGGTGGCCCCCGTCCTTTCCGAGATCGCCGGCCTCGCTTTGCCGGCCAAGATTCGCCTGGTGAAGGGCAGCCACATCGTCGTCGATCGCATATTCGAGCACGAGCGCGCCTATTTCTTCCAGAATGCCGACGGCCGCATCTGCTTCGCCATTCCCTATCAGCACGATTTCACGCTGATCGGCACAACGGAAGAGGATTTCAGCGACGACCCCGCCACCGTCGCCATCGGCGACGCCGAGACCGATTATCTCACCGCCGCCGTCAGCGAATATTTCAAGAAGCCCGTCACCCGCGCCGATGTGCGCTGGGCCTACTCTGGCGTCCGCCCGCTGTATGACGACGGCGCCAGCGACGCCAAGGCCGCCACCCGCGACTATGTGCTGGAGGTCGACAGGTCGGCAGACGGTGCGCCCATGCTCTCCGTCTTCGGCGGCAAGATCACCACCTACCGGCGGCTGTCGGAACAGGCGCTCAAGCGCCTGCAGCCGTTCTTCCCGCAGATGGGCAAGCCTTGGACGTCGCGTCGCCGCTGCCCGGCGGCGACATCGCGGTCACCGCCTTCGATGCCTGGATGGCCGACACGGCCGCCCGCTATCCCTTCCTCGATGCGATGACGGTGGAGCGGCTCTGCCGCGCCTATGGCACGCGCGTCACCGCCATCCTCGAAGGCGCCACCGGCACGGCCGATCTCGGGCGCGATTTTGGCGCCGGCCTGAGCGAGCGCGAGGTGGACTACCTCGTCGCCAACGAATGGGCGCAGAGCGCTGACGATATCCTCTGGCGGCGCACCAAGCTCGGCCTCAGGATGACAGCGGCCGAACAGGACGCGCTGGCGGCCTATCTGGCCGGCCAGGCTGTGTAGCTCGCATGGAGCGGAACGCCATGGGCATCGTCGCGCTCGATCATATCCAGCTCGCCATGCCGGCCGGCGAAGAGGACAAGGCCCGCGCTTTCTACGAGGGCGTGCTTGGCCTGGCCGAGCAGCCGAAGCCGAAGAATCTGGCCAGGCGCGGCGGCGTCTGGTTCGCCAAGGGCGACGTCAAGATCCATCTCGGCGTCGAGGCCGGGTTCCGCCCGGCGAAGAAGGCCCATCCGGCCTTCCGGGTCGAGAACCTTGCCGAGCTCAGGGCGCGCTGCGAGGCGGCCGGCTATCCGACCGTCGATGACCCGCCGCTGCCCGGCTACGAGCGCTTCTACGTCCACGATCCCTTCGGCAACCGCATCGAGTGCCTGGAGCCCACAGGCGGGTGAGGCGGTATGAGCGACATCAATGCCACTGCCGCGCGATTGCTGCACGTTGGGCGTGCTGGCTGCGGAGAGGTGCGCAAAGCATGAACA
>CAVVPK010000025.1:0-62093 GCA_963750065.1 uncultured Alphaproteobacteria bacterium
TTCTCGCCGCGGGTGATGAGGCCGTCGTTGTACTGCTGCTCGTAGTCCTTGACGAGCGTCTCGGTGTCGTGGACCAGCTTCGCCTTGGTGTCCGGGATCTGCATGTCGTCCTTGCCGAACGAGATGCCCGCCTTGAAGGCGTGAGTGAAGCCGAGCGCCATGATGCGGTCGCAGAAGATGACCGTCTCCTTCTGACCGCAATGCCGGTAGACGGCATCGATCACGTTGGAGATCTCCTTCTTGGTCATCAGCTTGTTGACCAAGTCGAAGGACAGGTTCTTGTCACGCGGCAACAGGTCGCCGAGCAGCATGCGGCCGGGAGTCGTCTCGTAGATCTTCGACATCGGCTTGCCGTCCGGGCCGATGGTCTTGTAGCGGCCGCGGATCTTGGAATGCATGGTAATCGCCTTGGCGGCGATCGCATGCTCCATCTCGCCGATCGAGCCGAATGCCATGCCCTCGCCCGGCTCGCCGTCGGCCATGATCGACAGGTAGTAGAGACCGAGAACGATGTCCTGCGACGGCACGATGATCGGCTGGCCATTGGCGGGGTGCAGGATGTTGTTGGTCGACATCATCAGCACGCGGGCTTCAAGCTGCGCCTCCAGCGACAGCGGCACATGCACGGCCATCTGGTCGCCGTCGAAGTCGGCGTTGAAGGCGGCGCAGACCAGCGGGTGAAGCTGGATCGCCTTGCCCTCGATGAGCACCGGCTCGAAGGCCTGGATGCCGAGGCGATGCAGCGTCGGCGCGCGGTTGAGCAGGATCGGATGTTCGCGGATCACCTCGTCGAGGATGTCCCACACCTCCGGCCGCTCTTTTTCGACCAGCTTCTTGGCCTGCTTGACCGTCGACGAATAGCCCTTGGCGTCGAGCCGCGAATAGATGAACGGCTTGAACAGCTCGAGCGCCATCTTCTTGGGCAGGCCGCACTGGTGCAGCTTGAGTTCCGGACCGACGACGATGACCGAGCGGCCGGAATAGTCGACGCGCTTGCCGAGCAGGTTCTGGCGGAAGCGGCCCTGCTTGCCCTTCAGCATGTCGGAGAGCGACTTCAGCGGGCGCTTGTTGGCGCCGGTGATGACGCGGCCGCGGCGACCGTTGTCGAACAGCGCGTCGACCGCCTCCTGCAGCATGCGCTTCTCGTTGCGGATGATGATGTCCGGCGCGCGCAACTCGATCAGCCGCTTGAGGCGGTTGTTGCGGTTGATGACGCGGCGGTAGAGGTCATTGAGGTCGGAGGTGGCGAAGCGGCCGCCGTCGAGCGGCACCAGCGGACGCAGGTCCGGCGGGATGACCGGCACCACGGTCATGATCATCCAGTCCGGCTTGTTGCCCAACTCCATGAACAATTCGATCAGCTTCAGCCGCTTGGCGAGCTTCTTCGGCTTCAGCTCGGAGGTCGAACTCGGCGATCTCGACGCGGAGGTCCGCGGCGATCTTCTCGAGGTCCATCCCGATCATCATGTCGCGGATGGCTTCGGCGCCGATCTTGGCGGTGAACGAATCCTCGCCGAACTCGTCCTGCGCCTTGAGATACTCGTCCTCGCTGAGAAGCTGACGCTCCTTGAGCGCGGTGAGGCCCGGCTCGGTAACGACGTAGTTCTCGAAGTAGAGGATGCGCTCGAGATCCTTGAGCGTCATGTCGAGCATCATGCCGATGCGCGACGGCAGCGACTTGAGGAACCAGATGTGAGCGACCGGCGCGGCCAGCTCGATATGGCCCATGCGCTCGCGGCGCACGCGCGCCAGCGTCACCTCGACGCCGCACTTCTCGCAGATGATGCCCTTGTACTTCATGCGCTTGTACTTGCCGC
Organism: uncultured Alphaproteobacteria bacterium; assembly: GCA_963750065.1. GTDB lineage: Bacteria > Pseudomonadota > Alphaproteobacteria > Rhizobiales > Kaistiaceae > CAVSRC01. Next base: position 1,818 of record CAVVPK010000025.1, read on the forward strand.
ACAAGCACTCGTAATCCTTGATCGGGCCGAAGATGCGGGCGCAGAACAGGCCGTCGCGCTCCGGCTTGAAGGTCCGATAGTTGATCGTCTCGGGCTTCTTGATTTCGCCGAACGACCACGACTTGATCTTGTCGGGGCTGGCGATTGAGATGCGGATCTGGTCGAACACCTGGGCAGGTGCCGGGGCCGGATTGAAGATGTTCGCAATCTCTTGATTCATCAGGTGTCTCCTTAGCGTCCGCGCGGGCGGGAGAACCCCGCTACGAACGGCCTGAAACGAATGTCAGTCGATGACGGTACGCTGCCGGCCACTTTCTCGGCCTACTCGGCAGCGTCCACGCCAATCGCCGGAACGCCCCGCGACGACGCCGGGCCGTCCTTGGAAACATCGAGCTCGACGTCGAGGCCGAGCGAGCGCATTTCCTTTACCAGAACGTTGAAGCTCTCCGGAATGCCGGCCTCGAAGGTGTCGTCGCCTCTGACGATCGCCTCGTAGACCTTGGTGCGGCCGGCAACGTCGTCCGACTTCACCGTCAGCATTTCCTGCAGCGTGTAGGCGGCTCCGTAGGCTTCCAGCGCCCACACCTCCATTTCGCCGAAGCGCTGGCCGCCGAACTGGGCCTTGCCGCCGAGCGGCTGCTGGGTGACCAGCGAGTACGGGCCGATCGAGCGGGCGTGGATCTTGTCGTCCACCAGGTGGTGCAGCTTCAGCATGTAGATGTAGCCGACCGTGACCTTGCGGTCGAAGGTCTCGCCGGTGCGCCCGTCGAATAGCGTCGACTGGCCGGACGGATCGAGATCGGCCTCGTTGAGCAGCTCGACGATGTCCGGCTCGCGGGCGCCGTCGAACACCGGCGTCGCGATCGGCACGCCGCTGGTCAGCTGCTCGGCCAGCTTCACCGTCGACTCGTCGTCGTATTCGGCCACCTGCTCGTTCTTGCTGTTGGGGCCGTAGATCTGCTTCAGCACCTTCCTGAGCGGCTGAACGTTGCCGTTCTTGTGGTAGGTCTCGACCAGCTTGCCGATCTTGAGGCCCATGCCCGCGCAGGCCCAGCCGAGATGCGTCTCGAGGATCTGGCCGACGTTCATGCGGCTCGGCACGCCCAGCGGATTGAGCACGATATCGACGTGGGTGCCATCCTCCAGATAGGGCATGTCCTCGACCGGAACGATCTTGGACACCACGCCCTTGTTGCCGTGGCGGCCGGCCATCTTGTCGCCGGGCTGGATCTTGCGCTTCACCGCAACGAAGACCTTGACCATCTTCATCACGCCGGGCGGCAGCTCGTCGCCGCGCTGCAGCTTCTCCACCTTGTCGATGAAGCGCTTTTCGAGCTGCTTGCGGCTCTCGTCGTACTGGTTCCTGAGCGCCTCGATCTCCGCCATCAGCTTCTCATTGGAGACGGCGAACTGCCACCACTGGGCGTGAGGATATTCATCGAGCCCGTCGCGGGTGATCTTGCCGCCCTTCTTGAAGCCCTTGGGGCCGGAGACCGCCATCTTGTTGAGCAGCATGTCGGCGAGGCGGCCGAAGACGTTGCGGTCGAGGATCGCCTGCTCGTCGTCGCGGTCCTTGGCGAGACGCTCGATCTCCTCGCGTTCGATCGCCATGGCGCGCTCGTCCTTCTCGACGCCGTGGCGGTTGAACACGCGCACTTCGACGACCGTGCCGGTGACACCCGGCGGAACGCGCAGCGACGTGTCGCGCACGTCCGACGCCTTCTCGCCGAAGATGGCGCGCAGCAGCTTCTCCTCCGGCGTCATCGGGCTCTCGCCTTTCGGCGTGATCTTGCCGACCAGGATGTCGCCGGCCAGGACCTCGGCGCCGATATAGACGATGCCGGCCTCGTCGAGGCTCTTCAGCGCCTCTTCCGAAACGTTGGGAATGTCGCGCGTGATCTCCTCCGGCCCGAGCTTGGTGTCGCGGGCCATGACCTCGAACTCCTCGATGTGGATCGAGGTGAAGACGTCATCGCGCACGATGCGCTCGGAGAGGAGGATGGAGTCCTCGAAGTTGTAGCCGTTCCACGGCATGAAGGCGACCAGCACGTTTCGGCCGAGCGCCAGATCGCCGAGGTCGGTCGACGGACCGTCGGCGATAATCTCACCCTTCTCGACCCGGTCGCCGACGCGCACCAGCGGACGCTGGTTGATGCAGGTGTTCTGGTTGGAGCGCTGGAACTTCATCAGCCGGTAGATGTCGACGCCCGAGCGCGACGAATCCAGCTCTTCGGTTGCGCGGATGACGATACGGGTGGCGTCCACCTGATCGACGACACCGCCACGGCGGGCGCCGATCGCGGCGCCAGAGTCGCGCGCCACCACCGGCTCCATGCCGGTGCCCACCAGCGGCGCCTCGGCGCGCACCAGCGGCACGGCCTGACGCTGCATGTTGGAGCCCATCAGGGCGCGGTTGGCGTCGTCGTTCTCAAGGAACGGGATGAGCGCCGCGGCGACCGAGACAAGCTGCTTGGGCGACACGTCCATGGCGTCGACGCGTTCGGCCGGGATCATCATCACTTCGCCCGCCTGACGGCAGGTGACCAGATCGTTGACGAACTTGCCCTTGGCGTCGAGCGGCGCGTTGGCCTGGGCGATGGTGTACTTCGCCTCCTCCATCGCCGAGAGGTACATGACCTCCTCGGTGACGCGGCAGTCCTTGACGCGGCGGTAGGGACTCTCGATGAAGCCGTACTTGTTCACCCGGGCAAACGTCGCCAGCGAGTTGATCAGGCCGATATTCGGACCTTCCGGCGTCTCGATCGGGCAGATGCGGCCGTAATGGGTCGGGTGCACGTCGCGCACCTCGAAGCCGGCGCGCTCGCGCGTCAGACCGCCCGGGCCGAGCGCCGACAGGCGCCGCTTGTGGGTGATCTCCGACAGCGGGTTGGTCTGGTCCATGAACTGCGACAGCTGCGAGGAGCCGAAGAACTCACGCACCGCGGCCGCCGCCGGCTTGGCGTTGATCAGGTCCTGCGGCATGACGTTGCCGATTTCGACAGAGCTCATGCGCTCCTTGATCGCGCGCTCCATGCGCAACAGGCCGATGCGGTACTGGTTCTCCATCAGCTCGCCGACCGAGCGCACGCGGCGATTGCCGAGATTGTCGATGTCGTCAATCTCGCCCTTGCCGTCGCGCAGCGCCACCAGCGTCTGGATGACCGCCAGGATGTCCGCATCGCGCAGCACGCGCACGCTGTCCTCGGCGTCGAGGTCGAGGCGCATGTTCATCTTGACGCGGCCGACGGCGCTGAGGTCGTAGCGTTCGGCATCGAAGAACAGCGACTTGAACATCGCCTCCGCCGTGTCGATCGTCGGCGGCTCGCCCGGACGCATGACCCGGTAGATGTCGAACAATGCCTCCTCGCGCAACTCGTTCTTGTCGGCGGCGAGCGTGTTGCGGATGTAGGCGCCGGTGTTGACGTGGTCGATGTCGAGAATGGTGATCTCGTCATTGCCGAGCTCGACCAGCAGGGCGAGCACCTTCTCGTTCAGCTCGTCGCCGGCCTCGGCATAGATCTCGCCGGTCTCCAGGTTGACCATGTCGCGGGCGAGGTAGTGGCCGTAGAGGTCCTCGTCGTTGACCTTGAGCGCCTTGAGGCCCTTCTCCGTCGCCTGCCGCGCCGAGCGCACGGTGAACTTGCGGCCGGCTTCCAGCACCACTTCGCCCGAATCGGCGTCGATCAGATCGTTGACCGCCTTGAAGCCGCGCAGGCGGTTGGCGTCGAACGGCACCCGCCAGCCGTCCTTGGTGCGGGTGTAGGTGACTTCGTTGTAGAAGGTGTCGAGGATCTGCTCGCCGTCCATGCCGAGCGCATAGAGCAGCGAGGTCACCGGAATCTTGCGGCGCCGGTCGATGCGCGCATAGACGATGTCCTTGGCGTCGAACTCGATGTCGAGCCACGAGCCGCGATAGGGGATGATGCGGGCGGCGAACAGCAGCTTGCCCGACGAATGGGTCTTGCCCTTGTCGTGGTCGAAGAAGACGCCCGGGCTGCGGTGCATCTGCGAGACGATGACGCGCTCGGTGCCGTTGACGATGAACGTGCCGTTCATCGTCATGAGCGGCATCTCGCCCATGTAGACTTCCTGCTCCTTGATGTCCTTGACCGACTTGGCCTGCGTGTCGGGGTCGACGTCGAACACGATCAGGCGCAGCGTCACCTTGAGCGGCGCCGAGAAGGTCATGCCGCGCTGGCGGCACTCATCCACATCATATTTCGGCGGTTCGAAATCATAGCGTACGAACTCCAGCAGCGCCGTGTTAGAGAAGTCGGAGATCGGGAAGACAGACTTGAACACCGCCTGCAGACCCTCGTCGGGCCGCCCGCCTTCGGGCTCCTTGACCAACAGGAACTGGTCGTAAGATGCCTTCTGAACCTCGATGAGGTTCGGCATCTCGGCGACTTCCCTGATGGAGCCGTAAAATCGGCGAACCCTTCTGCGACCGGTGAACGTCTGGGTCATGTTCACTCCTCGTCTGATGTCTGTAGAAACAGCTGTCCGGAACACCGCATGACGCTGCGGGACGGCACTCTGGACAACGGTCTGTTACGCTTCACTTCGGGTGCGGAAGACGCCGGCAGACCGGCGTCTTCCTGTAGTCTTCGCTGGCGATCCCGGATCGCGCTCGCCTTAGGGCTCGCTTGTCCGGGACGACTTCGCGAGGGCCACGCCCTCACTTCGTCACTTCAGCTCCACTTTGGCGCCGGCGCCTTCAAGCTGTGCCTTGAACTTCTCGGCGTCTTCCTTGCTGACGGCTTCCTTGACCGCCTTCGGCGCCGCCTCGACGAGATCCTTCGCCTCCTTCAAGCCAAGTCCGGTGATGGCGCGGACTTCCTTGATGACGTTGATCTTGTTGGCGCCGAAATCGGCCAGCACGACGTCGAACTCGGTCTTCTCCTCGGCGGCCTCGGCCGGCGCAGCGGCAGCGGCGGCAACCGCGACCGGAGCCGCGGCGGAAACGCCCCACTTCTCTTCCAGCATCTTCGACAGCTCGGCCGCCTCAAGGACGGTCAGCTGCGACAGGTCTTCCACGATCTTCGACAGATCAGCCATTTTGCATTCCCTTTACGGTTCGAACCCTGTTGTTCCGAGAACGGCCTACGCCGCCTCGCCCTTTTCGGCATAAGCCCCGACAACGCGGGCGACCTGAGCCGCCGGTGCCGCGACGACCTGCGCGATGCGGGTGGCCGGCGTCGAAATCATGCCGACCAGCCTGGCGCGCAATTCGTCGAGTGACGGCAGCGTGGCAAGCGCCTGCACACCGTCGGGCTTGAGATTGGTCGTGCCGGCTGCGCCGCCGAGAATGACCAGCTTGTTGTTGGTCTTGGCGAAGTCGACAGTGACCTTGGCCGCCGCGACCGGATCCTTCGAGTAAGCGATCACGGTCGGACCTACGAACAGGTCCGCGATATGCGCGACGTGCGTGCCTTCCAGGGCGAGTTTGACGAGGCGGTTCTTCGCGACTTTCACTCCGCCACCCGCCTCGCGCATGCGGGCCCTAAGGGCCGTCATGTCCGCGACGGTGAGGCCGGAATAATGGGCGACAACGACCGTCCCGGTGTCCGTGAACACCTGGTTCAGCGCCGTAACCGCCTCGCGTTTCTCCGCTCTCTCCAACTGCCTCTCTCCAATGGGCGGCCACTTGTGGGGACCGCCGGTTGCGTTTGCCTGCCGCCCAGACACTAGGCGGGCGGAGGCGCTCACAGCCTGTCCCCCAAGCCGGCACCCTTTTCGAGGGCGCCGCGTGGGCCAAGAGGTTCGAACCGGAAATCCGGTTCCCTCCCGTCTATTGCAGGCCAGTCGGATTAAGCCGGCAGCCCGGCGCCTGCAGTCTCGGACAGGATTGGGCGAAGGACTTCTCCCTCGCCCATTCCGCCGGCCGGGATCGCCCCCGACCGGAAGCTCTTTTCTACGAGGCCGCCGGAGCGCCCTCGGACAGCGTCGCCAGATCGATCTTGAGGCCAGGCCCCATGGTCGACGTGATCGCGACGCGCTGAACGAACGTGCCCTTGGCACCCGCAGGCCGCGCTTTCTGCACGGCGTCGGTGAATGCCCGGATATTGGCGACCAGCGCCGGCGTCTCGAAGCTCGCCTTGCCGATGCCGGCATGGATGATGCCCGCCTTCTCGACGCGGAACTCGACGGCACCGCCCTTGGCGTCCTTCACCGCCGACGTCACGTCGTTGGTGACGGTGCCGACCTTCGGGTTGGGCATCAGGCCACGGGGGCCGAGCACCTTACCCAGACGGCCGACCAGCGGCATCATGTCGGGCGTGGCAATGCAGCGGTCGAAATCGATCTGCCCGCCCTGCACCGCCGCCACCAGATCTTCCGCGCCGATGACATCGGCCCCGGCCGCCTTGGCTTCCTCGGCCTTGTCGCCGCGGGCGAAGACCGCCACGCGGGCGCTGCGACCGGTACCGTTGGGCAGCGAAACCACGCCGCGCACCATCTGGTCGGCATGGCGCGGGTCGACGCCCAGGTTCATGGCCACCTCGACGGTCTCGTCGAACTTGGCGATGGCCCGCTCCTTGAGCATCTTCACCGCTTCCTCGAGCGCATAAAGCTTCGCCGGGTCAATGCCTTCGCGGACCTTCTTGATTCTCTTTGCGATCCTGGCCATCGGCTCTACTCCACAACCTCGAGGCCCATCGAACGGGCCGAGCCTTCGACCATCCTCATTGCCGCATCGACATCGACGGCGTTGAGGTCCTTCATCTTCTTCTCGGCGATTTCGCGCACCTGCTCGCGATTGACGCGGCCGGCGATGCCACGGCCGGGCGTGTTCGCCCCCTTCGGCAAGCCGGCCGCCTTCTTGAGGAAGAAGCTGACCGGCGGGGTCTTCATCCTGAAGGTGAACGACTTGTCGTGGTAATAGGTGATCTCGACCGGGATCGGCGAGCCCTTCTCCATCTCCTGCGACTGGGCGTTGAACGCCTTGCAGAATTCCATGATGTTGATGCCGCGCTGGCCGAGCGCCGGCCCGATGGGCGGCGACGGCGTTGCAGAGCCGGCCGGCACCTGCAACTTGAGATAGCCGGAAATCTTTTTTGCCATATCAGGTCCTTCCTTTCAGGCGCCGACCAAGGCCGGCAAGGAATGCCGTGGTGTGGTTCCGCCGGGCATCTGGCACACGCCCCGAACCTCCCACAGCCCACACAGTGCTCTGCCCGTATGCCAACCGGATCAGAGCTTCTCAACTTGCCCGTATTCGAGTTCAACCGGGGTCGCCCGGCCGAAAATCGACACCGCCACCTTCAGACGCGCGCGCACCTCGTCGACTTCCTCGACCAGGCCGTTAAACGAAGCAAACGGCCCGTCGGCAACGCGTACCTGCTCGCCAACTTCGAAACTGACCGACGGCTTCGGGCGCTCGACGCCTTCCTGCACCTGGCGCAGGATGCGGCTCGCCTCAGCCTCCGAAATGGCCACCGGTTTGTTGTCGGCGCCAAGAAAACCGGTCACTTTCGGCGTATTCTTGATGAGATGGTAGGCCTCATCCGTCATCGCCATCTTCACCAGCACATAGCCGGGGAAGAACTTGCGCTCGGCGTCCACCTTGCGGCCCCGGCGCACCTCGACCACCTTCTCGGTCGGCACCAGGATTTCCTCGAACAGCTCGTCGAGCCCGGCCGCATGCGCCTTTTCCTTGATGGAAATCGGCGACCTTGCGCTCAAAGTTCGAGTAAGCGTGGACGATGTACCACTTCTTTTCCATCGAATCCGCCGCCCTGCCTCAGGAACTGCCGGTGCCCAGGCCGAGAATCGTCCTGATGCCCAGGCTGATGACTTGGTCGGCAAGCAGGAACATGATGGCCGCCAGAAAGGCCATGGCGATCACCATCACGGTGGACACCCCGGTCTCCCTGCAACTCGGCCAAACGATCTTGGTAGCCTCCGCCCTTACCTGTTGGAGGAATGCAAATGGATTGATTTTTTCAGCCATTAACCGCTCATGCCAGATCGACGCGCGAACCCGTGAATTGGCTCGCGCGTCGTGCGCTCGGGACGGATACATAAAGCCTGCCGCAGAGATTCTCAAGCCCGGACCGGCATGAATTTTGCCGTCCCCGGCAATGCTGGGCGAATGGCGCCCAGCCCCGCCGGCGGCGGCCGTTCAGAGCCAGGCGATCAGAATACACGGAATCCGCGTGTTCTTGTCGAAAATCGGCGGATTTCCCATAACCTGGGAGCAGGTGTGGCGAACCATGCGCTGTTTCAGCATGGAGAGCGACTGGAACGCTGCGCCCAAAAAGCACTCCTCGCGGTCTTTATTCACACCAGGAGCCGGCCATGCCATCGGTCATCTTCTCCGCCACCATCCGCATCCATGACGAGACCGAGTATCAGCGCTATCTCGACGCCTATGACACGGCCTTTGTCGGCACCGGCGGCGAGGTACTGGCCGTCGATGACGCGCCTCTCCGGCTGGAGGGCGAACCGCCGCCGGGACGCATCGTCCTTTTCCGCTTCCCCGACGAGGCGGCCTTCCGCAGTTGGTACGATTCGGAGGTCTATCGGCAGCACGTCGTAGTCCATCGTCACGCGGCCGCCGAAACCGACGCGCTGCTGGTTCACGGACGCTGACGAAAGATTGCTGAGTAACGGGAGATGGCAGGGGCAGTAGGACTCGAACCTACGGCCTGCGGTTTTGGAGACCGCCGCTCTACCAACTGAGCTATACCCCTACGCCGGCGTCCAGATAGCAGAAGTCAGCCGCCGAACGCCAGAGGCTATGTGGCTCTTTGCCGCCAATCGAAAAGCTGGAGCGGGTGAAGGGAATCGAACCCTCGTCATCAGCTTGGAAGGCTGTTGCTCTACCATTGAGCTACACCCGCGCGAGGCAGAACTCTCGGTATTCCATGCCACGTGGCTCTGTCACGCCAAGCCAACAAGGGCGAAGCGTGGTGGGAGAGGTAGGACTCGAACCTACGAAGGCGTACGCCAGCGGATTTACAGTCCGCCCCCTTTGCCGCTCGGGACACTCTCCCTTGAATTCGTCCACGGGCCCGTGAAAGCCCCAACGGGCGGGCATCCCGCGGCGGCGTTTATGGCGATGGCCCCCTGCCCTGTCAACGCCCGCCGGAAACGCGAAACGTCGCGCGGCCCTCCGTCGACCGCAACCATTGGCGCGCAAGCCTCGCCAAGCCTATAAGCCGGCCCATGAACCGCACCCCGAACCGCCCCCATCAGCGCCCGCATTCCGGCAGCGGCAAGCCGCAGAACCGCTTTCGTCCCCGCTCGCCCGCCGAGCGCCGGCCGGAACTCGCTGTGGATCTACGGCCTCCATCCGGTGCTGGCGGCGCTCGCCAATCCGCGCCGCAAGGTGCTCAGGGTTCTCGCCACCGCCAATGCGCTCATCCGCCTGAACGAGGCGGGAGCGCACCTTCCCGAGGCGCCGGAAGAGACCACGCCCAAGCTGCTCGACCGCCTGCTCGGCGGCGAGGCCGTGCATCAGGGTGTCGCCGTCGAGGTGGCGCCGCTCCCCTCCATGGCATTCGAGGACCTGAAGGACGCACGCCTCATCGTCGTGCTCGATCAGATCACCGACCCGCACAATGTCGGCGCCATCCTGCGCTCTTCGGTGGCCTTTGCCGCCGATGCGGTCGTCACCACCGGCCGCCACGCGCCGGCCGAAACCGGCGTACTGGCCAAGGCCGCCTCCGGCGCGCTCGACGCCATCCCCCTGGTCGAGGTGCAGAACCTCGCCCGCGCCCTGGAAGAGCTCGGCGCCATGGGCTTCACCCGCATCGGGCTGGACAGCGAGGCGGAGAGCCCGATCGAGGAGGCGATGACAGGCGCGCGGATCGCACTGGTGCTGGGCGCCGAAGGCAAGGGCCTCAGGCGCCTCACTCGCGACACCTGCGACCGCCTCGCCCGGCTGACGGTGCCGGGCACCATCGCCAGCCTCAACGTCTCCAATGCAGCCGTGCTGGCGCTCTATCTCGCCCGCCGCACGATCGGCTAGGCCAGGAAATCGGTGTCGAACGGCACCGACACCTCGCCCCCGTCACCCTTGAGGACGAGGCCGTCGCCCTCCGGCCGCACGCCGGCGATGCGGCTCCAGCCCGCGGGCAGCGGCACGCCGCCGATCACATGGCGCACGGCGACGCTGCCGTCCGGGGAGAGCGTCAGCGAGGTCGGGAACCCCTCCTTGGAGAACTGATTCGGCGCGATCGAAGCCGCGTGCCCGGCGGCCGAATAGGCCCGCCCCTCCTCGATGCCCAGCACACCGGTGTGGCGGCCGTTCCACGGCGGATAAAAGCGCCCGCCGTTGGAGAACCACAGATAGGTGAACGGGAAGTCCACCGGGTTCTTCAGGCTCATCATGATGTCGCCTTCGGCAGTGCGCACCGCCGCCGCCCAGCCGAGCGACGCGCCGGGCGCCTCGACCAGCACGGCAAGATCCTCGTGCCGCTCGGCCACCGGATAATGGTGCAGGTCGACGGTGGTGCCGTCGGCCAGCGGCAGCCTGCTGAGATCGGTGAAGCGCTTGTCGGTGGCGAACAGGCACCGGCCCTTGGCCGGGTCGGATTCCTGGTTCGCCTCGGGCAGGTAGCCGAACGCCTTGGGCGAGAAGGACAGGCGCCCCTCGCCGGCGAAATGGGTCATGGCGTGGCTTGCCGCGGAGACCGCCCCCGAGCCGCCGGTGAAAACATGGCGCTCATAGAGGAAGGGGTGGCCGTCGCGCAGCGTGAATTCCTTCGTGATCCGCGCCCCCATGACCCGCTTCTCGAGCTCGAAGCGCGCCGTGACGGCGCCGCCGCTGCGCTCCTCGCCGATAAACCGCCATGTCGAATTGGCCGGCCAGCCGTGCCCCGGCGAGCCCGCCTCGATGTCGCTGCCGCCGAAGGGAGCGCAGAAGAAATCGCCGGAGAGATATTTGAGGTTCTGAGACATCGCCGGATCGCCGGTGATCGCCGGATCGTTCACCCACGGCGCCGTGTGCAGCGGGGTCAGCTTGCGGCCTGCGGCTTCTATCGTGAAGTCACGGATATGGCCGACGGCCAGATCGACAGCGAGCGAGATACCTTCTGCGTGTACTTTATGGAATCGTTCAGTCATGAAATTGTCCTCCGTCCGGCAATCGTACTCCGCGTTCGCGGAGCCGCAAACAAGCCGCACTCGCGACAAAAAGACGGGCGCTTGTCGCCACCGGGCGGCGCTGCTACGCCTTCGGCATGTGCCGGCATAGCTCAGTCGGTAGAGCACCTGATTTGTAATCAGGGGGTCGCGGGTTCGAATCCTGCTGCCGGCACCAAATCCAAAAGATGACCGTTTGGCTGGGCAGGCTCAGCCTTCGGGCTGAGGGCCTGGTGCCCACTGTGCAGGAGGTGCGCCCTGCCAGAAGCAGGGCGCACCGTGTTTGGGACGATCGGCCTATTGCGGCGGTGTCGTCGCCGGAGCAGCCGGCGTCGTGGTCGCCGGAGCAGCCGGCGCCGTGGTGTCCGCCGGAGCAGCAGCCGGAGCCGTCGTATCGGCCGGGGCGGCCGCAGGGGCCGTGGTGTCGGCTGGAGCAGTGGCCGGGGCGGCCGCAGGAGCCGTGGTGGCGGCCGGAGCGGCAGCCGGGGCCGTGGTATCGGCCGGAGCGGCGGCCGGCGCCGTCGTGTCAGCCGGAGCGGCGGCCGGAGGGGCCGTCTGCTCGGTTGTGGCCGCGGGAGGTGCGGCCTCAGGAGCGACGCTCGGCTTGGTGGCGTAATAGACGATGACGCCCAGGATGATGACGACCACCACCGCTCCGGCATACATCATCGTCCGGTTCTGGCCGGAGCCGTTCGGGCCCTTCGTATCTTTCTGCGACATAAATTGCCTCGCTTGGTAATGCCGCAATCTCAGGTGTTATTTCGTGCACGCATGGCGAACCAGACGGCCTTGTAACGGTCCAGCGGGCGCGGCGTCCCCCGTCGGCGCTGACCTGAATTGTCGAATCGACGCGACAACGCGCGACTGCGTCACCATTGGAAAATGTCTTTCCCGTGGCGGCCGTTGGCCGGGTCGCCGCAAAACTCGTCTCCAGCGCACTGGTCCGGGCAATGCACAAGTGGTGTCCCGGTCTTGCGACCGGGCTTGGGGGGCTGGAGCGTGAGGTCGGGGCTCCGCGTCCGCCGAAGCTCCCGCAAGGACTTGTTTCTTGCGCGCCGGATCGCCGCACGCCTCAACGAACCTGAACAGGACGTGCGTCTATTTCGAGATCCTCAGATCGGACAACTCGGTGCCGATCTGCTGGAACGTCGTGATAATCTGGTCGGCGTCGGTGAGCAGGAAGAACTTGTCCGACGAACTGGCGCAATTCTGCAGCAGCGTTGAGGTCGGATCGTTACCGGTGTTCACCTGGACCGTGTACAGGGTGAGACCGGCAGCCTTGATGTTGTTGCACAGGATCTTCTGGCGCGCGTCCACCTGCGTGGACGTGCTCGAGCCGTTGCCGTACCAGCGGTCCTGCGTGTTGAGACCGTCGGTGAGCAGGATGATGATCGTCTTGTATTGGTAATTGGGGTCCTGCGGGGGCGGCGCCGGATAGGGACCGCCGCCGACCAGCGACTGCCAGGCATGCACGAGACCGATCGCCTGGTTGGTGCTGCCATTCGGGCTCATGTTGTTGACCATCGCCGTCATGGCCGACCAGTTATAGCTTAGCGAGGAGACGGTGATCGGGCAGGCCGAGTACTGCTCGGCCGGGAAGAGCGTGGACGTATTGCTTGTCGTGGGCGGTGTGACGTTGGTGTCATAGTTGCCGCTGTCCGGCCCCGTCGCGTTGCCACGGTCGGTCACGCAGCCGGTCCATTTGGTCTTTGCCGAATTGGGAACGGTCCAGGCGTGCTCGAAATAGCCGCTGATCGTCTTGCACACCTTGCCGCTGCCGTAGCCGCTGCAAGAGCAGTTGCTGTGGCCGGAACAGCTCGCGCCGCTGCCGGAGGAGGAATAGGTCGTGCTCGTGTAGCAGCCGATATTGGCGGTGCCGTCACTGAACTTGCCGGGGCAGATGTAGCCTTTGTAGGTGCCGCTCGACGGGATCGTGTTGGTCGATGTGTTTCCGGCTGGCTGCGTGACACAATTGAAACCGATGCCGCCCCAGCCAGTGCTGTACGGACACGACGAGCCGGGACCAATGTTGGCGGCCGGCGTCGCGCCGTTCGGTTCCGTGGTGCTCCAGTCGATCCAGCTGTCCCACGACGACGTATAGTTCGCCGCGTTGGCGACATTTACGTCCTTCACGAACGGAATGATCGAAACGTAGACATCGCCGTCAATTGCTGCCGCCGCGTGCAGTTGCCCCAGTAGGTTGTTGGTCGCGGTCTTGAGTGCGGCCATCTTGCCGGAGGACGACATCGATCCGGTGTTGTCGAGCACCAGCGCGACCCTGAGCCGCGCCTCGCCCCACACAGTCGTCGACGAACGCCCGAGCGGCACGGTCTGCATTCCCACGATACCCATGAAATCGGTCGGCAGGCTGGCCGCGGCGCTGACCGTCACCGAAGGCCCGGTAGGCGAATAGGACGTATTCAGCACCAGGTTCTGAACGTCGCCGATATGAAAGTTGGCATTGAAGTATTCGCTGGCGAACTGCTGGATCTCCGCCCCTGTCATGTTCGCCAGGTCCACGTTCCGAGAGAGCGCCAACGAGGCCGCGTCGAGCGCATCCTGCATGGCAGAAGTGGCCTGGGATGCACGCGTATAATCGACGGCCACGCCCATGGCGGCAACGACCGGAATGCAGGCAATGGCGAAGATTACCGCCACGTTGCCGGAATTCGACGCTGCGAATCGGGGGGACAGGGAGACCAGAAACCGGGGAAGCAGGCGGACGACCGCCGCGCGTGTGAACATAGGCACGGCACCCTCCAGAAGAGACTGCCGGCGCTATGATTCCTTCCGCCGGTTGAAACCATCATTAGTCCGGCCGAATGAATCGACCCTTAAGAAAATTAAGCAAATCTTCCAATTCTCTCCCGACCGTTTTTCAGCCGGCAACAATCGGGCGGGTGGGCCTCTTTCCCGCGCCCGTCCGACGCGCACGGGGCACGACCCGGTCGAGGCGCAACGATGCAATCGGCTTTCGCATCCGACGCGTGTTGGGCCGGTCCGCTTTCAGGGAGAACGGGGGAGGTGCCCCGGCCTTGCGGCCGGGGCGTGGGGGGCTGGAGTGTGAGGACGGGGCGCCGCGTCTGCCGACAAAAGCAGCGGAAGCCCCAATATCTCCAATATCCTGGATCGCACCGCCGGTATATCGCCCCAAATGGGGGGATCGACATGGTTCATTGTCCTTCCGGTGAAGCAATTCAAAGCCGCGCAGCACGATTAACTGTCCGTCAAGCCCAGTTCGACTTTGCAGGTGACGGCTCCGCCCATTCAGGGCTTCCATGTCGTGGGGAGCATGAAAGTGGAAGGAGCAAACGATGAAGACCTTGAATCTCATTGTACTTGCGTCCGCCGCATTGGTCGTCGGAGCGGCGCTGCCAGCACAGGCGCTCGATCTCGGCGTCGGCGGCATCACGACCAGCACCGGTAGCACCGGCACCGGCGGCACTACTGTCTCCACCGGCACCGGCGGCACGTCAGTGAACGCCACCCTCGGCGGCGGCTCCAATATCGCGACCGTTGGTGCGGGCACCGGCGGAACCGGCGGCAGCCTCAGTGTCGGCAGCACCAGCGGCAATCTGGTCGGCGTCAACGGCACGGATGCCGCCGTCAATCTCGGCGGCGCCGGCACCGTCAACAATGCGCTGAACGGCGTGACCGGTCCGCTCGGCACAACGCTTGATGGCGTCAATCCTGGCGGCTTGCCGGGCCTGCCCGGCGGGGGCGCCAGTGGCGGAAGCGGTGTCCGGCTGGCGGCGGCGTTTGGCGGTTTGTCGTCGGCCGATCAGCGGGCGATCAAGCTGAAGTGCCGTGCGGTGCTGGCGGCCCCCGCCAGTTTCACCCCCCAAACGGTCGCCCTCTGCCAGTTGGTCGGCAAGCTGTGAGCTGAGATCCTACGAAACGGGCAAATCGAAGCCGCCGCAAAGCCTTGCGGCGGCTTCTTCACAGATGTGCCATTTCAGAACTTCGGCAGTGGCTGGCCCGCGGCGCGGGCCGCGGCGGTGAGCGTATTGGCCATCAACATCGCTATCGTCATCGGTCCGACGCCGCCCGGCACCGGCGTGATCGCACCGGCAACATCGGCCGCCTCCTTGTAGGCGACGTCACCGGTGAGCCGAGTCTTGCCCTCGCCGCGCTCCGGCGCCGGAATGCGGTTCATGCCGACGTCGATCACCGCCGCACCGGGCTTGATCCACGATCCACGCACCAGTTCCGGCCGTCCGACCGCAGCCACGACGATATCGGCGCCGCGCACCACCGCCTCGAGATCGCGGGTGCGCGAATGGGCCATGGTGACCGTGCAGTTCTCGGCCAGCAGAAGCTGGGCCATCGGCTTGCCGACCAGGTTGGAGCGGCCGACCACCACCGCCGTCTTGCCGGCAAGCGTATCGCCGAGCGCCCGTTTCAACAGGATCATGCAGCCGGCCGGCGTGCATGGCAGCATGGCGCGCCGGTCGCCGCCCATGAGCCGCCCGGCATTGACCGGATGCAGGCCGTCGACGTCCTTTTCCGGCCGGATCGCCTCGATCACCGGTGTCTTGTCGAGATGAGCGGGAAGCGGCAACTGCACCAGGATGCCGTGGATCGCGGGATCGGCGTTGAGGGCCTCGACGACCGCCAGCAGGTCCGCCTGGCTGGTTTCCACCGGCAGCGTCTTCTGCACCGAATGGAAGCCGAGTTCGGCCGCCTTCTTGCCTTTGCCGGCGACATAGACAGCGCTCGCCGGATCGTCGCCGACCAGCACCACGGCAAGGCCGGGAACGATTCCGGTCGCCTCTCTCAGCCGCTCGGTCTCTCGCTTGACGGTCTGAGTGACCTCTTCGGCGACGGCGCGCCCGTCGATGCGCAGCGCGCTAGCGGAAGACAACGGTACGTCCGCCATTGATCAGAACCCTGTGTTCGAGATGGAAGCGCACGGCGCGGGCCAGCACGGTCGCCTCGATGTCGCGCCCGATGGCGATCATTTCCTCCGCCGACATGGCATGGTCGACGCGCCCGACGTCCTGCTCGATGATCGGCCCGGCGTCGAGCTCGGGCGTCACGTAATGAGCGGTGGCACCGATCAGCTTGACCCCGCGCTCATGCGCCTTGTGATAGGGCCGCGCACCCACGAAGCTCGGCAGGAACGAGTGATGGATGTTGATCACGCGACCCGTGAGCTTGTCTGGCCAGCCCCTCCGACAGGATCTGCATGTAGCGGGCAAGCACCACCAGGTCGATCCCCTTCCGATCGACCAGCTCCGCGATCTCAGCTTCCTGCGCCTCGCGCCCACCCTCGCCGATCGGCAGATGGACGAAGTCGATGCCCTCCGCCTCGACCCGGCGACGCATGTCCTGGTGATTGGAGACCACCGCCACCAGCTCCATGGGCAGGTGGCCGATGGAATTGCGGTAGAGCAGATCGTTGAGGCAATGGCCGAGCTTGGAGACCAGGATGATAACGCGCGGCTTGATCGCCAGATCGTGCAACTGCCAGTCGAAATCGAAGCCAGTGGCGACCGGCAGGAAGCCGCGGGTGAACCTCTCGACCGTCATTTCCGGCGGGGCGGAGAACGACACTCGCATGAAGAAGCGCTCGGTCTCCGGGTCGCCGTACTGGGCGCTCTCGACGATGTTGCAGTCCTGCGAAGCGATGCAGTTGGCCACCGCGGCAACGATGCCGTGCCGGTCGCCGCAGGACAGGGTCAGGACAAAACGCGCCGGTTCGGCGACCATGGCTCACATCCGTTCGGGAGATTCAGGCGGACGGGCAGTCGTGTAGCGCCCGCGAAGCAGCCCTGCAACCGGCCGTTTCAGGGGGGCTTTTTTTGCTGCGTCCGCGGCAGCGAATTGGAAATCGGCGTGCGGCATGCTACTGGCGTCGCGCCTCTTGATCGGGAACTAGCATGGACGGGCGACTGAAGACCGGAGCGATCGCTTTCATCGCCAGCAGCGTTGACGAGGCGCAGGACGCGCGCGCGCGCCTGGTCGAACGCTATGGCAGTGTCGAACCGGGCGAGGCCGACGTCGTCGTCGCGCTCGGCGGCGACGGCATGATGCTGCAGACGCTGCACGCCTTCTTGGACACCGGCAAGCCGATCTACGGCATGAACTGCGGCTCGGTCGGCTTCCTGATGAACGAGTTCCGCGAGGAGGAGCTGCCCGAGCGCCTCGCCCGCGCGATCCCCAACGTCGTCCACCCGCTGCGCATGGACGCGGTCGACGCTGCCGGCACCGAGCACCACGCCTTTGCCATCAACGAGGTGTCGCTGTTCCGCCAGTCCTATCAGGCGGTCAAGCTGAAGATCACCGTCGACGGCAAGGTGCGCCTGGATGACCTGATTTGCGACGGCGTTCTGGTGGCGACACCGGCAGGCAGCACGGCCTACAACATGGCGGCGCGCGGGCCCATTCTGCCGATCTATGCGCCCCTCCTGGCACTCACTCCGCTCAACGCCTTCCGTCCGCGCACCTGGCGCGGCGCCCTGCTTCCCGACCGCGCCAAGGTCAGGATCGATGCGCTCGAGACCGACAAGCGGCCGATGAACGCGGTCGCCGACAATGTCGAATTCCGATCGATCGTCTCGGTCACGGTCGCCCAGGACAACGCCGCCGAGAGCCTGATCCTCTTCGACCCCGATCACTCCTGGGACGACCGCATCGTCGCCGAGCAATTTCGCTATTAGGCTGCGGGCCTGCCTCGGCCATTTCAACCGAGGCGGAGCGCCTTTCGTCGCAGCACCCGATCGCGAGTTGCAGACAGGACCGACAAGGGCCTGAATATCCCTGACCGTGGAAACTGTCGAAGCGTTGGGGGACGACATGAGCGTTTCGATCGGCAAGGACTACCCGTTCCGCCAGCAGATCCTGGAGGAGGTCCATGCGCGGCCGGTCGAGCCGGTGCCGCCGCGAGCCCGCGTGCGCCGGCTGGTGTTCGTCGTGCCCTCCGAAGCCGACGGCGTTGCCGCGTCGATGACGCGCTTTTGCGACTGGTGCGAAGCCTCCGGGCTCACGCGGCCGACCAACAAGGATCTGCGCCAGCACAGCTTCACCGCCGGCGCGCGCCAAGTGACCTGGGAGTTCCACACCGAATTCGTCACTATCACCTGGACCGCCGCGCCCGACGACACCGACGGCGCACCGGAGGGAATCGGGCTCGAATCGATCGATGGTCCGCAGCTCCTCGGCGCCATGCGCATCGACCTCACCGAAGACACCCGCCTGCCGGAAGCGCTCCTGCCCGGATTCAACCTCCACAGCCTGTGCGTGATCGATGTCGAAGGGGGCGCCGGACAGCTCGCCACCGATTTCGTGCCCGACGCCGAGCGCTTCACGCGCTTCGAATTTGCCGCCGGCGGGCTGCCGGAGCTCCGCCGCGCCATCCTGGTGCGGCGCATCCTCGAGATCGAGACCTACCGCACGATGGCGCTCATCGGCCTGCCGCTGGCGCGCCAGCACGCCGGCGAACTCAATTCTCTCGAGACTGAACTCACCGAGAAGGTCAACTCGCTCACCGAAGCGACCGAAACCACCCGGGCCCAGACGGCACTCGAGGCGCTGCACGGGCTGATGGTCCAGGCCGGCCGGCTCGCCGAACGGCTGACCTACCGCTTCGCCGCCTGTCAGGCCTATGGCGACATCCTGCAAGCCCGGCTGGGCGCCATCGGCGAGCGCCCGACGCCGCTCGGTTCGTCGCTTTCGCGCTACATCCTCAACCGGGTCAACCCGGCTCTGGGGACCTACGCGGCGATGGAAAAGCGCCTCGATGTGCTCTTCGCCAAGATCGAGCGCGCGATCGAACTGCTCAATGTGCGCATCGGTCTTGACGTGCAGGTGCAGAACAAGGAGCTGCTTCAGACCATCGCCAAGACGGGGCGCAGCCAGTTCCTGCTCCAGCGCACGGTCGAGGGATTGTCGACGATCGCGATCTCCTACTACACCATCGGCCTGCTCGGCTACGTGCTGGCGATCCCGCTCGAAATGCTCGCCGTCGAGAAGACGCTCGTCCTGTCGGCTCTCGTGCCCATCGTGCTTCTCGGCGTGTGGCTGCTGGTCCGCGCCGTGCGCAAACGCCACTTCGCGGAGTAGCGGCGCTCGCGTTCAGGCCGCCTTGGCCTCGCGGGCGTAGTCGCGGGCGGCCTCACGCGCCTGGTCGGCGGCGAAGCGGCGCAGCATCGTGGCCAGTTCGTACATCTCGCCATCGCTGATCTGGGTGTAGCAACCAAGCACCGCGTCCACCATGCGCCGGGTCGCGTGATAGCGGTTGTCCGAGCCGCCCTCCTCGGCGATCTTTCGCCAGGTATCGAGCGCCGCCGCAAAGGCCTCGAAGGCGCGCGGCGGCAGCCCGGCCTTGCTGTAGATGGCCCTGAGCACGCCGACACGGCCGGCGCGCACGAGGCTTGCAACCCGCTCCACCGGCGTGTGGGCGAGCACTGCCAGCGCCGTCTCGAACAGGCCGACGTTGCCGGCGCACACGGTGCGCAGCAGCAGGCCGGTGGTAAGTTGGCCGGTAACCCGCAGGTGCTCGACCAGTTCGGGCAGCTCGTCCGATTCGCTTTCCGCCGCCAACGCCACGGTCGCCCGGTCGCAGGCCTCGCGGGTCACGGTAAGCGCACGCTCCTCCTCCGCCCAGGACTTGGCCACCATCATGGTGCCGAGTGCATCGCCCAGCCGCCGGATCAGCATCTGGTGGACGTCGGCGGGCAGGCGCGAATGGGTCAGCATCACGTCGCGCATCTCGGCATCGTCGCCGAAGCGTTCGGCGATGCGCCGGAAGCTGATGCGGGCTATCGTGGCACCGGGATTGCGCAGCAGCGCCAGGCAGGCGCGGCGCTCGCCGACTTCGGCCAAGGCCGCGGCGACGGCGCCCGAAACGGCCTGGCGTCCGGCAATGGCGATCTGCAGCGGCGGCGTGCCGGCGCCGGCGATATCGACAAGCTCGGCATCGATCAAGAGCGGCGAATGAGCAAGCACGACGACGGCGATCTCGGGCAGATCGACGGCAAGCGATATGATGATGTGGTGCGGCGCCGCCGGGCTGGCGGCCAGCACTTCGGCTATGCCGCGACGGACCTCGGGCGCCGGATCGTCGAGCAAGAGGGTGAGCGCCGCCTCCATGGCGTCGCCGACCTCGGCATCGACCTCGCCCTGGAGGTAGAAACGGCAGAGCGCGCGGGCCGCGCTGGCGCGATGGCCGGCAGGCGCGCGGTCGATCCAATCAAGGAATTCGCGGGCAAGCATGGTGACCTGTCTCCGATCGTCGGCCATCTTGTCCTTAAAGTGATTAATGCTTCGTTCACCATGATCCGATGCTGATTTCGGCGGTTTTTCGATGCTTCTGCGCTCGCTTCTCCTCGTCGCGCCAGTGAACGGCCGGTCGCTCGACCGGGCCGCAGCCAGCGCTGCCGACGCGCTGATCGTCGACGTGGCGGAGGCCGACGCGGAGGCGCTCCGCCGCATGGCCGCCTTCCTCGTCAGGGCACGGGAGAGTGCCGTCTTCCTGCGCGTTGGACCGCCTGCCGCCGCGCGGACAAGCGCGGCGCTCGACGCGCTGGTGCCGGCGCGGCCGACCGGCGTGGCACTGGCGGGCGCGGAAGGCGGTGCGGACGTGACCCGGCTTGCCGCGCTCATCCGCCCGCGTGAGGCGCTGGCCGGCATCGACGACGGCGCCACGCGCATCATCGCGCTGGCAACCGACACGCCGACCGGGCTGCTGGCGCTTCCGACCTATGGTGGCGCGTCGCGGCGGCTCGCCGCGCTTGCCTGGGACGACCGGCCGCTGGTCGCAGCGCTGGGCGCCGATGAGGGCGACGACGTGGCGCGCGCCGCCCGCACGGGAACGCTGGTGGCCGCCGCCGCTGCCGGCGTCGCCGCCCTCGACCGGCCGTTCCGCGGCAGCGACCTCGGCGCCCTGCGGGCCGAAGCGGAAGCGGCGCGGCGTGCCGGCTTCAGCGGCAAACTCGCCTGTCGCCCCGATCAGGTTCTCGTCATCAACGCGGTCTTCAGCCGGAAGGCGGCGACCAGTAGCTGACCGCATCGGCCAGCGCCGGCCGCGGCCGGTCGCTGGGTGCCGTCGTCGGCGTGCCGATATGGACGAAGGCGACGAAGCGCTCGCCCGGCAACAGGCCGAGGACGCGCCCGGCATCCGCATCGGTGGCGATCCAGCCGGTGGTCCATTGCGCCGCATAGCCGAGCGCATGCGAGGCCAGCACGATGTTGAAAGCGGCGTTGCCGGCCGACAGCATCTGCTCCCATTCCGGCACCTTGGGATGCGGCACCGGCTTGTTGACCACGGCGATGACCAGCGGCGCCCGCGCCAGGCGCTTGCGCTCCTCCTCGAGCACCTTGGCGTCGGCATCCGGATGCTTGCTGGCGAAAAGCTCCGCCAGGGCCGCGCTCGCCTTGACACGAGCGTCGCCGGCAAAGACGACGAAGCGCCACGGCGTCAGCTTGCCGTGGTCGGGCACGCGCGAGGCGATGGTGAGGATTTCGGAGATTTCGTCGTTGCTCGGCGCCGGTGGCGCGAGGAAAGCGGCGGAGACCGATTTGCGGGTCTTCAGCAGGTCGAGAGCGTCGGGCATGGTATGTCTGGGTTCCAGAGGGGTGTCGCCGGACATTTGGTCAATGCGGCGGCGATTTCAATTGCCAGATTGGTCTTGAAATCGCCATGGAACCGGCGATTTTGGACGATCAGAGGAGTCTGACGGACACATGATGGCACGGACAATCGGCACGGCGGTAATCAGGGGACTGGCAGGCGGCGTCCTGCTGGCGGGCCTGTCTGCCGCGATGCTGACGCCAATGCCCGCGGCCTCGGCAAAAAGCGCCAGCCAGGCCGTCACCGTCGCCGCCGGCGGTGCTGCCGCCACACCCGACGGCGGCGCTGCTGCCGCTGCACCCGACGGCGGCGACTTCGACAGCGGCGATGCCATCGACAGTGGCGGCTATATCGGCCAGTCGCCGATGGACACGCCCGATCCCGGCCCGCCGCGCGACATTCGCCCCGGCTCGTTCACGCTTGAGGCGCGCCTGACGGCCGACGGCCCGTCGCTCAAGGACGGCGTCGACTGGCGCATCTTCGGCGACAAGGCGGGCAGCGACGGCAACCTGCCCCTGCTCGGACAGGCTTCCGGCGGCGTCATCTATGTGCGGCTCGATCCCGGCAACTACTATATCGACGCGGCCTTCGGCCGCGCCCAGCTCGCCCGCAAAATCGAGGTCCAGAAGACGACCGGCGGCGCCCTCTTCATCCTCAACGCCGGCGGCATGCGCCTCACCGCCATGAACGGCAAGGACACGCAACTCACCGGCAGCGACATCAGCTTCGACATTTACGCGCCCGACGAAGGCGGCGCCGGCGACCGTTACCTGCTGATGTCGAATGCACCGCCGGGCAAGGTGATTGCGCTCAGCGCCGGCATCTATCACGTCGTCAGCCACTACGGCGACGCCAATGCGGTGGTGCGCGCCGACATCCGGGTCGATGCCGGCAAGCTGACCGAGGCGACCGTCTATCAGAAGGCGGCGCGCCTCACCCTCAAGCTGGTCGAGGTCCACGGCGGCGAGGCGATCGCCAATACCGAATGGTCGGTGCTCACCCCCGACGGCGACAGCATCGTGGAGAGCGTCGGCGCCTTCCCCTCGGTGGTGCTCGCCGTCGGCCAGTACCGGGCCATCGCCCGCCACGACGGCAAGAGCTACCACACCGACTTCACGGTCGAGCCCGGCGTCAACCGCGACATCGAAGTGCTGCTGCAGTAGCGAAAAACCGGCCTCAGTCGATCAGCGCATCCAGCCCGCGGCGCAGCCCCACCTGTTCGCCAACCCGGCGAACGGCAAGCAGGGTTCCGGCGACATAGGGCGCGGCAGAGGCGCCCGCGTCATGGCGGATAACCAGCCGCTCGTCCAGCGCGCCAAAGATCGCCTCGCAGGCCAGCACATAGGACGGCAGGTGGACCGAATGCACCTGCACACCGACACCTTCGCCGATGTTTGCGCCACGCGCCTCCGAAGCACCGGAAACCTTTGCGGCCGGCAGCGCCGTCGGGTGGCGTTCGATCTCGGCCAGCGCCTCCGCCAGTTCACGCGCGGTGCCGGACGGCGTGTCGGGCCGGCCGCCCGGCACGTAATTGATGATCTCGACATCCGGCACATAGCGCGCCGCTTGCAGCGCGAAGCGTTTCATCAGCGTCGCGGTGATCGAGAAATTGCCCGCCGCGAAGAGCCCGCGCCGGTTGGCGCGGGCCACTTCGTCGAGTTCGCGATAATCGTCGGCGGTGAGCCCGGCCGTGCCGACCACCACATGTCGCCCGGCGCGGAGCGCGGTGAGCACATGGTCCTTGACCACATGGGCGTCGGTGTAGTCGACGACGACGTCCGAGGGCACCGCCAGTGCCTCGGCAAGCGTCGCCGAGACGGTCACGCCGCAGTGGGCGAGACCAATCGCCCCGCCCGCGTCCTTTCCCGCCGCCGATCGCGCCACCGCGCCGGCGAGTTCCAGGTCGTTGCTCTTCAGGACGGCTGCAACCAGGGCCTTGCCCGTCCAGCCGGTGGCGCCGGCAACGACAACCCGGATCGTCATGTCAGGCCGCCTGCTCCACCATCAGCCGCTTCACGTCCGGCGCCTCCGCTTCCTGCTGCAGAGCGGCGATCGCATCGGCAAGCGTCAGCGAGACCTGCTCCTTCACGCCCAGCCGGCGGACATTGACCGTGCCCTCCTCCGCCTCGCGCTTGCCGCACACCAGAATGGCCGGAACCTTGGCCAGGCTGTGCTCGCGGACCTTGTAGTTGATCTTCTCGTTGCGGAGATCGATTTCGGCCCGCAAGCCAGCACGGATCAGCGCGCGATGGACCTTTCCGGCGTAGTCGTCGGCGTCCTGCGTAATCGTCGCCACCACCACCTGCACCGGCGCGAACCACAGCGGGAAATGCCCGGCATAGTTCTCGATGAGGATGCCGAGGAAGCGCTCCATCGAGCCGCAGATGGCGCGGTGGATCATCACCGGCGTCTTCTTTTCGCCGTCCGAGTCGACATAGAAGGCGCCGAAGCCGCCCCGGCATGTTGAAGTCGACCTGGGTGGTGCCGCACTGCCATTCGCGGCCGATGGCGTCGCGCAGCGTGTATTCGAACTTCGGCCCGTAGAAGGCGCCCTCGCCCGGATTGATGCCGGTCTTGATGCGCCCGCCGGACTGCTCCTCGATCTCTCTCAAGACCTTCATCATGACGTCTTCGGCGTGATCCCAGGCGGCGTCCGAGCCGACGCGGTGGTCCGGCCGGGTCGACAGCTTGACGACGAACTCGTCGAAGCCGAAATCGCCATAGGTCGACAGGATCAGGTCGTTGATCCTCAGGCACTCCGCCGCCATCTGCGCCTCGGTGCAGAAGACGTGGGCATCGTCCTGGGTGAAGCCGCGCACGCGCATGAGGCCCTGCAACGCGCCGGACGGCTCGTAGCGATGGACCGCACCAAACTCGGCCAGCCGGAACGGCAGATCGCGATAGCTCTTCAGCCCATGTTTGAAGATCTGAATGTGGCCAGGGCAGTTCATCGGCTTGAGCGCATAGAGGCGCTCGTTGTCGTCCGCCTCGTCGCCGGCTGGCCGCACCGTGAACATGTTCTCGCGGAACGTCAGCCCAGTGGCCCGAGTTCTCCCACAGCACCTTGTCGAGCACCTGCGGCGCGTTGACCTCCCGATAGGTGCCGGAAAGCCGCCGCCGCATGTAGTTGGTCAGGTTCTGGAACAGCGTCCAGCCCTTGGCGTGCCAGAAGACGACGCCCGGCCCTTCCTCCTGGAAGTGGAAGAGGTCCATCTCGCGGCCGAGCCGGCGGTGGTCGCGCTTCTCGGCCTCCTCCAGCATGTGGAGATAGGCGTCGAGCTCTTGCCTGCTGTGCCAGGCGGTGCCGTAGATGCGGGTGAGCATCGGATTGCGCGCATCGCCGCGCCAATAGGCGCCAGCCACCTTCATCAGCTTGAAGGCGTCGCCGATCTGCCCGGTCGAGGTCATGTGCGGACCGCGGCAGAGGTCGAACCACTCGCCCTGCTTGTAGATCTTGATCTGCTGGTCTTCGGGGATGGCGTCGACCAGCTCGACCTTGAACGCCTCGCCCTTGGTCTCGAAGACGTGCTTGGTGTCGTCGCGCGACCACACCTCCTTGGTGAAGGGGGCGTTGCGCCGGACGATCTCTTGCATCTTCTTTTCGATCGCCGGCAGGTCGTCGGTGGTGAAGGGCTCGTTGCGGAAGAAATCGTAATAGAAGCCGTTCTCGATCACCGGCCCGATAGTGACCTGGGTGCCGGGATAGAGTTCCTGCACGGCCTCGGCCATCACATGGGCGGCGTCGTGGCGGATGAGTTCCAGCGCGCGCGGATCGTCACGCGTGACGATCTCGATTGTTGCGTCGCTCTCGATCCGGTCGCTGAGATCGGCAAGCTTGCCGTCCAGCGCCATCGCCACCGCCTTCTTGGCCAGCGATTTGGAAATGCCTTCGGCGATCTCGCGGCCGGTGATGCCGGGGGCGAAGTCGCGAACGGAATTGTCGGGGAAAGTCAGGTGGATCATGTCTGTCTCCGGCTCACTCCCGCTGACGAGCGCGGGTAAGCGTTGATGGAACGTCGCCTGCGGGCGACAGGCGGCTAGGTGCCTTGAAGTGCGCGATCAGTCAAGAGCCCGCGCGCCACGCCTTTTGGCGGCCTCCTTTTTCGCCGTTCCGCGCACGTTTGTTGACGATTGACAAAATCGCAATTCTGTCATTTGATCGCGGACACGCATTAGCAAGTCGACAAGGAACACCCACCATGATCCGCCGCACACTCGGCAAATCCGGCCCAACCGTTTCGGCCATCGGCCTCGGCTGCATGGGCATGTCGCCTGACTTCTACGGTCCCGCCGACCGCCCGGAGAGCATCGCCACCATCCATGCGGCGCTCGACGCCGGCATCACCCTGCTCGACACCGGCGACTATTACGCCATGGGCCACAACGAGATGCTGATCGCCGAAGCCCTCAAGGGCCGCGACCGCAGCAAGGTCACCATCAGCGTCAAATACGGCGCCCAGCGCGGCCCCGACGGCGCCTGGCTCGGCTACGATACCCGGCCTGCCGCCACAAAGACGGCGCTGGCCTATTCGCTGCGGCGCCTCGGCACCGACTACATCGACATCTACCGGCCGGGCCGGCTCGACCCGAACGTGCCGATCGAGGAGACCATCGGCGGCCTCGCCGACTTAGTGAAGGCCGGCTACATCCGCCATATCGGTCTGTCCGAGGTCGGCGCCGAAACGATCCGTCGCGCCGCCGCCGTCCATCCGATCGCGGACCTGCAGATCGAATACTCGCTGATATCGCGCGGCATCGAGGACGACATCCTGCCCGCCTGCCGCGAACTCGGCATCGGCATCACCGCCTATGGCGTGCTTTCTCGCGGCCTGATCAGCGGCCATTGGTCGAAGGACCAAGCCAAGCCGGGCGACTTCCGCAGCCACACGCCGCGCTTCAGCGGCGAGAACGTCGACCGCAACCTCGCTCTGGTCGAGGCGCTGCGCGCCATTGCCACGGCCAGGGGTGCGTCGGTTGCGCAAGTTGCCATCGCCTGGGTTCTCGCACGCGGCTCTGATATCGTGCCGCTGGTCGGCGCACGACGCCGCGACCGGCTTGACGAGGCGCTGGGAGCACTCGACATTGAACTCAGCGACGGCGACATGAGCGACATCGAAAAGGCCGTGCCCAGGGATGCCGCTGCCGGCCCCCGCTATGCACCGGCGCAGATGGCATTCCTCGACAGCGAGAAAGGCCGCGGCCCGGCTTCATGAGCGAAACCAGCCTGACGCCCGACCGCATCCTCGATGCGGCCGAAGAGACGCTGACGCGCTTCGGGCCAGCGAAGACCACCGTGGTCGACGTCGCCCGGGCGCTCGGCGTCAGTCATGGCTCGGTCTATCGCCACTTCGCCAGCAAGGCGGCGCTGCGCGACGCGGTGACGGAGCGCTGGCTGGCGCGCGTCTCCGATCCTTTGCAGAAGATTGTCGCCGAAGACGGACCGGCGGCCGGCCGGCTGCGCCGCTGGTTCGACACGCTGATCGCTACCAAGCGGCAGAAGGCGAAGCTGGAGCCGGAGCTCTTTGCCACCTATCAGGCGATCCTAGCCGAATCCCGCGATGTGATTCGCGACCATGTCGACACCCTCGTCGGCCAGGTGAGCGCCATCCTCGCCGACGGCATCGCGCGCGGCGAATTCGCCCAGATCGACGCACAACGCACCGGGCGGGCGCTGTTCTATGCCACCGTCCGCTTCCACGCTCCCGTCCACGCCGCCGAGTGGGATGACGCCGGTCTCGACAAGGCTTTCGACGATCTGTGGATGGTGCTCCTGCGCGGACTTGCCCCCTCGACCACCGGCCGGCCGGCGCGCAACAAACACAAAGGGGAAGGAAAAGGCAGGCCCGCGCGAATCTGACGGTTGATCGGCGCGCCAAGCCGAGCGATGTTATATTAGAACGGTTCTAGATTGGTGGACATCCATGCCCTTCCTCCCCTTCACCCCACAGCGCTCCTTCTCCGACCTCAGCGATCGCGAGGTTCTCGCCCTTGCCATCCAAAACGAGGAAGAGGACGCGCGCATCTATCGTGACTTCGTCGAGCGCCTGCGCGACGACTTCCCGGCTTCAGCCAAGGTCTTCGAGGAGATGGCCGACGAGGAGAACGGCCATCGCCAGATGCTGATCGACCTCTATCGCCAGCGCTTTGGCGAGCACATCCCGCTGATCCGCCGCGACGACGTGCGCGGCTTCATCCGTCGCCCGCCGGTGTGGATGAGCGCGACCTTCAACATCGACGCCATGCGCGAGCGTGCCGAATCGATGGAGGAGGAAGCCGCAAACTTCTATCGCCGCGCCGCCGCGCGTACCTCCGACGCCGGCGTGCGCAAGCTGCTCGGCGACCTCGCCGACATCGAAGCCGGGCATGAGGCCCATGCCCGCGCACTCACCGAAGGGGTGCCGCAGCAGGCGCGCGACGAGGAACGCGAGACCGCGCGGCGCAATTTCGTCTTGCGCATCGTACAGCCCGGCCTCGTCGGCCTCATGGACGGCTCGGTATCGACGCTGGCGCCGGTCTTCGCCGCCGCCTTCGCCACCCAGAATAGCTGGGACACATTCCTGGTCGGTATGGCGGCCTCGGTCGGCGCCGGCATCTCCATGGGCTTCGCCGAGGCGCTCGCCGACGACGGCACGCTCTCCGGCCGCGGCCAGCCCTGGCTGCGCGGCCTGGTCACCGGAGCGATGACCACGGTCGGCGGCGTCGGCCACACGCTGCCCTATCTCATCCCCCACTTCTGGACGGCCACTATCCTCGCCATCGTGGTCGTGTTGATCGAGCTATGGGCGATCGCCTGGGTACGGGCGCGCTACATGGACACGCCATTCCTGCGCGCCGCCTTCCAGATCGTCATCGGCGGCCTGCTGGTCTTCGCTACCGGGATATTGATCGGCAGCGCCTGACCAGCGCTGCCCGCCCCCCCCAAAAAAAGTGAGCCGGCCCCGGGGCGGGGGCCGGCTCTCATGGACCTGATCTTGGGGACGGGGGGTGGGACGCGACCAGGTCCAGATGCAATTTTGTTTGTTTCCCACTCGCCCCTTCAGCGAACGCTGCCCACCGCAATGCCGCTTGCGTCGTCGATGCCGACCCACTGACCGGTGTCGTATTCCGACTGACGCTTGACGTATTCGTAGTCGGTCGCGTTCCACACCAGGACGCGCGGATTGAGGTTGTCGAGGACCAGGTCGCCGCGATCGGTCAGCACGGTGAGCACCGCATGGCCGTCGCCGTTCGTCTGCCGCACGACGGTGATCAGCAGCGCGCCGGTCGGCCAGCCTTCCTTGATCAGGTCGCGGCGCTTGAGCAACACGAAGTCCTCGCAATCGCCTTCGCCGATCTTGTCCGGATAGGCCCAGACCTCGGGTCGGCCATAAATCTCCTCGTCGGTCGCCGACGTGATGTCCCGGTTGACCTCGGCATTGACGGCAACCAGTTCGTTCCACTTCGTCGGCGTCAGCCGCACCCGCGGATCGTGCCGGCTCCTGACCGTGCACTCCGCCATATGGTCCTGGCAGAAGACGTAGTGGCCGATCGGCTGCGACGTCTTGCCGGTGACGTTCATCATGGCTGCCCGCGGTGCCGCCGCGCTCGCCCCAGCCGCGGCGATGGCTCCGCCAAGTAATGCCACAGTGAACGCCAGTCCTCTCAATCCCACTCGACGCATAACGCTTCCCCTTACCCAGGAAGCACCATGCCACTAAAGAATTTCTCTCAATATAAGAGCGAAGAGACAAAGTAATTCAAAGACGAGGCAATATTGAATCGGATTGGACGCTCTGCGTTAGGACTCCGGCAAGCATAGGCGGCACCGCCGACCGCAACGAAAAATGCCGCCGGATGGCGGCGGCGGGTGCGGCGGAAGCCGGTCGGTGTGGAGAGCTAGAGATTCTGTTCCAGCGAGGCGACGGTCTGCTGGGTTACGAATTCGACGGCAATGCCTTCGTCGAAGTGACGGACAACGCGAGCGCGGATCTTGCCCGTCACCACCGGCGAGCCGATCGGCGGCTGCACCTCGATGGCCAGCGCCAAGCCCGACAGCGAGACGTCGACGAGGCGGGCGCGGTATTCGCGCCCGTCGGGCAAGGTCACGGTGGTGGTCGGCGTCTTCGGCGTCACACGGTCGTGACGCCGGTCTTCCGGCAGGTTCAGTTCGTGCCGGTTGGCGAGCCACGTCAGCTTCGCCGCCAGCTTGTCCTTCTTGCGCGCCGTCGCATTGATCGACATGGCGAAGCCGCCGTTGAAGACGCGCACGATCTTGCCTTCAATACGCCCGATGTGATCGACATAGGCGATCACCCGTTCGCCGGGACGACCGACGACCGGGGTCATCACGGCCAGGCTGCCGGGCGAGATGTTCTGGGTCTGACAGGGATATTCGCGCCGGTCCTCGAGCATGAAGCGGCCGAGCAGGTTCACGTTGACGCGCTGATAGCGCCGGCGGTCGTGCTGACGCACCGGCAGGCGCTGTCGAACGTTTTGAACTGCAGAAGATTCCATTTCGGGCAGCCGCTGTCTGTCGAGACGGCTTGATCTTCTTACTCCGGGGTTAATAAGCTGTAACGGAAGCCCTGCCGATATTTACCAAGCTTTCCCGGCGTTTCGCGGCCCTTCCGACGTGGAGGATGCTACTGTTTGCCGCCGTCGACGACGAACAGGTGGCCGTGCCGGCGGGAACCGGCGACCGGCAGGCGAATCGGCGGCACCGTGCCCAGCACCGAAGCCGTCACCCGATCCGATTTCCGGCGCATGAACACCGGCGCTTCGTCCGGCCAGATGAGGCGCAGGCTGGCAATCTTCTGGCGCACGATGGGTTCGGTCCCGAGCCAGTAGGGGCGTTCCATGACGGCGCAACTGCCCAGCACCCGGTCGAAAGCGGTGCCGCCGTGGCGCAGCGGCAGCAGGATCAGCTCGCACTGGACCTCCTGATCGCGGGCGGTCTCGGCCGTGATGGTCACCACCGCGGCGGCGCCATCCTCGCTGACCGCAGTGGCCAGCGTCGCCATCGCGTGCCGGTCCTCCCCCGACCACAGGTCGAGGAGATTCGTCCCCTTGATCTCGCGGCAGTAGAGCGCGCAGACGCGGGTGCCGGCCAAGCGCACGAAATAGTCGTCGCGCCCCAGCACCTCGAGAATGAACATCTCGCCGAGGATTCGCCTGATGTCGCTCGGCTCGATCGCGCTGCGCAGCGGCGCCCGCTCATTACCGCGGACGCGGTTCCAGTATTCGTAGAGTTCCCGCGTCGTCGCGTGCTTCATGCCCTGCCGCCCCGTTTCATTGTGGCGCCCGCCCGTCCCCCGTGCGTCCCAGCGCCGGATTGTGCGTGCAGGAACGGGACAGGCTTTGTGCCCTTTTCCCGCTCCTGCGCCGCTGCTGCAGGCGCCATGCCAGCACGGCGGCTGACGGGAGGGGCAGAGCAGCTCGGTTCTTTTTGAGGCAACGGCTCTAGTATCCACCGCGTACCGGGCTATGTTCCCGCGCCATGCTCGACCATTCCCCCCGCGGGCGTCCGCCCGAACATCAGCCGATCTTCAACATCCCCACCGTCATCGTCGGCGTGCTGGCGGTCATTCTCGGCATCCAGGCGATCCTGTCGTTCGCGCTGAACACCTACACAGGCGACCTCATCATCTGGGATTTCGGCTTCGTCCCCGCCGGCATGACCGCGCCGCAGACCCTGCCGCCGGAAGTGCTGACCGCCGCCGCCCGCATCTGGACCTTGGTCACTTACGCCCTGCTGCACGGCGGCTGGGAACATGTCGGCTTTAACGCCGTTTGGCTTGCCGCCTTCGGCAGTCCATTAGCCTGGCGCTTCGGGGCCACCCGCTTCCTGCTCTTCTCGGCGGCCGGCGCCATTGCCGGCGCACTTGTCCACCTGGCCATCTTTCCCTTCAGTCAGGCGCCGCTGGTCGGTGCCTCGGCCGCCATCTCGGCGCACATGGCCGGCGCCGCACGCTTCGTCTTTGCCGCCGGCGGTCCCATGTGGCGTCCGGCCGGCACGGCGGCCTACCGGCTTCCGGCACAACCGCTGATGACCGTCATCCGCGACCGTCGCGTTCTTGTGTTCCTGGGAGCGTGGTTCGGCCTCAACCTCCTTTTCGGTATCAGCACCATCAGCCAGGGAATCGCTTCCGGCGCGGTCGCCTGGGACGCCCATATCGGCGGCTTCGTCGCCGGGCTGCTGCTCTTCCCGCTGTTCGATCCCGTGCGCTCGCGCCGCTAGAACCGGCCCCAAACGGGCCGATTTCGGCCGGGTGCTTGCCATCTGCGTCAGAACGTCGCATCCTGCCGGGGAAAGGTCGGGTTCGGGCGGCGCTTTGAGGAGGAAACCCATGACCGTGGCAGCCATGCTGAGTGAGAAGGGACGCGAGGTCGTCACCACGTCCGCGGCGGCCAGCATCGCTGGGGCCATCGATACACTGGCCGAGCACAAGATCGGTGCCCTGGTGGTCGTTGACGAAAACGACCGCATCGCCGGCATCATCTCGGAACGCGACGTCGTGCGCGCCCTCGCCGGACAGCACGGCGAGATCCTTTCCGCACCGATATCGACCGTCATGACGCGCGCGGTGGTGACCTGCGGCGAGGGCGAGACGATCAACGAGGTGATGAAGCGCATGACGCGCGGGCGCTTTCGCCACCTGCCGGTGGTCGAGAACGGCCGTCTGACCGGCATTATCTCGATCGGCGACGTGGTCAGAGCGCGCATCGAGCAGGTCGAGCGCGAGGCCGACGACATGCGCGCCTATATCGCCGCCGTCTAGGAGCTAACCGCCCGGCCGTATGCGCTTCATCGCCCGGTCGAAGGCAAGCGCGGTCGCGGCTGTCGGCGTCTCGCCGAGCGGCACCGAGCGGTAGAAGCACGACCGATAGCCCTGGTGACATGCGACACCGTCGCCAGCGATCGCCACCTTGAGCAGGATCGCGTCCTGGTCGCAGTCGACACGCATCTCGGCGACGCCAAGCGTGTTCCCGCTCTCCTCGCCCTTGCGCCACAGCTTCTGGCGCGACCGGCTCCAGAACCAGGCCTCGCCGGTCTCGATGGTGCGCGCCAGGGCGTCCCGGTTCATGTGGGCGACCATCAGGACGTCGCCGGTGGCAGCATCCACGGCGATGGCGACGATCAGCCCGTCGCGGTCGAATTTCGGCATCAGCGCCGCGCCGGTTTCGACGGTCTCTTCGTCCTTGCGCTCTGCGAAAACGGGCGAGGTCATGATCGGGCTCGCTTGTCGGTTGGCCGCCGGACAGCGGCGGCGAGAATGAAGCGACGCGACGCCCGTCTGCCGGGGCAGGTGGCGCGCTACGCCCCCTGCCCGTTCCGCAGCAGCGTCATGAAACGCATCTGTTCGGCCGGGTCGTCGCGGAAGATACCGGTGAACTGCGTCGTCGTGGTCATGGCGCCGTGCGCCCGCGTTCCGCGCCGGGTGACGCAATGATGCTCTGCCTCGATCAGGATCGCCACGCCGCGCGGATGCAGCACATCGTCGATCGCACCGACGATTTCGGCCGTCATGCGCTCCTGCGTCTGCAGGCGGCGGGCGAAGATGTCGACGACGCGGCCGAGCTTCGACAGGCCGACAACCTTGTCACTCGGGTAATAGGCGATGTGGGCCTTGCCCGTGACCGGCATCATGTGATGCTCGCAGTGCGAGTAGAACGGAATGTCCTTTACCAGGACCATGTCGTCGTAGCCGCCGTCCTCGTCGAAGGTGCGTTCGAGCACCTCGGCCGGGTCGAGCCCGTAGCCCTCGTAGAGTTCCTCCAGCGCGGCGGCGACGCGCCGCGGCGTCTCCTTGACGCCGTCGCGGTCCGGATTGTCGCCCACCCAGGCGATGAGCACCCGCACCGCCTCCTCGACCTCGGCACGCGTCGGCCGGCCGACGGCAGCCGGCGCATCTGCAATTGCGGGTTTGCGGGTCACGGCATCCATCGATACGTCTCCGGGCGCTGGCACAAGCGCCATTGGCTGGTTTCCGGCGTCTATATAGTCGCCATAACCGCACTTGCGAAGCGCTGACAGCGACAGACAGCCATGCCGCCGGCCGCGGTCACCTGTGGCGGGGCCGTGGTCCCTCCCCTATATTCGCTCGCACGATGCTCGACGACATCTACAACAAGCAGATTCTCAGGTTTGCCGGAACGATCCCGCGCCTCGGCCGGCTCGATCGCCCCGACGCCAGCGCCACCGCCCATTCCCGCCTGTGCGGGTCGACCGTGACCATCGACCTCAAGCTGGACGGCGAGGTGGTGTCCGATTTCGCCCATGACGTGAAGGCCTGTGCGCTCGGCCAGGCCTCATCCTCGATCATGGCGGCCAATATCCTCGGCGCCCGCGCCGAAGAGCTGCGCGCGGTACGCCAGACCATGCTGAAAATGCTCAAGGAAAACGGCCCGCCGCCGGAGGGCCGCTTCGCCGACCTGAAGTTCCTGGAACCGGTGCGCGACTACAAGGCGCGCCACGCCTCGACCATGCTGACCTTCGATGCCGTGGTCGATGCGCTCGATCAGATCGCGGCCCGGCGCGGGGCCGCGGAGCAGAGCTGACCGATTGCGCTAGCGGCCGAGGAGCGGCAGCGGGCGGCCGTTGCTGCTCACCAGCCAGGCATAGTGGAATGCCGCAACCCGGCTGAAGCCGACCCGGCGATATTGGAAATAGCGTTTGAGAAACCGGACCATGGCGGCCACCTCTCCTGATCTGAACGCCCCCGACGCCGGATACGCTGCTCGGAGTTACGAGGTTGCCGCAGACATGGTGAACAAAGCGTTGACGACGGCACCGCTGCCGAAGCAGCGATGCCATCATCCACGGCAATCATGACAGGGATTCTATCGTTCGCCGCGCGGCTGCCGCGCCTGCTCGGCATCGGCCTGATCAAGGCCTACCGGCTGGTGCTCTCGCCCTGGCTCGGCGGGCAGTGCCGCTATCTGCCGACCTGTTCGCAATACACCGAGGAAGCGCTGAGCCGGTACGGCCTGTGGGCCGGCTTCTGGATCGGCCTGTCACGCTTCCAGCGTTGCGGCCCGTTCGGGGCATCGGGCTACGACCCGGTGCCGGAGAAGCTGCCGGACAATTCGGCCTGGTACCTGCCTTGGCGCTACGGCCACTGGACCGGCGCCCACATCGACCCGAAGACGCGGCTCGACCATCACGACCACGACCACGGCTGACGCCGCCCGCGCCTCACAGCGCCGGGCCGAAGCCCTTGGCGTAGCGCTTCCAGTTGGCGACGTAGTGGATGGCGGAGTTGCGGTTGGCCTCAATCTCCTCCGGCGTCAGTTGGCGCACCGGCTTGCCCGGCACACCCATGACCAGCGATCCGGACGGCACAGTGCGCCCCTCCGGAATGAGGGCGCCGGCCGCGATCAGGCAGTTGTCGCCAATGGTCACGCCGTTCATCACCGTGGCGCCCATGCCGATCAGCACGTTGTCGCCGATGATGCAGCCATGGACGATCGCCCGGTGGCCGACCGTGCAGCCCGCGCCGATGGTGAGCGGAAAGCCCATGTCGGTGTGGAACATGCACAGTTCCTGCACATTGGTGTCGGCGCCGATGGTGATGCGCTCGTTGTCGCCGCGCATGACCGTCCCGAACCAGACGCCGACGCCCTTTTCCAGCGTCACCTTGCCGATGATGGTCGCACTCGGCGCCACCCAGAACTCGCCGTCTTCGGGCAGTTCCGGGCGAACGCCGTCAAGCTCGTGGATCGCCATATCCTTCGCTCCCCAGCCCGTGCCGATTCGCCTGGAGTCCGTCCGCCCCGCCGACCAATGCCGGTCAGGCGAAACCGCTTTCCAGCGAGAGCACCAGTCCGAGGACGAGAATACCCGAGCAGACGCTCCACAGGCCAGCGACCAGTACGCTGGCCAGCAGCCAGCCGGCGGCGTTGCTCTCGCTGTGGCGCCGCTTCAGCGCGCTTTCCACGATGATCGCCGGCCCGGTCACGGCGAAAAACAGGAAGGTCGAGACGGCGGCAAGCCAGCCCTGCCCGAGCAGCGCGAAGCGCGCGGCTTCCGAGGTCACCATCTTGTAGAAGCTGGCGGCGATGCCGGCGGCAACGAAGCCGACGATGCCGCAGTAGATGATCAGAAGCCCGTCGTGCAGCACCGCTTCCGCCCCTCATGTCCCGTTTTCGGGCATGTCACCCGTACGGTTGACCAAGGGTGCAAGTGGCGTACCCGCCAGGGCAGCATTCAAATCTCCCCGTAACGCAATGGAATCGCGTACGTTCCGGTCGGGCCGGCGCTCGCCGGCATTATGGTTGATGTTTCGTTAAGGGACACAGTGAGCCAGCGCCGCCGGCTGTCGCCATCCGGTGACCGCCCAACAGCCGTCATCCTCCGGCTTGCCGGAGGATTACCGAGCGTGGGACGGGCTCAGTCGAGGTCGATGTCGAGGATCGCCATGGTGAAGTTGTAGGACAGGTCGCCGTCCTCGTCGTCGCGGAAGATCACGCCGATGAACTCGTCGCCGATATAGACCTCGGCCGAATCGTCCTTCTGCGGGCGCGCCCTAACCGAGATGGTCGACATGCCGAAACGGCGACGAAAATAGGCTTCGAGCTTTTGAAGCTCCTGTCGGTTCACGATTGTGGCTCCCAATTCTTGAGTGTCTGTGCGCCGGTCATCAGTCGTCGGCGCATTCTTCGAGCATCTGATCCATCAGCCGCGACGGATCGCCCTTGCCGGTGCGACCGACCAGCTTGGCCGGCACGCCGGCAACCGTCGAATGCGCCGGCACCGGGTGCAGCACCACCGAGCCTGCCGCGATCTTCGACGACACGCCGACCTCGATATTGCCGAGGATCTTGGCGCCGGCGCCGATGAGCACGCCGTGGCGGATCTTGGGATGGCGGTCGCCGGTCTGCTTGCCGGTGCCGCCGAGCGTCACGCCCTGCAGGATCGAGACATTGTCTTCGATGACCGCCGTCTGGCCGACGACCAGGCCAGTGGCGTGGTCGAGGAAAATCCCCCGGCCCATCGGCACGGCCGGATTGATGTCGGTCTGGAAGACGGCCGAGGAGCGCGCCTGCAGATAGAGCGCGAAGTCGCGCCGCCCCTCGTTCCATAGCCAGTGCGCCAGACGGTGGGTCTGGATGGCGTGGAAGCCCTTGAAGTAGAGCAGCGGCTCGATGTGGCGCTCGCACGCCGGATCGCGGTCATAGACCGCGGCAATGTCGCTGCGGAAGATCTCGCCGAGTTCCTGATTGGCGGCGATCGCATCGTTGAAGGCGCTGCGGATGACCTCGGCGCCCATGACGTTCGAATCGAGGCGCTGGGAGACGCGGTGGACGACCGCGTCCTCGAGCCGGCGATGGTTCAGCACCGTGGCGAAGACGAAGCTCGCCATTGCCGGGTCGCTGGCGATGATCTCCTCCGCCTCGCGCCGGATGTTGAACCAGATCGGATCGACCTGGGCGAGAGGGTCGCTGGCCTGCTGGGAAACCTGAATGGACATCGATACTTACCTTCACCTTCACCGCCGCGGCGAAGCGGGCGGGGACCCTATCACAGCCCCCCGACGGCCACCAAGGCGCGCACCCTACGCGCCCCGCGGTTAAAAAACGGTCCCCCGGACCTATGCCGTTGAATCGCTTTTGCAAGACTTGCGCTTAACCGACTCAGGCGATTCCGCTTCTTGCCCCTCACGCGCGGCGGGCGAGGAAATCGAGCACGCCGGCCTTGAACACCTTGTCGCCGGTGGCGAGCATGTGGTCGCGGCCGGGTATGTCGAGGACTTCCGCGCCCGGGATCAGGGCCGCCAGACCGGCCGCCGATCCGGCCACCTCGTCGCGCGTGCCGACCGCCACCAGCACCGGCAGGCAGAGTTCGGCAAGGCGCTGGCGCGGCACCACCGCGCGCTGCACGCTCATGCAGGCGGCCAGCGACTTGAGATCGCTCCTGGTCAACTCGGCGAACTTGCGATAGCCGCGGCCGACGGCGGTCTTCACCGCCGAGATGCTCTCGGCTTCGAGCGCGGCGACGATTTCGTCCTCGCCGCCGATCCCCTCGACAAGCCCGAGGCCCATGCCGCCGATCACCAGCGAGCGGACCTTGCCGGGGTGATTGAGCGCCAGCATGACGCCGATGCGCCCGCCCATCGAGTAGCCCATGACATCGGCGCGGCTTAAGCCCAGATGGTCGATGAGGGCGGCGGCGTCGCCGGCCAGCGTCGCCAAGAGGTATGCCTGCGGATCGTGGACCTTGGCGCTGGCGCCGTGACCGCGCACGTCCATGGCGATGGTGCGGAAGCCCGCCTTCACCAGCGTCTCGATCCAGCCGGTCGAGCGCCAGTTGACCGCGTTGTTGGAGGCGAAGCCGTGGATGAGGAGGATTGGATCGCCCTCACCGTCTACTGCGTAGGCGATGTCGACGCCGCCCGAGGAAAAATGCTGCAATCTGCCGATCTCCGCTGAAACGCGGCGGACCCTACCCAATCGCGGCCGACGCCGCTATTGTCCGCGCCGAAAACGCGCGTGAATTCCGGACCGAACGCCATGGCAGATCACATCGTCCCGCATTTCCACAACAATTCCGGCGTGCCGGCAGTCGAGATCGGCGTCAGAGAATTCATGTGTGTCGGCGCGAAGCCGCCCTTCGACCATCCTCATGTCTTCCTCGACATGGGCGACGACGACGAGAAGATCTGCCCCTACTGCTCGACGCTCTACCGCTACAAGGCGGCCCTCGCGCCGACCGAGACCGTGCCGCCGGACCACCTCTACCGCGACCTCGCCGCCTGAACGGCCGCGAGCCTTGCCCGCCGCACCGTCCACCCGGAGCGAACGGCACCCGATCGTCGTCGCCGGTGCCGGCATCGGCGGACTGACCACGGCACTTGCGCTGGCTGCCGCCGGCTTCCGCGTGATCATCGCCGAGCGCCGGGAAGAGCTGAGCAAGATCGGCGCCGGCATCCAGATTGGCCCCAATGCCGGCCGCGTGCTGGCCCGCCTCGGCCTCGACAAGGCCATGGCACAGGCCGCCATCGAGCCCGAGGCCATCGACATCCTGAACGGCATCAGCGGCCGCCGCCTGACCGCGGTGCCGGGCAAGGCCTTCAGTCGGCGCTACGGCTTTCCCTATCGCGTCATTCATCGCACCGACCTGCAGTCGGTGCTCGCTGCCGCCGTGGCGCGCATGCCGGCCATCCGCCTCCACCTGGGCACGACTATCGCAGAATCGAAACTGCAATCCGACGGTCTGCTGATACGCCTCAAGCGGCAGGGCGGCGGCGAGGTGGTGCAGGCAGCGGCGCTGATCGGCGCCGACGGCGTGTGGTCGGCGCAGCGCGAGACGATTCCGGGAAGCGTGGCACCGAAGCCGATCGGACGCACCGCCTGGCGTGCGCTGATCCCTGCGGACACGGCACCGACGTTCGTCGACATGACGCGCGTCGGCCTGTGGCTCGGTCCCGACGCCCATCTCGTCCACTACCCCGTCGCCCAGGGCTCGGCGGTCAACATCGTCGCCGTGGTGACCGAAGCGTGGGACAAGCCGGGCTGGAACGTCCCCGGCGAGCCGGCGGAGATCCACGCCCGCTTCGCCGGCTGGAGCAACGCTGCGCGCAAGCTCGTCGGCGCGCCCTTCTCCTGGCAGAAATATGCCCTCGCCCCGGTCGACCCCGCCGGGCCGTGGGTGAACGGGCGCACGGCGCTCATCGGCGATGCCGCCCACGCCATGGTGCCCTTTCTGGCCCAGGGCGCCGCCATGGCGATCGAGGACGCGGCCGTGCTGGCGGCGTCGCTCTATGGCGCCAGCAATATTCCCGCGGCGCTCCAGGCCTACGAGGCGGCGCGCAAGCCGCGCGTCGCCCGCCTGTGGCAGGCAGCGCAGGAGACCGGCAACACCTATCACTTCGGCGCCGCCATGGGGGCGATGCGCAATGCGGCGCTGACCGTCGCCGGCCCGCGCCTCGTGCTCGGCCAGACCGACTGGATCTATCGCTGGCTGCCGCCGGAACCCGGCGCCGACATACGCGCCATGAGCGCCGGCAAGTAGGCGCCGAGCGCCACGCCGCGCGCCACATAGAAGATCAGGAAGGCCAGCCACACGCCGCTGTTGCCGAAGCGCGGCGCCAGGACGAAATCGGCGGCGACATAGACCAGCACCGAAGCGACGCCGGCATTGCGCAGCATGGCGCCGCGCGTCGCCCCGATGAAGATGCCGTCGAGAATCCACGCCGGTGCGCCGAGCACCGGCACGATCGCGGCATAGGGCAGAAAGGCGATGGCCGCGTCGCGGGCGGTGGGGTCAGCGATCAGGTGCGTCAGCACCCAAGGGCCGAAGACGAAGGTGAGCACGGCGAAGGCTGTGCCGGCGATCATCGCCGGCTCCGCAGTGAGCAGGCAGGCGCGCTTGAAATCTTCCAGCGACCTGCGGCCGAAGGCGCGACCGGCTTCCGCCTCCGCCACGAAGGCGAAGGCATCGAGTACGAAGGCCCAGATCTCGATGATCTGCATGAGGATCTGGTTGCCGGCCAGCGGCGCCACGCCCTGTTTCGCTCCCGCATTGACGAACCAGGTGAAGCCGAGGATCAACGACCAGGTGCGGATCATCAGGTTGAAATTCACGTCGAACAGCCGGCGCAGGGCCACAAGGTCGATGAGCGCCGACAGCCGCAAGGCACCTTCAACCCAGCCGCCGCGCCGCTTGATGATCCGCCCCACGAAGATCAAGCCGACGGCGAAGCTCACCCAGTCGGCAATCGCGGTAGCATTGCCGACGCCGGCCGGGCCGAGATGGAGGCCGAGCACGAACCACAGGTCGAGCACGATGTTGACCAGGCTGAAGATGCCGGTGACCAGCAGCGTGGTGCCGGTCCGCCTCAGGCCGATCAGCCAGCCGGTGATCGCAAATACCGCCAGCGCACCGGGCGCGCCGAGCGCCCGCGCCGTCAGATAGGCAGCCCCCTTGACGTTGACCGAAGGGTCGCCCTGCATGATGGCAAGGCCGACGGCGGCGATGGGCCCGCGCATCGCGGCAACCACGACACCGAGCACGACGCCGATCGCAAGCGCCCGCGCGAGGATGCGCTGGGCCTCCCCCTCCTCGCCCGCGCCGGCCGCCTGCGCCACCAGCCCGGTCGAGCCCATGCGCAGGAAATAGAAGCTCCACAGGAAAATGCTGATGATGGCGCCGCCGAGGGCCACGCCACCAAGATCAGTGGCATCGCCCGACAGGCCGAGCACGAAGGTATCGACGGCCGCAGCCAGGGGCACCGCGGCATTGGCGAAGACCAGCGGCCAGGCACGCCGCAGGACCTGGAGGCGCGTGAGGGACTCGAATGTCATGCGAGGGCGTTAGCCTGCGGCGCGGGGACCGGCAAGCCGCCGTCGCAGGTTCAGTGTCGCGCGAGTGCCGCCGTCGCCGCGCCCATGCCGACCAGGCAGGAGGCCCCGGCACGGTTCATCCATTTGAGCACGCCTGGCTGGCGGATGCTGCGCCGCAGCCGGTCGGCGGCCAGCGCATAGGCCAGCGCGTTGACAGCGGCGAGCCCGACGAAGGTCGCCTCCATGATCACCAGCTGCGGCAGCAGCGGCACGTCGTGGGCGATGAACTGCGGCACGAAGGCGACGAAGAAGGCGATGCTCTTGGGATTGAGCGCGGTCACGATAAAGGCGTGGCCGAAGATGGTGCGGGCGGCACCCTCCGCCGGCTCCGACATCACATCCGGCGGCACCGGCGGCGCCCGCCACAGCCTGACGCCGAGATAGATCAGATAGGCGGCACCGATCCACTTCAGAGCCGTGAACAGGGTCGCCGACGCCGCCAGCAGCGCGCCAAGGCCGGCCAGCGACAGGGTCATGGCGGTGAAATCGCCGAGCGCCACCCCGGCCGCGGTGGCGATCGCCACCTTGCGCCCCTGGGTGAGCGCGTAGCTGACCACGAGCAGTACCGTCGGCCCCGGGATGAGCAGGAGCACCGTCGAAGCGGCGGCGAAGGCAAACCACGCAGCGAGAGTCATGACACGACACCATCGAAAACGATCCGGCGAGCAAGCGCGCGAACGCCCTTCCCGTCAAGCATGGCAGCCATTGCCGCCCGAACACAGCGCCGCCCGAACACAGTGCGGACGATCGGCAGGCCGATTGAATCAGCTCCGCCTTCACCCGGCCGCGCGGCGATGGCCGCCACTTGGGCTCAGTTACCGCTGCCGAATGACCAGATTGTTGTCCGTCTTGAGTTTAGCGCCTCAGCGCCACCATTCCGCGGCATGTGGGCGACGCCCTGATAGTTTTGCCAATTACGCGATGATTTACTTCGAAGTTTAGAACCCGCCGAAGGAGTCATGAAACCTTAATCCTGTTTTCTTTACACGAGCTTCTGCGGTTCCGTTCCACTGTTCATTAATACCTCCGGCCTATCGATAGCTTTTTAGTGAAATTGGATATTTCGGGCAGTGCGGAAGAGGGTGGGCTGTGGAACACCGCGTTAAGAAAGATACCCGTCGGGACGACGACGGCACATTGGATCCGGCGAGCGTGGTTGCCCTCGCAAGAACGGCCGCCGAGGCGCACGAGACGATCGCCGGCGAGCAGAAATCGTTGATCAAGGCGCTGCAGAAAGAAATCCAGCGCCACACGCTGGCCATCGAGCACATCTCGGAAGGTGTGAGCTTTTTCAGCGCGGATCATCGGTTGATCCTGTGCAACTCCCGCTATGCCGAGATCTACGGCCTCGACAGCAAGGACATCCGGCCGGGCATGACGCTGCGCGAGGTCGTCGAAATGCGCGTCGCCGCCGGTACCTCGCCACAAGAGGCGGCCGAATATCTCGCACTCTGCAACGACATCATTGCGGGCAACGCACCGAACAGCTGGACCGCCACGCTCGCCGACGGCCGCCGCATCGAGATGCGCCATCACACCTTGCCTGACGGTAGCTGGATTTCGACGCACGAGGACATCACCGAAGCCAGCCGGACAATCGCCAACGAGCGCATCACGCTGCAGACGCTGGTCGACTGGGTCCCTGATAACCTCTGGGTCAAGGACGTCCACAGCTGCTTCGTGCTTGCCAACAAGGCGACGGGCGCACGCATGGGCTGGTCGGCGAACGAGCTCATCGGCAAGTCGGACCTGGAACTCACCCAGCCGGAACTCGCCGCAGGGTTCCTGGCCGATGAGCAGCGGGTCATCGAGACCGGCCAGCCGATGATCGACAAAGAGGAATATATTGTCGACGACAACGGCCAGAAGACCTGGATCCTCACCTCCAAGATTCCGCTGCGCAACGACGAGGACAAGATCATCGGCTTGGTCGGCATTTCACGCGACATCTCCGATCGCCGGCGCGCCGACATCCTGCGCGACAGCCAGGCGCGGATTCTGGAGAACATTGCCGTCAACGCCCCCCTCGAGACAGTGCTGGAAGACCTGATCCGGCTGGTCGAAATGCAGATTCCGGGGACCAGCGGCACGATTCAGCTCACCGATCACAACGGCATGCTGTTGCGCCACGGAGCGGCGCCGCATCTTGCGCCGGCTTTCGTCAAGGCCATGGACGGCGTCCGTATCGGCCCCACCGCCGGTCCGGGCGGCGCCGCTATTCATCGCAGCGAATCCGTCGTGGTCGCCGACATGAGTACCGATCCGCTGCTGGAAAACTTCCGCAACCTGGTCGCCGCGAACGTCTATCGGTCGTGCTGGTCGATTCCGATCGTTTCGCCCACCAAGAAGCCGCTCGGCGCCTTCACCCTGTACTACGACACGACCCGGGTTCCCGTCGACGCGGAACTGCGCATCGGCGAAGCTGCCTGCCACATCGCCGGCATCGCCATCGAGCGCAAGCTCAGCGAAGAGCGCATTCGCTTCATGGCAAACCACGACGCGCTCACCGGGCTGCCCAACCGCGCCCTGCTCCAGGACCGCCTCGAACAGGCGCTGCGCTACGCCCAGCGGGCCGACCACTGGGTCACCGTCGCATTCATCGATCTCGACAACTTCAAGATCATCAACGACACGCTCGGCCACACCGCTGGCGACGAGCTGCTGAAGACGGTCGCCGGCCGCATGGTCTCGTGCCTGCGTTCCGTCGACACCGTGGTGCGCATTGGCGGCGATGAGTTCGTGGTTCTGCTCGTCGATCAGAAGAAGAGCGTCGATTGCATCTCATCCACGGTCGCGAAGATCCGCGCGGCAATCGGCGAGCCGCTGGAAATCGGCGGCCAGACGCTGCGCGTCTCGAGTTCGATCGGCTTGGCGAACTACCCCAACGACGGCAAGGACGCCGACACGCTGCTCGCCAACGCCGACGCAGCCATGTACCGGGCGAAGGAACTCGGCCGCGACAATTTCCAGTTCTACACGCCCGAACTCAACGCCAAGGTGCGCGGCGAGCTGCTGCTTCAGGAGGCACTCCGCGGCGCCGTTGAGCGTCAAGAGTTCGTGCTCCACTATCAGCCGCAGGTCGACATGCTCACCGGTCACGTCTTTGCAGTCGAGGCGCTGATCCGCTGGAACCATCCCACACAGGGACAGATTCCGCCCAACCACTTCATCCCGATCGCCGACCAGACCGGCCTCATCGTGCCGATCGGCGACTGGGTGCTGCAGGAGGCCTGCCGCCAGAACAAGGCCTGGCAGGACGCCGGCCTGCCGCCAATCAAGGTGTGCGTCAACGTGTCGGCACGGCAGTTCGCCGAAAAGAACTTCATCGGCCGGGTCACCGGCGCCCTGGAGAAGAGCGGACTCAAAGCCTGCTATCTCGAGCTCGAGCTGACCGAGAGCCTGATCATGCGCGATGTCGGACAGGCAATCGCGACCATGAACGGCCTGCAGCGCCTCGGCGTGCAGATCGCCATCGACGACTTCGGCACCGGCTATTCGAGCCTGAGCGCGCTGAAGACGTTCCCGGTCGCGCGCCTCAAGATCGACAGGTCGTTCATCAAGGGGCTGCCCGCCAACGTCGACGATCGTGCCGTGACGACGGCGGTCATCTCGTTGGGCAAGAAGCTCAATCTGCGCATCGTCGCCGAGGGCGTCGAAAACGACGAACAGATCGCGTTCCTGCGCCAGAACAAATGCGACGAGTTGCAGGGCTTCCGATTTTCGAAACCGATCCCGCCGGACCAGATCGGCGACTTCC
Organism: uncultured Alphaproteobacteria bacterium; assembly: GCA_963750065.1. Lineage (GTDB taxonomy): Bacteria > Pseudomonadota > Alphaproteobacteria > Rhizobiales > Kaistiaceae > CAVSRC01. The sequence continues at coordinate 46,556 of CAVVPK010000025.1, forward strand.
TGCACAAGCAGAACCAGAGCACGGCGGCCTGAGCCGAGGTCTGAGCCACCCGCCATCGGGAACCTCAATCGCCCTCTGCCGGCCTCCGGCGGAGGGCGAAATCGTTCGCTGCGGGCGGCCCGATCGAACGTGCCGCGACTTTCACCGGCCGCGTATACAATTGCCTTATGCGCTAGCGGTGGATGCGCCTCGGCGCACCATCCACCATGCGGGACTGGTTCGGCGGTCCTCAGACGCGCCGAGCAGCGCCAGAAGTCTTGTCAAACGCCCGGGCTGACCCGCTTGACCCACGCCTCGCGCCAGTAAAGCGCCTGCGCACGCGGGCAGTTATTCGTGCACAAGCCCGAGCAGTGAACGTTCTTCAGCGCCACGGTATTCGTCAGATGGACCATCTTGCCGGTTTCTTCGGAGATCATTCTCTCGATTCGAAACTCGACCTCAAACTTCTTTCCGACAAAGGCCACCATGTCAGGCTCGAACAGAAGGCCGCGGTTCTTGCTGGATGGACCAACTGCACGGCTGATCTCGTCAATCGACCTGACTTCGACGTATTCGCCGGGCTGCAGGTCGAGATCGCCTTTTGAGTGGGGGCCGCGCGGACCGCGTATGGTTCCGATCGGCGCGATCCCGAAAACGGAACGCAGGCGGTTCAATAGCGCGCGTCCAGCGATCATCAGGAATCGGCCGGGAGTGAGTTGGCCGAAAACAAAATCCTGGAAAAACTCAACCAGACCAAACTTGGATCGCGGCACCGTGGCCTGATGCAACAGTGTCGACTGGCATTTGTATTGCTCCCCCTCGCGGGTCGCAGCAGCAAGCCTCTGATGGAGTCCGTCGGCAAGCGGCGCATCGGGTACGGCCACCGGCGTGTCGGCACCTTCGGCAGGCACCAGCCATACTTCCTTCCAGAAGATCAGGCAGTGCTTCTGACACCCGTCATGGGCGGAACCATCGCAATGGCTGTCTTCCAACAGAACCGTGTCGCGCATCGCCCGCAGGCCGTGGCCCTCGACACAGGTCTTGTTCGCCCGGCGATAGACCGTCATCCGCCGACCGCAATATTTCAGCATCTCCGGCATGAACGGCAGACCTTCGAATGTGAAGTCTGTGTCGAGCGTGGCGAAGATTTCGGCGGCCGGCCGCACAACAACCACTTGCCCGTGAACCAGCCGGGATGGCGCACCCAGGGCATCTTCTGACTCGCGTCCCCTCCGACGACCAGGAAGGGAGCGCGTCGCCGAACCGATGCCATTTCGAGAAAGCATTTGTCTCCACCCTGCACTGGGTCCGACAGAGGCCCGGCGACCGCGATCTAGATTGTCGAGAAGGCTCGTTCGCAAGGAAGCAAGCAAGGCATCACCATGTTGTCTACGAATAGGGACGGAGCGGTAAACGTTCTGCTAGCTGGTTCACAGGCTGAATACTTCGACCGTCATCGCATCGCTCCATTGCCCTATAACGACCGGAAACAGCTCTGCTCGGAGGCTCCGGAGCTGAACCGGAATCTCCCCGAATGCCGTCGATCGCGTCGTCTTTCGGCCATGCCGCCAAGCCATGGACAGTGGCATTTCCCGCAATCCAACTCCATCGATTGCCGACGGCAGGGTTAATTCGAAAAACCGAATAACATGGGTGCGTGGCGAGCGGCGTCGCAAGCCCGCCTACAAGCGGAATTGATCCTGTCGGACCGCGAAAGCTCTACGCGTCGCCGGCCGGCCTGCCCCTCAACGCCTTGATGCCGGAGCGCCGCGCCTTGCCCTCCAGACGCCGCCGGCGGCTGGCGAGCGTCGGCCGCGTCGGCTTGCGCGGCACCGGCGGTTTGGCTGCCTTGGCGATCAGGGCGATCAGGCGGTCGAGCGCATCGCGGCGGTTGGCCTCCTGGGTGCGGAAGCGCTGGGCGGTGATGACGATGATGCCGTCGCGGGTCAGGCGCGATCCGGCCAGCCGCTGCAGCCGCTGACGGACAGGCTCCGGTAACGATGGCGACCGCCTTGCGTCGAAGCGCAATTGCACCGCGGTCGCGACCTTGTTGACGTTCTGGCCGCCCGGTCCCGAGGCGAGGATGAAGCTCTCCTCGATTTCGCGCTCGTCGATATGAATGGTGGGCGTGACCGGGATCATGGGATCGCTTCGCCTGCTGCGTCTTGGGAGATGTCGCCCTTCACTACCACTGACGCACAACGCTTCGCATCTCTCAACGCGTGCTGAACGGCCGGTGAATGGCAGGTTCAGTCCTGGTTCCAGACCGCGCTCATACAAGTCGAACCGTCACGACGACGCGGCCAGCAGCCGCACGAAGCCCAGGAGATGGAGACATGATCAGCAAGCTTTTGATCGCGGGTGCGCTCGCCGCCACCATCGGCCTCTCGACCGCGCCTGCCATGGCGGCCGGCGTCTGGATCCAGCAATTCGGCTGGGAGAATTCCGCCGGAGGTGCGCAGTACGGCTGGCAGAACAGGTTCGGCGTCTATCAGAATGGATGGGCCAACACCGCTGTGGGCCACCAGCGTGGCAACCACAACACGATCGCCATCGGCCAGCAGGGTAACCGGCACTCCGTCGAGACCCGGCAGACCGGCAACTGGAACGCGGCCGGCGTCGGCCAGTTCGGCACCAACCACACCGCCATCATGACCCAGGACGGCAACGGCAACATCGCAGCCGGTGTCCAGGTGGGCGACGGATGCAGTGCCAACATCGTGCAGGCCGGCAGCGGCAACGTCGCGGCGTTCGTGCAGACCTGCCCGTAGCCTCGGGCCACACCACCCAAGTGAACGCGTTTCTCGCCTCGCCTTTGGCGGCGATGACGAACGATGGAGAACAGCGATGATCCGGCTACGCAATCCGATCTTGACCTTGGGCGCGCCGCTTGTTGTCGGCCTTGCAGTTGCCGGCGCTGGTGCCGTCGGCATGGGCCATGCCGACCCATCCGATGGCGCCACACGGACATCGGGCGTCATCCAGTGTGAAGTCCGGGTGACACCCGTTGATGGCGCAGTCCAGCTTGAAGGGATCGCCCGCGTCGATGCGGCGGTCAGCGGCACCTACAGCTTCCGGGTCGTCGGTTCCGGCGGCGCTGGTGGCAGCTCGATCGAACAAGGCGGCAACTTCGAGGCGTCTCCCAACGCTCCGGCCGTCCTCGGCAAGGTCGTGCTCGGAAGCCAAGGTGCATCCTACGATGTGCGGCTGGGGCTGACCGCTGGTCACGACAGCGTTGAATGCACCCGGCACGTGGGGAGCGCGCTGCAACACACCGGCCCCGTCACGCCGATGCCACGTCGCGCCCACGCGAGCGAAGCGGCCCTGGCCTTTCACCGCAGCGCGGTCGCACAGGCCTGATCGCCCATTAACGACGGCTGAACGCAGGGTTCCGGCTGAGTTCAGACCCGATGGCACATAGTCGTCACCATACATACCGGGGTCACGGATTGACGCCCCGGACCTTAAGGAGACCTTCGATGCGCAAGACCCTGGCCCTCACCTCCGCCGCATTGGCAGCCATGATCGGAACCGCGGCTTTCGCAGCACCCGCATCTGCCGGCGGCTCGTTGTCTTTCACCTACGTGCCCACCAATTCGCGGGACGCCCAGGATCTGCGGGTCGGTCTCGCCCTCTACTCGCTGTTCAGCGGCATTCAGAAGAGCGGATCGATCAGCCAGCATGGTGTCGGCAACCGCGCCGGTCTCGCTCAATACGGGCTCGGCAACACCGGGGTCATCCACCAGGAGGGTCGCGGCCACTCCGCCACGCTGCGCCAGAACGGAAACGACAACGCCTACGGCATTTTCCAGTTTGGCAAGAACACGAGTGCAAACGTCGCCCAGTATGGCTATGGCCAGACCGGCGCCACGTTCCAATTCGGCTGGTAGGGAAATGTCCGGCGCGACCGTCTTCAGTCGGCCCGGCCGGCCCGCGCCATGCCGTGCGCCACCAGCCGGTCGATGATCTCCGGATAGCTGACGCCGCTTGCTGCCATCACCTTGGAGTACATGCTGATATTGGTGAAGCCGGGAATCGTGTTGAGCTCGTTGACCAGTACGCGACCCTCTGCCGTCACGAAGAAATCGGCCCGCGCCATGCCATCGCAGCCGAGCGCCCGGAAGGCCTTTGCCGCCGCCGCGCGGATATCTTCTTCGACCGCCGGCGGCAGGTCTGCCGGGACGTTCAGCACCGCGCCCTTCTCGTCGACATATTTGGCGTCGTAGCTGTAGAAGCAGTGGCTCTCCGCCGGCACGATCTCGCCCGGGCGAGAGACGAACAGGCTGCCATCGGCATCTTCCAGCACGGCGCATTCGATCTCGCGGCCGCGGACGAATTCCTCGGCGATGAGCTTGACGTCGTGGCGAAAGCCTTCGGCAAGCGCCGCCGCGAATTCCTGGGATGCGTGGACCTTGGAGACGCCGACCGACGAGCCCTGCCGGGCCGGCTTGATGAAGATCGGAACCCCAAGTTCGCTTTCGAGGTCCGCGAAGGACGGCGGCGCACCGCGGTGGATCGTGACGGAACGTGCCACTGGCAAGCCTGCCTCACTGAGCAGCCGCTTGGCGATATCCTTGTCGAGAGCAACTGCGGAGCCGAGGATGCCGCAGCCGGCAAGCGGCACGCGCGCCACCTCGGCCAGCCCTTGCACCGAGCCGTCCTCTCCCGGAAGCCCGTGCAGCACCGGAAACAGGATGTCCAGCTGCGCCAGCTCACGCGGTGCGCCATCGGCCGGGAACGCCATCAGCCGCCCCTGGCCGCCGGGCATGAGGCAGACTTCGCTGCCGGCGGCGGGTGTCGTCAGCCTGCCGTCCGCGAAGCCCGCCAGCAGCCAGCGTCCCGCCCGCGTGACGAAGATCGGCACCGCGTCATATTTTGTCGGGTCCAGCGCGCCCATGACATTGGTCGCCGAAAGCACCGAGACGTCATGCTCGGCTGAGCGCCCTCCGAAGAGCACGGCAATACGCAATCTGTTTGATGAGGTGGTCATGAGGGGCCCCGAGCTGGTGCGGACGGCCGGGATCGAACCGGCATGGAGTTGCCTCCGAGGGATTTTAAGTCCCTTGCGTCTACCAATTCCGCCACGTCCGCGCCGCCGCCTCGGTAGGCCGCATCGGCCGCGATGGCAAGGGAATCCGCGCCGCCCTGAGCCTCAGGCGGCCGAACGCGTTATCTCGTAAGATATATCTTGACGGCGACCGGTCCCGCTCCTACCTATATCGCACGATATAGACACTGGAGTCCCTCAATGCATCGTCATTTCAATCACGAAGAGCGCGTCTACTGGCACTTCGCCGGGCGCCGCGGCGGCGGCGGTCCGGAAGACTGGGGCCGCGGCGCGCGCGGCAGTCGTGGCGGCTGGGGCGGCGGCGCCTTCCGCGTCGGCAAGATGCTGGCCGACGGCGACCTGCGCCTGATCGTGCTGGCGCTGCTCGCCGAAGCGCCACGCCACGGCTACGAGATCATCAAGGCGCTCGAGGAGAAATCGAGCGGCGTCTACAGCCCCTCGCCCGGCGTCGTCTATCCGACGCTGACCTATCTCGAGGAAGTCGGCTACGCCACCTCGCTCGCCGAAGGGTCGAAGAAGGTCTATTCGATCACCGATACCGGCCGCACCTACCTCGAAGAGAACCGTGACGTCGCCGACCTGGCGATATCGGGGATTGAGAAGTTCGGCAAGAAGATGTCCCAGGCGCGCGCCTGGTGGGAAGGCCAGCGGCACGGCGACGAGCCTACGGCGCCCGACCGCGACATCCCCGGCGTCATCAAGGAAGTCAACGAGGCCCGCCGCGAACTCAAGGCGGCGATGGCCGAGAAGCTCGACGCCTCCGAAGACGTGCAGCGCCGCATGGCCAACCTGCTGCGCAAGGCGGCCGAAGACATCCGCAAGGTCGACACGACTGAGAAGCCCACCGACGACATCGATCTCGGATAGATCGCCGACCCTCCAGGCCGGCTCTTCCCCCTGAGCCTGCCCCCCGCGAGCCCGCCGCCCACCCCAAAGGCGGCGGGCTTTGCATTTTGCGGCCGATAGCCGCGCCCGTTCCTCTTGCGCCATGGCGATTGGCGGGAGGGCCGATTCCGGTGCATAGTCCGCGCCGCCGTGGTCCCACGGCGTGACCCATTCTCCGGAGGAAGCAGAGTGAACGCGCCGGTTCAAGGCAGCGGTGTGACGGACCATGGCGCCCAGACGACCGCCTTTGCGGTGCTCATCGGCCTCAGCGTCTCGCACCTCCTCAACGACACGATCCAGTCGCTGCTGCCGGCGATCTATCCGCTGATCAAGCAGTCCTTTTCGCTCGATTACGGCCAGATCGGCCTCATCACCTTCACCTTTCAGCTCACCGCCTCGCTGCTCCAGCCCTTTATCGGCATCTACACCGACCGCCACCCGCAGCCCTATTCGCTGCCCATCGGCATGGGGTTCAGCTTCTTCGGCCTGCTCCTGTTGTCGATAGCGCCGACCTACGGCGTGATCCTGCTCGCCGCCGGGCTGGTCGGCACCGGCTCGTCCGTCTTCCATCCCGAATCCTCGCGCCTGGCGCGGCTGGCCTCCGGCGGCCGCCACGGCTTTGCCCAGTCGATCTTCCAGGTCGGCGGCAATGTCGGCGCCGCCATCGGTCCGCTGCTTGCCGCAGCCATCGTCGTGCCCGAGGGCCGCGGCAGTATTGCCTGGTTCTCGATCCTGGCGATGATCGCCATCGCGGTGTTGTGGATGGTCAGCACCTGGTATCGCCAGACCCACTTCGACGCGACCCGGCGCCCGCATGTGGTGGCGCCGCCGGTGCGGCCCGACATCAGCCACGTTCGCGTCATGCTGTCGCTGGTCGTGCTGGTGGCGCTGGTCTTCTCCAAGTTCTTCTACCTGGAGAGCATCCGCAGCTATTACCTTTTCTACCTGATCGACCGCTATCACCTGTCGGTGCCGGTGGGTCAGGTGCTGCTCTTCGTCTTCCTGTTCTCCTTTGCCGCCGGCACGCTGATCGGCGGGCCGCTCGGCGACCGCTTTGGCCGCAAATACATCATCTGGGCCTCGATCCTCGGCATCCTGCCCTTCACGCTCGTCCTGCCGCATGTCGGCCTGGTGTGGACGGTGATCCTCACCGTGCCCATCGGCATCGGGCTTGCCTCCGCCTTCCCGGCGATCATCGTCTATGCGCAGGAACTGGTGCCCGGCCGCACCGGCATGATCTCCGGCGTGTTCTTCGGGCTCGCCTTCGGCTTGGCGGCGGTCGGCGCCGCCGCGCTGGGCGAGCTTGCCGACGCGACCTCGATCGAGTTCGTCTACCAAGTCTGCGCCTTCCTGCCGGCGATCGGCCTGATCACCGTCTTCCTGCCCAACATCGAGGGCAGCCGGAAGAAGGCGAAGCGGGGTTAGGGAGCGACGGCAAGTAGCCCGGATGTAGCGAAGCGCAATCCGGGAACCGCGTTCCTGCAATCCGCTTCGCTCCTTGCGGGCCACATCTGAAGGCGAGGCGAGCCTACCCCTTCAGGAATTCCGCGAAGGCGTCCTTGTAGTCCGGGTGCCAGCGCGACAGCGGTGGGCGGTTCTCGATGATGTCGCCCATGGTCCAGGCCATGCGCTTGTTGTCGACCGCGCGGGTGACATCGTTGTCCGGGCAGATGATGTAGAAGTCGCCGTTGCCCATCGCCTCGACCAGCATGTCGATCACCTGGTCCGGCCACCAGGCGCCATCGGGCTTGGCTTTCTGCCGCGCCGTCAGGCCGGTATGGGTCCACCCCGGCACCAGGAGATAGGCGTCGACCTTGCAACCGGCCGTGTTGCGCAGCGCATGCTGCAGGCCTTCGGTCAGCACCTTTATCCCGGCCTTGGAGACGTTGTAGGCGGTGTCGCCGGGCGGACAGGTGATGCCCTGCTTGGAGCCGGTGTTGACGATCGCCGCCGGTGTCCCCTGCTCGATCATCGCCGGCGCAAAGGTCTGCACGCCGTTGATGACGCCCCACAGGTTCGTCCCCAGAACCTGCTGCCAGCCCGCGTAGTTCTCGAACGGCCCTCCCCCGCCGCCGCGCCCGGCATTGTTCATCAGCACGTCGACCGCACCGAAGGCGCCATAGGCGCGCTCCTTGAGCGCCTCGACCGATTCCTTCTTGCCGACATCGGTGGGCACGGTCAGCACCTCCGCCACGCCGTCGGGCGCAGCCGCCGCGATTTCCTTGGCCGCGACGGCAAGCTCGGCCGGATCGAGGTCGGCGATGGCAACCTTCATGCCGAACGAGGCGAAGCGTTTGGCGGCGGCCAGGCCGATGCCGTTGGCGCCACCGGTGACGACGGCGCTCTTGCCGGGTGCGAGAGCGGGATGAGCGGACATGAACAAACTCCTCGAATGCGCGGATCGGACTAGAGTTTACGCCGCATACCGGGTCGCAATCATCCCCTGATGCGGGAGCGAACGGAGGAAGGCGTGGGTTCGCAACAAACACCTGTCGTGCCCGGCCACCGAGCGGGCACCCCGTAGTCACGGGCGCCAGTGACAGAGCCGAAGCGTTGTTGATTACTGGGTCCCTGCTTTCGCAGGGACGACAAGCAAAACAAGCATTCTCGTTCTCGCGTGCCGAAAGCACCGAGCTATGAACCTTTCAAAGACCTCTCCCCTCGCGACGAGGGGGTGGCGGGCGCCCGGCGAATGCCGTGCGGTTACTCCGCGAAACTGGGGGCGCTCGCCGAGCGCCCGCCGCGGCGATTTTATCCCGTCTCCCGGCGAGCTCTTCACCCCGAAGGTAGATGGGGCTCAGGCCCTGAGGGCCAGCCGGTCGCAAAACCGACGATCCCGCCAGGAACGCCCCGAGGGGGAAAGGTCGGAAGCCTCTCCCGAGCGGGGGCACCGCTCCGCTCCCCCCACGACGTTCCGGTCGACACGGGACCCCTTTGCGGGAGCGGATGAGCGCATCCTCTCATGGTTTTCGGAAACGGGGATAAACACGCCGTCAATCCCCGTTTGCGTAGCCGATCTCAGGCTTCAGGTTGCGCGCGCTTCGGTCGCCAGCCGCGCCGGATCAGCACGAAGAAGACCGGCACGAAGAAGACGCCGACCAGCGTCGAGGCCAGCATGCCGCCGAGCACGGCGAAGCCGATGGCGTTCTGCGCGCCCGAGCCGGCGCCGGTGGCCAGCGCCAGCGGCAGCACGCCGAACATGAAAGCAAGCGAGGTCATGACGATCGGGCGGATACGTATGCGCGCCGCCTCCAGGATCGCCGCCAGGGCGGTCCGTCCCTGTGCCTCCAGGTCGCGGGCAAACTCCACGATCAGGATGGCGTTCTTGGAGGCCAGCCCGACGGTGGTGAGCAGGCCGACCTTGAAATAGACGTCGTTCGACTGGCCGAAGAAATGGGCGGCGAGCAGCGCGCCAAGAGCCCCGATCGGCACGGCGAGGATGACCGAGAACGGGATCGACCAGCTCTCGTAGAGCGCGGCAAGGCTAAGGAACACAACCAGCACCGATATGGCGTAGAGCAGGGTCGCCTGCGAGCCGGACAGACGCTCCTGATAGGAGAGACCCGTCCACGAGTTGGTGAAGCCGCCATCGAGCCCGGAAACCAGCTCCTCCATCTTGTTCATGGCGACGCCTGAACTGACGCCCGATGCGCCTGCCCCCTGGACCTCGATCGCCGCCGTGCCGTTGAAGCGGGCAAGCTGCTGCGGCCCCTTGGTCCACTCGGTCTTGGCGAATGCGGCAAACGGCACCATCTCGCCGCTGGTATTGCGGGCATACCACTTGTCGAGATCCTGCGGCTGCATGCGGTAAGGCGCATCGCCCTGGACATAGACCGGCTTGATTTCGCCTTCCGAGATGAAGTCGTTGACCTTGGACCCGCCGAAGGCTGTGGCGAGGACCGCATTGGCGGCAGAGAGGTCGACGCCGAGCGCCCCCGCCTTCTGCTGGTCGATGACGATCTTCAACTGGCTTTCCGGCGCGGTCGAGTTGGTCCGCGCGCCCGTGATGACGCCACTCTGATTGGCCTGCTTTGTGAGCTGGTCGACGGCCGCGGTCAGCGCGTCGCGGCCCTTTTTGCCGGTATCCTCCAGATACATGGTGAAGCCGCTCGACTGACCGAGACCCTGGATGGCCGGTGGCGCCAGCGTGAAGACCTGCGCATCGCGGATCTGGCTGAAATAGGCCGAGGCGCGCGCCGCGATGGCGCTGGCCGAGAGCGAAGCGCCCTTGCGTTCGCCGTAATCCTTGAGGCGCACGAAGGCCATCGCGGCATTCTCGCCGCTGCCGCCGTAGCTGAAGCCGACCGTGGCGAAGACGCTGGCGACGGCGTCCTTCTCCTGGGTGAGAAAATAGTTCTCGACCATGCTGACCACGGCCTGCGTGCGGGCGGCATTGGCGCCCGTCGGCAGCTCGATTTGCGTTATCAGCACGCCCTGGTCCTCCTGCGGAACGAAGGAGCTGGCAGGTTGGTGTAGACCACGTAGACGCCGGCGCAGATGGCGGCGAAGACGACGAGCATGCGCAGCGGCCGCGCCACGACCTGACCGACAGCGGCGACATAGCCGCCCGTGGCGCCGGTGACGCCGCGGTTGAACCAGCCGAGCCAGGCATAGAGCGGCCGCTTGTGGCGTCCGGATCGACGGGCTTGAGGATCGTGGCGCATAGAGCCGGCGTCAGGATGATCGCCACCAGCACCGACAGCAGCATGGCCGAGGCGATGGTGACGGAGAACTGGCGGTAGATGACGCCGACCGAGCCGCCGAAGAAGGCCATGGGAATGAACACGGCGGTCAGCACCAGGGCCACGCCGATGAGCGCGCCGGTGATCTCGCCCATCGATTTTTCCGTCGCCTCACGCGGCGAAAGCCCCTCCTCGCTCATGATGCGTTCGACGTTCTCGACCACGACGATGGCGTCGTCGACCAGAAGGCCGATCGCCAGCACCATGGCGAACATGGTGAGCATGTTGATCGAGTAGCCGAGGGCCGCGAGGATGCCGAAGGTGCCGAGGAGAACCACCGGAATCGCGATCATCGGGATGAGGGTGGCGCGAAAGTTCTGCAGGAAGAGCGAGAAGCACGACGAAGACCAGCACGATCGCCTCGATCAGTGTCTCGACCACCTTCTCGATCGATTGCTCGACGAAGGGCGTGGTCTCATAGGAATAGGCGACGACGACGCCCTCGGGCAGCGTGCTGGCGAGGCTGTCGAGTTCGGCATGGACGGCCCTGGCGGTCGTGATGGCATTGGCGCCGCTCGCCAGTTGCACGCCGAAGCCGGCCGCCGGCTTGCCGTTATAGGTCGTGTTGGACCCGTAGGATTCCAGGCCGAGCTCGACCCGCGCCACATTGCCGAGGCGCACGGTCGATCCGTCGCTGGCGATCTTGAGGGTGATCGCCTTGAACTGGTCGACCGTCTCCAGAAGGCTTTGGGCCGTGACGGTGGCGAGCAATTGCTGGCCCTTGACCGCCGGCGAGCTGCCGATCTTGCCGACCGAAACCTGGACGTTCTGCGCCTTGACGGCGGTGATCACGTCGGCTGGCGTGAGCTGGTATTGCTCGAGCGTCGAGGGATCGAGCCAGATGCGCATGGCATAGCTGGAGCCGAAGGACTGGATGGAACCGACGCCATCGATGCGCTTGATGCGATCCTCGACGCGGTTGGCCATGATGTCGCCAAGCTGTTGCGTCGTGTAGCGGCCGTCCTCGGAGACGATGTTGCCGATCATCAGGATGCCGGAGGGCGAGCGCGAGACGGTCACGCCGGCATCCTGCACCGACTGCGGAAGCTGACTTTCGACACGAGACAGCTTGTTCTGCACCTGCACCTGGGCGGTGTCGGGATCGGTGGCGTTGGAGAAGGTCAGCGTGATCGAGGCCGATCCGCTCGACGACGTCGACTCCATGTAGAGCAGCCCGTCGAGGCCAGTCAGGGCGGACTCGATGGTGGTCGTCACCGAGTTCTCCACGGCTTCCGCGCTGGCGCCGGAATAGGTGGCGCTAATGCGGATCGTCGTCGGCGCGATCTCAGGATATTGCGAGATCGACAGCGAATAGATGCCGAGCCCTCCGCCGAGCATGGTGACGATGGCGAGCACCGCGGCGAAGATCGGCCGGGCGATGAAGAAGCTCGCAAGCGAACGGCGCGACGCGCCCGCGCCGGAGGTGATGTCGCCCATCTCAGTTGCCCGCCGGCGCTTGTGCCGGGCCGCCGATGGTCTGATGGATGACGCCATCCGCGTCGATGGTGACTTCGAGAGGTTTCACTTCCGAGCCGGCATTCACCTTCTGCAAGCCGTCGACGATCACCTGATCGCCGGCCTCGATGCCGCCGGTCACGATCCAGGCATTGTCGCGGCTGCCATTGGTGGTCAGCACCGCGTCACCGCCTTGCCGTCCTTGGCGACAAGTACCGTCGGCTGACCGGCGGCGTTGAAGGTGACCGCGCGCTGCGGCACCAGGAAGCCGTTGGGATCGGAGCCGAGATCGACGCTGGCCCGCACGAACATGCCGGGCAGCAGGATGCGCTGCGGATTGGCGAAGGTGGCGCGCAGCGAGAACGTGCCGGTCGATTCGCTGACCACGACGTTGGCCAGCGTCAGCTCCCCCGTCTCGGGATAGGTGCTGCCATCCTCAAGGGTCAGGTGGACGACCGGCGCACGGATGACCGGCTTGCCGCTTTCCGGCTCCCCTTTCAGGGTGCCGGCCTCGAACTGCGCGCGGATCTTGAGCAGGTTCGTGCTTGTGTCCACCAGATCGACATAGACGGGATCGAGCAGGCGCACGGTGGCCAGCGCCGTCGCCTGGGCCGCCGTCACCAGGGCCCCCTGGGTCACCGAGGATTCGCTGATCAGGCCGGAGATCGGCGCCACCACCTTGGTGAAGCCGAGATTGATCTGTGCCGCCTGCAAGCTGGCGCTGGCGCTGGCGGCGTCGGCCTGGGCCTGTACCAGTGCGATGCGGGCGTCCTCCAGGTCGCTCTGGGAGACATTTGCGCCGAGCTTGACGTAGCGGTCGTATTTCGACTGGGCGCTGGTCACGCTTGCCTGGGCCTTCTCCAGCGTCGCGCGGGCGACATCGACCTGCGCCTGATAGGAGGCGTCGTCGATCTCGTAGAGCACGTCGCCGGCCTTGACCGTCGCGCCATCATTGAAATCGATGGCTTTGATGATGCCGCCGACCTGCGGGCGTATCTCCACCACCTTCGAGGCGACCACCCGTCCGGCCAGTTCGGTGCTGAAGGGCACCGCCTGTGGCTGCAGAGTGACCACGCCGACTTCGACCGGGCCCGCCGGCCCGCCCGGCCCGCCCGGCATCTGGGCAAAAGCCGGAGCAGCCAGCAGGAGCACGCCCAGGGCGGCGATCAGCGGTTGGCGACGCATAGGGCAAATCCTCGTCAGAAATGACAGTGTCCGACCGCGGGAGCATGCCGGAGCAGGAATAAGGGACAGTGAACGGGAGACGCGTCATTTTCGGCAATAAAGGACAGAACACCTGTCCTTCACGCTCAGGCGCGGAGGGTCCTACGCGGCGAACTGAAATGTTGGAAATGGCCTCAGAGCAGCCAGCCGAAGGCCTTGCGCACGAAGCCGGCGCCATCGGCGGTCACCATGTCGCCATGGGCCATGATGACGCGCTCGATCGGCCAGGCGAGGATGCGCTCCAGGCAGGCACGCGCCTGAGCGCGGCCGAACAGGAAGCTCCAGCGCAGTTCGCGCGGCGCGCCCGGAGCCGGCTGGACGATGCCGTCGAGCCGCGCCACGGCGTTCTTCCAGCCCTTGAACCAGTCGGGCGCAAAGTTCTCGATGAGGTCGGTGAAGATCGCCGTGCCGCTGGCGCGGTGGAAAAACACCACCTCGGTCAGCCACGGACTGCCCTTGACCATGACCTGATCGATATCGGCCGCCCAGGCCGGATCGGGCGCATCGGAGAGATCGGCATCGAAGGCGAGGTCCCCGCGCTTCTTGCGCAGACCCGGCGACGCGTAGAGGCGTGCTTGCGGATAGGCCGCCTTCCATTCGCCGAGGAAGAGGTGGTGCAAGAGGTTGGGCGAGACCAGGAAGCGGACGTCCCCAAGCGCATCGACGGCCGCTTTCAGTTCCGGCGACAGCGCAATCGGCGACCACACGAACAGGCCACCGTCGGCAAGCCGCATCACCACCATGCGCGTCGGATAGGGGAAGCGGAAGAACGGCACCACCGGCCCCTCGCCCACCCATATGCCTGGGCCAAATTCGGCAAGCGGTGTCATCGCATCAGCCCCTCCGGGCGGCGGCCGCAGGCGCGATAGGTGGCGGCGAGGGGCGCCACGAACAGGACGGCGACCACGACATTGAGGACGGCATTCTGCCAGACGCCGGTGGCGAGCGACAGCGCCGTATCGGGAAGGAACCACGCCGCCACCGATACGGCGACGATCAGCCAGGCTTCGCGCGCTGCCGCGCCGGAACGAACCGAACAGCACGACGAGCAGCGCCGCACCCCAGCCGACCATCACCGCCCCCAGAACGCCGTGGACGAGCGCGATATAGCCGGCGGCCGGCGCACCGAAGCCGTCGATCGTCTCAGGCGATGCAAAGACCAGCAGGCTGAACAGCCGCCGGGTCAGCCCCGGCGCCAGAACCATGACGAGGCCGGCCACCGCCACTCCACCCGAGACGACGACCAGCCAAAGCCACCAAAAAAGGGCCTTGCCGCGCATCTCCGGCCTCCCTGCAGGCGAAGCGGCGACCGACCTCGCCACGCCGGCAGGTTAACCGGCCACAATCGGGCCGGGCTTTGATTCAGATCATGCGCGTAGCCAACACGGCCCGGCGGCTCAGCCGGCTGTGCCCTGCGCGATCGGCGGCTGGAAAGAATAGCCCATGTCCCAGGGGAAATAGATCCAGGTGTCCTGGCTGACCTCGGTGATGAAGGTATCGACCAGCGGCCGCCCGGCGGGCTTGGCATACATGGTGGCGTAATGGCACTTGGGCACCATCTCGCGCACCACGCGAGCCGTCTTGCCGGTATCGACCAGATCGTCGATCACCAGCACGCCCGCGCCCTTGCCGTCGGCGAGATCGACGATGTCCTTGCCGACCGGCTTGATGACGTCGAGCCCGCCCTGATCGCGATAGTCGTGATAGGAGGCGATGCAGACCGTCTCGATCAGCCGGATGCCAAGCTCACGGGCAATGATCGCCGCCGGCACCAGACCGCCGCGGGTGACGCACACGATCGCCTCCCACTTGCCCTGGCCCGAGAGGCGCCACGACAGTGCGCGGGCATCGCGATGGAACTGGTCCCACGAAACCGGGAACGCCTTGTCCGGCGGCCGTGCGTCCGACATGATTCTTTTCCCCTTATCTCATCGGGCGCGCTGCGCCCTCACCGTCTCCAGCATCGCGTTCACCGCGGCTTCGGCCGCATCAAGCCGTGTTTCGTCGCGCGAACGCAAGACCAGCGTCGTGGTGAAACCGACGCCCTCCTGGAAATTGGGATAGCTGCCCATGCCGACGTCCGGAAATTCGCGCTGCACGGCGCCGAAGGGCGCGGCTATATCGCCTTCCTTGAGGCCGGCGGCAATCGAGCGCGACAGAACCGCCTTGCCCGTCTTCAGGCGCG
>CAVVPK010000026.1:0-20478 GCA_963750065.1 uncultured Alphaproteobacteria bacterium
ATCGCCTAGAACGGCGAATCCGGGAAGTACCACTCCTTCGCATTGTCCTTGGTGATCAGCGTGGCGTCGAGGATGTAGCTGCCCTGCACCGGGACCTGGTCGAAGAGGTGCGCGGCAGTCAGTTCGAGCGCGGTGCCGACCATCGACGGCGGATAGGCGACGTCCACCGGGATCATCTTGTCGCCGTCCATGACCTTCTTGACCATGTCCTTCATGCCGGCGCCGGCGATGACATACTGGATGTCGGTGCGCTTGGCCTGCTCGATCGCCTGCAGCACGCCGACGGCCATGTCGTCGTCCTGGCACCACACCACGTCGATCTTCGGATACTTGGTCAGGTAGTCCTGCATGACCTTGAAGGCGTCGTCACGGTTCCAGTTGCCGAACTGCTTTTCCAGCACCTTGACGCCGGAGCCCTTGATGGCCGCATCGAAGCCGTCCTGGCGCTGCTGATCGATCGGGATCGGCAGACCGCGGATGACCGCGACCGAAGCGTTGGGGCTGTGCTCCTTGATGTAGTTGCCAGCCGCCGCACCGAGCGCCGGGTTGTTGCCGGCAACATAGAGGTCGCGCACCGACGTGTCGTTGTTGCTGGGCGCACGGTCGACCAGCGCCACGAAGGTTCCCTTCGACTTCACCTGCTTGATGGCGTTGACCAGCGGATCGGGATCCGACGGCAAGATGACCAGTGCGTCGATGCCCTGCGTGCTCAGATCCTCCAGCGCATTGGCCTGAGTGGCGGCATCCGGCGACGTCTTCACGATGACGTTGAGGTTCGGATACTCGGCCATCAGCAGCTTGGCGACACGATTGGCGTGGAACACCACGCCGGCCGTCCAGCCGTGGTCGGCCGCCGGGATCGACACACCGATGGTCTTCTTGTCGGCGGCGTTGGCGACGCTCATCAGGGCGGCCATGGCGACCGCCACACCCATCATTACCTTACGCATATTGGTCTCCCCATTGTGTTCAGGGCCTACTCAAGTAACGCCGGGCGACCCAATTGACCCGACAATTCGGTTAGCGACGCATCAGCGACCGCTGGACCAGCATGGCGATGATGATGATCGCGCCCTGGATGGCGGCAATCAGATACTCGCTGATGAAGTTCGAAAGCAGCATGATGTTGCCGACGATTTCGAGGATGAACGCACCGCAGATGGTTCCCCAGATGCGTCCGACACCGCCGCGCAGCGCCGTTCCGCCGACGACCACCGCGGTGATCGCCTGCAATTCCCACAGCGTGCCCGAAGTTGCCGAGGTGGATCCCAGGCGCGGCACGTAGAGCAGCACCGCGATCGCCACGCATAGCCCCTGGATGACATAGGTGATGGTGCGCACGCGATTGACGGGAATGCCGGAATAGCGCGCCACATCCTCGTTCGAGCCGACCGCCACGACGTGCCGGCCATAGGGCGTGCGATAGAAAATGAAGGCACCGAGCGCGGCGGTGGCGAAGATGACGACGATCGGGATCGGCACCCCGAACAGCGAGCCGAAATAGGCCGGGCGGTAGAGCGTCTGCAAATCCGTGGAGCGCAGCGTGATGGCGCCGCCCTGCGACAGCCAGGTCGTCAGTCCACGGAAGATGCCCATCGTGCCCAGCGTCGCGATGAACGGCTCGATCCTCCCGACGGTGACGATCAGCCCGTTGAACAGGCCGCAAAGCCCGCCCAGAACCATCGACAACGCCATGGCGGCAATCAGCATGGTGACCGAATCCCCGATCACGCCGCTGTTCATGAACATGATCATGAGGCTGGCGACGAAGGCGGTCATCGAGCCGACCGACAGGTCGAGCCCGCCGGCGGAGATAACAAAGGTCCCGCCCACCGCGACGATGGCGATGAAAGCGCTGCGCGTGATGACGTTGATCAGGTTGCCGACGCTGAGGAAATTGTCGTTGGTGAAGGTGCCCGCTATGAGCAGCAGGCCCAGCGCCAGAAACGGCGCCAGGGCGGCCATACTGATGCGACCGCCGAAAACCGGCCCCGGTCGCTCCTTGGTCACTGTGTCGGTCATTCAGCCCCCGTCTCCATCCCCATCGCCGCCTGCTCGCCGCTCACCCCCGTGGCGTAGACCACGATCTCCTGTTCGGTCATGCGCTCTCCGGAGACCTCGCCGACGATGCGCCCGCCGCGCATCACCAGGATGCGATGGCAGATGCCGATCAGCTCCTGCATCTCCGAGGAGATCACGATGACCGCCTTGCCCCCGGCGGCGAGCCGGGTGATGAACTCGTAAATCTGCTGTTTGGTGCCGATGTCGATGCCGCGTGTCGGCTCGTCGATGACGACGATCTCCGGTTCGAGCTGCATCATCTTGGCGACCAGCAGCTTCTGCTGGTTGCCGCCGGAAAGCTGTCCGGCGAGCATGTCCTTGCGTGGCGCGCGGACGTCGAATTCGGCAATTGCCGCATCGAGAGCGGCATTCTCCTTGACGCGATCCAGCACCATGCCGCGGGCGAAGTGCGTCAGGGCCGCCAGTGTCAGATTGGTCGCCAGGTCGCTCGCCAGCAGCAGGCCCTTACCCTTGCGATCCTCGCTGAGATAGACGATGCGCTCATGCATGCTCTCGCGCACATTGTGGAAGGCGACCGGGGCGCCCTTCAGCCGGATCTCGCCGCGATGCGGGCGCAAACCGACAACCCCCTCGAGAAGCTCGGTGCGGCCGGCGCCGATGAGGCCGGCGAAGCCCAGAATCTCCCCTGGCCTGACGCTAAACGACGCGTCAACGGCAAATCCCGGCACGCTGAAATTGCGCACATCGAGCACGGCCTCCCCTTGCGGCTCCGCCGCACGCTCGGGATAGAGGTGCGACATGTCGCGGCCGACCATCAGGCCGGCGATATCCACCGGCTTCAGCTCCGCAGTCGGCCGGGTCGCAATGAAGTGGCCGTCGCGGAGCACCGTGACGCGGTCGGAGATCGCCTTCACCTCCGCCAGGCGGTGCGAAATATAGAGGACCGGCGTGCCCTTGGCGCGCAGGTCGCGGATCACGTTGAGCACCGCCTCGGTCTCGAACGGCGTCAGCGAGGCCGTCGGCTCGTCGAAGATCACGGCCCGATGCGGCACGTTGAGGGCGCGGGCGATCTGCACCAGCTGGCGCTGCGCGATCGACAGCGTCGAGACGATGGCCGCCGGATTGATGTCGGCGCCGAGCCCCTGCAGCACCTCGCGCGCCCGCGCGTTCATGGCGCGGTCGTCGACGACGAAGCCGCGCGTGATCTCGCGGCCGATGAAGATGTTCTGCGCGACGCTCAGATGCGGCGCCAGCAGGATCTCCTGATGGACCAGGACGATGCCGTGGTGTTCGGCGTCGACCGGGCCGGAGAACACCACCGGCTTGCCGTCGAGGGCCACCTCTCCGCCGGTCGGCTGCAGATGGCCGGCGAGAATCTTCATCAGCGTCGACTTGCCGGCCCCGTTCTCGCCGACCAGCGCGTGGACCTCGCCCGGCATGAGGTCGAGCGTGATGCCGAAAAGCACCTGGACCGGCCCGAACGACATGTCGATCGCCCTGGCAGCCAGGACCGATTCGAGGGGGGAACCGTTGGCCTGAATAATCGCCTCCCGCGTCCGCTTCTTATTCTTGTTCTTGCTCTTGCCCGGTTCTTGCCTGCCGGCCGAGCCCCGTGGGAACGTCGATCATTGGCACGCTGAACACGCGCGTCAAGCACTGCCGGAGCGGTTTCGCGATCGCAAGGCGGGCCAAATGGCGCTTGACGCAACCGCGGCGAGCGACAGGATCGCTCAAGGAAGGGCGACTCACCTTCGGCTGCGAGGCGGTCACGCAATGGATTGGCGGGCACATGTGCGCACCGCGCTCGATGGCGGGCACCCCGTTCTCGGGCGCAGCGTCCTGCTTCTGCTCTACGGGCTGATCGGCCTGTCCACCATCTCCATCGGCATCGAGACGCTGCCCGGCCTGCCGTCGTGGGCGCGTTCGCTTCTCGGCGCCGGCGAGGTGATCGCCGTTGCCGTGTTCACGGTGGAATATGCGCTCAGAATCGCGATCGCCGCCAACCGGCTCGCCTATGTCCGCAGTTTCTTCGGCATCGTCGACCTGCTCGCCATCCTGCCCTTCTACCTGAGTCTCGGGATCGACCTCAGGGCGCTGCGCGCCTTCCGCCTGCTCCGCCTCTTCCGCCTGTTCAAGATCGCCCGCTATCACAATGCGATCGGGCGGCTCGGCCGGGCCATCCACATGGTGCACGAGGAGCTCATCGTCTTCGCCACCGTCGCCTTCTTCACCCTCTACCTGTGCGGCATCGGCATCTACTATTTCGAGCACGCCGCCCAGCCCAAGGCGTTCGCGTCCGTCTTCGACGGCATGTGGTGGGCGGCGGTGACGCTGACCACCGTCGGCTATGGCGACGTCTATCCGATCACCCCCGGCGGGCGGATGTTCACCATCCTGGTGTTCTTCGTCGCGCTGGGAGCGATCGCCGTGCCGACCGGCCTGATCAGCGCGGCGCTCACCCGCCTGCGCGCCGTGGAGGAAGGGGCCGCCGCCGAGACCGAGCACGCCGACCGCGATCAGCAGACCTGAGCGGCCCGGTCGCCGATGAGGGCGAATGCGGCGGAAAACCGAGACAATATCGAACCGTTTCTTTCAGGCTTTGTTCAGCCGGTGAGACCAAGGATGCTCGCGACAGACCTCGCTGGAGGGTGTCGTGCCCCTGGTTTCACGCGCGCCGATTTACAATGTCATTTCCCGGTTTGCGGCTTCGCGGTCCGGCAATGTCGCGGCGATCTTCGCCATTGCCTCCATTCCCCTGGTCGTCGCCATGGGTGTCGCGGTCGACTACACCCGCGGCGCCCAGACCAGCTCCCAAATGCAGGACGCGCTGGACGCGGCCACGCTCGCTCTGTCCCGGCGCGCGGATCTGCCGAGCTTGACAGGGGAGCAGCTCCTGCTCGTCGGGACCGACTATTTCAACGCCAACTTCCACAACGACGAACTGCAGGATCTGACGCTGACGGCGAGCTACACGCCGGCCGGCCCGTCGGTGAGCATGAGTGCCAGCGGCAAGCTGCCGACCGATTTCATGGGCATCATGGGTACACAGAATGTGCCGATCGGAACCTCCTCGACGGCGGTCTGGGGCCAGGCGCGGCTGAGGGTCGCCCTGGCGCTCGACAACACCGGATCGATGGCCTCTTCCGGCAAGCTGCCCGCGCTCAAGACGGCGACGCACAATCTGCTCACCCAGCTCGAGAATGCGGCGTTCGTCGACGGCGATGTCTACGTCTCGATCATCCCCTTCGTGAAGGACGTCAATGTCGGCAGCGCGAACTTTGCCGAGAGCTGGGTGAAGTGGGACGGCAGCGCCTACAAGGACCGGGACCTATGGGACAAGCTGAACGGCTCCTGCACCAACAACTACTATACGAGCCAAGCGAACTGCGAGAACCACGGCTACGTCTGGACGCCCGACAGCCACACCACCTGGAACGGCTGCATCATGGACCGCGACCAGAGCTACGACACCGTCAACACGGTACCGACAACATCCGACACGGCGACGCTGTTCCCGGCCGAGCAGTACGGTTCCTGCCCTGCCCCGATGATGGGTCTCAGCTACGACTGGACCGCCTTGAACAACAAGGTGGACTCCATGGTTGCCAACGGCTCCACCAACCAGGCGATTGGCCTCTCATGGGCCTGGCAGTCGCTGACGGCGGCGCCGTTCACGATCCCGCTCATGGACCCCAGCAAGGTCTACAAGCAGGCGATCATTCTGCTGACCGACGGCCTCAACACGCAGGACCGCTGGTACGGCAACGGCTACAGCGTGTCCTCGCAGGTGGACGCACGCCAGCAAATCCTCTGCAACGCCATCAAGGCTGCCGACATCACCATCTATACGGTCCAGGTGAATACCGGCGGCGATCCGACCTCGACCTTGCTGCAGAACTGCGCCAGTTCGTCCGACAAGTTCTTCCTGCTCACCTCGTCGGATCAGATCGTGACGACATTCCAGCAGATCGGCACCGAGCTGTCCGATCTCAGGATCTCGCAATAGGCGCCGATCCACGCGGCACCCCGCGTAGTTTGGTGAAGGAAAGCCATGGAATTTCGGGACAATTTGAATCTTCTCTTTCAGGCTCTCTTCATCCGCATTGACTAAAAGGCAATTGATTGACCTCGATGGAGGGTGTCGTGCCTTTGCATCTACGCGCAGCGATGCGCAATCTCCTTGCCCGGTTCGCGGTTTCCAACCAGGGCAACGTTGCGATCATTTTCGCCATTGCCAGCATTCCCATGATCGCCGCCATGGGCCTGGCCGTCGACTACACACGCGCCGCCCAGACCAACTCCGCCATGCAGGACGCGCTCGACGCGGCTTCCCTGGCGCTCTCGCGCCGGGCGGACCTGTCGACCATGACGCCGGCTCAGATCCAGAAGTTTGCGCAGGACTACTTCAACGCCAATTTCCACAATAGCGAGTTGCAGGACCTGACGCTGAACGCGAGCTACACACCGACCGGCCCGTCAGTGACGATCAGCGCCAACGGCACGCTGCCGACGGATTTCATGGGAATCATCGGGACCAAGGAAATGCCGCTCGGACGCTCCTCCACGACGGTCTGGGGCGAGGCGAAACTGAGGGTCGCGCTGGCGCTCGACAATACCGGATCGATGTCGTCCTCCGGCAAGATGACGGCGCTCAAGACGGCCACCCACAATCTGCTCACCCAGCTCAAGGGCGCCGCGTCGGTGAATGGCGACGTCTATGTCTCGATCATCCCCTTCGTGAAGGACGTCAATGTCGGCAGCGCGAAATACAACGAGACCTGGGTGAAATGGGACGGCACCAACAGCCCGATCGACGATAAATTGTGGGACAAGTTGAACGGCACCTGCAACAACGCCGGCGGCTCCAGCCACGGGCGGGGCCGAGGGCACGGGGGCAGCAGCCCCAGCGACTACACCAACCAGGCCGATTGCGAGCGCAACGGCTACACCTGGAATCCCTCCCCGCATCAGACCTGGAACGGTTGCGTCATGGACCGCGACAAGGACGTCGACAAGAACTTCGACACGCTCAACACGGCGCCGAATGTCGCCGACCCGCAGACCCTGTTCCCGGCCGAGCAGTACAGCGCCTGCCCAACACAGATGATGGGCCTGAGCTACGACTGGACCTCGCTGAACAACAAGGTCGACGCCATGAGCCCGAACGGCTCAACCAACCAGGCGATCGGCCTCGCCTGGGCCTGGCAGTCGCTGACCGCCTCCCCCTTCACCATCCCCTCGATGGACCCCAGCAAGGTCTACAAGCAGGTGATCATCCTGCTGACCGACGGACTCAATACCCAGGATCGCTGGTTCGGCGATGGCATGCACACCTCGACGGACGTCAACGACCGCCAGCAGATCCTCTGCAACAACATCAAGGCCTCCGGGGTCAAGATCTACACCGTCCAGGTGAACACCGGCGGCGATCCGACCTCGACGCTGCTGCAGAACTGCGCCAGCTCGCCCGACAAGTTCTTCCTGCTCACCAAGGCCGACCAGATCGTCACCACCTTCCAGCAGATCGGCACCGAATTGTCCGATCTCAGGATCTCGCAATAGCGCCGGGCCTTGATTCCCCGGCACTGCCATTTGGTGAAGGAAGACCGAACACGACCGGAGCAATACGGTCCATCCCTTTCAGGTTTTGTTCAGTCGATCGGTCTATTCATAGTAACTGCCAGACCTCGATGGAGGGTGCCGTGCCTTTGAATTTGCGCGCGACGATTCGCAGCGTCATCGCCCGGTTCGCGGCTTCGCGGAATGGCAATGTCGCCGTGATTTTCGCCATTGCCTGCATACCAATCATCGCTGCCATGGGGGTGGCGGTGGATTACACACGCGCCTCCCAGACCAACTCCGCCATGCAGGACGCGCTCGACGCGGCTTCCCTGGCGCTCTCGCGCCGGGTGGACCTGTCGACCATGACGCCGGCTCAGATCCAGAAGTTTGCGCAGGACTACTTCAACGCCAATTTCCACAATAGCGAGTTGCAGGACCTGACGCTGAACGCGAGCTACACGCCGACCGGTCCGTCGGTGACGATCAGCGCCAATGGCACGCTGCCGACGGATTTCATGGGGATCATGGGTACGCAGAGCGTGGCGATCGGGCGTTCCTCGACGACCATCTGGGGCGAGGCGAAACTGAGGGTCGCGCTGGCGCTCGACAACACCGGATCGATGTCGTCCTCCGGCAAGATGACGGCGCTCAAGACGGCCACCCACAATCTGCTTACCCAGCTCAAGGGCGCCGCGTCGGTGAATGGCGACGTCTATGTCTCGATCATCCCCTTCGTGAAGGACGTCAACGTCGGCAGCACGAAATACAACGAGAACTGGGTGAAGTGGGACGGCACCAACGGCGCGATCGACGATAAATTGTGGGACAAGTTGAACGGCACCTGCACCGGCGGAGGCGGCTGGGGCGGCTGGGGCGGCTGGGGCGGCTGGGGCGGCTGGGGCGGCGGCGGCAGCGCCAGCGACTACACCAACCAGGCCGACTGCGAGAGCCACAGCTACACGTGGACCGCTGACAACCACAACACCTGGAACGGTTGCGTCATGGACCGCGACAAGGACATCAACAAGAACTTCGACACGCTCAACACGGCGCCGAATGTCGCCGACCCGCAGACCCTGTTCCCGGCCGAGCAGTACAGCGCCTGTCCGGTGTCGATGATGGGGCTCAGCTACGACTGGACCTCGCTGAACAACAAGGTCGACGCCATGAGCCCGAACGGCTCAACCAACCAGGCGATCGGCCTCGCCTGGGCCTGGCAGTCGCTGACCGCCTCCCCCTTCACCATCCCCTCGATGGACCCCAGCAAGGTCTACAAGCAGGTGATCATCCTGCTGACCGACGGACTCAATACCCAGGATCGCTGGTTCGGCGATGGCATGCACACCTCGACGGACGTCAACGACCGTCAGCAGATCCTCTGCAACAACATCAAGGCCTCCGGGGTCAAGATCTACACCGTCCAGGTGAACACCGGCAACGATCCGACTTCGACGCTGCTGCAGAACTGCGCCAGCTCGCCCGACAAGTTCTTCCTGCTCACCAAGGCCGACCAGATCGTCACCACCTTCCAGCAGATCGGCACCGAATTGTCCGATCTCAGGATCTCGCAATAACGAATCAGCGCGCGGCCACGATCGCAGTGGCCGTGCGCTTCTTCCCGCCCGCGGCCCCCGCGGGTCGCTGGATCGGCCACCACAACAGCGCGCGACCATGCCCTTCGTTCGGCGGCTGAACGCCCGACGAGGCCTCCTGACGGAGATAAACTGGCGGCCTGATCGTACACAGACCCCGCCTTTGCCAAGCCGCCAGGCTGTTTTACCGGGCGGGACCACCTCTATTGGGTGAGTACTGGTCCGTTGCACGAATGACACACGCGATGACACACGTCTTGAGGGCAAAATCTGGGGTAGTGCGTCAGTTTGAAATCTGAAGGGATTGACGACGGTATCGGAATTGTTGCCGCGCTCCTATATGCTTAGCGGGGAAATGGGAGCTGAAATTGGCACAAGCCGACGCAAAGTTCTGGATCGAGATAATTGCGGGCGCCGCGATTCCAATCGGAATTGTCGGCGTTCTTTGGCATCGGATCGCCGGGAAATACGGCATGGGGGTCCGGTCGATCCAGTTCCTCGCCATTGTTGTCGTTCTGCCGGTCGTTCTGATCTTGGCGCTTGAGGGCATCTTGGAGCGCAGTGCCGTTGGCGCGCTCATTGGTGCCCTCGTTGGCTACCTCTTCACGAATATCGGCAAATATGACGAGCGGAAAGCGGGGAAGGGCGACGTAGTGGCGAGTACGCAATCGAGTTCATGGATGACCTGCGGTCGCGCCTCGCGAACCGCGTCCAGCTAACGAGCGACGGCCACAAGGCGTACCTTGAGGCAGTTGAGGGTGCGTTCGGCGGCGACGTTGACTATGCGATGCTGGTCAAGATTTACGGCACGTCGCCGGAGAGCGCCAAAGGCCGCTACAGCCCAGCGGAATGCATCGGGGCACGCAAGGAGCGGATCGAAGGCAACCCCGATCCCAAGCACGTCAGCACGTCCTTTGCCGAGCGCCAGAACCTCACGATGCGGATGCACATGCGCAGGTTCACGCGATTGACGAATGGCTTCAGCAAGAAATTCGAACACCACGTCCATATGGTTGCCCTTTACACCGTCTGGTACAACTGGGTTCGCATTCATAAGACGCTTCGCATCACGCCAGCGATGGCAGCAGGCTTGACCGACAAGCTGTGGGATATGGGCGAGATTGCCGAAATGATCGACGCGACATTGCCGAAGCCGGGACGCCCGAAAACCTACGCGAAGCGGGCAGCGATGTGAGCGATCTTCTGAAAGCGGTTTTGGTGATTGGAGGCGCAATTATCATCGCGGCCGGCATATGGGTCTATTTCTCGCCATATCAGACATGTGTGCGCGCCGAACACCTGCGTAATCCGACAGGTGCGGAACTCCGCTGTGCGGCGGCAACCGGCGGGTTTCGTCGCTAACCGGCGCGTCATATGCGAAGTGGAATTCGGATGCCGGTCGCAAGCGACATCACATCGCGAGGTGCCACAGGGACGCCGGCGGTGGCTATCTCATGCTCATGGATTCGGACGACCTCTTGAGCAGCGAACTCGTCTCATTTGTTCGATCGCACGCTCATCCCAATGGATATCTCGTCCGGCGCGGCTACGCCTTTGATGCCCGCAGCGGAGACATAGCACCCCTTCCCAATCCCGACGCATCGCAGACATTCGACCGGATATGCGGAACATGCGCGATTCTGAACTACTCCCCCGACGACCTGCCCACGGACAGGCCGAGCCCCAGCGGCTTCTTCGAAAGAGTTGTGCAGCCGGGTCATAACAAGATCAGGGACCATGCCCGCGAGGTCGGGCGTCCCCTGATGGACCTCCCGTTCAGGGCAGCCGTATTCGTTCGCAACACAGGCGATAATGTTTCACTGCGTCTCGAGGACACGGGCGCGAAGTCACCGTATTTCGATTACCATGCAAGACTTCTCTCAACGATTGCCATCCATTCGGTCCAACGCACCGATGCGATTGAACGCGAATTCAATATCTGCGCTGCGGACCATCCAGAGCGGCCTCAGCAAAAGTCGTCGGTTGCGGGGTTGCCCGGAATCTCAGTGCTTGTCGCCACTCACCGACGTCCTGACGGATTGCGGCGGCTACTCGACAGAATCGTGCCCCAGCTGAAAGGCCATCCGGAGCGCGAGATCATCGTCGTCAACGATGGAACCCACGACGAGGCCTATCAGGCGGTCGTCGACGACTTCCAGGAGGAGATTACTTATGACGCTGTCCATGAAAACATTGGCGTAGCAGGAGCTAGACAACGCGCAGCTTCGTTGGCCACGCCCGACTTCATTGTGTTCACCGACGACGACTGCGAGCCGCCGCGGTGGTGGCTCGACTGGCTTTGTGCCCGCCTGTACCAACATCCCGAACTCGACGTCGTGATGGGGACGACGCACCCGCGCCCGAGCGGAAAGAACGGCTTTGCCGAACGTGTTCAGGTTCAATACAGGTTCATACCGCGCCCGTGGAGGGCTGCGGAGGGCATGATGTTTGTGACCGCGAACGTGGCGATCAAGCGCAAAACGTTCGAAGGCGTGGGCGGTTTTCTCATTCACGACAAGAGACTCCGCGCGGGCGAGGACACGGAGCTGTGCGGCCGCCTAAGACAGCGGGGGGCCGCATGCGTTGTCGACCCCAACTGGTATGTTCGCCATGACGTTGGCGATACTCTCGTCACGCAAATGAGACGATATTGGGGGTATGGCTTCGCCAACGTAATGATTGCGCACTTTCTGACAGTGCCGGCCGTGCACCGGGAGTTTGCCAATGCCCGCTTGCGCGATTTCCCCCGTCAACTGAAGCGGATCGTGGGTGACAACACACGGCGGTCCATTGGGTTCTCGCGGAACCCCACGGCAACGCTGGCCTCGATTGCCGCGGCATCTGCCATCGAGATGGCACATTTTCTTGGTTGCGTTACGGCCGCGCGCGAGCTTCGATCGGGGGCCGAGAGAGCGCTTACGCGCGATCGCTAGCTCGGGAGCGGTGGCAGGTTTCAAACGCGTGAGTTGCGACAAAAGTCGGCGGCAGACTTGTGGACCTGCCCGCCCGCCCCATCAGTTGGTTATCGCAACCTTTGGAAACGAGAATTGGTCGAGTTACGAACGAGGGCCAGGCTTCCCACAATTCTTCGGCACTGATTGCCTGGTGACGTTGCCGCCCGAGGCTTATCGGGTTTGAGATGGAGTCCAGCCTCTAGAGATGACCGGACTGATGGAGCGCTCAAGGTTCACAGAAGAGGAGATCGTGGGGATCCTGCGCGAGCAGGAGCGGCGTATGAGGCACCCGGCATTGGAGAAGCTGGAGATCATCCGCCTGAGCGAGCGGCGAGCGTGTACGATGATCGGGATCTGCCGGACGACGGTGCGCTACCGGCCGGATGCGCGAACGAATGAAAGCGCTGGCCGATGAGCGCCCGTGCTTTGGCTACCGACGACTGCACATCCTGCTGCGCCGGGAAGGCTACGTTGTGAACCACAAGCGCTTGTTCCGGCTCTACAAGGAGGCGCGGCCGCCGTCCACCTGACCATCGGACGGTCACGTCCGTTCATGACCCAATGGTGACGTCAAGTCCGCTCCTGTCATGCTAGGCTCGCCGCGCCCTGAAGCGGTTCGGCAAGCCCGGCAAGCTTAGCAATCAGCACCATGGTCAGCGCCGCACCGTCGAACACCGCGCTACGGTCGGCGAGCGCGAAGTCCAAGCGCCGGCGTCAACCAGCCTAGCGGACCATCACGGTTACCCTGAGTTCGCCATCGAGAGCGCGAAACTGAGACTGAAGGCCGACACTAGACGGGGAGCGAACAACAGCAACGTCACGCGCCGCAGGCGACAGCTTGGCTGCACAATTCGGCGCCAATCAACGGTGGAAGGCCCATCACCGAATGGGCCGGAAATTGCACTACGTGCAAGGGCGCAAACCGCGGGCGGCCTCCGGTCTTTACATGAGGATGAGAAGCCTATGGGCCTGCCCATCCAACGGAACACGCACCTGTCCTTCCGGATGCTGAATCGGCACGTCGTCGAGCGTGGCGCTGGAAACGCCACGGCATCGATGGGACGGGTTGTCGACGCGAATGTCGTACAGGGTCGATCCCAGTCTTATCCTCGCCTCAAATCCTGGCCACGTCGCCGGAATGCACGGATCAACGAGGAGAGACGCTCCTTCCCGGTGAATGCCGAGAATGCCTTCGACGCCGGCGCGATACATCCAGGCGGCCGAACCCGTGTACCAGGTCCATCCGCCGCGTCCGACATGCGGCGGCACCGAATAGACGTCGGCCGCCACGACATAGGGTTCGACCTTGTAGCGCGACGTCTGCTCCGGCGTGCGCGCGTGGTTGATCGGATTGACCAGGGCGAACAGCCCGCCGGCGCGATCGCCTTCGCCGAGCTTTGCCAACGCCAGGATGGCCCACATTGCGGCGTGGCTGTATTGTCCGCCGTTCTCACGCAGGCCGGGCGGATATCCTTTAATGTAGCCGGGATCGAGCCGCGTCTTGTCGAAGGGCGGCCAGAACAGAAGCGCAAGAGCATCGTCATGGCGAACCAGGTGATCCTCCAGAGAGGCCATCGCCATTGCCGCGCGCGCCGGGTCGGCACCACCCGCCAACACCGCCCACGACTGGGCAATCGAATCGATCCGGCACTCCTGGTTTTCGTGCGAGCCGAGCCAGGCTCCGTCATCGAAGGTGGCGCGGCGATACCATTGGCCGTCCCAGGCATCCCGATCCAGCGCCGCCCGCACCGAGTCCGCGTGGGCGCGCCAGCGCCCGGCACGAGCAGGATCGCGGCTTTCGGCCAACGGCGCGAACATGTCGATGGTCCTGACCAGAAACCAGCCGAGCCAAACGCTCTCACCCCTGCCGCCGTCGCCAACCCGGTTCATCCCGTCGTTCCAATCGCCCCCTTCGATGAGCGGCAGGCCATGAGCACCGGTGCGCTCGACGCATTGATCGAGCGCGCGGGCGCAGTGCTCGAACAGGGAGGCCGATTCGTCCGCATCGGAAGGCCGGAAGAACGCGTCGCTCTCACCGTCACGCAAGGTTGGCCCGCCGAGAAACGGCACGTTCTCATCGAGAACCGCAACCTCGCCCGACGTGGCGACATACTCGGCGGTCGCGAAAGCCAGCCACGCCCGGTCGTCGGAGATGCGTGTCCGCACGCCCTTGCCGGAATTCGGCAGCCACCAATGTTGAACGTCGCCTTCGACGAACTGCCTTGCGGCGGCGCGCAGGAGATGGCGTCGAGTCTCCTGCGGGTCTGCCAGTGCCAGCGCCGTGCCATCCTGAAGCTGGTCGCGGAAGCCGTAGGCGCCGCTTGCTTGATAAAACGCGGAGCGTGCCGTGATGCGGCAGGCCAGCGTCTGATAGAGCAGCCAGCCGTTCAACAAGATGTCCATCGCACGATCGGGGGTCTTGACCTGGACTGCACCGAGCAATGTCCGCCAATGACCCGTCACCTCGTCCAGAACGGCGTCGAGATCGGCCGCCCGGTAGCGGCCGATGAGAGTTGAGGCTTCTTCGGCTGTGCCGCATTGTCCGAGGAACCAGACGACTTCGGTCGACTCTCCCGCGGCAAGGTCCACGACGCATTGCAGGGCGGCACAGGGGTCGAGCCCGGCGCCGGTGACATCGGATAGCGGGGTCCTACCGACCAACCCGGCCGGTGCCGCGTGCCCGCCATTGCGACCGAGGAACTCGCTGCGATCGGCGGTCCACGCCGTCTGCCGTCCACCGAGATCGGCAAAGGCCACACGGTCGGAAAACCCGATGCTCCATGGGTTGCGGGCCAGGAGTGCCCCGGTCGTGCGGTCGACGTTGGTCACGATGAACGGTCCCGAAGCGCCGCGGGATGTACCGAGCACCCATTCGACATAGCCCGTCACCGACAGCCTGCGCCGCCGGCCGGAGTCATTGCGCAGCGTCAACCGCGAAATCTTGATCGGGTCGGCAAGCGGGACATATTGCAGCAATTCGAGAGAAATGCCGTTCGCCTGGTGCTCGAATCGGCTGTATCCGAAGCCGTGGCGCGCGACAAAGTCCCCGCCGTCCCGAACCGGCAACGCGGTCGGGCTCGACAAAACGCCGGTCACTTCGTCCCGGATGTAGAGGGCTTCCCCCGTCGGGTCGGCGACCGGGTCGTTCGACCAGGGCGTGAGCCGGTTTTCGCGGCTGTTGTCGGCCCAGGTGTAGCCGCTTCCCTCGGTCGATACCTGAAAGCCAAAGCCGGGATTGGCGATCACGTTGATCCATGGTGCCGGTGTCGTGCCGCCGGCCTCTAGCCTGGTCACATACTCCCGGCCATCCTTGTCGAAACCACCGAGGCCGTTGAAGAACTCGAGCGATGGCAATACCGATGCCGTTGGCAGCGATGGGACTGGATAGTCTATGGTCCTGACAAGCGGCGATTGGAGCGGCGGCTCGGCTCTGGTCAGCCAGGCGATCTGGTCTGCGATCGGTCCCCGGTGGGCCACGAGCACAATCCGGGCCGCCGATTGGAGCAAGGCGCGCGCCTCATCGCTCAATAGATCGGCACGGAGCGTGAAGACCGAGCCCCGTGCGTGCTCGTCGCCAAGACGCGGCCTCGAGCGGCTGCTTCGGACCGCAGTTTCGATGGCGATCTGAAGATCCTGGACGTAGGACGAGGACCGCTCATTGACGATGACAAGGTCAACGCCCAGGCGTTTCACCCGCCAGTATTCGTGAGCCCGCAATAGCTGGCGGACCGGGGTCATGTCCTCGACCTGGTCGATACGCAGGAGGACAATCGGCAAGTCACCGGAAATGGCGTGCGGCCAGAGGCCCGATTGGGACCCTGCCCCCCGGACGATGGCTTCTGAGGATGCCCGGAAGCGCGGATCGCAATAGAGGATCGGAGCTGCCAGGCGCTGGAAGTCCGCCGCCTCCTTCGCCTCGACGTCGAGATGGCGCAGTTGCACCTGGGCCTGGGTCCAGGCGAGCGTTTTCGCCCGCTCGAACGCGCTGCGATCGTTATGCCGATCGACGAGATCCAGCAATTCGGCACGAGACGACGCGACCACCGTCCAGAAGGCGACCCGGACGACTTGCCCCGGTGGAACCTTCACCCGGTGCCGCAGCGAAAAGATCGGGTCAAGGACAGCCCCGACCGTATTCGTCAGCGGCTGGCCGCCAACGATCGCCGCGGCAGTTCCGATGGTGCGGCCACGGCCGACGAAATGCGACCGGTCGCTCTCGTATTCCTGATCGGCAAGGATCTCGCCTTCAACCACGGCAAAGTGCGCCGCCCATACCTGCGCCTCATCGTGCGAGCGGGTCCGTCGTGTGGCGATCAGCGCACCGAATTCGGCAACGTACTCGGTCTCGACGAACATCTTGGCAAAGGCAGGATGGGCGTCGTCAGTGGCAGGCGTCGCGAGGACCAATTCGGCGTAGGAGGTGAGCTCGATCTCGCGCGAACGGCGCCCGCTGTTGGTCAGGGACACGCGTCTGACCTCGCCATCGTCCTCACCCGAGACCAGCACTTCCGTCGTGGTCAGCAACGTGCCGCCGGTGTGGACGAATTCCGCGCGATCCTCGCCGAAGACGACATCGTCGTCGGTGCCGGCGGCTCCGAACGGCTGCGTTCCGGCCGACCAGGTGTCGCCCTGCTGGGTGTCCCGCAGGAAGATGAACGAACCCCAGTCGTCGAGGGTCGTGTCCTCCCGCCATCGCGTCACCGCAATGTCGCGCCAGCGGCTGAAGCCCGCCCCCGCCGTGGTCAGCATGACCGTGTAGCGACCGTTCGACAGCAAATGCGTTATCGGAGCGCGCCCGGCGGATACTTTGAGACGGCGCACCGTCGGCTGAATGCCCATCGTCCCGGCCGGTGTCGCCCTCGCCTCCGCTGCCTGGGGAGGCACGACGGCGACATCCCGGGGCATGCGTTCCTGGAGCAGCAATTCAGTTGCCTGGATCATCGGTTCGCGATGAAACCGGCTGCGCATCCGTCCGTCGAGCAAGGTGTTGGCGATGGCGACGACGGTCATGCCCTGGTGATGCGCCATGAATGTGCCGATGATCGCAAGACTTTCATCGTCGGGCAGGCGCGCGCGCGTGAAATCGACTGCCTCATAGAAGCCGTAGCGGCCACGCGCCCCGATGTCGGCAAGATGAGCGAAGTTCTTCGCGGCGTCCCGCGGGTCGACCATGGTTGCGAGACCGGTGGCGTAGGGCGCGATGACGATGTCATCGGAGAGGCCACGCTTCAGGCCGAGACCGGGAACGCCGAAGTTCGAGTATTGGTAGGTGAATTCGAGATCGCGAGCGTTGTATGCCGACTCGGAGATTCCCCAGGGTACGCCAAGCGACCGTCCATACGACTGCTGGCGCTCGACCACTAACCGATTGGTCTGTTCGAGCAGGCTGCCCACCGGTGCGCGCATCACCAGCGAGGGCATCAGATATTCGAACATGGATCCCGACCACGAGATCAGCGCCGATCCGCTGCCGAGCGGCGTCGCCGCGCGGCCGAGACGAAACCAATGGCGCGTCGTGACATCGCCTTTGGCGATTGCAAACAGGCTGGCGAGGCGCGCTTCCGAGGCGAGCAGATCGTAACAGCTCGGGTCGAGGAGGTTGTCGGCGATCGAATAGCCGATCGACAGCAGCCTGCGCTCCGGATCGAGGAGGAACGAGAAATCCATCGCCATCGCCATCTCGCGGGCGGCATCGGCCAGAGCCATCAGCCGGACCGCAAGACCAGCTGGCAAGCTGACGCTCTGCAGGCGGTCGCTCTCGTGTTCGGCGACCGCCTTGCGCAATGCTTCGGTCCAGAAGACGTGATCCGGGACTCCCACGTCGACGGTTGCCGGCCGAATGGCAAGAGCCGCTTTGGCGGCCTTCTCCGTCAGTCGTGTCAGGGTGCGCGAAATAGCCTCCATCGTCTGTACGCCGGCCAACTGGCGATCGATCTCATCGAGGATTGCGACGAGCTGCTGCCCGCTCTGGCCGCTGGTGACGAGCACGCCGCCGACGGCTTCACGCGCCAGCGCGAGGCTATCCGCCATGCCGTGCCGGGCCTCTGGCGCGATGGGCTCGCTGATCCACTCCTCGCATGCGTTGGCTACGGCAATCAGGTGACCGGCCAGATTTCCGCTGTCGACGGATGACACGTAGGCAGGATTGAGCGGGCGCAGATCGAGCGTCCCATACCAGTTGAGAAAATGCCCCCTGTATCGCTGGAGCTTCCGCATCGATGCGAACGTCGCCTCCAGACGTTCGACGGTCTCCTTGGTTCCAGCCCAGCCGAAGTCGCGGGCCGCGATGGCGGAGAGCAGGTAAAGACCGATGTTGGTCGGTGATGTCCGATGCGCGACGACCGGCTTTGGTGCCACCTGGAAATTGTCCGGTGGCAGCATGTTGTCCGATGCGGCGACGAACGTCTCGAAGAAGCGCCATGTCCGCCGCGCGATGAGGCGCAGATCATGCCCCTCGGTTTCGGAGACGGCGTGGCTCCGTGCGACAGTCGGCGACCGGCTGGTACGCGAAGCCAGCACTGGCGCTACCGCCCAAAGGAAGGCGATTGGAAGGGCTATCGGCCACGACGACGGCGCCAGCGCCAGCGCGCCCGCCGCCACCAGCAGCCCAAGCAATGTCCCACCGGCCATCCTCCGATAGAAGCCGAGCAGATCAAGCCGCGGGCTCGCCGACGATTGTGCCGCCGTCGTCCATTCGAGGAGATGACGCCGGGTCACGAACAGCCGCACCATCGTTCGCGCGATCGCGTCGCCCATGCGCCAGGCCTGGTCGGGCAGGAACGCGACCGAAAGAACGGTCTGGGCGCCCGCCAGCCGCAAGTCGCCGCCCAGCGCACGGACGTGACTGGCGAGGCGAACGCCCGTGCGGCGCGGGATAATGGCAAACAGGGTCGGGAGAAACGCCGGGATCGCGATCGCCGCCAGGGCAAGCAGCGTCCCCCTGATGCCTGAAGACAGCGGCAGCAGCCAACTGACGGCGACCGTTGCCAATGCGAAAGGCGCAAACAGCGATCGCCGCAGGTTATCCAGTATCTTGCCACGGCCGACCGGGGGAACCGCTTGCAGTCCGGTTACCCGCCCCAGGGCCCAGGGAAGGAGCTGCCAGTCGCCCCGGGTCCAGCGATGCTGACGGCGGGCGGCGACATCGTAGCGGGACGGGAACTCCTCGACCACCTCGACATCCGAGGCGAGACCGGCGCGGGCGAAGATTCCCTCCAGGAGATCGTGGCTGAGAAGCACGTTTTCCGGCACCCGCCCGGAAAGAGCCGCCTCGAAGGCGTCGACGTCGTAGATTCCCTTGCCGGTGTACGACCCCTCGCCAAAGAGGTCCTGATAGACATCCGAGACGGCCGCCGCGTAGGGGTCCATGCCCCCGGGGCCGGAAAAGACCCGCTGAAAGAGCGAGCCTTCGCGGCCAATCGGCAGAGAGGGTGTGACGCGCGGCTGGAGGATGCCGTAGCCATCGACGACGCGCTGCTCGGTGCTGTCGAATTTCGGCCGGTTCAGCGGGTGAGCCATCTTGCCGATCAGTCGAGGGACTGCATCGCGTGGCAGTCTGGTATCGGCATCAAGCGTGATGACGTAGCGGACTCCTCCCGGTACTTGCAGCGGTCGACCTCCGACGGATATGAACGTGGTATCGGTCGCCCCGCGGAGAAGCCAGTTGAGCTCGCACAGCTTGCCCCTCTTGCGCTCCCATCCCATCCACTTGTTCTCGCCCGCATTGAAGACGCGGCGCCGGTGCAGCAGAAGAAAGCGATTGCCGTCGGGGCCAGGCCCATGCCGATCGTTCAGACGATCGATCGCTTCGGCGGCGACCGCGAACAGATGCGCGTCGCCGTCCGGACACTCCTCGTCGGAATCGAGGCCGTCCGACAGCAGCGCAAAGGTGAGATCGCCGCCGCCGCTGCTGAGGTAGTGGACCTCCAGCCGTTCGACCTGTTCCAGCAGATCAGCCGCGCTGGTCAGCAGCGTCGGCACGACGACGAGGGTGCGCAACGAGGGGGGCACGCCCGCCTTCAGATCGAGCCCGGGCAGCCTGACCGCACCGAAGGTCCATGTGATGCCGCGATTGACGAGGGTCGTCGCGATCTCGGTCGCCGGGAGCAGGGCCACCAGGGTGAAGAGCGCCAACCACCCGATCCCGACGCCGGCGAGAGCCCACAATGCCAGCGCCATCACAATCGCCGTGACGCCGAGGATCGTGCCGATATAGCCGCCAATGCCCAGGCGAATGCTGAGGCGACAGATCGACAGTCTGACAGGCGCCTTGAATCCGATCGATTGTTCGAGGGCGCGCCGGCCCCCAGCGATCAGGTGATATCCCGGATCGCCCATGCGATCGGCTT
>CAVVPK010000027.1:0-55469 GCA_963750065.1 uncultured Alphaproteobacteria bacterium
CTCCCGTCCCTTCGAAAAAAACCGCTCCAAAATGTGCACGACGAATTCCATCGGCGTGTAGTCGTCATTGAGGATCAGCACCCGATACAGACTCGGCCTTTTGGTCTTAGGCCGGGTCTTGGTGACAATGCTCGTGCCGGCGTCGCCACCGTTGAAATCGGGGCGACAATTCTCGTTGCTCATATCGCGTCCGACTTTGGGTATGCCCGAGACGAAATCCTGCCGACAAACAGCGCGTGCCGTCAACGATCAAATTGCCGTCAGATCACGCACCGCCTCGCTTTTTCCGGCCACCGGACGGGAACAGGGGAACGGGCGATATGTAGGTCTTAAACCGGCCATGTGAAGCCACCGGCGGCCAATCGCATGGCTCTGCCCGCAAAAAAGGCCCGGCATCGCCGCCGGGCCTTCTCTTATCGCACTTTATTGGAGGGGGCGTGTCCCCGGCGGCCTACTTGGCGAATTTGCCGAAGAAGGCCTCGTAGGGCTGATAGGCGCTTTTGGCCATATCGGTGACGATCTCGCTCATGCGGGCCATCTCGCCGACATAATTCTCATAGGCCGAGCGCACGATTTCCGACTGCGCCTCAACCGCCTTGTCGAGGCTCTTGGCGGCCATCAGCTTCTCGACCGCGGCGCCGTTGGCGTCGAAACTGCGTTTGGAATAGTCGACGGCCTCGGCCGCCATGGCCTGCATGCCCTTGCTCACCGCGTCGGCGCTTTTCAGCGCCACGTCGATGTTTTCCTTACTGAAACCCTGAATGTCGAACGCACTCATTTTCGCTTTTCCCACGCTTCGCCGCGCCTTTTTGAGGCCGCCGGCGCCTCATCCGATCGAAAGCGTATATGTGCAGTGCAGCAAAAATGTCAAGGAAAAATTGTGCATCGCACAATAGGAATCGGGCGGCGATTCCGCGCTGCGGCGGATTGATGCTTTACCGAACGGTAACGCCCCTTTCATACTGTTCGCATCGGTAATGCCTGCATCGGCAGGCGCGGGACGAGGCCACCGGCGGGAATATCGGGCGCACGCCCAAGCAGCCCCTTGGCAAGCGAAAGCGTGTAGTCTCCCGGATACAACCAGCCAGCACGGGGCGGCTTCAGGGAAATGGCGGCCGGCGGCCTGCCCAGGCCGGTACGGGACGGGTTATTTTGCGATGACGCGAATCGGTAGACTTGCGCGTGGGGCGATGAGACTGAAACTGGTTGCAGCGGCGTGTCTGGTTGCGGTGGCGTTTGGCGCCATCCCGCAGGCCGCTTCGGCTGCCCCTGATTCGGCCATCGTAGTCGACGCCAAGACGGGCAAGACGCTCTATTCGCAGGCCGCCAACTCCAAACGCTATCCGGCGTCACTTACCAAGATGATGACGCTCTACCTGCTCTTCGACGCGCTCGAAGCGCACAAGACGTCGCTCAACGCCCGGATCAAGGTTTCGGCGCACGCCGCCGGCCAGGCACCGTCCAAGCTCGGCCTCAAGCCCGGCCAGACCATCAGCGTGCGCGACGCCATCCTGGCGATCGTCACCAAGTCGGCCAACGATGTGGCCGTGGCGATCGGCGAATATCTCGGCGGAACGGAATCGGCCTTCGCCCAGCAGATGACCCGCAAGGCGCACGAACTGGGCATGTCGCGCACCACCTTCCGCAACGCCTCCGGCCTGCCCAACAGCGGCCAGATGACCACCGCCCGCGACATGGCCACGCTCGGGCGGGCGCTGCAGGAGCACCATCCGGAATATTTCAGCTATTTCTCGACCCCGAGCTTCGTCTGGCAGGGCCGGCGGATCAGCAATCACGACCACCTGCTGAACCGGGTGGCCGGGGTCAACGGCATCAAGACCGGCTATACGCGCGCCTCGGGCTTCAACCTCGTCACCTCGATGACGCGCGACAGGCGCCAGATCGTCGGCGTTGTCCTCGGCGGCGAGACCAGCCGCTGGCGCGACAACCGCATGGCCCAACTGATCACGACCTATCTGCCCAAGGCTTCCACCGGCAGCCATGTCGCCTTCGTTCCGGGCGCCACCCGGACGGTGGCAGCGATCGACCCCAAGACGCTGCCGATCCCGCAACCGCGTCCGGCCATCGACGGCGCCAACACCGCCTCGATCGCCACGCCGCCGGCGCCATCCGCCGCGCCGATTGTCCTGGCCGATCAGCCCGTGCCCGCAGCGGCCGCACAGCCGACGGCTGCGCCCACCGGCATCGCTTCGCTGGTCGGCGCCAATTCGGTCTTCGCCCTCGCCGCGGCCGATCAGCCGGTCGATCAGGGCGACGCCTCCGGCGAAGACGATACGAGCGACGCCGCCTCGCCGACCACCGTCATCACCGGCTGGAAGATCCAGCTTGCCGCCACGCCGACCCAGACCTCGGCCGAGGATATCCTCGACCAGGCGCTGGCGAAGGGCGCCGCCGTGCTCGCCAATGCCTCGCCCTATACCGAGCCGGTGGTGGTGGGCAGCAACTCCACGCTTTACCGCGCCCGTTTCGCGGGTTTTGCCAACAAGAACGAGGCGCGCCATGCATGCGCCTACCTCACCAGGCGTGACTTCAAGTGCCTGGCGATCAGCGACTGACAGGGTTCGCAAGGGGTCCTTTGGTTTGTACAGAGTAGCGGGACTTAGCGATGATTGCCGAGAAGCCTGTCCTTCGCCTGATTGATTTTCGCGGCGAGGAACGTAGAACCGCCCTGGTCGGGGTGCATGCGCATCATCAGCCGGCGGTGGGCCGCCCTGATTTCCCGATCACTGGCACCGGGCGCAAGGCCAAGGATCTGATAGGCCTCCTCATCAGTCATGGCGCCAGAATCCGCCGCGCCGCGCGCCCCCGCTGCGCCATCACCCTCGACGTGGTCACGCCATCCGGGCATCCGGCGGTCGAGATAAGCTTCAAATAGCGCCACGCTTTCCTGGTCGCCGCCGATCTCGCCGGCAAGCTCCAGCAGAGCCTGATCGTCCAGATCGTCGAGATTGCGACCGGCCAGGCGGCCGGCGAGCACCGTGCCGCGCATGGCGCCGCTGTCGTGGTCGAGGTTCATCTCGAAGAAACGCGAGCGCACGCTTGAGGTCGAGCCCGGCGAACGGCGACCGTGGCCGCCGAGGTCGAGCGGCCCGATGCGTCCGGTCGCAATGACCGACAGGCCGGCCGAAATCAAAATCACGCCGAGCCCCCAGCGCTCCGCGAAGGCCAGCCCGATGCCCACCACCATGAGCGCGCCGCCGAGCAGGTAGCGCACCACCCTCACCAGGGCGCGCGTGTCGGCCGCCACGAAGGCGCGGGCCAGCACCATCAGAATGGCGAGCAGGATAAGCCCGGCGCCGAGATAGGCCATCGCCTGCGCCTGTTACCTGAGCTGCTGCAGGAGCAACCGGGCGCCGGCCCCGCCCTCGGCCAGCGCCTTCATGCCGCCGGCGGCATAGACCGCCGCTGCACGGAGCAGTTCCGCCAACTGCCCGGCGGCGTTGACGTTGAAACGCGCATAGGCTCCGCCGGAAAGACGGGCGATCTCGCGGAAGGCGCGCTCGACCGAGGCGTCCTGCCCCTCCTGGAAGATGAAGACGCGCAGGCCGAGCATGCCCAGTTCACCGGCGACGGCGGCAAGATCGTCGACCTTCTCCTCCATCGCATCGCCGACGAAGACCAGCACATTGACCTTCTTCTTGGCTGTTTCCTTGCGCGCATGCTTCAGGATGCGGCCAATCTGGGTGTGGCCGCCGCGGCAGTCGATCGTGGTCATCAGGTCGCGCAAGGCGCGCGCATCGCCGACCCAGCGGCTGGCGCGGCACTCGTTGAAGCCGCGGTAATAGGCAAGCTGCACCTCCAGCCCGCCGACCTTGGCGGCCTCCTCGAACATCTCCGCCTGCAGCTTCAATGCGGTGTCCCAGGCCGGCTGGCGGCTCATGGTGGCATCGAGCGCAAAGATCAGCCGCCCGTGCCCGCCGCCCGTCTCCACCGGCGCCATGGTCCGCGCCTGCGCCAAGAAAGCCTCGATCTCCTGCGGGCGCGAGTGCGGCTCCGCGGCCGGCTTTTCCGGGCGGTCGCGGCGAACCGGCGTCTTTCTGTCGTCTGCCGCCATCGGCGATGGTTCCCGAGCGCTCCTCAGAGCCTTTTATAGTCAGATGGGAGCAATTCCGTTTCTCGATCGGCACGACGAACCGGCGTCGAGACCGGCGAAGGACGATGCCGGGCGTCGGACAAGCCGGGATCGGCGTCGGGCGTCCGCCGCTCGGAAACTCGAAGGGACGGGCGCTTTTGCGCCATTATCGGCGCCGCCGGTCGCGGCCGTACCCCCGGTACACCCCTCGCCCGCCGGCTTGATCCTGACGCAAAACAAGCTCCGTCGGACTGGTTCCATCTGACTATGAAAGGCTCTCAAGCCCTATCCAGCGCCTATCATGTGGTCTTCACAGGGCGCCGCGCAACCGGTCGTCATCGTCCGACGAGGTCCGCCCGCCGCTCAGCCCTTGTGGGTTGGAGGACGCCGCCCGCAAGGCGGGAAGATTGAGCGTGTCGAGGAGGTTGCGCACCTCGTTGCGCGCCGAGATGTGGGACAGCGTCGGCTCGGAATCGCCACCACCGGCACCGAAGGCGTCCAGCGCCGTCAGGCCGTAGGGAAACAGTTCGCGGAAGATGACGCGCTCGGAAATACCGTCGGCGAGCCGGAAGCCAGCCTGCGCCGACAGCTGCTTCAGCCCGCGCTCGATGTTGCGCCGGTTGCGGCTGGCCAGTGCCGCCTGGCGGTTGCGCACCACCACCCAGTCGCTTTCGCGGTCGTCGACCAGGCGCCGCTGGCGCAGCGATTCGGTCACCAGCTCCGCATAGTGGCTGGGCCCGAGCACCTCCAGCGTGTCGGGATCGACCCGTCCGAGGACGTCGAAATCGACGAAACTGTCGTTGATCGGCGTGATCAGCGTGTCGGCCATCGCGTGGCTGACGCGCATCAGATAGGTGTTGTGGCCGGGCGTATCGATGACGACGTAGTCGAAGCCGTATTCGGTGCGGCTGACGGCCTCGGCGAAGGCGCGGAACTCCCGGTCCTGGATCTCGGAAACCAGCTCGCCGTCGGCCGGCGGCACGGTGAAATGGATCGGGGTTTCCAGCGGCAAGCCGGTCTTGCGCGCCCAGGCGACGCGGTTCTCGACATAACGGGTGAGCGACCGCTGGCGGCCGTCGGTGTCAATGGAAGCAACCCGCGCCCCGCTCTTCAGCAGGGCGACGATGACATGCATGGCAGTGGTCGATTTGCCGGAGCCACCCTTCTCGTTGCCGAGGACGATTACATGGGCCGGCTGGAACCTTTGCACGTTGCGCATCCCCGAATCTTTATCCGATTCTGGAACACACGCGTAATCCGCCTTTTGAGGGGGGGGCGATCCTGTCGCCGGATCGCACTGTCGGAACGGGTCTATTTGACCGGGAAGCGCCCTAGAACGCCGGCTGTTCGGCGCCGGAGGCGGCCGGCGACATGAGGGAGCCTGCCTCCACCGCCAGCGGCGGGACGGCCGGCGTCAGGCCCGGCAGGCGCAACCACTCGACCAGCTCGCGAATCTCGGCGCGGGCGGCGACATGCGACATGGTCGGCCGCCGGCCGAGCACGGCGCGCTCGAACGGGTCGAACGCGGTCAATCCCATCGGGAAGAACTCGCGGAAGATGACGCGCTCCGAAATGCCGTGGGCGACGCGGAAACCGAGATGGCCGGCAAGCAGGTCGAGACCTTCGACGACGTTGCGCTGATTGCGGCTGGCCAGCGCCGACAGGCGGTTGCGCACGACGATCCAGTCGGTCCCCTGCGGCATGCTCATGGCGCGCTTGCGACGCACCTCCTCGACCAGACCGGCATACTGGCTGATGGCGGTGACGGCGAACGGCGGGCCCTCGACGCGGCCGAGCACGTCGAGATCGACGAAGCTGTCGTTGACCGGCGTGACCAGCGTATCGGCGAGCGCGTGGCTGAGCCGCATGCGATAGGAATCGTTGGCCGGCGTGTCGATGACGACGAAATCCACCGTCTCGCCCAGCCGGTCGACGATCTCGCTGAAATCGGCGAACTCGCGCGCCTCCATCTCGCGCAGATTGTCGCCCTCGCCCAGCTTGACCGAGAAATGGCTCGGCAGCTCGAGCGAGAGCCCGCTCTT
Organism: uncultured Alphaproteobacteria bacterium; assembly: GCA_963750065.1. Classification (GTDB taxonomy): domain Bacteria; phylum Pseudomonadota; class Alphaproteobacteria; order Rhizobiales; family Kaistiaceae; genus CAVSRC01. Next base: position 6,136 of record CAVVPK010000027.1, read on the forward strand.
GCGCGCCCAGCGGTCGCGGTTCTCGAGATAGCGGGTGAGCGAAAGCTGACGGCTGTCGGTATCGATGGAGGCGACCCGGCAGCCGGCCTTGAGCAGGGCGACGATGATGTGCACGGCAAGCGTCGACTTGCCCGAGCCCCCCTTCTCGTTGCCGAGAACGATGACGTGAGCGGCGTTCGCTGCCGGCAGGGCTGAGACCATTGTCGTGCGCCGTTTCGGATCGGATCGAATCAGAAATCGCAGAAGATCAGGCGACAGGATCCCTAAAAAGAGCCAAGAATTCGTCAACAACGGCTGGAAACGGCAGAGTTCCGCCGATTAAGGCTGACGCCACCCGCGCTCAGCGCAGGCCGAGGGCAGCCAGTTCGGCGAAAAACTCCGGCGGAAGTCCGCTGGCACGGCCGCGCGTGAGGTCCGCCGGCGCGTCCTTGGCCTCGAAGTAGCGCCAGCCCTGGAAGGGCCGCTTGGGCTGCCATTCGGTCGCCACCACCTTCGGCTCCAGCACCAGGGCGCAGCGGCCGATGCCCTCGCCATCGACGAAGGGGCGGATATCGAGGAGGCGCTGGCGCACCTGCACATTGCCCTTGATGACCCAGTAGAGCGAGCCGCCGTCGAGAAGCTCGGGCGCCCGCCGGGGCACCATGCGGGTGACATGGTGGTGCTCCAGCGGCGCGCCCTTGCGGCGCTTTTCCGCCATGCGCATGGCGATCCATTCGGTCAGATCGTCAATCGAATCGCAGCCGACGCAGAGCTTGATCAGATGCAGGGTCATAGGGCAGACAGTCGCCGCCTGCGGTCGTTGCGTCAAATCGGCCGGCAAGGCTTTCCACAGGCTGGCAAAAGGCGCCGCCCCCGCGACAAACTGTCCATAGCCGCGTCGTCGGCGCCTGACTAAATAGCCGGCCTTTCGTTTCGTCCGCCCCGCCGGCAGGTTCAAGCATGTTGCCCAAGATCTGGCCCGCCGTGCTCGCCCTCGGATGGATCCTGCTGGTCATCGCCGGCGGCGAGGCGCTGATGGCGCTGGTTGGCGTTGCCGATGGCGACGCCGGGGCGAAGGACTTCGCGGTCAGCGCCGCGATCACCGCCGCCGTGGCCGGCGCCTGCATCCTGACCACCAAGGGCCGCCCGTTCGAGCTGCGCTTCCGCGACGCCGCCTTCCTGACCTCGGTGTCGTGGTTCGTGGTGCCAGCCTTCGGAGCGCTGCCGCTGATGTGGCACCCGATCGGGCTCTCCTTCGTCGACGCCTATTTCGAGATGGTCTCGGGCTTCACCACCACCGGCTCGACGGTGATGACCGGGCTCGACACCATGCCGGCCTCGATCCTGCTGTGGCGTTCGACCGTGCAGTGGCTGGGCGGGCTGGGCATCATCGGCCTGGCGATCATCATCCTGCCGTTCCTGAGGATCGGCGGCATGCAGCTCTTCCGCATGGAATTGTCCGACCGCTCGGACGACGTCATGCCCAAGGCGGGGCACGTCGCCGGGCTGGTGGGACGGGTCTATGTGATCCTGACCGTTGCCTGCACCCTCACCTACTGGGCGCTCGGCATGTCCCCCTTCGATGCACTCAACTATGCGCTGACGACGCTGCCGACCGCCGGCTTCTCGACCCACGACGCTTCGTTCGGCTATTTCCACAGCCCGGCGCTGGAATGGGCGGGCGTGGTGTTCATGATCTCCGGCGCGCTGCCCATGATTGCCTATCTGAGGGTGCTGAAGCCCGGCCGCTGGCGCGAGCGCATCGACCCGCAGATTCCGGTCTTCGTCGGCATGCTCGCGGCCTTCACCGCCGTCGTCACCCTCTATGTGTGGCTGACCGGGCAGCTTCCCTTCTTCACCGCCCTCACCGAGGCCGCCTTCAACATCACCTCGGTCGTCAGCACGACCGGGTTTGCCTCGACCGACTATCTCAAATGGGGTCCGTTCGTGGCGGTTTCATTCCTGCTGTTCACCTTCCCGGGCGGCTGCACGGGATCGACGGCCGGCGGGCTCAAGACGATGCGGTTGATCGTGCTCTACCGCGTCGCCAAGCAGCATGTGACGCACCTGCTCCACCCGCACCGCACCTCTCCCATCCACTATGGCACCAAGGTTCTCACCGATGACGAGGTCGCCTCGGTCGGCACCTTCGCCTTTCTCTATTTCCTGACCTTCGTCGTGCTGTCGCTGGCAGTGGCCCTGACCGGGCTGGACATGGAGACGGCCATGTCGGCGGTCTCCGAATGCATGGCAAATGCCGGCCCCGGCATCGGCCCGATCATCGGTCCGGCGGGCAACTTCGCCAGCCTGCCGGACATATCGAAGATCCTGCTCAGCTTCGCGATGATCGCCGGCCGCCTGGAAATCCAGGGCGTGCTGATCCTCTTCCTGCCAAGCTTCTATCGCTGAGGCGCGCCGCGATCCGTCAAACGGTCACCTGGGTGCCGATCTCGACGACGCGGTCGGTGGGCAGGCCGAAATAGCTCGAGGCATCGTCGGCATTACGCGCCAACGGGAGGAAGATCCTGTCCTGCCACAAGGGCAAGCCGGATTTCCTCGAGGCCTTCAGCGAACGCCGCGACAGGAAGAAGGTGGTCTTCATCACGTCGTAGGTGAAATGCTCGTCCTTGATGCGCGCCAGCGTGCGCGGCAGGTTCGGCGTTTCGGTGAAACCGTAGCGCACCGTGACACGCAGGAAGGACGCCGACAGGTGCTCGATCGTCACCCGTTCCTTCGACGGGACGCGCGGACGATCGTCCACGACCAGGGTCAGGATGGCGTTGTTCTCGTGCAGCACGTGGAAGTGCTTGAGGCTGTGGAGCAGCGCCGTCGGCGCGCTGACCGGGTCGCTGGTGAGGAAGACTGCCGTGCCAGCGATGCGCGGCGGCGGATCGGCCTCCAGCTTGTCGACCAGCTTGACCAGCGGCACTTCCGTGCGGCGCGACTTGTTGAACAGAATGGCGCTGCCGCGCCGCCAGGTAAGCATGATGAGCAGCAGGAAGCCGCCGAGCAGCAGCGGGAACCAGCCACCGGACAGAACCTTCAGCAGATTGGCCGACAGAAAGGTGCAATCGATCAGCAAGAACGGCAGGACGAGGGCCGCCGCGGCGACCGGGTGCCAGTGCCAGGAACGCCAGATGACGATGAAGGCAAGCAGCGCCGTGACCACCATCGTGCCGGTGACCGCAATGCCATAGGCGCCAGCCAGAGCGCTTGAGGAGCGAAACAGGCCGACCAGTAGCAATACGCCGATCAGCAGGATGGCATTCACCCGCGGTACATAGATCTGGCCGGGATGGGCCTCGGAGGTGTGGCGGACTTCGAGGCGCGGCAGCAGACCGAGTTGAACGGCCTGGCGGCTCATAGAATAGGCACCGGTGATGACCGCCTGGCTGGCGATCACGGTTGCCGCGGTGGCGAGGATCACCATGGGCAGCCGCGCCCATTGCGGGTAGAGCAGGAAGAAGGGGCTATCGAGCGCCTTCGGCGTCGCCAACACGAGCGCCCCCTGACCGAAATAGTTGATGACCAGCGCCGGCAGCACCAGCCCCAGCCACGCCACCTGGATGGGCTTGCGGCCGAAATGGCCGAGATCGGCGTAGAGCGCCTCGGCGCCGGTGACCGCCAGGAAGACGGCGCCCAGCGTCACCAGGCTGACGAAGCCATGGCTCAGCAGAAAAGCGATGGCATGGGCCGGGTTGAGCGCCAGCAGCACGATAGGATTGCTGACGATCGGCACGATGCCTGCGGCGGCCAGCACCAGAAACCAGACGGTGGTGATCGGCCCAAAGAAAGCCGCCACGCGGTGGGTGCCGCGCGACTGGACGGCGAACAGGGCCATGAGGATGACGACGGTCAGCGGCAATATCGAAGGCTGCAGCATCGGCTCGACCACTTCCAGGCCCTCGACCGCCGACAGCACCGATAGCGCCGGAGTGATCATGGCATCGCCGTAGAACAGCGATGCAGCCACGGCGCCGAGCACCACGATGACCGGCGCCGCCCTCTTGAAGGACTCCTGAGCCAAAGCCATCAGCGCCAGCGTGCCGCCCTCCCCGCGGTTATCCGCCCGCGTCAGGATCAGCACGTATTTAAGCGTGACGACGACGATCAGCGACCAGAAGATCAGCGACAGGACGCCCAGAACGTTTCCCGGGCTGACACCGTGGCCGTCCCCCGTCGCCGCCAGCATCGCTTCGCGGAAAGCATAGAGCGGGCTGGTGCCGATGTCGCCATAGACGACCCCGACGGAACCGACGGCAAGAGCCCAGAAGCCGACTGTCGGCAGTGTCGGGTCGCCGCTATCGGGCGTCGCCGCGCTGAACGAGGCAGTGCTCAAGATCGCAAGCCGTTGTTGCACCGCAGCAGGCGGCGAAGCGCGGCGTTCTAGCACCAACGTCCGGGCGAGTCACGCCGGGGGCGCCGCACCACTGGCGTGCTGCGGCGCCCCCGGGACAGGATTTCCGGATCAGCTCGCCAGCTTCACCGGGATCTTGATGTAGGAGACGCCGTTGGCCTCCGCCGGCGGCAGCTTGCCGGCCCGGATATTGGTCTGGATCGACGGCAGGAGCAGCAGCGGCGCCGCCAGATTGGCGTCGCGGCCCTCGCGCCATGCGACGAACGCGTCCTCGCTGACGCCGTCGAGCTGAACGTTCTTTCGCTCCTCGCCGATCGTCGTTTCCCAAGCGTAGTCCTTGCGGCCCTCGGGCAGATAATCGTGGCAGACGAAGATGCGCGTCGCGTCGGGCAGCGCCAGCAGCTTCTGGATCGAGCGGTAGAGGGTACGCGCATCGCCGCCGGGGAAGTCGGCCCGCGCCGTGCCGTAATCGGGCATGAACAGCGTGTCGCCAACGAAGACGTTTTCGCCGATCACATAGGAGACGCAGGCCGGCGTGTGGCCCGGCGTGTGCAGGATGGTGGCGTCGAGACTGCCGATCGAGAAATGCTCGCCCTCGGCGAACAGGTGATCGAACTCGCTGCCGTCGCCGGAAACGTCGGTGGCGTTGAACACCGGGCGGAAGATCTTCTGCACCTCGCGGATGTGCTCGCCGATGCCGACCTTGGCGCCGGTCTTGACCTTGACGTAGGGGGCGCCGGACAGGTGGTCGGCATGGGCATGGGTCTCCAGCACCCAGTCGATGGTCACGCCCTCCTCCGCCGCCACCTTGAGGATGGTGTCGGCTGAATGGGTGTCGGCCTTGCCGGTACGCTGGTCGTAGTCGAGCACCGGGTCGATGATCGCCCCGTGCCGGGTCTCCGGATCGACGACCAGATAGCTCACCGTATTGGTCGCTTGGTCGAAAAAGGCGCGAACCTGCGGTTTCGCCTTGGTGGTCATAGGGGTCTCCATAATTCGAGCTGTTCTAAGTCTTGACACATATATTAGCGTCTCCTAAATTAGTCAACGCTAATGAACAGGAACCCGATGCAGCCCCCGCTGACCACCGACTTTGGCGACCTCGCCGGCAAGGCACAGGAAGCCTCCCACATGATGAAACTGCTCTCCAACGAGCGGCGCCTGTTGCTGCTATGCCATCTCGCAGATGCCGGCGAGATGACGGTCGGAGCGCTGGCGGAAAGTGTGGGTCTGAGCCAGTCGGCGGCCTCCCAGCACCTGGCCCTGATGCGCGAGGATGGCCTTATCGCCTTCCGGCGCGAAGGCCAGACGCTGCATTACAAGATCGACCACCCCAGCGTGGCGCCGTTCCTGTCCATGCTGAAGACCGTGTTTTGCAACCCGCCGACCTCCCCCGGCAAAAGGAAGACCACATGCTGAAAGACATCAACGCCGTCCAGGCGCACGAACTGATCGCGAAGAATGCCGTCATTGTCGACGTCCGCGAACCCTATGAGATCGCCGCCGAGCGCATTCCGGGCTCTGTCGAACTGCCCCTGTCGCATCTGGCGCGTGGCCGGCCGGCCAATCTGCCCCAGGACCGGGCCGTCGTTTTCCATTGCGCCTCCGGCGCCCGCACCAAGTCCAACGGCGCGGCGCTGGCCTCGCTAACCAACGGCGATGCCTATAATCTGGTCGGCGGCATCGGCGCCTGGCGGCGCGCGGGCTTCCAGACCACCCGCGGCTGAGCCGGTCACACACTCACACACAAGGCGGCGCGCCGGACCCGAGGGTCGAAGACCCAGTGGTCGAACGGCGCGCCTTTTTCAAAATGACCCTTTTTCAGGATGTGCTGGCGGTTCTCTCCGGCGGCCTCGTCGGCTTCTCGCTCGGCCTCATCGGCGGCGGCGGCTCGGTGCTTGCCGTGCCGCTGCTGGTCTATGTCGTCGGCGTGAAGAGCCCCCATGTTGCCATCGGCACCAGCGCGCTGGCCGTCGCCGCCAACGCCGCGCTCAACCTCTTCAGCCATTGGCGCGTCGGCAACGTCAAGGTCGGCTGCGCCATCACCTATGCCCTGTTCGGCATAGCCGGCGCCGCCATCGGCTCGACCGTCGGCAAGTCGATCGACGGCAACCAGCTGCTGGCGCTGTTCGGCGTCATCATGATCGTCATCGCCATTTCCATGGTGCGCCGGCCGCCAAGCGCCGGACACCCCGAGGTCCAGCTCAATCGCGGCTCGGCCGGGCGACTGGTTCCCCGCCTCGCCGTGGCAGCGCTTGCCACCGGCTTCCTCTCCGGCTTCTTCGGCATCGGCGGCGGCTTCCTGATCGTCCCCGGCCTGATCATGGCGACCGGCATGCCGCTGATCAACGCCATCGGCTCGTCGCTGGTTTCGGTGACCAGCTTCGGCACCACCACCGCGGCCAATTATGCCCTCTCCGGCTTGGTCGACTGGTGGATCGTGCTTCTGCTGCTCGCCGGCGGCGCGCTGGGCGGCTTCGCCGGTACGGCGACCGCACGCCGCCTTGCCGACCAGCGCCGCATGTTGGCGACCGCCTTCGCGGTCATCGTCGGGGCCGTCGGCGTCTATGTCGTCTGGCGCGGGATCGGGGCCCTCATGGGCTGAGCGGCCGCGGCCGCCCCTTCCCGAAATCGCCGTTCTGGCTCACACTCGTCTGCCGAACAGCACCGTTCGATCGCAAGCCGCGGAGCCTGTCATGCGCCTGATTCAAGGCATCATCATCGGGATAGCCATCACGGTCGGAGCCGCGTTCCTGCACGACAACGTCATGCAGCCGGACCCGGCCGCACCGCTCCTGCAGAACCAGCAGATCGTCAACTGGGATGTGCTCGGCCGGGTGGCGAACAATCAGATCAACCGCGCCAAGCGCCTGTGGAACCAGGCCTTCGGGCGCTAGTTCCAGCGCCGGGACGTTCGGTTCTGCCCTCCCCGCCGTTGCGGGTGGCACCGGCAAGTCCCGTTGGGGGCCGCAAGCCGATTAGCCGCGTTCAGCAGATCGTGACGCAGCCGGCCATTGAAGCTCCTTATAATGCTGCCAGATGATGTCTTCGATGCTCGGCGCGTAGGCTGGGTGCATGGCGGAGGGGGCTGTACGTGCGAACTAATCGTCTCATGGCGTCATTGATCGGGGCCTGTCTGGCTGCACTGGCGCTCGGCCAATCGGCCCGCGCCGACATCCTGATCAGCATCAACAAATCCACTCAGCGCATGACCGTCGCGGTCGACGGCCGCGTCCAATACAACTGGCCGGTGTCGACGGGAAGACCCGGCTACGACACGCCCAGCGGCACCTTCCGGCCGTTCCGCATGGACCTCAAGCATCGCAGCACGGAATACGACAACGCGCCGATGCCCTATTCGATCTTCTTCACGGGCAGCGGCGACGCCGTGCATGGCACCTATGAGCGCGGCCTCGGTCGCGCCGTCTCGCATGGCTGTGTGCGGCTGTCGGTCAGGAACGCCGCAGTTCTGTGGAACCTGGTGAAGCGGGAGACGATATACAGCACGATCGTGCAGATCAGCGGTGCGGCTCCTGGCGCGGCGACGGTGGCTCGCAACAACCGAGGCAACAATCAGGGACGCTATCGGCCGCTGTTCCCGTTCTTCCCGTCGGCGCGCTGAAGCCTTCCTCAGTCGTCCCAGTCCGGTGCGATGCCCGGCGGATTGGCGCAGCGCAGCTTGTGCGTCCGCGACAGCGCCGTGATCTCCTCCATCTCCGAGCCGCTGAGCGTGAAGGTGAAGATGTCGAAGTTCTGGCGGATTCGCTCCGGCGTGACGCTCTTCGGAATGGTGACGACGTTCTCCTGCTGGATATCCCAGCGCAGCACTACCTGAGCCGGCGTCACGCCCTTGGTCTTGGCGATGCGCCCGACGACCGGATCCTCCAGCAGGGCACCGCGGGCGATCGGCGAATAGGCGGTGAAGATCATGCCGTGTTCGCGGGTCGCCGCCATCAGCGCGTCCTGATTGAGATAGGGGTGGAATTCGCACTGATTGGCGACCAGCGGCGCGTCGGTCGCCGCCCATGCCTGCTCGAGCAGCTTTACGGTGAAGTTCGACACGCCGATGTGCCGCGTCCAGCCGGCCTTCTTGCAGGCGTTGAGCGAGGCAATGGTCTTGGCGACCGGCACCGTCCTGCTCGGCCAGTGAATGAGCAGCAGGTCGAGCTGGTCGATGTCGAGCAGCCTGAGGCTGCGCTCGACCGAGGCCTTGAAGGCGCTGTCCTCGGAATCCTCCGGCCGGACTTTAGTGGTGATGAAGATGTCCTGGCGCTTCACGCCCGAGGCGCGGATGCCCTCGGCCACCCGGTCCTCGTTTTCGTAGCCGGCGGCCGTGTCGACGGCGCGGTAGCCGACCTTCAGCGCTTCGCTGACCCCGCGGGCGCAATCCTCGCCGGCAGAGCGGAACGTTCCATAGCCGATGATGGGCATGCTTGCCCCGTGAGCCGCGACCATTTGCACGGGCAGATCCTCCGGAAGATGTGTGTTTGGGCGAGTTGGCAGGAGCCGCAGGATGGAACGCCCAGCCGTGGCGGTCAACCGCCAGGGCCGGCAGAGAACCGTGTCCGGGGAATGACGTCCGGCGAGAAAGCCTGCTTCAGCCCACAGCCGTGCGCACGGCAGCGATCACGCGCTCGACCTCGTCGTCGGTAAGGTCGGGATGGATCGGCAGGCTGAGGACCTCGTTGGCAAGCGTTTCGGAGAGCGGCAGGTGGCGGCCGTTATAGTCCTTGAAGGCCGGGTGCTGATGCAGCGCCAGGCGATAGAAAAGGCCGGTGCCGACGCCCATGCCGTCGAGCTTCGCACGCACTGCGTCGCGCGCGGGAACGCGGATCGTGTAGAGCGCGAAGGCGCTGTCATAACCCGCTGGAATGCGCGGCACGGCGACCACATCGGCAAGCGCCTCGGAATAGCGCGCGGCGATAACGTGCCGCCGGTCAAGCTCGTCGCCGAAGACCTCCAGCTTGGCCAGCAGCACCGCCGCCTGCAGCGTATCCAGCCGGCCGGTGAGTCCCAGCACATGGGCCTCGTCGCCATCGCCGGCGCGGCCGTGCGAGCGGATCATGCGCACGCGCTCGGCCAACCCGGCATCCTCGGCAAGGATGGCGCCGCCGTCGCCGTAGCAGCCGAGCGGCTTGGTCGGGTAGAAGCTCGTGGCACTGATCGGCGCCAGCGCACCGACGCGCTTGTTGCCCGAGGCGCCGCCGAAGCTCTGCGCCGCATCGGCCAGCACCATCATGCCGTGGCGGGCGGCAACGGCGGAAATCGCCACATAGTCGGCCGGCAGGCCGTAGAGATCGACCGGCATCACCACGCTTGGGCGTAGTTTGCCGGCTTTCGCCGTCTCCTCGATGGCGCGTTCGAGATCGGCCGGGTCCATGTTGAAGCTCGCCGCTTCGACATCGACGAAGACCGGCGTGGCGCCGATCGAGACGACCGAACCGGCGGTGGCGGCGAAAGTGAAGGCCGGCACGAAGACGGCATCGCCCGGCTTCACGCCCATCGCCATCATGGCGATCATCAGCGCGTCGCGGCCGCTCGACACACCGATGGCGTGGCCGGCGCCGGCGAAGGCGGCAAGCTTCTGCTCGAGCTGCACCACTTCCGGGCCGAGAACGAACTGCCCGTGGGCAAGCACGGCATCCATGCGCCGGCGTATGTCGCCTTCCAGCCGCGCGCGCTGGCGCTGCAGGTCGAACAGGTTGATGCGGGTGTCCTCAGCGACGACGAGTGCCGGGCGGGATGGCGTCATGTCTCTAGATACTCCGTAGGGCCGGCGTTTGTCCGTCGGCGATCGCCGCCCGGATGCGCTCGGCAATGGCCAGCGCCGCGACCCCCGCCTGTCCATCGACAAGCGGCGGCGCTCCGGTGGCGACGCTGTCGAGGAAGGCGGCGATCTCGACACCGAGATTGTCGTGGGGGATGAGCGGTATCGTCTCGGCCACAGCGTGGCCGGCGCGCGAGCGCACCGACAGCGTCGGGCCGGCGAGGTCGGCGACGTAGGTCAGGCCCGGTTCGGTGACCGTCAACTGGCGCTGGTTCTCCGTCGCCGAACGGCTTGCCGATAGCGTGGCGACGATGCCGTTGGCGAAGGTCAGCCAGGCTTCCGCGTCGTCGGTGAGCCCGCTCACCGATGACGAGCCATTGGCCGCCACCGACTCGACCGGCGACCCGGCCAGCGTCAGCACCAGGTCGATGTCGTGGATCATCAGGTCGAGAACCACATCGACGTCGGCCGAGCGACCGGTCCACCCGGTCCGGCGCACCGCGGCGATGCGGCGGGGATCGGTGAGGCGCCTGGCCAGCTCGCCGACGGCGGGCGAGAAGCGCTCGATGTGCCCGACCTGGAGGATGAGCCCTGCCCGCCCGGCGCGCGCGACAAGGTCAGCAGCCGAAGCGCTGTCGGCGGCGAGCGGCTTTTCCATGAAGACATGCACGCCGGCATCGAGGAAATCGACGGCAACGGCGTGGTGGACGGTGGCCGGAACGGCGATCGACACGGCATCGACCTTGCCGATCAGCCCGCGATGGCCGGTGAACGCCTCGGCCCCGGTTTCGGCGGCAATCGCCTCTGCCCGGGCGCCATCGGCATCCGCCACGGCGATGAGCCGCGCCCCGGGGTGGCGGGCATAATGGCGGGCATGGTGCCGCCCGAACGCGCCGAGCCCGACGACGCCAACCCTGATGCCCTCACCGCTGATCACGCTGCACTCAACCCCGGCGCTCTGCGCGCCCCTCGAATCTCGGCCGGAACGTTAGTCGGGCGCGGCCGGCCGCGCCCTTAAACAATTGCAATGCGCTGAAATATGCCGCGACAGCGCCAAAATCCCGGAAAACTGGCCAAAAACCCCAGATCCGGCACGCAATCCCCTGTCTATATCATCCAATTGCGAAAAATCCGGACGATCTGTACGACTCTGCGGTTTCCGGCGGCCTGCCGCCGCCTTTCGGAGCGACGCCGATGATCACCGTGCCGGAGCTGACCGCAGACGCGCTGGGCCATTTCCTTTCCGACTACATGAAGCGCCGCTACGGCTCGTCCGAAAGCCGGCTGGTCGAGCTGGTTCCCTCGGTCGCCCGCATCGCGCTGGAATGCATCGGCAACAGCGACGCGCTCTACCACAATGTCGAGCACACCATGCTGGTGACGCTTGCCGGCCACGACATCCTGCGCGGCCGGGCGCTGCGCTCCGACATGCCGGCCAGCGACTATGCCCACATGATCGTCGCCTGCCTGTTCCACGATATCGGCTATGTGCGCGGCCTGCTGCCGGGCGACGACGCCGACGGCTACGTGATCGACGAGGAAGGCCACAAGGTGAAGATCCCCCGCGGCTCTTCCGACGCCGCGCTGACGCCCTACCACGTCGATCGCTCCAAGCTGTTCGTCAAGCACCGCTTCGACGGCATCGAACTGCTCGACGCCGAGCGCATCTGCCGCGCCATCGAAGGCACGCGCTTCCCCGGCAACATGCCCGCCGATCTCGACGAGGTGGACGAAGAAGTTGCCCTGCTGCGCGCTGCCGACCTGATCGGCCAGCTCGGAGACCCCCACTACATCCGCAAGGCCAACGCGCTCTATTACGAGTTCGGCGAAGCCGGCCTCAATGCCCAGCTTAATTATGGCAGCCCGGCCGACCTGGTCGATCGCTACCCGCAGTTCTACTGGAACATGATCTCGCCCTTCATCCAGACGGCCATCCGCTATCTGCAGGTGACGTCCAGCGGGCGGCAGTGGGTATCCAACCTCTATTCCAACGTCTTCCGCGCCGAGCGCGACCTGGCACTGTGCGGGCCCCAGCAATAGGGGCAAGAGCGACGCGGCCACGGACACCGACCGGCCAACCGGGAAACGACGCCGGACTCGCTGTGACGCCGGACGCGCTGTCATGAGGGATAGCACCGCCCAGAAAGGCGCAAATTATAGTTATGTCAAATATGCGTATAATTATAGTTCACCCGATTAATGCGCGTTAAGCGCGAATAGTTCTTAACTTAGAAACTGTACTGATACAGACTCACCAAGCCATCCCCTTCAGCGCCATTATCGCAGTAGCGAATGTTGCGCGCGGCGTTGCGTCTGCAACAAAGTAAGACCACATAACGCAATTGATGAAAGACCAGTATTATCCACGTTCCGCACGCCTCGACATCTCGTCGCGGCGTCAGGCCCGTCGGAGTCTCTCGCTCAATCGGGCCCACAACACGATCGACGGCAAGGGTGCGCCGACGGACGTGAGGTGGCGTTCGGTGCATCAAGCGCCGCCGCATCGGCGGTTGCTCGCCCGTGAGTAGTTTCCGGTCCTGCCAGCGCGAAAGTCGGCGGCGGTAGACTGAACTGAACCGGCTCCCCTCATGAACGAGATCAGAGAAGGAGAGGCCCGTGAAACACAAAGGAAAATGCCATGAGCAGTCAGCGCAAAGTTGCCGTTGTCACGGGTGCCGGACAGGGCATCGGCAAGGCCATCGCAATCCGGCTTGCCAAAGACGGTTTCGCTGTCGGTTGCCTCGATTTCAATGAAGCCACCGCGAAAGACTGTGCGGCACAGATCGTCACCGGCGGTGGTGAGGCGATTGCCGTCAAGGTCGATGTCGCGCAGCGCGATCAGGTCTTCCAGGCGGTGGACAAGGTGGTCTCTCGCTTCGGCCGCCTCGATGTGATGATCAACAACGCCGGCCTTGGTCCCACGACCCCGATCGAGGACATCACCCCGGAAATCTACCGCAAGGTGTTCGACGTCAACGTTGGCGGAACCTACTGGGGCATCCAGGCGGCGGTGAAGCATTTCAAGACGCGCAAGCCGACGAAGAAAGGCGAGATAATCGGCAAGATCATCAGCGCCTCGTCACAGGCAGGTCAGGTCGGCAATCCCGATCTGGCGGTCTATGGCGCGACCAAGTTCGCCATACGCGGCATCACCCAGACCGCCGCGAAGGATCTGGCTGCGCTCGGGATCACCGTCAATGCCTACTGCCCGGGCATCGTACGAACCCCGATGATGGAGGGCATCGCCCAGAAAGTGGCAGACGAAAACGGCAAATCCCTGGAATGGGGCCTCGAACAGTGGGCGAAAAGCGTGCTGCTCGGCCGTATCTCCGAACCGGAAGATGTAGCTGCCTCCGTCTCCTACCTTGCCGGCCCCGATTCCGACTACATGACGGGTCAGGCGATCATCATCGACGGCGGTATGGTCTTCAATTGATCCACCCGCCTCAACCAGCCCGGACTGCGGAGACTGCGCCGGGCCGGCGATCCTGATCGACGGCAGCATCGTCCATCGGCGATGCCGCCGCCCGCGCGCGACAGGCCGCGGCAATTGCGGTCCCTGAATGCGAAAAGCCCCGCCACATGGGCGGGGCTCTGCTGGCTGTTCCGAAAAAGAGATGGTGCGGTCGAGAAGACTCGAACTTCCACGGGTTGCCCCACAGCGACCTCAACGCTGCGCGTCTACCAGTTCCGCCACGACCGCCGGAAAAGCCGCTCCATGTAACAAATCGCCGTTTGCCGCACAAGGCGAACGAGAGACCGGCCCACAAGGACCGCCAACCCTATCCTCGTCGCCCGCCAGTGCCTACATTGAGCGCCAGACGACGGCCGCGAGGCCGGTTTAAGCGGACGCCGCATATGCATGATTCCTTGAGCGAAACGGCGCTGGACACCACGCCCGTGCGATCCATGCGCTTGGGCGCCGACGCGCCACCGGTCGAATGGGCGATTGCCGACCGTCTGGTCGACTATGACCAGGCCGTCGCCGCCATGGAGGCGCGGGTCGCCGCCATCAGGGAAGGTACGGCGGCCGAACGGGTATGGCTGGTGGAGCACCCGCCGCTCTACACCGCCGGAACCAGCGCCAAGACAGCCGACCTGCTGGCGCCGGACCGCTTCCCCGTCTACCGGACCGGGCGCGGCGGCCAGTACACCTATCACGGCCCCGGCCAGCGCGTGGCCTATCTGATGCTCGACCTCACCCGCCGTCAGCCGGACGTCAGGCTCTTCGTCCACACGCTGGAGGAATGGGTCATCCGCACACTTGCCGCCATCAACGTCACCGCCGGTCGGCGCGAGGGCGCGGTCGGCATCTGGGTGAAGCGCCCCGACAAGGGCGTCGGCCGCGAGGACAAGGTCGCCGCCATCGGCATCCGCGTGCGCCGCTGGGTGACGTTCCACGGCATCGCGCTCAACGTCGATCCGGTGCTCGAACATTTCTCCGGCATCGTGCCCTGCGGCATCAGCGGCCAGGGCGTCACCAGCCTCGCCGACCTCGGCATCACCGCCACCATGGAAGAGGTCGACAGCGTGCTGAGAAGCGAATTCGAGACGCTGTTCGGCCCTACTCGCTCGTCGGCAACAGGGTGAAGCGGCGGAGTGCCGGCCCGGCATAGTCGCTGACCAGCACGTCGCGTACATCGGCAAGCGCCGGTCCGTGACGGCATTCGACGATCATCTTCGAGATGTTCTCGCTTTCGCCGATGAACACCGCCTCGACGGTGCCGTCGCGGCGGTTGCGCGCCCAGCCGGCAACATGGTGGCGGAGCGCCTCGTGATCGAGAAAGGCGCGAAAGCCGACGCCCTGCACGCGGCCCTTGATGACGACGCGGATGGCCTGCTCAATCATCAGCAGCCGGCACGATTGCATCTAGCGGAATAGCGCAATGTGCCCAGCGGCATGCGCAGGCACACCCTGCCGATCGCCGCACGCTGCATCGCGATTACCCCCCGCTGCTCCATCCACATCGGTACCATAACTAAAAATAGCAGGGGCGATTGGCAATACCGTTATCCCGGCAATGCCGCGACAGCGGCTCAGGCAAACTCCATGATCACCGCATCGACGGCGAGCGTGTCGCCGGGGCGAGCGACGATGCGCTTGACGGTGCCGTCGCGCTCGGCCCTGAGCACGTTTTCCATCTTCATCGCCTCGACCACCGCCAGGATGTCGCCGGTGCGCACCTCCTGGCCCTCGGCGGCATCGATGGCGACCACCAGCCCGGGCATCGGGCAACGCAGCTGGTTGGCCACATGCCTGGGCTTCTTCTCCGGCATCAGCCGGTCGAGTTCGGCCACCCGCGGTGTCATCACCCGCGCCACCGCCGCAATGCCGCGATTGGTCAGGTGGACGCCGCCGTCGGCCTGCCGCACCTGTACGTTCACCGCATGACCGCCGATCTCGCCCGACCACAGCACCGCGCCCGGCCGCCAGTCTGAGGCGACCGCGACCGGCTCGCCGCCCTCGTGCACCATGTTGAGCACGCCCGGCTCCGCCGTCGCCTCGACGGCGAGCGCGAAATGGGTGCCGCCGATGGCGACCGACCAGTTGCCGCGCCAGGCACTGCCCTCGCCGTTCAGCCGGCCCTTGAAGGTGCCGAACTTGCGGCGGCGGGTGAGGTCGATGGCAAGCGCCACCATCGCCAGCCGGGCGAGCGTCTCGGGATCGAGCGGGGCCGCGGCAAAGCCTTGCGGAAATTCCCGGTCGACGAAAGAGGTCGAGAGGTCCCCCTTCTGCCAGCGCGGGTTTTCCATGATCGCCGACAGGAACGAGAGATTGTGGGCGATGCCGTCGACCACGAAGCAGTCGAGCGCATCGGCCATCGCCTCGACCGCGGACGCGCGGTCCGGCCCGTGGGTGATGAGTTTGGCCATCAGCGGGTCGAAATAGACCGGGATCGTGATGTCCTCGCGCACGCCATCATCGACGCGCACGTGCGTCCCGTCCGCCCGCCGCCCTTCGCGCGGCGGCTGGTAGCGGCTGATCTGGCCGATCGAGGGGATGAAGTTGCGGGTCGGATCCTCGGCATAGAGGCGGGTCTCCACCGCCCAGCCGTCGAAACGGACATCCTCCTGGGTGAAGCGCAGCCGCTCGCCGGCCGCGATCCTGATCATCTGCTCGACCAGATCGAGACCGGTGATGAATTCGGTCACCGGATGCTCGACCTGCAGGCGGGTGTTCATCTCGAGGAAGTAGAAGTGCCCGTCGGCGCCGAGGATGAACTCGACCGTGCCGGCCGAATCGTAGCCGACGGCGCTGGCCAGCGCGACTGCCTGGGCGCCCATCTCGGCACGCAGCGCCGCATCGACCGCCGTCGACGGCGCCTCCTCGACGATCTTCTGGTTGCGCCGCTGGATGGAGCATTCGCGTTCGCCGAGGTGAACGATGTTGCCGTGGCGGTCGCCCAGCACCTGGATTTCGATGTGACGCGGATTCTCGATGAATTTCTCGATGAAGACGCGGTCGTCGCCGAAGGATGAGCGTGCCTCCGAGCGGGCGGCGCGCACGCCTTCCACCACCTCGTGCTCGGAGCGCGCGATGCGCATGCCCTTGCCGCCACCGCCGGCCGACGCCTTGATGATCACCGGCAGGCCGATCTCGCGCACGACGGCGAACGCCTCGGCATCGTCGGCGATGTCGCCGAGATGGCCGGGTACGGTGGAGACGCCGGCCTCGGTCGCCAGCTTCTTCGAATTCGATCTTGTCGCCGAGCACCGAGATGGCACCGACATTGGGCCCGATGAAGGTGAGGCCGGCCGAATCAAGCGCCAGGGCGAAAGCGCCGCGCTCGGACAGGAAGCCGTAGCCGGGATGGACCGCATCGGCCCCCGTCCGCAGGGCCGCATCGATGATCCT
Organism: uncultured Alphaproteobacteria bacterium; assembly: GCA_963750065.1. Lineage (GTDB taxonomy): Bacteria > Pseudomonadota > Alphaproteobacteria > Rhizobiales > Kaistiaceae > CAVSRC01. The sequence continues at coordinate 23,095 of CAVVPK010000027.1, forward strand.
GTCGATCATCAGATAGGAGGTGGCGGCCGGCGGCGGCCCGATATTGACCGCCTCGTCGGCCATGGCGACGTGCAACGCCTCGTGATCGGCGTCGCAATAGACGGCAACCGTAGCCAGCCCCATGCGCTTCGCGGTGCGAATGATGCGACAGGCGATTTCGCCGCGATTGGCGATGAGGATCTTGCTGAACACAGGAACTCGGTGGCGCCCTACTGAGCCGGTCCCGCTTTGTAGGCCGTGGCCGGCACCTCGGCAATATTGACCGTCAGGTCAAAGCGCAAGGCCGGTCTGGGCGAAAAGCACCGCCGCCGCCGCCAGGACGGCGGCGAGCGTCACGGCGCCGTAACGCAGGCCGAAGCTCGGCGTCCCGATATAGACGGCAATGCCGGTCTTGGTCACAGAATTGGCCAAGGCCGCCGCGAAAATGGCAAAGGCCGCCTCCTCAGCCGTGATGGCAGCGCCGCGGACCTGGGTGATCGACAGCGTGATGGCATCGACATCGGCCAGGCCGGCAAACGCCGCCGCCCCCACCGCACCACGCCCGCCGAACAGCGCCACCAGCCATTTCGATGCCACCAGGATGACCGCCAGCAAGGCCGCGAAGCGCAGCACCGCGACCAGCTCGAAAGGATTGCGGAACGGCTTGCCACCCGTCTCGTCGCCGCCCTCGCCGGTCCAACGCGCCCCGAACGCCAGCGCGGCACCCAGCAGGACCAGCGCCGCCGCCACCAGCGGCGCGGCCAGCAGCGCCAGGTGGCTGGCGCCGAACAGCGCCACAATCACCAGGATACGCAGGAACATGATCGACGAGGCGGCGAGCGCGCCGGCAAGCTCGATGCGCGCCGTGCCCGGCTGCTCCCGTGCCTTGCGGGCGAAATCGACGGTCGCCGCGGTCGACGACACCAGCCCGCCGGCAACGCCGGCGACCAGCGTGCCGTAGCGGGTGCCGGCGATCCTCACTGCCACATAGCCGATGAAGGACACGCCGGCGATGGCAATGGTCATCAGCCACAGGGCATGCGGGTTGAGCGCCTCATAGGGACCGAATCCGCGATCGGGCAGCACCGGCAGGGCGACGAAGCTCATCACCAGCAGGATGAGCGTGGCGCGCAGCTCCTCCCAGGTCAGCGTCTCGACCCACTGGTGCAGCCAGCGCTTGGCCGCCAGCAATACAACCATGGCGACGGCCGCCGCCGCCGCGACGGTCATATCGCCCAGCACCGCCAGGGCGCCGAGGGAGAAGGTGAGCAGCGCCGCGACCAGCGTGGTGGCGCCGAAATCGCCTTCGCGCTCCGCTTCGCGCCATTTGAACAGGGTGAAGCCCCCGGCGAAGGCCAGGAAGGCCGCGGCAAAGGGTAGCGCACCGACGATCGGAGACAGCGCGCCCGAAACCCCACCGAGGAGGCCGATAAGCGCGAAGGTGCGCAAGCCTGCGGTGCGCTCGCCTTCGGCCTGATCGCGTTCGCGCCAGCCGCGCTCGACCCCGATCAGCAAACCGGTGGCCAGCGCCAGGCCCAGCCGTGTCAGCAGTTCCTGCTCGCTCATGACCGATCCTCCCGCGCATTCTACTCCACCGGCACGGAGAAAGTGTCGCCGCAAGCCCAGTGAAGCCCGTGAGTCAGGCACTCCGAATAAATAGGATTATTGAACGCCGGGAATAAATCTGATTAATTGACCGTAACCTCGGGAAAACACGGGGAAGCCGGGACGCATAACGGGGTCGGGAGGGCCACTGTGCAGGACTTGCTCGCCACAATAAGGGGCGCGCGACCGCAGATGCGGGCGGCTGAAATTATCGGCCGGCGCATCGTCTCCGGCGGCTTTCTCCCCGGCACCATCCTGCCCAATTTCGATGCACTGGCCGCCGACCTGTCGATCTCGCGTCTGTCCGTGCGCGAGGCGATGAAGGTGCTCGCCGGCAAGGGCCTGGTCTCGTCGAAGCCCCGCCGCGGCACCGTGGTCCGGCCGCGCAGCGAATGGAGCCAGCTCGACGCCGACGTGCTGGTCTGGCAGATCACCGACGTTCCCGACGCCGATTTCGTCAGCAACCTGTTCGAGGTGCGCAACATCATCGAGCCGGACGCCGCGGCGATCGTCGCCACACGCGGTGCCGACGAGACAATCGCCGCCATGGAGCAGGCGCTGGCCGTCATGGCCGCGGCCGACACACAGGCGATGGAATCGATTCGTGCCGACCTGTCCTTTCACACCACCCTGCTGATCGGCACCGGCAACGAGTTCATCGCCGGCTTCGTGCCGCTGATCGAGACCCTGCTGCTCGTCACCCTGCACATCCAGCGCGACACCCGTCCGGACCCGGGCAAGTTCGTCCTCGATCACAAGGCCATTCTCGAAGCGATCAAGCGCGGCGATGCCGAGGCGGCGCGCCGCAAGACATTGGTCATGCTGGAAGGCGCCGAGAAGGACGCCATGGGCGGCATCAGCCTGCTGGAGACCGACGGCAGGACGGCCGCAAGGAGCACGTCGTAATGAATGTCGCAGTGAATGAAGCCGGCCAGCAACGACCAGAGGATTTTGCCTCGATCGTCAGCATGCAGAACGTGCAGAAATATTTCGGCGCGGTGCAGGCCCTCAAGGACATCAACCTCTCCGTCGGGCGCAACGAGATCGTCGGCCTGATCGGCGACAATGGTGCCGGCAAATCGACGCTGATCAAGGTGATGACCGGCGTGATCACGCCGACCTCCGGGCGGCTGTTCATCCGCGACAAGGAGATCGATCTCTCCGGCTTCTCGGTGCGCGGCGCCCACAGCCTTTCCATCGAGACGGTCTATCAGGACAAGTCGCTGGCCGAGAAGCAGCCGCTGTGGCGCAACTTCTTCGTCGGCCGCCAGATCACCAACCGCTTCGGCTTCATCGACATCAAGAAGGAAAAGGAGATCGCCCAGCAGATCCTGATCGATGTGATCGGCTTCCGCGGCGTCGGCATCACCGTCAATTCGACGATCAGCAATCTGTCGGGCGGCGAACGCCAGGGCATCGCGATCGGCCGCGCCATGCACTACAACGCCGATCTCATCGTGCTCGACGAACCGACCGCCGCGCTCGGCGTCGCCGAAGTGCGCAAGGTCATCGACTTCGTGCAGAGGATCAAGCAGTCGGGGCGCGCCTGCGTCTACATCGAGCACAACCTCGCCCACGTTCACGAAGTCGCCGACCGGCTGGTCGTGCTCGACCGCGGCTCCGTCGTCGCCGAGATCATTCCCAAGGACATGTCGGTCGTCGAACTGACCGACTACCTCATCCAGATTCAGGGCAAGCATTGAGACGCCCAATGGCCAAACAAACTCATAAATCCGTCATCCTCGGCATCGAGGGCTTGCCGATCATCATCGTCTTCGTGCTGCTGCTCGGCCTGTTCATGTACACGGCGCCGGAGGTCTTCCTGCGGCCGTTCATCTACACGACCTTCTTTTCGACGCTGCCGCCGCTGATCCTTCTCGCCATCGGCCTGACCTTCGTCATCGGCGCCGGCGAGATCGATCTGTGTTTTCCGGCGATCATCGGCTTTTCGGGATTCGTCTTCGCCGTCCTGTTCAAGGAGTACAATCTCGGCTGGATCGCGGTCGTGGTTGCACTCGGCTCGGGGATCATGATCGGCTTCATCAACGGCGTCCTGATCGCCAAGGTAGGCATCCCCTCCTTCATGGCGACGCTCGCCGCCCAGTTCTTCTGGTACGGCATGGCGACCGTGCTGTCCGGCGGCAAATCCTACGCGTTACGCGGTGTCGAGGAGAGCTCCGTGTGGAAGGTGATCGTCGGCCGCCCGTTTGCCGGCACCAGCGCACCGGACTGGGTCCATCAGCTGCCGCTGCAATCGCTGTGGACGGTCCTGATCGTGGTCTTCCTGTGGTTCGTCCTGAACCGCCACCGCTTCGGCGAGCACGTCCTGTTCATCGGCAACTCCAACGATGTTTCGCGGGTGGTCGGCATCAATGTCGACTTGGAGAAGATCAAGATCTTCACCCTGATGGGCCTGCTCGGCGCCATCGCCGCGATCATGCTGACGCTGGAGAACAAGAACTTCTTCGGCAATCAGGGCCAGGGCTACCTGCTCACGGCCATCGCCTCGGTGCTGATCGGCGGTACGTCGATCTTCGGCGGGCGGGCGACGATCATCGGCACCATCTTCGGCGCCTTCATTATCGGCATGATCGAGGCGGGCCTGGTCGCGACCGGTCTCACCGGCGCCTGGGTGCGCACGGTTCAGGGCCTCGTCTTCATGATCTCGATCATCTTCTACCTCTACGTCGATGAGCCGCAGCGCCGTCGGGCGTTCTTCGCGCGCATCAGTTTTTCGAGGGATTTCGGCCGCACCAGCGCGGCTGAATAATGGCACGCGCCGATGGGCGCGGGCGAATATTGGAGGGAGAGAACAATCATGCAGGTAACCAAGTTACTGCTGGCCGGCGTGGCCGCAACGGCGTTGTTGGCCAGCGTCGGTGTGGCATCGGCCGCCGATCCGATCGGCAAGGGCCTGGTCATGTACATGCAGATGGGCGGCAACCCCGGCGACGGCGCGACGCTCGCCCGCCAGACCGGTGCCGCTGAGGCCGCGGCGGCTTTCGGCGTCGAGCTGAAGGCGCAGTTCTCGGCCTGGGCGCCTGAGACCATGATCAACCAGTTCAAGGAGGCGGTCGCCGCCAAGCCGGACTGCATCGAGATCATGGGCCATCCGGGCGCGACCGCGTTCCATGACATCGTCAAGAGCGCCGTCGACCAGGGCATCGTGGTCACCGTCGGCAACTCGCCGATGACCTCGCTGCAGGACGAGTTCAAGACCAAGGGCATGGGCTATGCCGGCGTCGACCTTTATGCCGGTGGCGCGCTGACCGCCAAGTACATGCTCGCTCAGGGCCTCAAGGCCGGCGATCAGGCGATGGTCTATGGCGTGTTCAGCCAGGCCGAGCGTGGCCAGTCCGAGAAGGGCCTCGCCGACACGCTCGAGAAGGCCGGCCTCAAGGTCGACCGCCTCGAGATCACCCAGGAGATCAACTCCGATACGTCGCTGGCCGTTCCGGTTCTGGTGTCCTACATCCAGAGCCATCCGGACCTGAAGGCGATCGGCACCCAGCACGGCGGCATCACCGGCGTGCTTGCCGAGATCCTGAAGAAGGCCGGCAAGAAGCCCGGCGACATCATCGTCGGCGGTATCGATCTGGCTCCTGCCACCATCGACGGCCTGAAGTCGGGCTACATTTCGGCCACTCTCGACCAACTGCTCTATCTGCAGGGCTTCTTCCCGGTCGTGCAGTGCGTGATGACGGCCAAGTACAAGATGCCCGGCCTCGACCTCAACACCGGTGCCGGCGCTGTGACGCCTCAGACCATCGGCGGCCTGGTCGACCTGATCGACAAGGGCATCCGCTAGTCAAATCCGAACCTCCCGTTCCTACGAACAGGCAGCGCCGGCGGGAAACCGCCGGCGCTTTCGCGTCCGGAGGTCGGGAAAGACTACCGGCAGCCGCGCGACCGCTCGACCCCGAGAATGCGGTTGACGTTTTCGCGCTCGACGCGGCTCATCGGAACATCGCCCGAATTATAGTAGGCACAACCCCGATTACTGAAGACCGCCCTGCCCCGCGCGGTCTGGAAGCAGTAGCCGCCTTCGTAGAAGATCGTATTGCGCACCGTCCACAGCGCGTCGCAGGACAGCGAGCGCAGCGCCGGATAGGAAAACACGTGGTCGTTGGTGCAGCCGATGTCTTCGAAGCAGGCGGCCGTCGCCGGAGCGGAGGCCAGCGTCACCAGCGCCAAGGCGGCGGCGGCAACAGCAACGCGAATTCGCATGGATGCCATCGCATTTCTCCCAGGAATCCTTCCCCCGCCGGAAGCATACCACTACAACGCCGCAACTTTGACCGAACGCAAAGCCGCACGGCCCGCATACGCCCATCTGTGGCGGAGCGAATCTGCCGGGCCGTGAAGGACATGGCGCCAAAACCTGAATCGATTTGTGAAGGCGGCTGCGGACCGTGATCGAGGCCATCACTTTCCTGCTGCTCGCCCAGCTTGCCGGCGAAGCCGCCGTGCGCGCGATCGGGCTTCCGGTCCCCGGCCCGGTGGTCGGCCTCGTCCTGCTGGCTCTGGTCCTTGTCTGGCGCGGCACCCCGCGCGGCCTGAGCGACACCGCCCACGGGCTGCTGCGCAACCTGTCGCTGCTGTTCGTGCCGGCCGGCGTCGGCATCATGCGCCAGGCCGATGCGATCGCTGGCAACTGGCTGGCGCTGTCAGCGGGCCTGATCGTCTCGACGGTGGCGACATTGGCGGTGACCGCGCTCACCTTCCGCTGGGCGCAGCGCCGCTTCGGCAGACCACCGGGCGGCGGAGAGGCGCCATGACGACCGCCCACGGCCTCTGGGTCTATCTTTCGACCTCCCCGCTCCTGTGGCTGACGCTGACGCTTGCCGCCTACGCCATCGCCGACACCGTCAACAAGGCGTTCGGGCGCCATCCGCTGGCCAATCAGGTGATCATCGCCGTGGCGCTGGTGATCGCGGCGCTGGAGATCTCGAAGACGCCCTTCGACACCTATTTCGAGGGCGCCCAGTTCGTCCACTTCCTGCTCGGTCCGGCCACGGTGGCGCTCGCCGTGCCGCTGGTCGAGAACTGGGCGCGGGTGAAACGCTCGCTCGTGCCGATCGCGATCGCGCTTGCCGCCGGTTCGCTGACCGCCATCGTCACCGCCGTCGGCACCGCTGCGCTTCTCGGCGCGCCGCGGCCGATCCTGGCGTCAATCGCCGAGAAATCCGTGACCACGCCGATCGCCATGGGCATTGCGGAGAAGATCGGCGGCATCCCGTCGCTGACCGCGGTGCTGGTGATCCTGACCGGCATACTCGGCGCGATTCTGGTGACGCCGCTGATGGATGTGCTGAAGGTCCATGACGATGCCGCCCGCGGCTTCGCCGCCGGGGTCGCCTCGCACGGCATCGGCACCGCCCGCGCCTTTCAGGTCAACGATCTCGCCGGCACCTTCTCCGGCCTCGCCATGGGCCTCAACGGCATCCTGACGGCCATCCTCGTGCCGCTGCTGGCCGGTCTGTTCGGCGGCTAGCCGGGCTCTGCCCGGACGCCGCAAGTCCTTGCGCAGACACGCCTTGATTGTGCGCGAACGGAAAATCGTCCAACGTCAGGCTTCCGATCCCGGCATGGAGTCACGGGCATGACGTCCAACGACACGCTGCTGGCGGCCGCGCGCGATATCTTCGGGCGGATCGCGGAACGACTCGACGCACCGTTTTCGATTCAGCTGTGGGACGGCTCGGTTGTCCCCCTCGGGCCGAATGCCGATCCGCACCTGTTGATCAGGCTGGCGGGTCCCGGCGTCATCGGCGCGATCGCCCGGCGGCCGACCCTCGAGACGATCATCCGCCAATATGCCACCGGCGGCATCGACTTCGTCGGCGCCGACATGCTGACCTTCATCGAGAAGGCGCGTGCAAGGAAGATCCGCGTCAAGCCGCGCGATATGCCCGTGGGCCATCTCCTCTGGCGCGCCCTGCCATTTCTCTTCGCGCCGAACCCGGCCACCGCGTCGCAGACCTCCAAAGGGCGGTCGGACGCCGACTTCATCCGCTTTCACTACGACCTCGGCAACGACTTCTACCGCCTCTTCCTCGACCCGGAGATGCAGTATTCCTGCGCTTACTTCGCGGATTGGGACAACTCGCTGGAGCAGGCGCAGCGCGACAAGGTCGACATGATCTGCCGCAAGCTGCGTCTTCAGCCCGGCGACAGGTTTCTCGACATCGGCTGCGGATGGGGCGGGCTGCTCTGCCACGCCGCTGCGCGCTACGGCGTGCAGGCGCACGGGGTGACGCTGTCGCAGGAGCAGTACGATTACACGCTGGCCAAGGTGAGAGAGCTCGGACTGGAGGGGCAGGTCACCGTCGAACTCGGCAGCTACGAGAACCTCTCAGGGCAATACGACAAGATCGCCTCGATCGGCATGTACGAACATGTCGGCATCGCCAACTATCCGCGCTACTTCGGCACGCTCGCCCGGCTGCTCCGCGACCGCGGGCTCCTGCTCAACCACGGCATCACGCGGCGGGCAAAGACAAGCCACCGCCGCTTCCGTCGCGTCAGGGCCGAGCGGCGCTTGATGCAAAAGTATGTGTTTCCGGGGTTCGAACTCGACCACATCGGCCATTCCTTGGCGGCGATGGAAGCATCGGGCTTCGAGGTCCACGACGTCGAGGGCTGGCGCGAGCACTACACGCGAACCTGCCGGCTATGGCACCAGCGGCTGGCCGCGAATGCCGAGTCGGCAACGGCGCTCGTGGGAGCCGAGAAATACCGCATCTGGACCGCCTATCTCGCCGGCGTTTCGTTCGCCTTTGCCGATGGCTCGCTGCGCATCTACCAAACGGTCGCCAGCAAGCACGCCGCCAAGGGAGCCTCGGGCATGCCGCCGACCCGCGCCCACCTCTACCGGGACGGCGGGTGACCGTCAGCGCCTAGCTGTGGCCGTGGCCGCGCCAGTGCTTCCACGACACCACGATGCCGTCCTCGACATCGACGTGGTCGCGGAAGCGGCCCTTGCCGTCGCCGCCATAGAGCCAGGTTTCCTTGCGCCGGCTGCGCGAGGGATGGGTGGCGATCTCCTCCGGCGCCCCCCAGGCCTGCTGGAGCTGTCGTTCCGACATGCCCTCGAAAAGCTTGCGCTCGATGATCGCGCGGTCGATCTCGTAGGCCCCGTCGACCTTGATCAGCGTCCGGCGCCGCTTGGCCTCGAGCATGAAGGGGACGATCAGGAGCAGGCCCAGAAAGGCCAGGAACGCAAACAGAACAATCATGCGAGGGAGGCTCTCACATCACAATTTGCAGCGGTGGCGTGCGTCGTCCCCGGGATGGGCGGGCCGGTCTCTGTAGCAAGAACGGCCTTGTCAATTCATGTCGCATGCGGCGCTTTTTCCCGCAAGCGGCGGTTAGTCCCTCAAGGTCTCGCCGCCCTATAGCAACCGTCATAGCGGAATATTGTCGTGTTTCTTCCACGGGTTGGCGAGCTGCTTGGCGCGTAGCATCCTGAGCGCCTTGGCGACGCGCGGGCGCGTCGTGTGGGGCGTGATCACGTCGTCGATATAGCCGCGCTCGGCGGCGACGAAGGGCGACATGAAGCGGTCCTCGTATTCCTTGGTGCGCTGGGCGATCTTCTCCGGGTCGCCAACCTCCCGGCGGTAGATGATCTCGGCCGCGCCCTTGGCGCCCATCACCGCGATCTGTGCCGACGGCCAGGCGAAGTTGACGTCGCCTCTGAGGTGCTTCGATGCCATCACGCAATAGGCGCCGCCATAGGCCTTGCGGGTGATGACCGTCACCTTGGGGACCGTCGCCTCGGCATAGGCAAAGATCAGCTTGGCGCCATGCTTGATGAGGCCGCCATATTCCTGCGCCGTGCCGGGCAGGAAGCCGGGCACGTCGACGAAGGTGACCAGCGGAATGTTGAAACAATCGCAGAAGCGCACAAAGCGCGCCGCCTTGCGGCTGGCGTCGGAATCGAGCACGCCGGCCAGCACCATCGGCTGGTTGGCGACAAAGCCTACGGTGGCGCCTTCGATGCGGCCGAAGCCGATGACAATGTTCTTGGCGAACAAGTCCTGGAGCTCGAAGAATTCGCCCTCGTCGGCGACCTTGAGGATCAACTCCTTGATGTCGTAGGGCTTGCTGGCGCTCTCCGGCACCAGGCGGTCGAGCGAGGCGTCCTCGCGCTCGACCGGGTCGTCGGTGGCGACATTGGGAACGGGTGAGCGGTTCGACAACGGCAGGAAATCGATCAGCCGGCGCATCTCGCTGAGCGCCACGATGTCGTTGTCATAGGCGCCATCGGCGATCGACGAGCGCGTTGTGTGGACAGACGCGCCGCCGAGTTCCTCCGGCGTGACGGTTTCATTGGTGACCGTCTTCACCACGTCCGGGCCGGTGACGAACATGTAGGAGGTGTCGCGCACCATGAAGATGAAATCGGTGATCGCCGGCGAATAGACGTCGCCGCCGGCGCATGGCCCCATGATGACGGAAATCTGGGGGATGACGCCGGAGGCCAGCACGTTGTTCTGGAACACGCCGGCATAGCCGCCGAGCGCCGCCACGCCCTCCTGGATGCGGGCGCCGCCGGCATCCAAGAGGCCGATGATCGGCGCACCGTTCTTGAGCGCCATTTCCTGAAGCTTCTGGATCTTCTCGGCGTGAGTCTCCGACAGCGAGCCGCCGAAGACGGTGAAATCCTTGGCGAAGACGAAGATCAGGCGGCCGTTGACGGTGCCCCAGCCAGTGACCACGCCATCGCCGGGGATCTTCTGCTTGGCCATGCCGAAATCGACCGAGCGGTGCTCGACGAAGACGCCGTATTCCTCGAACGAGCCCTCGTCGAGCAGCGCCTCGATGCGCTCGCGCGCGGTCAGCTTGCCGCGCTTGTGCTGGGCCGCGATACGCTTCTCGCCGCCGCCGAGATGGGCCTCGGCGCGCCGCCTCTGCAGTTCCTCGATGATGCAATTCATGGGCGCTTTCCTCCCGTGCCCCAGAGATAGCACAGGCGGGCGGCGGGTTGATCCACTCTCCCGTCAGGACCCGGCCGAAGCCTGCTCGGCCCACATCTTTTCAACGAGATCGACGTAGAAGCTCACCTTGCCCGGCGGAAGCGGACCCTGCGACATCTGGGCCTTGATCCTTGCCGGGTTCTTCGCCCGGCGCGGGAACTCATACAACCGGACGGCCAAGGCGGGCTTGCCCTCTTCTATGCAATTTCCGATGAGCGCCAAAAAACGCCAGGACACCTGTTCGCTGTCGTTCAGGCGGCTGACGAAATCGAGCAACTCCGCGTCCTCGAGGTGACGGTGCATGTTGAAGAGGCCATGGAAGCCGAACGTTGGATGCCTAACCGGGATAGCCTCGTACGAAAACCGGCTGGCGACAGTTGTCGGCGAAAACCGCACCCGGTGTTGCATCTCAAGAGCAGCCCTCGCGTAGCGGCCGATGAGCCAGTCCTCCGGCCGGTCGGGCAGCAGCGGAACGTCAACCAGCGCGTCGAGCAGCCGTCGGCTTCTCAGCGAGAAACCGCCGTTGCCGACCATCCCGTCAGGATGCCACGGCGCGCCGATATAGTCGTAAGTGAGGAACGTGTCGTCCCAGACTGACGGATTGGCGACGAAGCCGTCCCACTGGATGACCAGGACATACGGTGCCTGGATCAGCGACGGCATATCCCTCAGGCAGAACCGCGAATAGGCATCGAACGAGTCGATCTTTTCGATCTGCTGAAACCGAAATGATCCGGCTACCGGGCTGTCGGAAAACAGCACCGCATCGCCAAATTCGCAAGCCGCCACGCATCGGTCGAGCGCGCGGGCGGCAAGGTCCGGAGATACGCAATCGACGGCGCAGACCGTCACATTCTTCAGGCGCGGGCGCATGCGCCCAACCATGAGCGGAGCGCCGGTACAGGTCAATCAGCCGCCCGCCAAAAAAGGCCCTCAGGCCAACAGGATGAGCGCCGCCGCCTGCATGTCCTGCCAGCGGGCGGCGCGGCGGGAGAGCGCCACCGCGTCCCTGCCCCATTGCTCCATCTGCCAGTCCTCGTCGACATGGGCGGCCGCCCAGGCTTCCGCCGGAGTGAGCGCGCCGTGGAGCAGGGCGAGCGCAATCAGCGCCGAGCCGGTGAGCGTGGTGGCGACGTGGACGGCCGCCAGCCGCAGCGGGTCGAGATGGCTGAGCGCCGCATCCACGGCCCGAAGGCTTTCCGCCGGCTGTTCGACGGCAATGATGCCCGCGACCAGAACGAAACGAGCGCCGAGCGCCTCGCGCGCCCAGGCGAGCACCGGCCCCCAGGCCGCCTCCTGCGCGGCCACCAGGGAATCGGGGCCTTCGCCGCGATAGCAGACAAGGTCGCTGCCGGCATATTTGACGATTTCGGCGCGAACCGGCGCCATCTCGCGCGAAACCCGGTCGATGGCGGAATTGGCAATGCGGGTGAGCGGCATGGTGACCGGGTCGATGCGCTCCCCCTGCCCCTGCCATTCGGCGGCCAGCGCCTCAGCCACGGCAGGGCTGGCCACGGCTAGCGGGTTGCGCCCCGGCGTCTTCGCCTTTTTGCCGTCGAGCGTCAGCGCGAAGCCCTGATCATGGGGCACGACGGCAGCCTGCTTGTAGAAGCGGTGCGGCAATTCCTGCCGCGCCAGCCGCTCAGCGCCAGCCACCGGAGCGGACGGCTCGTCGCTCACGAAGCGATCCACTCCCTGACTTCGAGCTGCGGGCTCGACTTGCTGACGATTTCGTACCAGTCGTCGCGGGCAAAGTCGGTATTGAGCGCCTGGATGGCGCCGTCGACCCGCTCGCGTTTGCCGGAGCCGACGATCGGCATGCCGACGACCGGATGGCGGGCGACGAAGGCCATCGCCGCCTCGGCCGGGCCGGGCAGCCCCATGCGCCTGGCGATGTTGGTAAGCAGATTGCGCAGCGCGACGATCTCCTCCTCGTCGGAGGTCAGCAGCCGCCCGCCGCCGACCGGCGACCAGATCATCGGCTTGTGGCCGAGCTTCAGCGCCAGATCGAACGTACCGTCGCTGACCGGCCTGAGATAGAGCGGCGAGAACTGCACCTGATTGGTGACGATCGGCGCCTTCAGGTACGACTGCAGCAGTTCGAAACGGCTGGGCAGGAAGTTGGAGACGCCGATATGGCGCACCTTGCCCTGCTTGATGACGCCGTCGAGCGCCGCGGCCGTCGCCTCCGGCTCCATCAGATGATCGGCGCGGTGGAGCAGCATGACGTCGATGGTATCGATGCCGAGTTCGCCCAGCGAACGGTCAACGAACTTGACGATGTGCTCCGGGCTTGAATCGAAATAGCGGGTGCGGAACTCCGGGATGACCGGCCCCGGCCGGCAGATGCCGCATTTGGTGACGATCTCGAAGCGGTCGCGGCCGCCATGCTCCTTCAGCGCCTGGCCGAGGAAACGCTCGGTCGAATAGGGCGCACCGTAAGTGGCGGCGGTATCCAGCGTGGTGATGCCGCGCTCGAGCAGGAAGTCGAGGAAGCCGGCGAGTTCCGTGGCCGACGAGAACTGCTCCTCCGAGCGCATCGAACCCCAGATAACCCGTGAAAATTCAGGGCCTTGCTTGTAAATCTTGACACGCGAAACGGGTCCGGGGTGAGCCATCAGTCGTTCTCCTCATCGGTTTCCTTCATGCCCGCTTCCATGTCGAAACCGAGCAGGTTCCAGCTCTGCTGCATATGCGGCGGCAATGGCGCAGTGACGTCCAGCGTGCCGCCGGAGGGATGCGGAATGACGATGCGGCGGGCGTGCAGATGCAGCTTGTTCTGAATGCCGCCGGGAAGCTGCCATTCCTCGTCGTTGAAATATTTCGGGTCGCCGACGATCGGATGACCGATATGGGCGGCGTGCGCCCGCAGCTGGTGCGTGCGCCCGGTCACCGGCCGCATGGAGAGCCAGGCGAGCTGCTGGCCGGCCTGCTCGACCACCGAATAGAGGCTGACCGCGTGGCTGGCCTCGTCCGAGCCGTGGCGGGCGACGCGCATGCGGTCGCCGTCCGGCGTGCCCTCCTTGGCCAGCCAGGTGGAGATGCGACCCTGGTGCGGCCTGGGCACGCCCTTGACCAGCGCCCAGTAGATCTTGCGGGTGGCGCGGGAACGGAAGGATTCGGCCAGCTTCTGCGCGGCAAGGCGCGTGCGCGCCACCACCAGCACGCCGGAGGTATCGCGGTCGAGCCGGTGGACGAGGCGCGGCTTCTGGCCCTTGCGGTCGCGGAAGGCTTCCAGCATCCCGTCGACATGGCGGGAGAGCCCCGAGCCGCCCTGCACCGCCAGGCCCGCCGGCTTGTTGAAGACGAACACCTGATCGTCCTCGTGCAGGATCATGGCGGTGAGCGCATCGCCGTCGTTGGCCAGCTTGGCCGGGGACTTCGCCGGCGCCATTGATGCGTCACCCTGCGCCATCCCACCCTCCGCGGGAGAGAGATCGGTTCCCGCCAGCGGCGGCACACGCACCGCCTGCCCCGGTTCCAGCCTTGTGCTGGTCTTCACCCGGCCGCCATCGACGCGCACCTGTCCGGAGCGCAGCAGCTTCTGCAGGTGGCCGAAGGCAAGGTCGGGGAAATGCGTCTTGAACCAGCGGTCCAGGCGCATACCGGCCTCGTCAGGGGCGACGGTTCGGGTTTCGACGCTTGCCATGCTCTTGAGGGGGCGTGAGGGAAGCGCCTTCTTAGCACCCCGCGGGCCGGCTGACGAGGCGGCCGGAAAGGGCAGTTCACTTGACCTTTTTGCCCCGGGGAGGTATCGAACGCGTGGAATTTCGGGATGGAGTCCCCCCGTAACCGCCTTTCCGGCTGATGACTCCTACGCGCGAGAAATCGCGGTGGGGGTTCATGCGTGAACCCACCGCAAGGTGGGTTTTTTGTTGTCCGGCGGGCGAAGCCCCCCGCATTCGCACCGGACAGGAACGGGCTTGCCGGCAACCGGCACGGCTCCCGATCGGAGCCGGCCGCGCCGCCAGGCGAGTAGACGGAGAGAGACAAGCGGTGGTCGTATATCTGTGGATTGCAGTCGGCAGCGCGGCGGGCGGCATAGCCCGTTTCTGGGCCTCGGGCGTCACCGCCCGGCTGATCGGCGAGACTTTTCCCTGGGGCACCATGCTGGTGAACGTGGTCGGCTCCTTCATCATCGGCTTCGTGGCCACGCTGACCGCCCCGGACGGCCGCGTGTTTCTCGATTCGACCGTGCGGCTGGCAATCCTGGCCGGCTTCTGCGGCGGCTTCACCACCTTCTCTTCGTTCAGCCTGCAGACGCTCAATCTGCTCAATGACGGCGATTACCTTCAGGCCGGCGCCAATATCGGCCTTTCGGTCGTCCTGTGCCTCGCTGCCGTCTGGGCAGGCAGCGCCGTGGCCGCGAGCCTCAACACGCTCAGGTGGACCTGACCATGATGACCATCCCTGCAGAATCAGTCCTCTTGCGCATCTTCTGCGGCGAGGACGACCGCTACGGCCACATGCCGCTCTACGAGGCGATCGTGCTCAAGGCCCGCGAGGTTGGGCTGGCCGGCGCCACCATGCTGCGCGGCACCACCGGCTTCGGCCATTCCAGCCACCTGCACACCAACAAGATTCTGCGCCTGTCGCAGGATCTGCCGATCGTCATCGAGATGGTCGATGCGCGCGACAAGATCGAGGCGTTCCTGCCCCTGATCGACGGCATGCTGGGCAGCGCCCTGGTGACCATGGAGAAGGTGCAGGTGCTGCAATACGGCACCAAGGAGGCGAAGGACCGCTAGGCGGCCAGCGGCGCGACTTCGGCAGCCAGCAGCTTGACGATGTAGTCCTCGGGGAATTCCAGCGTCTTCGCCGCCCGGGCGAGCACGAAGAGATAGCCGGCCGACGGG
This sequence comes from uncultured Alphaproteobacteria bacterium, assembly GCA_963750065.1. Taxonomy (GTDB): domain Bacteria; phylum Pseudomonadota; class Alphaproteobacteria; order Rhizobiales; family Kaistiaceae; genus CAVSRC01. The sequence goes on from CAVVPK010000027.1 coordinate 38,513, forward strand.
TGACCGGGCGCGGCCATGGGCACCGCCACATGCGTCTCGGCTTCGACGGTGAGGCCGTCCGAGCGCTCGACGCGCACCCCGACACGACTGGACGCATTCAGCGCCGCATCGCGGTCGGCACCATAGCCCTCGAAAAGATCGAGGCGCTTGAGATCGGTCGGGCCGATCTCGTAGAGCGCGCCCCAGGCGATCTCGCCCTTGGCCGGCTCGATGCCGGCAACGGCGCTGTTGCGCACCTTCGACCAGCGCGGAAAGCACAGCCGATAGTCGTGGAGGCGCCCAGGGGCGACGAACTCGGCGCCCGGACAGCACACCTTCATCTGGGGCCGATCGATGAACGATCCATGCGCGAAATAGAGCATGGGACCCAAAATACCCCGAGTCGTTGCAGGAGCCGAACCGCAATATCGGTCAGGCCGTGCGGATTGCGTGCAGGACCACCAGCCAAGTCCGCGGCAGCCTGTGATAGAGCGCCCCGTCGATGATGGCGTCGACATAGGCGCGCGACGGCAGCTCGCCGGTGCCGTCAGGGACTGCCGCATAGGTCATGGCACGCACCGGCTCGGAGCCGCCCAGACGCAACACCGTCATTTCGCGGAAATCATGGCGGTTGAGGTCCGCCGGGCCATAGGGGTCGTAGCCCTCGTGATAGTGCAGCACCGGCATCTCGTCGTCCGGCACGTCGTAGAGTGCACCCCACAGGACATCGCCGGTACTGGCCTCGAAGCCGGCCGAAGCGCAGCGCCAGGATCGCGAATAGCGCGGAAAACACAACTTGTGGTCGGGCAGGCGCGCCACACCAAGGCTGCGGTAGCCCGGGCAACGGTCGGCCATCTGGGTCGGGTTCAGGTTGGAACCGTAGGCGAAATAGATCATGCCACGCAGCGGCTAGGGCCACCCCCGCGGGCGGCCTGCGGTGCTGAGACTAGCCGGCTCAAGCGGCAGTGGCCACCGCAGCCGACGGGCTTGCGAGCGTATCGGCGAAAGCCGTCAACGCCGCCCAGTCCGTATGCTCGTGGTCGCGCGAGGTATCGGTCTCGTAGCCCTGCTCCATGGCGATGCGCCGCATGAACCACAGGGTGACCGGATTGTAGTGGGTGAACTTCAGCGCACCGGCGACATGCTCGACATGGGCGGGCTTCCAGCCGGTGCGCTCGAAGAAGGTCGCATCCCAGTTCTGCAGCCAGCGCTGCGCGTCGTCGCGGTTGAGCACGTTGGCTGCCGCCATCGACACCGACAGGAAGACCGTTGGCACTGCCTGAAGCAGATCGCGATAGCGCCGCACGAAGCGCGCCACGGAGCGGCGGTATTCGCCCTGGCGCACGCAGGAGGCGACCACGATCCGGTCGAAACCTGCGAGAGAGAACCGCCGCGGCAGGTGGGCCGCATCGCGGAGTTCGACACTGTGCGCCCGGGACCGCCAGTGCTCGGCAAGGAATTCGACGATTTTTCGGGTTTGGCCAGTCGCCGTCCCATAGACGACAAGAATACGCATCGCTCCTCTCCACCGTTGCTGGCAACGACCGGTTCGAACTTTTGCCTATATGGGGATGGCACCGCAGAAATGCATGGATCGCGATCAGGAATTCTGCCGGCGAGCTATTTTTGCCCGCTCCGCTCGCGCCTCAGCCGCGCCCAGTAGTCGAGCCGCTTGCGGATCTCGCGCTCGAAGCCACGGTCGGGCGGGTCGTAGAAGGTCTGCCGGCCGAGCGCCTCGGGAAAATAGTTCTGGCCCGAGAAAGCGTCCGGCTGGTCGTGGTCGTAGCGGTAGCCCTCGCCGTAGCCCTCCTGCCGCATCAACCCGGTGGGGGCGTTGAGGATGATCTTGGGTGGCGCCAGCGAGCCGCCGCGCTTGGCGGTCGCGGTGGCCGCCGAGAAGGCGGTATAGACGGCGTTGGATTTGGGCGCCGTGGCGAGATAGACGGTCGCCTCGGCCAGCGCCAGTTCGCCCTCCGGCGAGCCCAGATAATCGAAGGCGTCCTTGGCGGCGAGCGCGACCACCAGCGCCTGCGGGTCGGCCAGGCCGACATCCTCCATCGCCATGCGCACCAGCCGCCGGCCGATATAGAGCGGCAGTTCGCCGGCATCGAGCATGCGCGCCAGGTAATAGAGCGCCGCGTCCGGGTCCGAGCCGCGCACCGATTTGTGCAGCGCCGAAATGAGATTGTAGTGGCCGTCCTGGCCCTTGTCGTAGAGCGGCGCCCGGCGCTGGGTGATGCTCTGCAGGGCCGCCGCATCGAAGACCTCGCCGGGCCTGGCGGCACGCCACACCTCTTCGGCCAGCGTCAGCGCCGCGCGACCGTCGGCATCGGCCATGGCGATGAGCATCGCCCGGGCTTCCTCGTCGAGCGGCAGGGGGCGCCCCTCGACCGCCTCGGCACGCGACAGCAGATGGGTGAGCGCCGCCTCGTCGAGCGGCTTGAACACCAGGACCCGGGCGCGTGACAGGAGCGCTGCGTTGAGCTCGAAGGACGGGTTCTCAGTGGTGGCGCCGACCAGGGTGACGGTGCCATCCTCCATCACCGGCAGGAAGGAATCCTGCTGCGCCCGGTTGAAGCGGTGGATCTCGTCGACGAAGAGCAGCGTGCCCTGCCCGGTCTGGCGCCGTGCCCGCGCCTGCTCGAACACCTTCTTGAGATCGGCGACGCCGGAAAAGACGGCGGAGACCTGCTCGAAGCGCAGCTCGGTCTCGCGCGCCAGCAGACGCGCCACCGTGGTCTTGCCGGTGCCCGGCGGGCCCCAGAAGACCAGCGAGCCCAGCGAGCCGGAATGCAGCATCCGGGTGAGCGCGCCTTCCGGCCCCAGCAGGTGATCCTGGCCGACGACATCGGAAAGCAACTCCGGTCGCAGGCGATCCGCCAGCGGCCGTGGCGCCGTCTTGTCCAGCCCTGCTGCCTCGAACAGCGACGCCACCCGTCCTCCCCTGCGCTGGCCTAGCTCCGCACCTGGACGCGAAGCTGTTTACCGCCGCGATCGATAATCAGATCCCAGGTATGAGCCTTTTGACCGGCAACACGAGCGAGCTGGTGCGTCGTGTTGATGGAAACATCGTTCAGCTTGACGATAACGTCGCCGCGCTGCAGGTGGGCGATACTGGCGGGCGTGTTGTCGGCTACACTGCTGACGATGACGCCGTTGGGCTTGCCGGTAAAGCCCAACTCGTCGGCAACCGCCGGCGACAGGTTGAGGACGGTGGCGCCGGTCAGCGGCAAATCGCCGCTAATGGTGGTCTCGTCGCGCGGCACCGTCTCCGGTGCCACCTCCAGCTTGATGGTCGTCTGATACTGCTTGCCATCGCGGATGATCCCGAGGGTCGCAGTGCCACCAACGCCACGGACATCGAGCCTGTAATCCAGCACGCTGACATTCTTGACTGGGTTATCGTCAATCGAGACGATCACGTCATTGTTCTGCAGATGCGTCGTCGCTGCCGGGCCGCCAAGAACGACGTCCGTGACCAGCACGCCGCCGGAAGAGGCCAGCTTCATAGCGTCGGCGATTGCGGGGGTAACGTCCTGCACCGTGGCGCCGAGCCAGGGCGGCTTCCGCGCCTGGCCGGTAGCCACAGCCCCGACCACGGCTTGCACCAAATTCGACGGTATCGCAAAACCGACGCCGAAGGACTTGCCTGAAGGCGTAACGATCATGCGGTCGATACCCACCAGCCGCCCCTTCACGTCGACCAGAGCACCGCCGGAATCACCCGGATTGATGGCCGCATCGGTCTGGACGAAATAGGTATTTCGCGCCGGGTCGTCGGGCACGCTGGTGAAGGCCGAAACGAGCCCGAAGCTGACTGACAGACCAACGCTGAAAGGATTTCCGATCGACAGCACCAGATCACCGACCTCCACCGTGTCTGAGTCGGCAAACGGAATCGTCGGGAGGTTCGATCCGGCACCACTGATCCGGAGCACTGCGAGTTCTGACCGCCGGTCCTTGAGCACGACATCGGTCGTGAATTCGCGTCCATCCGCCAGCCTGACCCGGACCGTATCGGCATCTGCGACGACGTTAAGGGCGGTGACGATCAGGCCGGAAGAATCGATGATGACGCCAGTTCCGGCAGTGCGCGTGATTTTCTGGCTCGGTTGACCGCCGGCATCGCCGAAGAATTTCTGAAAGAACGGATCGGAGAACGCAGATGAACCCACCTGTTCGGCATGTGAAGCGAAAACCGCAACCATCGCCGGCAACACCCTTTTGACCACCGGGGCAAAGGACATCTCGACGGCGCCAATAGTGTCCGGCGGCGACTTTTCGGCTGCAGCAGTGTTTGCCGTGCCAAGGGCCCAGGCCAGTGAAATCAACCCAAGAACAAGCCAGCGCACGGGCCAGCTCCTATCAAGCGCGCGACCGAGTGGGCGATAGTAACATTCTTGCGGCCGCAAAGAAGCTCATGCCGCGCGATTTGCCCGAGCACAACCGGCCTGCGAAAACGCATCTCAACCCGCGGCCGGGCGGCAGCGATGCCACCCGACCTCGCCTGCGCTGGGCTAGCTCCGCATCTGGAGGCGAAGCGACCGGCCGCCGCGATCGATGATCAGATCCCAGTAATTCGTCTGCTGGCCAGCAACAAGAGCAAGCTCATGCGTTGTCGTGATGGGAACATTGTTGAGACTGACGATGATATCGCCCGGCCGGATGTCATTAGCGGCGGCGCGCGAGTTGTCGGACACGTCCGAGACGATGACGCCGGACGGCGGACCGCCATAGTGCATCTCGTCGGCAACCGCCGGCGACAGGTTGAGGACGGTGGCGCCGGCCACCGGCGAACTGCCGGATATGGTAGTCTCGGCGCGCGGCACCGTTTCGGGCGGCGCCTCAAGGGCGACGGTCGCATCATATGGCTTGCCGTCGCGCATGACGTTCAGTTTGGCGGTGCCGCCGACCCCGCGGATCGCCAGCCGGTAGTTGAGCACCCCGACCCCGCTCACCGGCTCACCGTCGATCGCCGTGATCAGGTCGTCGCTCTGCAGGTGCGCCGCCGCCGCCGGTCCGCCAGGGGCGACATCGGCAACCAGCACGCCCTCCGGCACCCTCAGCCCCTTGGCCTCGGCGATCTGGGGCGTCACGCTCTGCAGAGTGGCACCCAGCCACGGCTGCACCGGGGCCCGGCCGGCGATCGCCGCACTGACCACGGCGCGCACCAGATTGGAGGGAATGGCGAAGCCGATGCCGGTGGAGCCGCCTGACGGCGTGACGATCGCACGATTGATGCCGACCAGCTGGCCGTTGATGTCGACCAGGGCGCCGCCGGAATTGCCCGGATTGATGGAGGCGTCGGTCTGGATGAAATACTGGTTCTCCGACTGATCGCTCGACATGTCGTGGGCGAAGGCGGAGACGATGCCGCTGGTGACCGTCTGGCCGACGCCGAAGGGATCGCCGATGGCCAGCACCAGATCGCCGACCGCGACCTTGTCCGAATTGGCGAAGCCGATGGTCGGCAGGTTGCCGCCGGCCACCGAAATCTTCAGCACCGCCAGATCGGAGCGCCGGTCCTTGAGCACGATCTTGGCCGGGAACTCGCGCTTATCCGACAGCGCGACCCTGATCTCGTCGGCATCCGCGATGACGTGGAAATTGGTGACGACCAAGCCGGACGGATCGACGATGACTCCCGAGCCGACAAAGTTCTGTTTGCGCGCGATCGGCGCGGCGCCGGGGTCGTCGAAGAAATGGAACGGGTCGAAAAAGAAACGCGGCGCCTGTTGCTGGATCGTGCGCGAAGCGAAGACGTTGACCACCGCCGGCATGACCTGCTGGACTACCGGCGCGAAGGAGAGCTGCACCGCGGCGGGGCTGGCCGGAACCTGCCGTTCGGCGGCAAACGCACCGGCCCCGAAGACCAGCGTCAGCGAAGTCAAACCAAGCGCAATCCAACGCAGCATCGTTCCTGCCCTTGTTTCCTCGTGGCATCGCCCGTGTGAGGCAGAAATGCTACACCAAATGCGGCCTTGGCGTGACATTTCCGGCTGCGGCCGTGCACCGCTGCAGCGGACGCAAAAAAGGCGGCCCGCGGCCGCCTTTTTGATCCTTCGCGATGGGACGGTTTGCCGCTCAGGCCGGCATCTCGGCCGTGACGCCGCTGGCCGCCATCTGCTCGGCGTGGCGCACCTTGTCCGCGGCGCCCTTGGCCTCGCGATCGCGATCGACAAACTCGATCACCGCCACCGGCGCGCTGTCGCCAAGGCGGAAGCCCGCTTTCATGACGCGGGTGTAGCCGCCTGCCCGGCCCTTGTAGCGCGGGCCGATGGTCTCGAAGAGCTTCTTGACCGAGCCGAGGTCGCGCAGCTGCGCGACCGCCTGACGGCGGGCGTGAAGATCGCCGCGCTTGGCCAGCGTCACCAGCTTCTCGACGATGGGCCTGAGGTCCTTCGCCTTTGGCAGGGTCGTAACGATCTGCTCGTGCGTGATCAGCGATGCGGCCAAATTCGCGAACAGCGCCTTACGATGGCTCTGCGAGCGGTTGAGACGGCGGCCCGATTTTCCGTGGCGCATTTTACTCTCCCTGCCTCGACTTAGGTCGGGCGCGGCATCAATAATGGTCTTCGTAGCGCTTAGCCAGCTCGTCGATGTTCTCCGGCGGCCAGTTGGGCACTTCCATGCCGAGATGGAGACCCATCTGGGCAAGCACTTCCTTGATTTCGTTGAGCGACTTGCGGCCGAAGTTCGGCGTGCGCAGCATCTCGGCTTCCGTCTTCTGAATGAGGTCGCCGATATAGACGATGTTGTCGTTCTTCAGGCAGTTGGCCGAGCGCACCGACAGCTCGAGCTCGTCCACCTTCTTGAGCAGCGCCGGATTGAAGGCGAGCTCGGGGATGGAGGCCTCGGCGACCGGCTTCTGCGGCTCCTCGAAATTGACGAAGATCGACAGCTGGTCCTGCAGGATGCGCGCCGCATAGGCGACGGCGTCCTCGGCGCGGATCGAGCCGTTGGTCTCCACCGTGAGCGTCAGCTTGTCGTAGTCGAGCACCTGGCCCTCGCGGGTGTTCTCGACCCGGTAGCTGACCTTCCTGACCGGCGAATAGAGGCTGTCGACCGGGATCAGGCCGATGGGCGCGTCCTCCGGCCGGTTGCGGTCGGCGGTGACGTAGCCCTTGCCGGTGTCGACGGTGAACTCCATGCGGATCTCGGCGCCCTCGTCGAGCGTGCACAGCACCAGGTCGGGGTTGAGGATCTCGATGTCGCCGACCGTCTGGATATCGCCGGCGGTGACCACGCCCGGGCCCTGCTTGCGCACGACCATGCGCTTCGGCCCCTCGCCCTGCATGCGGATGGCGATTTCCTTGATGTTGAGGACGATGTCGGTCACGTCCTCGCGCACACCGGCGATCGACGAGAACTCGTGCAGCACGCCGTCGATCTGAACCGCGTTGACCGCCGCACCCTGCAGCGAGGACAAGAGCACACGGCGCAGCGCATTGCCGAGCGTCAGACCGAAGCCGCGCTCCAGCGGCTCCGCCACCACCGTGGCGAAACGCTTGGCATCGGAACCGGACGCGATCTCGAGCTTGTTGGGTTTGATCAGCTCTTGCCAGTTCTTCTGGATTGTCACGAGCCTCTTCCTTTCACTTGTCCGGCCGCCCGGGAGGGGGACGGCCAAAAGGTGGCCGCATCCGGCCGCATCAGCACGAAAGTCGCTTGAGCCAGCGTCAGACGCGCCGGCGCTTACGCGGACGGCAACCGTTATGGGCGATGGGTGTCACGTCGCGGATCGACGTAATGATGAAACCGGCCGACTGCAACGCGCGCAGCGCCGACTCGCGCCCCGAACCCGGACCAGACACCTCGACCTCGAGCATCTTGACGCCATGCTCGCTGGCCTTCTTGCCGGCATCTTCCGCCGCCATCTGGGCGGCATAGGGCGTCGATTTGCGCGAGCCCTTGAACCCCATCAGACCGGACGACGACCACGAGATGGCGTTGCCCTGCGCGTCGGTGATGGTGATCATCGTGTTGTTGAAGCTGGAATTCACATGCGCCACGCCGGAGGTGATGTTCTTGCGCTCCCGGCGGCGCACGCGCGTCGAATTCCTTCGCCATATCTTGTCCTTAGCCTTCGATCTCAACACCGCCGTAACGCCAGCGGCTCCACCTGAACAGGCAGTCGGCAACAGGCAGTCGGCAGTTGATCGATTGCCGAATGCCGACCGCCGAATGTCCGACTACTTCTTCTTGCCGGCGATCGCCCTTGCCGGGCCCTTGCGGGTGCGCGCATTGGTATGCGTGCGCTGGCCGCGGACCGGCAGGCCGCGGCGATGCCTCAGGCCGCGATAGCAGCCCAGGTCCATCAGCCGCTTGATGTTCATCGCCACCTCGCGCCTGAGGTCGCCCTCGACGAGATGATCGTGATCGATCATGTCGCGGATCTGGGCAACCTCGGCGTCGGTCAGCTGCGCGGTACGACGCTCCGCCGGGATGTTGACCTTGGCGCAGATGTCCTTCGCCTTGGTCGGCCCGATGCCATGAATGTACTGCAGCGCGATAACCACGCGCTTGTTGGTCGGGATGTTGACGCCTGCGATGCGGGCCAATGTCGTCACTCCTCTCGCCCGGCCGCCCCAAGGAGGCCGGCATGTCACTGTATTTCTAAGGGGCTTGCCGGTAACGCCAAACGCGGCCCCGGCACCCCTTCTGGCTACCGGCACCGCAAATCTGCAAAAAGCGCAGAATTACGGGCGGTAGATAACGATCCGGGCCCTTTTCGTCAACCGGCCGGAGCTTTTATTCCTTACGCAGCCGTCGCCTCGCTGAGCGCGGCGCCGATCGCCCGAGCGACTTCGTCCATGGTGCCCATGCCGTCCACCTTGGACAGCATGCCCTTGCCGGCGTAGTAGCCCGAAACCGGCGCCGTCTGTTCGGCATAGACCGCAAAGCGGCGGCGCGCCGTCTCTTCGTTGTCGTCCGCCCGTGCCCCGCCGGTCTCCTTGGCGCGGTTGACGATGCGGGCGATAAGCTCGTCTTCGTTAACCGTCATTTCCACGATGGCATCGAGCTTTAGGTCAAGTTTTTCAAGCAGTTTGTCAAGCGCTTCGGCCTGCGCGACGGTGCGCGGAAAGCCGTCCAGAATGAAGCCCTTGGCCACGTCCGGCTGGCCCAGGCGGTCGGCGATGATTTCGACCATGACATCGTCCGGCACCAGATCGCCGCGCGCCATGATCGCCTGCGCCCGCTTGCCCACCGACGAGCCGGCGGCCACCGCCGCGCGCAGCATGTCGCCGGTCGAAAGCTGGACGATATCGTATTTGGCGACCAGCCGTTGCGCCTGCGTTCCCTTGCCGGCTCCCGGCGGTCCGAGAAGAATCAGTCTCATCGCGCACGCCCCTTCAGCCGCGACTTCTTGATCAGGCCCTCATACTGGTGGGCAAGCAGATGCCCCTGGACCTGGGCAACGGTGTCCATGGTGACGCTGACAACGATGAGCAGCGAGGTGCCGCCGAAGTAGAACGGCACGCCGGTGTAGTCGATCAGGATCTGCGGCAGCAGACAGACGAGCACGAGATAGATGGCGCCGAGCACCGTGATCCGCGTCAGCACGAAGTCGATGTAGTCGGCGGTATTCTTGCCCGGCCGGATGCCGGGAATGAAGCCGCCGTGCTTCTTCAGGTTGTCGGCCGTGTCCGTCGGGTTGAACACGATCGCCGTATAGAAGAAGGCGAAGAAGATGATCATCCCGGCATAGAGGATCATGTACAGCGGCTGGCCGCGGCCGAGCAGCGCCGTGATCGTCGTCAGCCAGCCGGGGCCCTGGCCGGCGGTGAAGTTGGCCACCGTCACCGGCAGGAGCAGCAGCGAGGAGGCGAAGATCGGCGGGATGACGCCGGAGGTATTGAGCTTCAGCGGCAGGTGCGAGGAATCGCCCTGGAACATGCGGTTGCCGACCTGGCGCTTGGGATACTGGATCAGCAGGCGGCGCTGGGCACGCTCGACGAAAACGATGAAGGCGATGACGCCGATCGCCATTGCCGCCACGGCAATGATGACCACCGGCGACAGTGCGCCTTCGCGGCCCAGTTCCAGAGTGCCGACGAGGGCGTGCGGCAGGTTGGCGACGATGCCCGAAAAGATGATCAGCGACAGGCCGTTGCCGATGCCGCGCGAGGTGATCTGCTCGCCCAGCCACATCAGGAACATCGTGCCGCCGGTGAGCGTGATCACCGTGGACAGGATGAAGAACGGACCGGGATTGATGACGATGTTGGTGCCGCCCTGGAGGCCCAGCGAGATGCCATAGGCCTGTAGCGCCGACAGCACGACGGTGCCGTAGCGCGTCCACTGGTTGATGACCTTGCGGCCCTGCTCGCCTTCCTTCTTGAGCTGCTCGAGCGTCGGGACGACCGACGTCATCAGCTGCATGATGATCGAGGCGGAGATGTAGGGCATGACGCCGAGGGCGAAGATCGCCATGCGGCCGACCGCACCACCGGAGAACATGTTGAACATGCCGATGATGCCGGTCTGGGCGTTGTTGAAGGCCTGGGCCAGCGCCTCGGGGTTGATGCCGGGGACCGGAATATAGGTTCCCAGCCGGTAGACCAGCAGGGCGCCGAGGGTGAACCAGATACGCTTTTTGAGCGCCTCGGCCTTGGCGAACGCGCCGAAATTCAGATTGGCCGCGAGTTGTTCTGCCGCCGATGCCATGGGTCCGCTCCGTTCCGACCTACTCGGCCGTTGCTACCGTCGCCCCCGCGATCGTCACCGTGCCACCGGCCTTCTCGATCGCCGCGATCGCGGCCTTCGATGCACCGGCGACCTCGAAAGCGACCTTGGCCGTGATCTCGCCATTGGCGAGCAGGCGCACGCCGTCGCGCTCGCGGCGGATGACCCCCGCCGCCGCCAGCGCTGCTGCCGTCACCGGCGCCTTGCCGTCAAGCTTGCCGGCGTCGATCGCCTTCTGCACGCGATCGATGCCGACCTCGTTGTAGTCCTTGGCGAAGATGTTCGTGAAGCCGCGCTTCGGCAGGCGCCGGTGCAGCGGCATCTGACCGCCTTCGAAGCCCTTGATGGCGACGCCGGTACGGGACTTCTGGCCCTTGACGCCGCGCCCCGCGGTCTTGCCTTTGCCCGAGCCGATGCCGCGTCCGACGCGCATGCGGTCCTTGGTGGCGCCGGCCTTATCGGCTAATTCATTGAGTTTCATGACGATCTATTCCTCTCACGCCTCGTCGACGATGCGCACGAGGTGCGACACGCTCGCGATCATGCCGCGCACGGACGCATTGTCAGGCAGCGTCCTGCGCCGGCGGATGCGGTTGAGGCCGAGCCCGATGAGGGTCTGGCGCTGGACGGCGGGCCGCCGACTGGGGCTCGCCACCTGCTCGACAATGAGGGTCTTGCCCGCGCTCTTCTGTGCCATCTGCCCTGCTCTCCTCAAGCGCCGTCTCAGGCTTCGACCGTCTCGACGTCGAGATCACGCCGGCGGGCCTGCAAGGTCGACACCTTGATGCCGCGGCGGGCAGCCACGCCACGCGGGCTGTCCTCGCTCTTCAGCGCATCGAACGTGGCGCGCACCATGTTGTACGGGTTCGAGGACCCGAACGATTTTGCCACCACGTCCTGGACGCCCAGCGTCTCGAACACCGCACGCATCGGGCCGCCGGCGATGATGCCGGTGCCGGGCGGTGCGGCGCGGCAGATCACCTTGCCGGCGCCGTGGCGGCCGGTGACGTCGTGATGCAGCGTGCGCCCCTCGCGCAGCGGCACCCGCACCAGCCCGCGCTTGGCGGCATCGGTCGCCTTGCGGATCGCTTCCGGCACCTCGCGCGCCTTGCCATGGCCGAAGCCGACGCGACCCTTCTGGTCGCCGACGACGACGAGCGCGGCAAAGCCGAAGCGCCGGCCGCCCTTCACCACCTTGGCGACGCGGTTGATGTGGACCAGCTTGTCGACAAACTCGCTGTCCTCACGGTCGCGGTCGCGGTCTCTTGGTTCTCTCGCCATATGTCTGTCCGTCGGTCCGATATTGTTGTCGCGGCGGTCTGCCGCAAGAGGTGTCAGAAGCTGAGGCCGCCCTCGCGTGCCCCGTCTGCCAAGGCCTTCACCCGGCCGTGATAGAGATATCCGCCGCGGTCGAAGACCACGTCCTTAACGCCCGCCTTGACCGCACGCTCGGCAAGCAGCTTGCCGACCTCGGCCGCCGCCGCGGTATCCGCACCGGTCTTCAACTTTTCGCGAAGATCCTTCTCGATCGATGAGGCGGCCGCCAGCGTACGCCCGGCGGTATCATCGATGACCTGCGCGTAGATGTGCTTCGACGAGCGGAAGACGCTCAGCCGCGCACGGCCGGCGCCGGCCTTGCGAATGGCTTGGCGCACGCGGGCAATCCGGCGGGCCCTGGTTTTGGTCAGCATGGCTCTGGTCCCGTTACTTCTTCTTGCCTTCCTTGCGGAAGACGTGCTCGTCGGCGTACTTGACGCCCTTGCCCTTGTACGGCTCGGGCGGGCGGAACTCGCGAATCTCCGCCGCCACCTGCCCGACCTTCTGTTTGTCGATGCCGGAAATCACGATCTCGGTCGGTTTCGGGCACTCGATCTTGATGTCGGACGGGATCGAATACCTGACATCGTGGCTGTAGCCCAGGTTGAGCTGCAGATCCTTGCCCTGCACCAGCGCGCGGTAGCCGACGCCGTTGATCTCCAGCTTGCGCACGAAGCCGGTGGTCACGCCCGCCACCAGGTTCGACACCCTGGTGCGCGACATGCCCCAGGCCGCGCGCGCCTTCTTCGACTGGTCGCGCGGCGTCACCGAAATGGAGCCGTCTTCCATCTTCACCACGACTTCGTCGCCGGCGAGGAAGGCGAGCGTCCCCTTCGGCCCCTTGACGGAGACCTGCTGGCCGTCAACGGTCGCAGTCACCCCCTTGGGCAGCGTCACTGGCTTCTTGCCGATCCTGGACATCGCATCAACCCGTTTGCTTCACTTCTTGTCTGCCGATCAGAACACCTGGCAGAGCACTTCGCCGCCGACATTCTGGTCACGTGCCTCGGCATCCGACATGACGCCCTTCGGCGTCGATAGGATGGACACGCCCAGTCCGTTGGCGACGCGCGGAATGGCCTTCACCGAGGCGTAGACCCGGCGTCCCGGCTTCGACACCCGCTTGATTTCGCGGATGACCGGTTCGCCGTCGTAATATTTCAACTCGATCTCGAACTCCGAGCGCCCGTTGTCGAAGGCGACCGTGGAATAGCCGCGGATGTAGCCCTCGGTCTGCAGCACGTCGAGCACGTCCTGGCGCAGGCGCGAACCCGGCGTCGAAACCTTGGAACTCTTGCGCATCTGGGCGTTACGGATGCGGGTCAGCATATCGCCGAGCGGATCGCTCATCGTCATCTTGAACGCTCTCCTTACCAGCTCGACTTGGTCATGCCGGGCACCAGCCCCATGGATGCCAGATCGCGCAGCGCAATGCGCGACATCTTGAGCTTGCGGTAGTAGGCACGCGGCCGCCCGGTCACTTCGCAGCGATTACGGATGCGCACGGGGCTGGAATTGCGCGGCAGCGCAGCCAGCTTGAGCCGCGCCTGGAAGCGCTCTTCCAGCGTCAGGCTCTCGTCGTTGGCCACACGCTTGAGCTCGGCGCGCTTGTTGGCGTAGCGCGCCACCAGCTCACGCCGGTGCTTGTTCTTTTCGATCGAACTGGTCTTTGCCATCGGCTTGTCCTACTGCCGGAACGGAAAGTTGAACGCCTTGAGCAGGGCGCGCGCTTCATCATCGGTCTTGGCAGTGGTGCACACGATCACGTCCATGCCCCACACTTCCTCGACCTCGTCGTAGTTGATCTCCGGAAAGATGATGTGCTCCTTGATGCCCATGGCGTAGTTGCCACGGCCGTCGAAGCTCTTGCCGTTGAGACCGCGGAAGTCTCGCACGCGCGGCAGCGCCACGTTGATCAGGCGGTCGAGGAACTCATACATGCGGTCGCGGCGCAGCGTTACCTTGCCGCCGATCGGCATGCCCTCGCGCACCTTGAAGGTGGCGATCGATTTCCGCGCCCGCGTCACCGCCGGCTTCTGGCCGGCGATCTTGGCCAGATCGCCAAGCGCAGCGTTCACCTTCTTGGAATCGGCGACGGCTTCGCCGACGCCCATGTTGACGACGATCTTGTCGAGCGCCGGCACTTCCATCGGGTTCTTGTAGCCGAATTCCTCGACCATCTTCTGCCGGATCGTCTCGCGGTAGAACGTCTTCATCCGCGGCTGGTATTCGCTCTCAGCCATCGATCTGATCTCCCGTCCGCTTGGCGTAGCGAACCTTGCGTCCCTCGACGAAGCGGAAGCCGACACGGGTCGGCTTGCCGTCGGTGGGTTCCGCCAGCGAGATGTTGGAAAGGTGGATCGGCATCTCCTTGGTGATGATGCCGCCCTGGGCGCTCGGCGTCTGGCGCTGGTGACGCCGCACGAGGTTGACCCCGCGCACCACTGCCCGGCTCTCGGCCGGCAGCACGCGCAGCACTTCGCCGGTCTTGCCGCGGTCGCGGCCGGCGATGACGACGACATTGTCGCCCTTGCGGATGCGCTGGGCCATCTAGAGCACCTCCGGCGCGAGCGAGATGATCTTCATGTGGTTTTTCGCCCTGAGTTCACGCGGCACCGGCCCGAAGATGCGGGTGCCGATCGGCTCCGACTGATTGTTGATCAACACCGCCGCGTTGCGGTCGAAACGGATGACCGAACCGTCCGCGCGGCGAATGTCCTTGGCGGTACGCACCACCACGGCCTTCATGACGTCGCCCTTCTTGACGCGGCCGCGCGGGATCGCCTCCTTGACGGAGACGACAATGATGTCGCCGACCGAGGCGTATTTGCGCTTCGACCCGCCAAGCACCTTGATGCACATGACGCGGCGGGCGCCGGAATTATCGGCCACGTCGAGATTGGTCTGCATCTGGATCATGACTGCGTACTCTTATCCCCGGGGGCGGTGAGCCCGCCTTCAATTGCCTTCGGCGGCGGTCTCTACGACCACCCAGCGTTTTGTCTTCGAGATCGGCGCGCACTCTTCGATCAGCACCGTTTCGCCGGTCTTGTGCTTATTCTCGGCGTCGTGCGCGTGATACTTCTTCGAGCGACGCACGGTCTTCTTCAACAGCGGATGCGTGAAGCGGCGTTCGACGCGCACGACGACCGTCTTGTCGGTCTTGTCGCTGACGATCGTGCCCTGCAGGATACGCTTCGGCATGTCTCTTAGCCCTTCACTTTCGCGTTTTCGCCGGCGACCGTGGTCAGCCGCGCGATGTCGCGGCGCACCTGGCGCACGCGCGCAGTGTTCTCCAACTGACCGGTGGCACGCTGGAAGCGCAGGTTGAACTGCTCCTTCTTCAGCCGCTCGATCTCGTCCTTCACCTGGTCGTCGGTCATCTGCCGAATATCCGCCGCCTTCATGGTGGTTCTTCCTTCTTCCGGCCTAGTCGGCGATGCGCTGCACGAAGCGGGTGCGGATTGGCAGCTTGGCGGCGCCCAGGCGCAGCGCCTCGCGGGCCAGGTCCGCCGGCACGCCGTCGATCTCGAACATGATGCGACCGGGCTTCACCCGGGCCACCCATAATTCCGGCGTGCCCTTGCCCTTGCCCATGCGCACTTCGGTCGGCTTCTTCGACACCGGCACGTCCGGAAAGATGCGGATCCAGACGCGCCCGGCGCGCTTCATCTCGCGCGTGATGGCGCGCCGCGCCGCCTCGATCTGCCGCGCGGTCACCCGCTCCGGCTCGAGCGCCTTCAGCCCGAAGGAGCCGAAGGTCAACTCGGCGCCAGAGGTCGCCGTGCCGTGGATGCGGCCCTTGAACTGCTTGCGGTATGTGGTGCGCTTGGGTTGAAGCATGGTTCTACTCGTTCAGGTCTTCAGGCCGCATTATCGCGACGGCGCTGGCCACCGCCGCCCTGCTCAGCGGCTTCCATCTGGCGACGTTCGGAAGCCATCGGGTCGTGTTCGAGGATCTCGCCCTTGAACACCCAGACCTTGACGCCGCACGAACCGTAGGCGGTGTTGGCGGTGGCCTGGCCGTAATCGATATCGGCGCGCAGGGTATGCAGGGGCACACGGCCCTCGCGGTACCACTCGGTGCGCGCGATTTCGGCGCCGCCGAGGCGGCCGCCGCAGGAAATGCGGATGCCGTCGGCACCCAGCCGCATGGCCGACTGCACGGCGCGCTTCATGGCGCGGCGGAAGGCGACGCGACGCTCGAGCTGCTGGGCGATGGAGGTCGCCACCAGATTGGCGTCGGTCTCCGGCTTACGCACCTCGACGATGTTGATGTGGACTTCCAACTCGGTGAGCTTCGACACCTTGCGGCGCAGCTTCTCGATATCGGCGCCCTTCTTGCCGATGACGATGCCCGGCCGCGCCGAATGCACCGTGACCCGGCACTTCTTGTGCGGCCGCTCGATGACGATCTTGGAGACGGCCGCCTGCTTGAGGTCCTCCATCAGCGTCCGGCGAATCTGCATGTCCTCGTGCAGCAGGCTGCCGTATTCGCCCTTGTTGGCGAACCAGCGCGAGTCCCAGGTGCGGTTGACACCGAGCCTCAGCCCAATCGGATTGACTTTCTGGCCCATCAGGCGGGCTCCTCGACTTCACGAACGACGATGGTCAGGTGCGAAAAGCGCTTGTGGATCGACCCGACCCGGCCGCGCGCGCGCGGCGTCCAGCGCTTCAGCACCAGCGATTTCCCGACATGGGCCTCGGCGACGATCAGCGAGTCGACGTCGAGCTGATGGTTGTTCTCGGCATTGGCGACGGCCGACTGCAGCGTCTTCTTGACGTCGCGGGCGATGCGCTTGCGGCTGAACGTCAGGTCGGCGAGCGCCGCCGCCACCTTTTTGCCACGGATCGTCTGCGCCACCAGGTTGAGCTTCTGCGGCGAGATGCGAATGGTGCTGGTGCGCGCCTTCGCCTCGTTGGTCGACAACGGCCGCTCGCGTTTCGGCTTGCCCATGGCTTACGCCCTCTTTGC
>CAVVPK010000028.1:0-19279 GCA_963750065.1 uncultured Alphaproteobacteria bacterium
GATGGCGGCAGACCCGGTCACGCAGGACTGGTGGAAGATCTGCATGCCCATGCAGGAGCCGTTCGAGACCCGCAAGCAGGATGAATGGTGGGCGGACATGGACGAGGTGTTCCACACCGATTGAGCCGGCGATGCTGTGCGGGGGTGGTTGCGTCACTCCCCCATTAATGAATATAGTTTTTATATAGAAGCGCGTGACGAAGCCGCTAGCCGTGGCCGAGACCGCGGGGGAGGAAGAATTTTGACAGTCGATCCAGCGGCATTGCGCCAGACCTGGCCGCGGCCTTCGGCGCCCCGGCCGATCGCGATCATCGGAGCCGGCGGCATCGTCAACGACGCCCACCTGCCGGCCTACCGCAAGGCAGGTTTCCCGGTGGCTGGCGTCTTCGACATCGATGCCGAGCGCGCACGAACGCTCGCGGCCAAGTGGGACGTGCCGGTTTTCGCCTCGCTGGAAGAGGCGACCACGACGCCAAACGCGGTCTTCGACCTGGCAACGCCACCGGTCAGCCATCGCTCTGTACTTGAACGCCTGCCGGAAGGATCGGCGGCACTCATCCAGAAGCCGATGGGCCAGGATCTCAACGAATCGACGGCGATCCTCGACATCGTTCGCGCGCGCCGCCTGACCGCGGCGGTAAACTTTCAGCTCCGCTTCTCCCCGATGATGCTCGCGCTCGCGGACGCTAAGGAACGCGGCCATCTCGGCCGGCTCGTCGATGTCGAAGTCCATCTCAATCTGTTCACGCCGTGGGATCTCTTCCCATTCCTCAAGGGCGCGAAACGCGGTGAGATCGCTGTGCATTCGATCCACTACTTTGACCTGATTCGCGCGATCCTGGGGAACCCGGTTGGCGTGCATGCGCGCACCATGGGGCATCCCGCGTCCGACCTCATCGAGACGCGGACATCGGCGATCATCGATTTTGGCGGCGACCTCCGCTGCACGTTCTCGATCAATCACAACCACAAACTCGGACGGAAATTCCAGGACGCGAGCATGCGCTTCGAGGGGGACAAGGGCGCGGCGATGCTCAAGCTCGGTGTGCTGCTCGACTATCCAACCGGCGAGCCGGACGAACTGTGGATCAACGACGGCGACGGCTGGGTGGAAGTGCCGCTGACCGGCGTTTGGTTCCCCGACGCTTTCATCGGGCGGATGTCCAATCTGCAGCGGTTCGCGGCCGGCGAGGACGACACGCTCATCGCCTCGGCCGAAGATGCCTGGCACACGATGGCGCTCTGCGAAGCGTGTTTTCGCTCCAGCGCCGCGCCGGCGACCGAAGTCCCGAAGTCACCCTGAGGCTGCACCCCATGAACGACGCATCGTCAGCTCCCACTGTCGGCGTCTCCTCGACCCATCCGAAGGACATGCCGCCGGAGCACGCCGAGATTCCGGTATGGAACGCCGAGAACTGGCTCTACGAGGACTGGCCGGTCGGCCAGAAGATCCGTTCGCTTCGGCGCACGATTTCCGAGGGCGATTCGCACCAGTTCAACCTGCTGGTCACCGACATCCACCCATACGTTCAGGATCAGATGTTCGCAGCCAGCGAAGGCGTGTTCGGCAAACGGCTGGTCGCCGGCGCTTTCGTCTTTTCGGCCGGTCTCGGCCTCGTCGCCACCAACTGCGTCAACGCCTTTTCCTACGGCTACGACAAGCTGCGCTTCATCAAGCCGGTGTTCATCGGCGATACGATCTACACCATCCGCACCAACCTCGATAAGCGCCCGAAGTATCCCGAGATGGGGCTCATCCGCGCGAGCTACGAGGTGTTCAAGGGTGAAGGCGAGCTCGTTCTCTACTGCGAGCACCTGCAGACCGTACGCTATCGCGATCCTGCCGGGCTCGCCGATCAGATCGAAAAGAGACAGACAAAATAGATGAAGACCAACGACGAACTTCCGCTCGCAGGGCTTGTCGTCATCGACGCGAGCCAGTTTCTGGCGGGGCCTTATGCAGCGCTGAGGCTGATGGACTTAGGTGCTCGTGTCATCAAGGTCGAGCGGCCAGACGGCGGCGACCTATGCCGTCGGCTGTATTTGACCGACACCGAGATCGGCGGCGATTCGACCCTCTTTCACGCGATCAATCGCGGCAAGGAGAGCATCGCGCTCGACCTCAAGAATGAAACCGACCTGCAGGCGCTGAAGCACCTGATCGGCAAGGCCGATGTGCTCATCCAGAACCTCCGTCCCGGCGTGATGGAACGCCTTGGCCTCGGCTACGATGTTGCATCGGCGATCAACCCGAGGATCGTTTACGCAGGGATCACCGGCTACGGCGACGAGGGGCCGTGGGCGATGCGCCCGGGGCAGGACCTGCTGGCGCAGGCGCGCTCCGGGGTCATGTGGCTGAATGGCGACGACGAACAGGGGCCGGTACCATTTGGACTGGCCGTCGGAGACATGCTTGCCGGCGCGGCTATCGTGCAGGGCATTCTGGCCGCACTCGTCCGCCGGGGCATCACCGGCAAGGGCAGCCACATTGAGACGAGCCTGCTGGAAGCGCTGGTGGATTTCCAGTTCGAGGTCCTCACCACCTACCTCAATGACGGTGGCCGGCTGCCGGCGCGCTCCAAGGTGAACAGCGCCCACGCCTACCTTTCAGCGCCTTATGGCGTTTACCGGACGAAAAATTCCTACCTCGCCGTCGCCATGACGCCGATCGCACGGCTCGCCGACCTGCTGAAGCTCAAGGCGCTTGATCGCTACCACGATGATCCGTCGAGCTGGTTCACGGACCGCGATGAGATCAAGAGCATCCTGGCCGCGTATCTTGCCACCGAGACGACAGAGCACTGGCTCGCGATCCTCGAGCCTGCGGACATCTGGTGCGCCAAGGTCTTGCAGTGGCCCGAACTGCTGGCGAGCGATGGCTTCCAGATCCTCGACATGCTGCAGACGGTGGAGCGCGAAGACAACGTTCAAATCCGCACCACCCGCTCGCCGATCCGCGTGAACGGCCGTCGTCCGCTGACAGCGGCTGCGGCGCCGCGCATTGGCGAACATTCCGCCAGGATTCGCGCGGAGTTCGGCTTGTGAGTCAGGCGAGAGCCAGCCTGAAGGGGGTCACCTGGGATCACCCGCGCGGCTACGATCCGCTCATCGCCTGCACGCAGCTCTGGCGTGAACAGAATGGCACTGACATCACCTGGGATCGGCGCTCGCTGCAGGATTTCGAGTCCTATCCGCTGAAGGATCTGGCGCGCGACTACGACCTGCTGATCATCGACCACCCACATATCGGCGAGGCGGCTGCGACCGGCTGTTTGGTCCCACTCGACGGTCAGGACGACGACAGTGCACTCACGGAACTCGCGCGAGAGAGTGTCGGTCCGTCGTTCGCAAGCTACGATTGGCGGGGTCGGCAGTGGGCGCTGCCCATCGATGCAGCCGCACAGGTGCAGGCGTGGCGGCCGGATCTGATTGAGCGACCGGCGGCACGCTGGAGCGATGTGATTGACCTCGCTCGCCAAGGGTTGTTGGCCTGCCCCCTGCGTCCACCACACTCGCTGATGACGCTGTTCACGCTTGCCAACAATCTCGGCACACCAAGCGACGTCGCGGGGGCGGACCTGTTTGCACCGGACAGCGGGGCCGACGCAGTGGAGATGCTGCGCGAGCTCTCCGCGGCCCTCGATCCGGCTGACTTTGCGAGGGATCCGATTGCCGTTCTGGAGATCATGGCGCATGAGAATTCCGCAATTGCCTGTGCGCCGTGGATCTATGGCTATTCAAGCTACGCACGCGACGGCTTTCGTCGCCACCGGGTCGCCTTCGCCGATATCCCCGCGCTCGGCACCGTCGGTGCCGCTGGCTCGGTGCTCGGCGGCGCCGGCATCGCTGTTTCAGCCTTCAGCCGTAACGCCAGCGACGCGATGCGGTTCGCCGCCTGGGTCACCAGCGGCCCCATCCAAGCCGCGCCTTATGCCGCGGCCGGCGGACAACCGGCTCACGGCGCTGCATGGCGCGATCCGGATATCAACGCACTGACGTCCGATTTCTACCGCGCCACCCGAGCGACGCTCGACGGTGCCTGGGTCCGCCCGCGTCACGATGGCTACATGGCATTTCAGCACAATGCAGCGGAGCGCCTGAATGCGGGGCTGAATTCCGGCGAACGCGCTCCGGCAATCGTCGCCGCCCTCAACGCACTCCACCGGGCCAGTCGGGCGCGGGAAGTCGAAAACGCATAAGGGATTGGCCATGAGATTTCTCGTAACCGGCGGGACAGGGTTCATCGGCGCCTGCGTCGTACGCAACCTTCTCGACCGCGGCATCCCGGTCGTGATCGGCGAAGCGTCTCCCGACACATCGGTCATGGCAACGCTCAAGGGCGCCGAGCTGGTGACCATGGACGTTTCCGACAAGGACGCGGTTGCGGCCGTATTCGACAAGTTCCCGGACATCAGCCACTGCATCCATCTTGCCTACCTGATGAGCGCAGAGGTCGAGGCGAACATGGCACTCGGCGCCAAGGTCAACGTGCTCGGCATGGTGAACATGTTCGACGCCGTGGTGCGTCACGGGCTCGATCGCCTGGTCTTCACCAGCAGCGAGACGGTCTATGGTGCCAGGCAATCGGTCTACGGCGACCGACCGGTCAGGGAGGACGATTTCTGCGCGCCCTCCGATCACTTCTTCACCTACGGGATGATGAAGATTCTGGACGAATACATCGCCCAGAAATACGTCGCCAAGCACGGCGTGAGCATCGCCTGCGTGCGGCCGGCGGTGGTGTTCGGGCACGGGCGCAAACGTGGCTCGGTGTTGTGGGCGGAGCAGTTCGCCTCGCGCCCGGCGATCGGCGAGCCTGTCCGCCTGCCCTTCGCGCAGAATGCCCGCGACACCTGGATCTACAAGGACGATTGCGCCGAACAGCTCGTGCGTCTGGCGCTCAAGCCGGAGCTTCAGCACTTCGCCTACAACAATGGCGGCGATTGCGTTTCCGCGCGGGAACTCGCCGACACGGTGCGGCGCTGGCTGCCCGATGCACAAATCGAATTCGACGAAGCGGTCGCCTCGACGCCATTGATCGATTGGCAGGACGGCCAGCGATTGGCGGCGGAGATCGGATTCACGCCGCGCTCCTTCAGCGATGGCGTGCACGCACACATCAACGAGGCGCGGGCCGAAGCAGGATTGGGAGACGTCTGACCATGGCGACGGGGTACGCAAACACGGTGGTCGGCAGCTATCCACGCCCGGTCACGGTCGGCGACACGATGAAGAAGCCGACCCTCACGACAGCCGAGACCGACGACATGATCCAGTGGGCCGCCAAGGACCAGGCCGACCTCGGCCTCGACGTCATTACCGACGGCGAGGGCTACCGCGAGAACATGTACTACTTCTACCAGAAGCGCGTGGACGGCGTGACGTTCGAGGACATGCCGCGCCTGTCGTTCGGCACCGCTGGGTTCGGAATCGAATGCCCCCGCGTCGTCGACGAGATCAAGAACCCGCGCTTCAACCTCGCGCACAACTGGAAGGTGGCGCGCGACGCGGTGCCGTCGCATGTCCGCGTCAAGCAGACGGTGACCGGCCCGCATGTGCTCACCCGCTTCAGCGTCAACGAGCGCAAGGACCTTTACCCCAACGACCAGGCACTATGCCGGGCCTGGGCCGGAGTGCTGCGCGACGAGATCAAGGAAGTGATCGCCGCCGGTTGCACCGAAATCCAGTTCGACGAACCGATGTGGACGGAATCGCCGGAGCAGAGCGAATGGGCCGCCGACATCCTCAACGACCTGATCGCCGAACTCCCGGGTGGACTGCGCATCGGCCTGCATGTGTGCGGTGGCAATCCGCGCCGCAGGCGGATCTACTTCACCAAGTACACGGACCTCGCGCCGGCTTTCCGCAAGATGAAGATCGACGAAGTGTCGCTGGAACACTGCACGCTCGGCTACGACCTGATGGAGCTGTGGAAGCTGTGGGATTTCAAGGGCGATCTGGCCATCGGCGTGATCGACCAGCGCAGTGACGACATCGAGACCACCGAGGTCATACGCGATCGCATCGAACCGGCGCTGGCGCATTTCCCACGTGAACGGCTGGTGCTGACCAGCGAATGCGGCTTCGGCCATGTGCCGCTCGACATCACGCACAAGAAGCTGGCCGTTCTGGTGGAGGCCTCACACACGCTGTAAACCTCAGGACGCTCGCGTCGACACCTCAGCTTCTCTGCGTCACACGGGATCATCCCGGTGACGGGACACAAGTCGATCGGCGCGATTGGGCGCTGCGCCCGAGCAGCCGAGCGGACAGATCCAGAAAGTACGCCCGGCGTCATCTCGACGGGACACTTCGGCGAACCAGCGGGCGCATGTCTGCTATTGGCGCTTCTCCGACATCCGAACTGCCGGCGGTGACTTCCGGTTTTGCTCAAGTTGCAGACATTACCTGCGGCCGGTCAGGCAAATGACGGCTCGCTCGGGATGGGGGTGCCGGCTCCTCATCGGCTTTCCCGCAACGTGGCCTTCATATCGGGCCTGATGGCCCAACGGGTGCCGTTCATCGTTGCCGAATTGGGTCGAGATGCCGATCCCTTCATGCTGCACCTTTACGCTGCGCTCGCGGAGAAGGAACGGCGGCTGAATTCGGAGCGCACAAGAGCGGCCTTGGCGGCGCGGAAGACTCGAGGCGCGACGCCGGGCAATCGCCGCAATGCGGCAGAGGCCACGGCGGCAGGGCATCGGGCGATGACGGAGGAAGCGAATGTGTTTGCAGCCAATGTCTTGCCGATCGTCAATTCGTTGCGGGCTGTCGGTGTGACCGACCTGCGCGGACTTGCCTCGGGGCCAAATGATCGTGGTGTTCGTACGGCTCGCGGCGGGCGATGGCACGTATCCAATGTTCGCAATCTGCTCAGGCGCTCTTGGCCGGCCTTCAATAGGCGGGAAATTGCCGCCGACCGGCCTATCACCTAAAGGTGCCGCACCTCGGCCGGTGTGCGTTGCCACCCGACGGCGCCATTATTGTCGGGCACTCCGTGGGCGCTACGATCCTCCTCAAATTCTGGCCGCTCCACCCACGCCGCGCTCGATTCGCCGGGTGGACGCACGGGCCCCCATCCGGACAGATTCGAGATGGCGTGATCCGGCCATCTTGGCAAACGGTCGATTTGCGATTCGATGTTGTCTGGCGACGCCGCCCCTCGTCGTGGCAGGGGATATCGCTTTCCTTGTCTTCGCAATCAGAAGGTGGTGCGCCCGCCCGACGTGTCGAATGTTGCTGCAGTCGTGAAACTGCACTCTTCGCTGGCCATGAAGCAGATCATCGCCACCGACTCTTCGACATGGCCGAGACGTCCCATGGGGATCTTGGAAAGCATGTAGTCGATCTGGCTCTGCGGAAGCTGTGCCAGAATCGGGCTTTCAAAAGTAGCCGGCGTCAGAGCATTGGCGACAATGCCGGTGCCGGCCAGTTCTTTGCCGAGCGATTTCGTCAGGCCGATAACCCCCGCCTTGGACGCTGAGTAGGCCGACGCGTTTGGGTTACCTTCCTTGCCCGCGACCGACGAGACGTTGACGATGCGACCATAGCCATTGGCGAGCATGTGCGGCACCACCTCGCGGCAACAATAAAAGAGTCCGTTCAAGTTGATGTCGATGACGCGCTGCCAGCTGTCGACCGGGAACTCGTGAACGGGTTGGGTCGCGCCGGTGATCCCGGCCGCGCAAACCAGGATATCGACCCGCTGGAGCGCGGCAGCGCTTTCTCTGACCGCTTCCGCCACCGCCTCAGGGTCGGCGACATCGAGGGCAATGACGTGGCTGGCACCGACCTCCTGCTGCGCGGTGACGAGCGCCGCGTGGTTGAGGTCCCAAAGGGCGACGGTGCCGCCCTCGGCGACGATTCGGCGGGCGACCGCCTTGCCCAAGCCAGAAGCGCCGCCTGTGACGATCGCGGTGCGGCCGGCGTAGCGCCCCACATATGCGTTCATGCAAGTGACCCCTGCCCTTGCCCGGATGGCCCTGTCGCGGCCGTCAGTCCGGATCGCCGCCGTCGAGGATGCTTGAGACGGCCGCCAATGCGGCGGCGACATCATCGGAGGTGTTGTAGAGATGGGGCGAAAGCCGCACGCGCTTGTCGCCGACCCAGCCGAGCACCTTGTGGGCCTCAAGGCCTTTTCGCCATTTTGCTTCGTCATCGACCGTGAACGATACGATGCCGAGGCGGCGGCCGGCGGCGGCCGGGGTGAGCACGTTGAGGCCAAGCTCGACCAGCTGGTTGCGAAGGACCGCGGTCAGCGCCAGCAAATGCGTCTCGATAGCCGTCGCGCCGTATGCCGCGATGTAGTCAACGCCGGCGCCGAGCATCTGCACGGTCAGCGCTGCTGGATTGCCGAGCTCAAAACGGCGGCCGTCGCCGACGATGACCGCGGTCAGGTCACGTACGTCGGCGTCGACCCATTCCACCGACATCCATCCTGAGTCGCGCTGCCTCCATTTCGGCTGGCGCTCTGCGTTGCAGTAGGCGACGCCGGCGCCGTGCGTGCCCAGCGCCCACTTGTAGCCGCAGCTGAAGGCGAAGTCGGTCAAGGTCACGTCGAACGGAGCTGCGCCGAAGGCATGCGAAACATCGACGATGAGCATCGCGCCGTATGCGTCGGCGATCTCGCGGTAGGCGCGCAGGTCGACGCGCTCGCCCGTATAGTAGGAGGCGAGACTGATGACGATCGCGCGCGTTTGGCTGTCGGCAGCGGCGATGAAGGCGGCAGGATCCATCTGGTAGCCGGCGTTGGGCACCAAGCGGGCCTCGAAGTTCGTGCCAGTCACCCACGGATACATCATCGACGGGTATTCCCATTGCGGCATGAGGACGTTGCCACCGAGATCACCGAACGAGCGCGCAACGATGTTCATTCCCTGTGCGACATTCATGGGAAAGCCGATCTCCGCGGCATGCACGCCGAGGAGGGCCGCGACGGAGTTGCGGCTGCGCTCGACGCGCTCGTAGATGCGCTCTCGTCCGCTCATCCCGCCGGCTTTGTCGTCCATGAACTGCGCGAACAGCCCGCGCTGCGTCGCCAGCAAGGGGGTCTCGCCGGCGGCGGCGAGATGGGTCACATCGGCAAGACCATGGAAATCGTTCGGGTCGGCCAGCGACAGCCGGCCGGCGACAGGAGCATTCATTTCTTCCCCTCGGGTACGAGTCGATAGAACCTCTTGGCGGTGCCTGCCCACATCTCGGCCCGCTCCGCGGTGGAAAGAGCAGCGATGAGCGCCTCGTAATGGCGGACGACCTCGGCGAACGAGGCGACCGTGTTCAGCACGGGCCAGTCCGTCCCTATCATCAGCCGGCGCGCTCCGAAGAGCCCGTACACCACATCGAAATGGCGCGAGAAATCGGCCTGCGGCCAACTCCGCCCGACCTCGGTGACCAGACCAGCAATCTTGCAGTGCATGTTGGGCAAAGCGGCAAGGGCCGTCATGCCGGCGCGCCACGCCGGATCGACGCTGGAATAATCCGGCTTGGCCAGATGATCGACAACCACCCTCAGCTCAGGCACCTTGCCGAGCGCCTCCACTGCATAAGGAAGGTGGCGCGGATAGCACAGCAGATCGAAAGACAGATCGAACTCCGCCAGGCGCTTCAGCCCGTCCAGAACCGCAGGGCGCGCGATCCGGGCATCGTCGGCTAGGTCCTGGATCATCGGTCGCACGCCGATGAGCTTCGGATGGGAGGCAAGCCTTTCCAGGTCGGCAACCGGACTACCCGCGAGGTCGACCCAGCCGACCACGCCGACGATATCGGGATTGTCCTCGGCAATCGCCAGCATGTATTCGGTTTCCGCGACGGTCGGCGCCGCCTGCACCAGCACGCTGCTGAATATGCCGGCCGCTGCAGCCAGCGGCGCATAATCCTCCGGCAGGTAGTCGCGGTGCAGCGGCCCCGCATCCGGCATCCAGGGATAGTCTCCGCGATCGAGCCGCCAGACATGCTGGTGGGCATCGATGCCCTCGGCGGCGTCTACCATCTCGCCGTACCGTCGGCGGCGGTGCGGGCGACGGCGGCGTGGTCTTGCGCCGACAGATAGGCCGCGCGGGTGATGCGCGAGGCCGTCGCCGCGTCTTCAAGCGTCGACAGCACAGTGCCGGTGCCGGCGACCACGTCGCGAAACATCGTCATGGTGTCTGTGAAGCTTTCCTCGTATTCGTCCCATGCCATCGCGTGCGTGCCGCTCGCCCGGTTGAAGATGGCCGTGCGCCAGTTGACCACGGCCGAACCGTTCGTACCGAGCACCTTGGTCAGGCAGGTCCACGGCTCGTTGCTGAGATCGTCGGTGGCGAATGAGGCGAACAGGTGGGCGGAGGTGCCCGGCTCGTACTCCCACACCATCCACGCTTGATCCTCGGCCGTATGCTGCTTCCAGGCCGGCTTGGCGACGCCGGCGACGATCCGGTCGGGTTTACCGAGCACCGACAGCGACAGGTAGCTGTGGTGAATCATCACCTCTTCGAGAACGCCGCTGTAGTTACTTGCGAGCTCTTCGGCATGCGGGATCACGTAGATGACGAAGAAACTCCTGATGGTGCCGAGGTCATCCAATCTCGAAGGGAAGAGCGCCCGCTCGACGTCGCCATTCGGTCACGCCGGATTGCATCAATGCCGATGACGCCCAGTCAAGGAATAGCGGAATCGAGCCATTTTCCCTGGAGAATGTTGGATCCCGGTCCCCCTCGCTCCGCCAGTTCCTCGCGACGAACCTTTCTCTGATCTGAGGCGTGACGCTGGAAACCCAAGCCACCGCGGCTTTGCGCGGGGCTGCCTCGTGACTTGCGTGTCACCGATCGCAGGGCAGATCCCCAGACTTGGGCTCTCTTTCTCTGCAGCTCGCTCTGCAGCTCGTGACTGCGCCCGCTTTAGTACGGGGCGTCAAAGTCTAGCAAAACCGTCAACTTGGCAGGTTCTGAGGCGCTCTCGAATTCGAGAAGCGCTCCCTGGGCGACGACTGAGAAAAATCACGAGTCACGTGCCGGTGCGACGGCATAGCGGCACGCATCACTGATGCACTTGTTCGTAAGTCATGCCGAAGATCGTGTCGGTCAGCCACCGCTTAAACTCGGGGTTGTCGCTGAACTGCTTAAAGAGCTCGGTGTCGCCCTTCATGACCCCAACGATGACACGGGCGAGTGCCTTGGCGTAGCGGATCTAGACCCCTTGTTCGGTGATCTGATCAACCGCTGATTGGAACCCTTCGCTTGCACTGGCGTAGAGCACTGCGCTCGACGCCCGAGCGGGTGTCCTCGCTGGCGCATGCCCAGCGATTGCATGACGCCATCAAGGCTGGTGCTGATGTTGGTGGTAATCCTGAGCATCGTCTCCGACCCCAACTCCGTTACCGACGAAGAATTGATGCGGATTGTTGGGCTTTCCCAAGCCGATCTCTCGTCCCACCCGCGGGCAAGACGTTGACCCTGGAGCCGGTCCATCTGCCGTAGATCGAGGGCACTCGGGCCGGTAATGTCCGAGGTGCCGCCGAAACCAGACGTGGTCACCATCGGTCTTCACTTCTCGGATTCGCCATACGGATTCTGTGTTCGCCTCTACAGATCCACTTTTGAATTGATCTGGCTCAAAGGAAGCAGGCTTCTTTTCGCATATAAACAATTGAATATGAGCGCAGATTAACGAGGTAGAGATGAACAGCCACGTGCATGCGCATGAGGGGCACGACGCGGTGGCGATCAGCCAAACGCAGATTCGTGCCATGCTGCGGCAAGCCGGCCTCCGTCCAACACGGCAGCGGCTGGCCTTGGCGGAGTTGTTGTTCGGCAGGGGCCATCGCCACCTGTCTGCGGAAACCCTGCAGCAGGAAGCCCTGCTCGCCCACGTTCCGGTATCCCTGGCGACCATCTACAACACGCTCCATCAGTTCACCGGCGCCGGGTTGCTGCGCGAGGTGGCGGTCGACGGGTCACGGACCTATTTCGACACCAACACCTCCGACCACCACCATTTCTTCATCGAAGACGATAATGAGGTGGCCGACATTCCCGCCGGCTCGATCGGTGTCGGCCGGGTGCCGGAACCGCCGCCTGGCTTCGCCATCAGCCGGGTGGACGTGGTGGTAAGGGTGCACCGCATCCCCTAACTGGCATTGCACCGTCGGTAGTCTCGGCGGCGTCGCGCCCGTTTGACCTCGCATCGGTGACTGTGTTTCAACGGCCCGTGCCCGGAACCGCTGGATGTCTGTTCTTAACGATCTGTTAAGGATCGGGGGCTGTAATTCCGACACGAGCGGCTGAGCATCGCACGCCTTCTGGGCAATCACAGCCACGCCCTAGCTCTGCCAATGACAGCTTGTGCCGCATGTTCGGCCGCTCGACCAACCCTTTTTCAGACATTGGCCTGAAGTCACAACGCAAACACGGCTTCATTGGCCGCCGACATTCTTGAGCTTCCGCCGACTGCGTTTTGTCGGCCGCCCGCGGTTCGCGCAAAAGCCGCATGAAGCGGCCCTGCGACCGTCAGTGTCTTTCGAACAAACGCCTCTCTCAGCGAGCTTCCGTCTCGGCTATCGCAACTGGCCTGGATATCGAACCCGATCGCGTGTTGGACTCGCTTCGCGCTGGTGAGATCACTTCGACGAGCAAACATGGCGTCGGTGTTGACGCTGGTTTCCACCGGCTGACGTTCTACCACGGCAATCGCCGCTTCCGCGTCATCCTCGATGAGGCCGGGCGGATCATCCGGCAGTCTACGGTGAATTTCGGCGCACTCGGCCGGCCGCGTTAAGTACGGCTAGATGCCATTCATTTCCGATAGGCAGGCGGGAAGCTGCCAAGTTGCCAGGTTCCCGGTTGTTGCCGCGGCTCCATCCAGCCGCCATTATTCCTCGCCGAAGCTGGGAGATGCCAATGGCTACGGTCCAGATCCGCTACATCGTCGATGATATCGACGCTGCCATTGCCTTCTATTCGGAACAGCTGGGGTTCACGCTCGAAATGCACCCCGCCCCGCCCTTCGCGATGCTGTCGCGAGGTGATCTTCGTCTGGTGCTAAGCGCACCAAATCCGTCTGGTGGAGGCGGTCAGCCCATGCCGGACGGGACCGCGCAGAGACCAGGCGGCTGGAATCGCTTTGCCATCGAGGTTGCCGATCTTGAAGCGCTCGTTGAACGCCTTCGCGCGGGCGGAGTTCGCTTTCGGAATGAGATCGTCATCGGCGTCGGCGGAAAGCAGATCATAGCTGAAGATCCATCTGGCAATCCGGTCGAATTGTTCGAGCCGATTCGCGCTGAGGCGCGGCTCGACCGGCGATCATAGTCTTGGCCCGTCTGCGCGAGGCAATCTTCGCGCGGCGGCGCTCTGTCCGGTACCGGAGCCTCTGGGATTGTTGGCTGCTCTCAGACCGATGTCACCCCATCCGTGGGCAAGACGTTGACCCTGGAACCGGTCCATCGAGACTAGATCGAAGAAGGTCTGACAGATGATGTCCGCAGTCCTGCCGAAACCGGACGTGGCCGCCATGGAACTTCACTTCTCAGTTTGACCTGAAGCGGAAATGTCTGAACCCGCGTGATCTGGCCCCCAGAGAAAGAGTGCGGGTCGAAATCTCACTTTCGCGCTGGACCAGTCGATGCGCGAACCACAAGTTCGACGGCGGTCTCGGTGTAGGTTGCCAGGCTGTCCTGGGACCGGATCCTTTCCATCAGCCGGCTGACGCTTCGTGCACCGACATCCTCGGCCTGGACGTGGATCGTGGTCAGCGGAACCGAATTCAGCGCGGCCGTCGGGATGTCGTCAAACCCGACGACGGATACGTCGCGGGGGACGTCCAGCCCCCCCTCGGACAGAGCGGCCATGGCCCCGACGGCACAGGCATCGTTGCAGCACAGGACGGCCGTGAAGTCCGGGCCACGCTTGGCATCGAGACGCTGCTTCACCGCGTTGTAGGCAAGATTGGTGCGCATCGCCTCAAGATCGATAATCCCGTCGCTGGCCACTTCCAGTCCCGCCTCCTCCATGGCCCAACGGCTGCCCGCCATACGGTCGCGGATAGTGGCGCGCGGCGAATGAGCAAGCATGAGGATGCGCCTATGCCCGAGCGTGATCAGATGACGTGCGCCGAGATAGCCGCCGGTGCGATTGGCCGGTGCAACGGCGTCAAGGCGCATCAGCGGTTCGCGGCCGTTGACGATGACCGCCGGGATCGAGCGCGCGGCGAGGTGCTCGATGATGTCTTCACGCTCCATATGCAGCAGGAGGTAGCCGGCCATGGCATCGTCGCCTGCCGACCATGCCATCCTGGACGGACCGGCAAGCTTTATCGAAAGCGACAGACCCAATTCCCGTGCGCGCTTGGCCATGCCGCGCTGCACGGCCAGCATGAATTCCCCGGCATTGTTGTCGACGTGCTCGAGGTCGGAGATCACGGCCGCGGTGCCAATGGCGGCACCGGCATAGTTCAGCCGTTCGGCCGCCAATTGAATCTGGGACCGTACGTCACCCGAGATTCCCGGAGCACCGCTGAGGGCCCGCGACGCCGTGCTGATCGACACGCCCACCGCCTCGGCGATGTCGCGCAGGGTGACACGGCCGGAGCGGCCGATCTCTGCCGTGCTCGTTTCGGGAGAACCCTCTTGGGCGGCCATCGCGTGGATCCTCGCTTGTGCGGCGGCCATCCGGAACCGGGCGATCAGTTCGGCCGGAAGGCCGGCTTTCATGGCATGCCGGCGCAGACGTGCCAATAGATACGCCATTTGCGTTTGTAATGCAAAATTGCATTATTGGAGAAAATGTCTTGACTTTGCGTTGGGGGGCTGACTGACTTGTCGGCAAGGGACCGGCACCGGTTCGGCAAGGGAGGAAACGTGTCCCGCTTGGCACAAGTCAGCCGGAGCGCAGGGCCGAATTCTTGGGTCACCAACTGCCTTCTGGAGTTGGGAGACGTCTTGCCGGCCTTCATCCCGGCGCCGCCGGCGAGCGACCGGGCCTATTGGACGGCGATCCCTGGCCGTCTCAAACCGCGACTGATCGGCGACGGCGAGGCGGCGCTCGGCGCGCCATGGCCGCTACTGACGGCCAGCGCCTATCGCGCCTTCACCCGGACCGGCAACCGCATCGACTATGAGACCGCCTATTTCGCCCGCCGCCGACGCATCAATGCTCTGGCGCTGGCCGAGGCGGTCGAAGGCAGGGGCCGCTTCGTCGATGCCTTGATCGACAGCATCCACGCGGTGTGCGAGGAGAGCGGCTGGCAGTTGCCGGCGCACAATACGCAAGTGCGCGACGCGCCCTGCGATCCGCTGCCCGACCCCGGCCGCCCGGTGATCGACCTCTTCGCGGCAGAGACCGGGGCGCAGCTTTCCGTCGTCGCGTCGCTCGTCGGCGACACACTCAATTCCGCCGCACCCGGGATCGTCCAGCGGATCGATGACGAGATCGAGACGCGCATCACCCGGCCCTATCTCGACCGGCATTTCTGGTGGATGGGGGATGGCGACGAGCCGATGAACAACTGGACGGCGTGGTGCACCGAGAACGTCCTTATCAGCACGTTCACACGCCCGACGACGCAGGCGGTGCGCCACGCGGTGGTCGCCAAGGCGGTTCACAGCCTCGACGCCTTTCTCAAGGATTACGGCGAGGACGGCGCCTGCGACGAGGGCCCGCATTATTATCGCCATGCGGCGCTCTCGCTGTTCGGGGCGCTGCGGGTGATGGATGCGGTGGCGCCCGGCGTGTTTTCCCGGCTCTGGCACGAGCCCAAGATCCGCGCCATGGCGGAGTACATCGTCAACGTCCATGTCAAGGATTCCTGGTACATCAACTTCGCCGATGCCTCCGCTGTGCTGGAGCCGTGCGGGGCGCGGGAATTCCTGTTCGGCAAGGCGGTCGGTTCGGAGCCGCTATGCGCGCTGGCGGCGAGCGACGCGGCGCGGAACCCGGCGCCCGAGCTTCCTGACGAGATCAACCTCTTCCATCGGCTGCTGGCTCTCACCACGGCGCCGGAGATGGCCGCCTACGGTGAGCGGCCGGTCGAGACGCACGACATCTATTATCCGAGCACCGGCCTGTTCATTGCCCGCGACGCGCGCTTTGTGGTCGCCGCCAAGGCAGGCGACAATGGCGACAGCCACAATCACAACGATGTCGGCAGCGTGATCGTCTACAAGAACGGCCGGCCCTTCCTCATCGACGTCGGCGTCGAGACCTATACGGCCAGGACCTTTTCGGCCGAGCGCTATGCCATCTGGACGATGCAGTCGGCCTTCCACAATCTGCCGACCTTCGACGGCATCCAGCAATCGGCCGGTACGGCCTTCGCGGCGCGCGACGTGACGGTCGAACTCGGCGACAGGGTTGCTGCGATTACCATGGACATTGCCAACGCCTATCCGCCGGAGGCAGGGGTCCAGCGCTACCGGCGCTCGGTTCGGCTGGTGAAGGGCGAGGCAATCGAGATCGCCGACCACCATGACGGCGAGCGGGCGGCCGAGGTGTCGCTGATGCTGAGCGAGGCGCCGGCGCTGTCGGCCGGGCGCATCATCGTCGGCGATCTCGGCGAGATTACGCTGTCGGGCGCCGGAGAGCCCCGCGTCGAGCAGATCACAATAGCTGACACGCGTTTGCGGCAGGCCTGGCCGGAGCGGATATTCCGCGTGCTTGTGCCGCTGGCGGGCCGCGATCTGCGTCTGCGGCTCAGTTGAGAGGAGGCGGGCAGAGGGTGAGCACCTACGCCGAGCCCCTGGTTGCGGTCCTGCCGCGCGCCCGCGTCTCGCGGCGCTGGCGCCGGGTGCGTAACGCGCTCACCGCCTATTCGTTCATCGCACCGAACTTCATCGGCTTCGCGGTGTTCACCCTCGGTCCCATCGTCTTCGCCTTCGTGCTGGCGTTCATGCACTGGGACGGCTCCAACCCGATGAAGTTCGTCGGGCTGGCAAATTTCTGGCGGCTGTTTTCCGACAAGGTGTTCAAGGATGCCTTCTGGAACACGATCATCTACACCGGCTTCGTGGTGCCGCTGACGCTGGTCTGCTCGCTGGGGCTGGCCATCCTGCTCAACCAGAAGATCTTCGCCCGCAACTTTTTCCGCACCGTCGCCTTCTTCCCCTATGTGGCGTCGCTGATCGCGGTGGCGGTGGTCTGGAACATGATGTTCAACCCCGATTTCGGCCCGGTGAACATGGTCCTCTATCACTTCGGGGTCGATCCGAAGAATTTGCCCGGATGGGCGGCGGACAGGCATTGGGCCATGGCCACGGTGATCATGTTCTCGGTTTGGAAGAACATGGGCTACTTCATGGTGATCTACCTTGCCGGCCTGCAAGGGATCAGCTCCGATCTTTATGAAGCGGCCAATATCGACGGCGCCACCGCCTGGCAGAAGTTCTGGTACGTCACCCTGCCGCAACTGGCTCCCACCACCTTCTTCGTGTCGGTGATGCTGACCATCACCTCGTTCAAGGTGTTCGATCAGATCTACATGATCACGCAGGGCGGACCGGGAACCGCGACCCTGGTGCTGGTCTATCACATCTACAACGAGGCCTTCGTTTCCTGGGACCTCGGCTATTCGAGCATGGTGGCGCTGGTCCTCTTCGTGCTCGTCCTCGTCATCACCATCGTCCAGTTCTGGTTGACGCGGGAAAGCTCGGAGGACGTGGCGTCATGAGCGCGACTTCCTTCGTGACCGCCACGGCGCCCCTCAAGCGCCCCAGGAAGCGCGTGAAATGGGGCCTCATCCTCACTTATGTGATCGTCATCCTGGTCACGCTGACCATGCTGGCGCCGTTCGTGTGGATGCTTTCCGCCTCGCTCAAGCTGAACCGCGACGTCTTCGCCTTTCCCATCGAATGGATCCCGTCGCACCCACGCTGGCAGAACTTCGTCGATATCTGGACGAAGATCCCGCTGGCCCTGTTCATCTACAACACCTTCAAGCTGACGATCATCGTCACCGTGCTGCAGCTCCTCACCTCGAGCTTCGCGGCCTACGCCTTCGCCAAGCTGCGCTTCCCCTATCGCAACACGCTGTTCCTCGCCTACGTCGCCACCATTGCCATGCCCTGGCAGGTCTACATGGTGCCGCAATTCATCATGATGCGGGGCTTCGGGCTCAACAACACGCTTTGGGCGCTCGTCTGCCTGCAGGCATTTTCCGCCTTCGGCGTGTTTCTGATGCGCCAGTTCTACATGTCGATCCCGGATGAGCTGTGCGAGGCGGCGCGCATCGACGGCATGAGCGAATATGGCATCTGGTGGCGGATCATGCTGCCGCTTTCCATGCCGGCGATCTCGACGCTGACCATCTTCACTTTCGTCACCACCTGGAACGATTTCCTCGGGCCGCTGATCTACCTGACCAAGGCCGAGGTCAAGACGATCCAGATCGGCATCCGCATGTTCATCACCCAGTACACGCAGGAATACGGACTGATCATGGCCGCGTCGGTGGTGTCGCTCATTCCGGTCCTCATCCTCTTCCTCGCTCTGCAACGTTTCTTCGTCGAAGGCATCGCCTCGACGGGGCTGAAAGGATAGCGCGATGCTCGATATTGCCGCGCGCTCCGACGCCTGCCCGCCGATGACCGACGATGAGCTCGCCCGCGCGATCGACACCGTCGTGGCGCAGGTCGGGCGCAATCTGCCGACCTTCACCTATGCGGCGCAGAACCACTCCAGCGTCAATAATTTCTACCCGGCCGTGCCCAACGAGCAGTGGACCGCCGGCTTCTGGCCGGGCTCGATCTGGCTCGCCTATGAGGCGACCGACGACAAGGTGTTGCGCTACGCTGCGCAAATCCACGTGCAGAGCTTCCTGCATCGGATCGAGAACCGCATCGCCACCGATCATCACGACATGGGTTTCCTCTATTCGCCGAGTTCCGTGGCGGCGTGGAAGCTCACGGGTGACGAAGACGGGCGAGGGCGGCGTTGCTGGCCGCCGACCAGCTTCTCGAGCGCTTCCACGAGAAGGGCCAGTTCATCCAGGCCTGGGGGCCGATGGGCGAGCCCGGCAACTACCGCTACATCATCGACGGCCTGCTGAACCTGGGTCTGCTTTTCTGGGCGAGCGAGGAGAGCGGCGAGCCCCATTATCGCGAGAAGGCGCTGGCGCACGCGCACACGACGCTGGCCAATTCCATCCGCCCTGACCACTCGACCTTCCACACCTTCTACATGGACCCGGTGACCGGCGCGCCGGTGCGCGGCGCCACCACGCAAGGCTATCGCGACGAGAGCGCCTGGGCGCGCGGGCAGGCCTGGGCGATCGCCGGCATGGCGCTGTGCTATCGCAACGAGCGTCGAGCCGCCTATCT
>CAVVPK010000029.1:0-160803 GCA_963750065.1 uncultured Alphaproteobacteria bacterium
GGGCGACATCGCCGAACCATTGAACGACGGGCTGCCGCAGAGCCTGGACGCAGTCATTGCCACCTATGGCAATCGCTATTTCAAGCTCAAGGTCGGCGCCGAAATCGCGGAAAGTGTCGAGCATCTCGTCGAGATCGCCGCGATCCTCGACCGCATCACTAAAGACTACCGCGTCACGATGGACGGCAACGAACAGTTCGCCGAGGCTGCTCACGTCGCCGCGCTGTTCGACCGCATCGAAGCCACGCCGCGACTCGAACGCTTGTGGGCCTCAACGCTCTTCGTCGAGCAGCCGATCGCGCGCGACCGCGCCTCGTTTGAGCCGGTCCATGTGCTTGGCAAACGCAAGCCACTGGTGATCGACGAGTTGGATGCCGATCTCGACTCCTTCCCCCGCGCTCACGGTCTCGGCTATGCCGGCGTGTCGGCAAAGACATGCAAGGGCGTCTATCGCGCGTTGCTCAATGCCGCGCGGGCAGTCCGCCGGAACGCGAACGGCGCTCCATGCTTTATCACGGCCGAGGACTTGACGGTGCAGCCCGGCATCGCCCTCCAGCACAGCCTGGCGCTCGCCGCGCTGGTCGGCGCCGAGCACATCGAGGTCAACGGTCATCACTTTGTCGGCGGATTCGCCGGGGCCTCACCGGCGGAACAGGCGCGCTTCGCCGCCGCGCATCCCGATCTCTATCGGTTGCGGGACGGGCGCGCACGGGTATCGATCCGTGACGGCCGCATTGCCCTTGCCTCGCTCGCGGTCCCCGGCCTTGCCGTCGGTTGCGAGCCGGACTGGAACAACATGCGACCGGTGGAGGCGTCCCGGTAGGGCTTCACGATGTCAGGCGATACAAAACGCGTGGTCTCCGGTGCACCAAGTGGGGCCGCCAACGCGGCCATAAGACGGCTCGCAACGGGCGGTAGATTGAAAGCGGGAGTGAAAGGGATAAGGCGTGGGGTTGCGGCCACGCCGCTACCCAAAAGAAACGTGGGCACGCGCAACCCCGCGCGAACGAAGGCCGCGATCCTTTCGGCCGCAACCGACATTTTTGCCGAAAAGGGATTCAGCGGCGCGCGCGTCGACGGTATCGCTGCGCGCGCCTGTATCAACAAACGCATGCTCTACCAATATTTCGGCAACAAGGAGGCTCTCTACAAGGCCGTCCTCGAAAGCGCCTACGCCGGCATCCGTTCGGCGGAAGCAGACCTCAGGCTTGCCGACCGCGATCCCGAGGAGGCCATGCGCCAGCTGACCTCATTCACCTGGGACTACTTCCTCAAGCACCCGGAATTCCTCAGCCTGCTCAACACCGAGAATCTGATGCAGGGCAAGTATGTCCGCGCGTTGAAGCGCATCATCGCCATGCACTCGCCGATGATCGCCCTCCTCCGCGACACGCTGCAGCAGGGCGTCAAGGCCGGCAAGTTTCGCGCGGGCGTCGACCCGGTCGAGCTCTACATCAGCATCGCAGGGCTCGGCTTCTTCTACCTCGCCAACCGCTGGACGCTGTCCGCGATCTTCCGGCGCGACCTTGCCAAACCAGCCGAACTCGCGCGGCGGGGCGAGCACATCGTCGACGTTATCATGGCCTATCTCCGCCGCACCAACTGACGGCGGCGCATCGCGTGCGACCGTGCGGCACCCTGAGGGATGCTGCGTACCACGGGGCATCCGATGGCTCTATCTGCCGCTCCTGGGCGCAGGCTCTCACCGCATACGCTCGACGCCTACACCGCAGACCTCGCGGATTTCGGACGCTGGCTCTCAACGGTGCCGGAAGTGACCGCGGTTACTCCCATCGAGCTGCGGCAATACCTTCAGTGGATGGTGGGCGAGCGAAGATTGTCGGTTGCAACAGTTCGACGGCGCCTTGCGTGTTTGCGATCTTTCTTTCGTTTCCTTGACCGGGAGCACGCTGAGCCGAATCCGTTTGGCACATGGAAGCCTATCCTTCCACGTCGAAAGCCGCCGCCGCGAGCCCTATCGCGCGCGGAAGCCGCGTCTCTAGGCTATCGACTCATTAAATCGCATCCAAATTCTGGCTGAAGCGAGTTTGACGCCAGCGAGGAAGTTGTCGGCTCGTTTGTCGTAACGGGTGGCGACGGCGCGGAAGTGTTTGAGCTTGTTGAAGAAGCGCTCGACGAGGTTGCGGTAGCGGTAGAGGAAGGTGCTGAAGGGCGGGATGTTCTTGCGGTTGGGCATGGGTTTGATGTTGGCCCAGGCACCGCGCTCGGCCAGGTTCTGGCGCAGGGCGTCGCTATCATAGGCACGGTCGGCCAGCAGGATTTGGCCCTCAGCCAAGGCTTCGAGCATGTCGGCGGCGCTGCGCCCGTCATGGGCCTGGCCCTCGGTCAGTTTGAGTGCGATGGGCAGGCCTTCGGCGTCGACCAGGGCATGGATCTTCGTCGTCAGACCGCCGCGCGAGCGACCCATGCAACCGGATCGGTCGTCTTTTTTTGGGAGTTGGCAGCGTGCTGATGCACGCGGATGCTGGACGAGTCGATCATCTGGATGTCGCCGTCGTAAGCCTTGGAAACCACTTCCAGAAGACGATCCCACACCCCCGCCTTGCGCCACCGGTTGAAGCGGTTGACGCAGGTCGTGTGCGGGCCATAGCGCTCGGGAATGTCGGCCCAGGGCGCTCCAGTCCGCAGCCGCCAGAAGATGCCGTTCAGCACACGCCTGTCGTCCACCCGTGGTACGCCGCGCGGCTTGTTCGGCAGAAGCGGCTGGATAACCGACCACTCGAAGTCTGTCAGATCAAAGCGTGCCATCCCAATCTCCTGTGCTCAGGAAATTAAATCAGCACTCTACCAATTCGAGAATCCCATTTATGGGTCTACGACCTAGTCTCGATCTGCTCGGCTGTGACTGTGAAAGGGCAGGATGCGAACTTCCTGGAGGTTGCCCTGCCTCTACTGATCGCAACTGGCGTGCGCGTGGGAGAGCTTTGCCATATCGCAATTGACGACGTTTCTCCGGATGGCTCCGCCGTCCGGATCCACGGCAAAGGCTCGCGCGATCGCGTCGCCTACGTCAGTGACGCAGGTCTGCCCCTGATCAATCCGCCATCGAGCCCGGCGCGGCCCACAGGGGCGTGGTGATCTTGCGGTCAACCAGCGTCTTCTCGACCGCATAGGCTGCCTGCCAGCGTTCCTTGGCCTCGTCATAGACGGCGCGGTTGGCCGGGTTCGGATTGACTTCGCGTTCCCATCGCACCAGCGCATCGGCCGCTTCAATGAGATCACCGTAGAGCCCAACGCCGACTGCAGCGGCGGCGGCGCCGCCGAGTGCGGTGGCCTCACGAATCTTCGGAATGCGGATCTGGCGCCCAGTAACGTCGGCGAGAATTTGCGGCCATAGCTTTCCCTTGGAGGCGCCGGCGGCGAAGACCAGCGGTGCTGAGGAATCGGCGGCGGCAAATTCGCGCACGCGCTCCATGTTGATCTGGGACACGATCGCCGCGTTCTCCTGCATCGCGCGGAACAGAACTGCCTTGTTGGCCCTTTCCGGATCGAGGCTCAAGTTCAGGAAGGACGGCGCGGCGTGATACCAGCGGCCAAAGTCCATGGCGTCCGAGAAGATCGGGATGACGCCATAGGCACCGGGGGGCACTGCAGCGGACTGCTCTTCCATCAAGTCATAGGCATCGCGACCGCTAGCTGCGGCCTGACGCTTCTCCTCGGCACAGAAGGCATCGCGGAACCAGCGCACTGACAGGCCCACGAAAAAGCTGATGCACTCCGCGTGGTTTATACCGGGAATCGCCGATAGATTTATGCGGACGCGCATCTGCGGGTCGACCTGGCCGGACGGGATGTTGATGACCTGCTGCCAGAACGTGCCGCCCAGTACTGCGGCATCGCCCGGACGCACGACGCCGAGCCCGATGGTGCCCAGCTGCGCGTCGCCGCCACCCGCAACGACCGATGTGCCAGCGGCAAGCCCGGTCTCGGCGGCTGCGGATGCGGTGATCTTGCCGATGATTGTGCCCGGCTCGACGACGCGCGGAAACATCCTGCGGTCGAGCCCTGAGCGTTCGATGAGGCGATCGGACCAGTTGCGGGTCTTGACCGAGAACAGTCCGCTGGTACTGCCATTTGTCGGCTCGACGACGATCTCGCCTGTGAGGCGCGCCGTAACCCAGTCGTTGAGCATTGAGATGGCGTGAACCCGTTCGAAGGTCTTAGGGTCGTGCTTGCGTATCCAGTTCAAGCGGGGCAGGGCGCCTAGCGCAAAGGTCTGGCCACTCTCTTCGTAGAATTCGCGCTCAAGTCCTTCGGCTTGCGCTTTCAACTCGCGGACCTCCGCTTCGGCACGGCTGTCGACATTGGCACAGGCCCAGACCTCCTTGCCGGCGCCGTCGTAAAGCACGATAGCCTCACGCATGCTGGTTGAACTGACCGCGCGAACCTTGTCTCCGGAGACGCCGGCTTCGCCGAGCGCCTTGCCGACGCAGCGAACGACCCGCTGCCAATTGACAGACGTATCGAAGGACATGGAACCGGGTACGCCCGGCTCGGCGATGTGGGTCCACTCCTCCTGGCCGACGCCGAGCTGCTGGCCCCGCGCGTCGAAGACGACGGCGCGAACGCTGCCCGTGCCGGCGTCGATCACCATCAGATAGTCGCTCAACTCGTCCTCCCCAGGATGTCGCGCGCTGTCGTTTCGTCGGTCACCAGAATGTTGATCAGCTTTCCGCGCAGCGCGCCCAGGATTGGTTCGACCTTCTCCGCGCCAGCGGCCGCGCCGACAATGCTGGGAATGCGCTTCAGCTCCGCCGGTTTCACCGCGACGACGTGATCGTGCAAGTCGAGTGACAGAATGTTGCCGTCGCGGTCGTAGAAGTAGCCGAGGATGTCTCCGACCGCGCCCTGGCGGACAAACAGGTCGATCTCAGCGGTTGTACAATAGCCGTCGCGCACCAGCGTGGCATTACGTGAGGTCGCGCCGATACCGACCACCGCCACGCGCGCCGTTAACGCCATCGACAGGACGTTGCGCACGTAGGGTTCCTTGCCGAGCATCTCGGCGAATTGCGGCGTCGAGACGCGCAGCGGCGTGGGGATCAGATGCACGTCGCTGTGCGCACCGTTCATGCCGACGCCGGCAACATAGGACGAGACCCCGCCGGTCAGACTGACCAGGGAGATCTCGCGCTTTATCAGCGTCGGCGACAATGCGCGCAGGGCGGCGTTGACGGCACGGCCCCATCCGATCGCCAGCAGGTCGTGCGGCTGCAGCCAGCGGGCAAGGAACTTGGCGGCGGCCTGGCCGATGCGACTGTCGACCGGCGCTTCGTCCAGTGCCGGGATGACACGGGCCTCGGTCAGGCCGAAGCGCTTGATCAACTCCTCCTGTACCCGGAGACCACCCTCATAACGGGAGTTGATCTGAACCTCGATCAGGCCAGTCTGGCGGCCCCGGTCGAGCAGGCGCGACACCTTGATGCGCGACAGACCGAGGCGGTCGGCGATGTCGCCCTGCCGCAAACCGTCATTGTAATAGTACCAGGCGACCTGGGCGACGAGCTCCTCGCTGTCATCTGACGCCTCGACCCGATCATCGTCCTCGTCAAACCTCGCCGACATTCTCGCGGTCCTGTAAATCATTTTGCAGTGCACAAATGATCGTGCGCTGTTCATTTAGACGCCCTCAAGGGTACTGGCGTCAAGATATTCAGGTCATTTTTGCAAATCTGACGGGCGGTCGCTTTCTTGACTCGCGTGATAATTTGAGCGATGTTTGAAAAAATGATCAAAGCAAGGGGCGTCCGAAACCCATGTTCGTTCAGTTCGTGCATATCCGCATCAAGCCCGACAAAATCGCGGAGTTCCTGGACGTTTTCCGCATCAACTTCGAGGGCACGAGCAACGAACCCGGCAACATCCGTTTCGATGTTCTCCAGGACCCGGAAGACGAGACGCATTACGTCATCTACGAGATGTTCAAGTCGGAAGCGGCGGTCGACGACCATCGCAAGACGGCGCACTACAAGGCCACCGTCGAGCGCCTCGACGCCTTGATGCAGGGCCCGCGCACCAAAGATTTCTACCGCCTGCTCATGGCGAAGGGGCAGGAACAGCTCGCATGACCGAAAAGGCCCGTCTGCGCACCCGGCTATCCGGACTCGGTCTCGGAGTGTTCGCCGCCGACCGCCGGCCGGCTGCATGCCGCGGCCGAGCGGGCGGCAGCTTGGGGCGCAGCGGCGTTGCATTTCGATGTGATGGATGGTGTGTTCGTGCCTACGTTGACGGGCGGGCCCGGCTTTGTCGCGGCGCTCGACGTCGGCCTGCCGCGCGACGTGCATCTCATGGTCGACGCGCCCGGCAGGCAGGTTGCCGCCTTCGCCGAAGCGGGCGCGGATGTGATCACCGTTCACGCCGAGGCGCACGATACAGTTGAAGCCATTGCCGGCATTCGCGCGGCAGCAAACCAACTCCGCCGGCCGATCCTCGCGGGTCTGGCGCTGATGCCCGATACGGCAATCGACACTGTCGCCGACCTGCTCGATCTCGAGCCCGACCTAATCCTGGTTCTCGCCGTCGACCCGCGCCGCAAGGCGCCGCCGGCGATCGAACCAGCGCTTGCCAAGCTGGCAGCGCTCAAGGCCCGGCGATTCAAGGTCCCGCCGCTGCTCACCTTTGACGGCGGCGTCAGCCTGACCACGATCGATGCGGTCGCCGCCGGCGCGCCAGACCTCGTGGTCAGCGGCAGCGCGGTCTTTGCGGCCCCCGACCCCGAAGCAGCCTTCGCGCGCCTCGCCGCGGCACTCCACGTCGATGCGGCGCCTGTCGCCGCAACAGGAACGGGTCGCTGACATGGCAGTTGAGACCGCAAAGCCCGGTCAGGGCGAGGTCGTCGCCGCGCTGCGTGACGTCTGGAAGGTGTTTGCCGGCGTTCCGGTGCTCAAGGGGATCGATTTCGACCTGCGCACAGGCGAGATTCACGCGCTGCTCGGCGGCAACGGGTCGGGCAAATCGACGACGGTCAAGA
Organism: uncultured Alphaproteobacteria bacterium; assembly: GCA_963750065.1. Lineage (GTDB taxonomy): Bacteria > Pseudomonadota > Alphaproteobacteria > Rhizobiales > Kaistiaceae > CAVSRC01. The sequence goes on from CAVVPK010000029.1 coordinate 6,992, forward strand.
TTCTGTGCGGCGCCTATCAGCCGACCGCCGGCACCATCCAGATCAACGGGCAGGCCGTCACCTTCGACGGCCCATCCGACGCGCACCGCCACGGCATCTACATGGTACCGCAGGAGCCGCACATCTTCCCGCATCTGACGGTCGAAGAGAACCTGCTGCTCGGCGACGGTATCGACCCCGATGGTGCTCTGGAGAAGGCCAAGCGGCTTGCCGAGGAGAGCGGTTTCGAGGCCGACTTCGCGAACCCCGGCGGTTTCCTGAGCATCGCCAACCAGCAACTCGTCGAGATCCTGCGCGGCCTGATGCGCGATGCCAAGCTGCTCATCTTCGACGAGCCAACCTCGGCGCTGACGGTGCGTGAGGTCGAAAGCCTGTTCCAGCACATGCAGCGCCTCAAGGCGCGCGGCATTGCCATCCTGTTCATCTCGCACCGCCTCAACGAGGTGCTGGAGATATCCGACCGCGTGAGCGTGCTGCGCGACGGTGTCTTTGTTCTGCGCGAGCCGACCGAGAAGCTGACCGCCAGCGAGCTGGTGCAGGGCATGCTGCCGGGCGCCGTCAACGGCGACGCCGCGTCGCGGACCAAGCTCGAGGTATTGCGGACCGGTGAGCCGGTTCTCGAAGTGCGCGACCTCAATGGCGACCTCTTCCACGATGTCAGCCTCAAGGTGTGGCCGGGCGAAGTCGTCGGTCTTGCCGGGCTGGTCGGTGCCGGCCGCACCGAGCTTGCCGAGGCGATCCTCGGCCTCGACAGCAATGTACAGGGGGAGGTGCGCATCGCCGGCGAACCGGTCAGGGACCGGACGCCGCGGGCATGCCAGGACCGCGGTCTCACCTATGTGCCGGAAGACCGTCATGCCCACGGCATCTTCCTGCAGTTGCCGCATCCATCGACGACCAGCGCCTCGGTGCTGCGCAAGCTTGGCCGCTTCTTCCTGTGGCCGAAGCAGGAGCACGCGCTTTCCGACCGGTTCGTCGAACAGCTCGATATCCGCACCTCCGACCGGTCGCAGCTGTCGGCAACGCTGTCCGGCGGCAACCAGCAGAAGATCGTCCTGTCCAAGACGCTCGCCACCGACCCCAAGATCGTCATCTTCGACGAGCCGACCCGCGGCATCGATGCCCGGGCGCGGCAGGACGTCTACCGCATCATCCGCGACCTGACCGGACGCGGCGTCGCGGTGCTGCTCATATCCTCCGAACTCAGCGAGATCGTCGATCTCAGCGACCGCGTGCTGGTGATGTATCGCGGGCGTCTGGAAGAACTCGCCGGCCAGACCACAGGGCTGGAAGAGGTTTCGGCGGCGTCCTTCGGCCTCCAGCATGGAGGAGCGGCATGATTTCATATCCTCAAATACCGCGAGGCCGTGGTCATTGCGCTGCTCGTGGTGCTGGTGCTGGTCATCGGTTTCTTCAGTCCGAACTTCCTGCAGCCGGCGGTGCTCATTAACGTGGCCAATTCGAGCCTCGTTCTGATGCTGATCGCGATGGGCGAGATGTTCGTGCTGCTGACGCGCGGCATCGACGTCTCCGTCGGCGCCATCACCGGCATCAGCGCCGTCATTTTCGGCACCGTTCTCAATCTCGGCGTGCCATTGCCGATCGCCGTCGTCCTGGCGCTTCTGACGGGGCTCGGCGCCGGCATGGTCAACGCCGTCGGCGTCACCTTCTTCCGCGTCCCGCCGATCATCATGACGCTCGGCACGCTGGGCGTTTATCGCGGCGCCATGCTGCTCATCACCGGCGGCAGCTGGATCGAGACCATCCCGCAGAGCATCAAGTCGGTAGCGGGATGGCGATTTATCAATGTGCCCTTCCTGGTGTGGACGACGATCGCCATTGCCATCGCCACGGCGGTCGCGCTGCGCGTCTTCAAGCAGGCCCGCTTCTTCTATGCGGTCGGCGACAATGAAGAAGGCGCCTACCTGCTCGGCATTCCAGTCAAGGCGACGATCTTCTCCGCCTATTGCCTGGCCGGGCTGTTTGCCGGTGCCGCCTCGGTCGTCTTCGTCGCCCAGATCGGCTTCGTGCCCATGCAGACCGGCAACGGCCAGGAGCTGAAGGCGATTGCCGCGCTCGTGCTCGGCGGCGTGAGCCTCTCCGGCGGCGTCGGCACGATGCTCTCGGCGGTTGTCGGTGCGCTGTTCCTTACCGCTGTCGACAGCATGATGATCTTCCTCAAGGTACCGGGCTTCTGGAACAACGCGGTTGCCGGCGGGATCCTGCTCGCGGTGGTTCTGGTCGACTACCACATCCGCCGCACCGTCGAGGAGCAGCGCCGGCGGGCGCGCGCCTCGGAAATGAAGCGCACCGGCGGCGCCCAGAATCCCCAGACCAAGGCCCCGACCATTGCTTCCATGGAGAAGGCCGGATGACCTGGCTCAAGTGGCTCAAGCGGTGGGAGTTCGCACTGGTCGTGGCGCTGGTGGCCGAGATTCTCGTCCTCGGCGCGATCAACCCGAGCTTCCTCAACCTTCAGAACCTGCTCTTCTCGACCAGCGACTTCACCCACGTCATCTTCGCTGCGCTGGGGCTGACGCTGGTCATCATCACCGCCGGTATCGATATTTCCGGCGTCTCCATCATGGGGCTCGCCTCGATCGTGCTCGGCCTCACCTGGGTGGCCAGCGGCGACATCTATCTTGCGGTGGCAACGGCGCTGGCGGTCGGCTGCCTGGCCGGCGCCTTCAACGGCGTCTTCGTCGCCTTCACCGACATCTCGCCCCTGGTGATTACGCTCGGCTCGATGTTCATGTTCGCCGGCATCGCTACCGGGCTGCCCGGCATCCTCGCCTTTCTCGGCTTCCAGGCATACGGCGCCGGCGGCTTCGCCGCCTATCAATACGAAGGCATCACCGGCCTGCCGCTCGAATTCGGCAATCTCGCGCTCGGCGGCATCGGCTGGGTGCCCAATCCGCTGATCGCCGTGCTGGTGCTTGCCGTCATCCTGTCGGTGGTCCTGCATCGCACCGCCTTCGGCCGCTATCTCTATCTGATCGGCGTCAATCCCGGTGCCGCTCGCTACAGCGGCGTCCCGGTAAAGGCCGCGCTGATCACCGTCTACACGATCAGCGGCCTGTGCGCCGCGCTGGCCGGCGTGATGCTGACCTCCTATTTCACCTCTGCCCGCTCCGACCTCGGCAGCGAGGCGCTGTTGCCGATCATCACTGCGGTGGTGCTCGGCGGCGCCAGCATCCTGGGCGGCAGCGGGACTGTCATCGGCACGCTGTTGGCCGGCCTCGTGGTCGGCTACCTGCGCCAGGGGCTGCTTGCCCTCGGCGTCACCAGCGATGTCGTACCGGTCGTCGTCGGCGGGCTCTTGATCGCCATTGTCGCTGCGAAACTACTGACGGCCGATCTCACTCTGAAGCGGCGCAACCGGCGTACCTACCGCATCCTCAAGGCCGTGGAGAGCATGCCGGCGCGGGAAGGCAGCTGAGCCGATGAGCCGACCCGCGACTCGCCTTCAGAGAAACTCGTGTGTGTGCAACCGAAAGGGAGGAGTGCGTGAGCATGATTAGGACAATGCGTGTACTGGGCGTTGTGGCCGCAACCGCGGTCATGGCGTCGCTGGCCTTCACCGGCGTGCAGGCGAAGGACGCAAAGATCGCGTTCATCCCGAAGCTGACCGGTGTCGGCTTCTTCGAATTGGGCGGCAAGGGCGCCGTCGAAATGGGCAAGCAGCTCGGCGTTCAGGTGAAGTACGACGGGCCCAGCGAACCCAGCGTGTCCGGCCAGGTGGAGTTCATCAACAACTTCGTCAACCAGGGCTATGACGCCATCGCCATCTCGTCGCTGTCGCCGGATGGCCTGTGCGCCGCCTTGAACCGCGCCAAGGCCCGTGGTCTCCAGGTTTTGACCTGGGACTCGGACGTCAATCCGAAGTGCCGCTCCTACTACATCGACCAGGGGACGCCCGAGCAGCTCGGCCGGCTCTTGGTGACCATGGCGGCCGACCAGATGCCCGACGCCAAGACGGCGCCGAAGAAGGTGGCCTTCCACTATTCCAGCCCGACCGTCACCGACCAGAACCAGTGGGCGGAAGTGGCGAAGGCGATCATCGCCAAGGAATATCCGAATTGGGAAGTCGTCACGACCCAGTTCAGCTCCGAAGACGCGCAGAAGGCCGTGCAGGTGCCGACCGCGATCTACCAGACCTATCCCGATCTCGACGCCATCATCTGCCCGGACGCGAACGCGCTGCCTGGCTCGGCGCAGGCTGCTGAGAACCTCGGCATTTCCGGCAAGGTGATCATCACCGGCTTCTCCACGCCGAACGTGATGCGCCAGTACGTGAAGAGCGGGACGGTCAACCGCTTCGGCCTGTGGGACGTGGTCGTCCAGGGCAAGCTGTCGGTCTACTTCGCCAATGAGCTCGTTCAGGGCAAGACCTTCAAGGTCGGCGACAAAATCGACGTCCCCGGCATCGGAACGGTCGAAATCTCGCCGAACAGCGTGCAGGGCTACGACTACGAAGCGGACAACAACGGCATCATTCTGCTGCCCGAGCGGACCGTCTTCAACAAGGACAACATCGACAACTTCGATTTCTAACAACAATCGATGAATCCAAACTTGGATGCCGCGGGCCCACCCGCGGCATTCTTTCGGAGAGGCAAACAAGTTCCCGTGAAAGGAAAAGCGACATGGCTGACCTCGACGACATCACCGACGGCAAGGATTTCGGTCTCGACCGGCCGGCCGACAAACAGGGCTTCTTCGTCAAGGGCGCTGCCAACTACGACTGGGGCATCAAGAACCGGCTGAGCCGCATCTTCAATCCGAAGTCCGGCCGCACGGTGATGCTGGCCTTCGACCATGGCTATTTCCAGGGACCGGCAACCGGGCTCGAACGCATCGACCTCACCATCTTGCCGCTCGCCGAATATGCCGACGTGCTGATGTGCACGCGCGGCGCCTTGCGCTCGACGATTCCGCCGACCGTCACCAAACCGGTCGTGCTGCGCTGCTCGGGCGGCAATTCCATCCTGACTGAGCTCTCCAACGAGACGGTCGCGGTCGACATCGAGGACGCGATCCGCGTCGACGCCGCGGCGATGGCGGCGCAAATCTACATCGGTGCCGAATACGAGCACAAATCGATCACCAACGTTCTCAAGCTGATCGACACGGGCATGCGCCACTCGATCCCGACCCTGGCGGTCACCGGCGTCGGCAAGAGCATGGCGCGCGATGCGCGCTATTTTGGCCTGGCGACGCGGATCGCGGCGGAACTCGGCGCGCATTACGTCAAGAGCTACTACATTGAGCCGGGGTTCGAGCGGGTCACCGCGGGCTGCCCAGTGCCGATCGTAATCGCCGGCGGCAAGAAGCTGCCGGAGCGTGAGGCGCTCGAAATGGCCTACAAGGCAGTCGACCAGGGCGCCGCCGGTGTCGACATGGGCCGCAACATTTTCCAGTCGACAGATCCGGTAGCGATGATCAAGGCGGTCCGCGCAATCGTCCACGATCTGGAGAAGCCGGACAAGGCGTTCCAGATGTTCAACGACCTCGCGGCAGAGAAGGCGTAGACACGAAGCACGAGGGTGCTGGCCGGCAGATCCTTCCGGCGGCCCGGTCGTAAATGCTTATGGTCCCGCTGCGATCGGGTTGATGCAACCGCAAAGACCGCTTTTGGCGCATTTGCCAAGTGCGCAGCTCGCTGGCAGATGTCCGAGCCAGAATCGGAAGCGGACATCAACCAGTCGCTGCCTATGTGCACACATCTGGCCAAGTCAAAGGTGCGCGACCGCGACGTTCGCAGCTGCGGTCGTCCCCGGAGCGAATTCTTCAATCCGCGCGAACGATCCCACTTAGCCACATCACCGTTCGCTTAGCGGCACAGCCTTCCCACTTAGCGACATTTGCCAATCGCCAAACGGCAATCCATGCAGACGAAGGCAATGGCACCGTCTTTGGCGGCGCCCGCGGCATTCCGGAGCGTTTGTTGCAGAAAGCCGGTGAACTATTCGCGGCTCATCTCTCCGGAGGCGAAGGTGAACTCCCGATGGCGGATGGATCCCAGACCACCGACATGGCCGTCGATGGGCACGTTGTAGGGCGGATCGGTGAAGATCAGGTCCGCCGCATCCCCGGCCATGAGACGAGCGACGTCCTCCGCCGACCTTGCGTCGCCACATAGTAGCCGATGACGACCCAAGTGCCAGAGATCACCTGAGCGGCTCACGGCCGTCTCTGGGGGCTCCGGTATGAAGTCTTCCGGGCCGGTGGCGCTCTCGGTTGATGCTTCCCGTGCCTGGTCGAGGGGCAGATCGACCTCGGCCAGAGAGAAGCCGGTCAGCGTCACATCGAAGTCGAGATCGATGAGGGCCTGCAGCTCGATCGCCAGGATCTCGCTGTCCCAACCGGCATTCAGGGCCAGTTTGTTGTCGGCAAGCACATAGGCGCGGCGTTCCTCGGCAGAGAGATGAGACAGCTTAAACGTCGGGACAGCATCCAGGCCCAGCGCCTTGGCCGCCATGACCCGGCCATGGCCGGCGACGATCTCGCCGTCGTCGCCGATCAGCACCGGATTGGTGAAGCCGAAGCGGGTGATGCTCTCGGCTATCTGCCGTACCTGCCTCTTCGAATGCTGACGCGCATTGCCGGGGTAGGGCTTCAGAGCCGCCACCGGCCGCATCTCGATCTCTGGTGTCGCCACAACATTCATTCCGTCGCTCCATGCTCATCGCGCTGTCCCTTCAGCGCGCAGTCGATCCAGAACGATGGATGCGGATGTTTGGCGAAATCAACGCTCACGCCGCCGATATGACTCCAGCGGGGGGAGCCACGAGAGGTCTTCTGAAGCAGTGTCGTTTTCAAGGAGGTTTTGAGGCCGCTGGAGTGCGCTCGCGCGTTCCGGACACGGAAAACACCGGCCAAAGGGCGCAGATCACGAACGCGTGAATGCGCGATACAACCAGTGATGCCCGCGAGCCTCTTGGCAGGCAATCTGACCAAAGCGCCCAAATTGATTCGCAACTACCGCACCAGGTCGATCACCTGCTATCCAGCTCTCGTGAATTGGCCTCACCTCGGGTGGGCGTAGGGCGCACGAACCGCCTGTCGGGTGAAGCAGCGCCTCACGGCGCGCCGCTCCGCTACCATTTGGTTTAGGAACTCACCACCATTTGCGCTGGAAAGGAGTTTGCGGCCCCTCCACCTGATCAAATTCCCCCATACGTCGTGGACCGGCGCCTGGTTCAGCATTGATTGCCACCCGCCACTCGCGCTTCAGTGTCCAATCCAGCCGGCCGGAGGCGCTGCACTGCTGAAACACCAAGACCAGACACCGGCATGGCGATCGGCGACGTTGGCATAGGGTGGCCAGTTTATTGGCCGGCCTTCAATTGCGGAGCAAAGTGCTCTCCGAAGGAGCTCGCGTAATGAACACCACGCACCTTGTTGTCGTTGGCGGAGGAACGGCCGGTTGGCTGGCGGCGCTCATCTGCCAGGATCGGGCGTCGCGCGCCGGGCTGGACCTCACCATCTCGGTGGTCGAATTCGAGCAGGATTCCGACCATCGGCGTCGGCGAGGGCACGACCGCGGTCTTCCGCGCCCTGTTCCAGCGTTTCGGTTTCGACGAGTTCGAGTTCTTGCGCGAGACCGAGGCCACCATCAAGTTCGGCATCCGTCATCGCGATTGGCGCCGCGTCGGCTCCACCTATGACGGCCCCATCGACGACCCCCACCAGATTCTCACGCCGCCTGCAGGCAGCCCATCCGAGTATCTCAACGTCTATTCGGTGGCCGCCGGCCGGCCGGTCGCCGAGATGCATCTGTTTGCACATCTCATGGAGCGCCGGAAGAGCCCCTACGGCCGCAGAGCCGACGGCTCCCTGATCCCGGTCGGACCGTTCCATTACGCCTATCATTTCGACCAGGCGCTGGTCGGGCGCTACCTCCGGAAGAAGTCGAGCGGCGTCGCGCAGATCGATGGCACCGTCGCCGGAATCGAGAGGGACCCGGAGACCGGCAACATCACCGCGCTGAAGCTTGAGGAAGGCGGCAGCGTGTCCGGCGACTTCTTCATCGACGCCACCGGGTTTCGCAAACGGCTCATCGGCCAGGAGATGGGCGGCACCTGGCACTCGTATCGCGCCGAGCTGCCGGTCAACCGCGCCATGCCGTTCTGGCTCGACATCGGCGAAGGCGAGGAGATCGCGCCCTATACGCTCGCCTGGGCGCGCGAGGCCGGTTGGCTGTGGTCGATCCCGACGCAGAAGCGCTACGGCTGCGGCTATGTCTATTGCGACGAGTTCAAGACGCCGGACCAGGCCAAGGCCGAAATCGAAGCGGCGCTCGGACGGACGATCGAACCGCGCAACGACATCCGCTTCGATATCGGTCGGCTCGAGCGCGCCTGGATCGGGAACTGCCTGGCAGTGGGCTTGAGTTCAAGTTTCCTCGAACCGTTGGAAGCGACGTCGATCCACGGCACCGTCGTGCAGATGATGATGTTCGCTGCGGGCTTCCTCAAGGATGCGGCCCAAGCGACCGACAAGGAGCGCGACAACTACAATTCCCGCGTGACGCGCCAAGTCGATGACTTCCGCACCTTCATCAACACGCACTACGTTTCGCAGCGTGACGACACGCCCTTCTGGCGCTTTGTGCGCAGTGAGAGCATCGGCGGAGAGACCAAGGCGCGGCTGGAGCGCTGGCGCCATGAAATGCCGCGCCAGGAGCATTTCCCGCATTTCCTCGGCGGGCTGCCGCATGTCGAGGCGCAGCTTCACTATCCGGTGCTGGATGGCCTCGGCCTGCTCGACCGCTCGGTCGCCAAGGCGGAGATCGCCGTGCTGCCAGCGGTTCGCGCCTTTGCGCGCAAGACCGTCGACAGCCTCGTAAAGGAGTACAAGCAGGCCTCTATCCGCGCCCTCGGCCACGCGGAATATCTCGCTTTGGCGAGGGCGGCCGGCTAGACCCTTTGCACCGGAGGGGCCGACGGCCTCAGGCGACGCGCTTCCGGGGCGCCGTCCGTGCCCATTCCGGCAGCCAGTCGCCGTGTGCGGCGATGAGGTCGTCGACCAGGTTCCAGATCTGATCGAGATCGAGCTCGGCCGCCGTGTGCGGATCCATCATCGCGGCGTGATAGATGTGCTCGCGGTTCTCTTCCATAAGCGCCGCGACGGTCAGCTCCTGCACATTGATGTTGGTGCGCATCATGGCGGCGAGTTGCGGCGGCAGGGCGCCGACATGGGTTGGCTGGATACCGTTGCGGTCGACCAGGCAGGGCACCTCGACGGCGCAGCCCTCGGGCAGCGACGTGATGTAGCCTTGGTTGCGCACGTTGCCGTAGATCACCGAGGGCTCGCCGGTCCACACCGAGTTCATGATCGACGAGGCGTATTCGCGGCTGGGTGCGACTTCGATCCTGTCGGCCTGACGGTACTCGTCGGCCTGCGCCTTCCAGCGGTCGATCTGTTCGATGCAGCGCTTCGGGTACTCGTCGAGCGGAATGCCGAACGTCTCGATCAGGTCGGGACGGTCGCGTTTGATGAACCACGGCGTGTACTCGGCGAAGTGCTCCGAGCTCTCGGTAACGAAATAGCCGACGCGGGTCATCATCTCGTAGCGCACCTTGTTCGGGCAGCGCGGGTTCCAGCCGGATTTCGGCGCGCGCCCTTCGCGATACGCCTTGATGAGGTCGGGGTAGAGATCGCGATAACTGCCGTCCTCCATCGCCTCCTCGAAATTGAGATAGAAGGCCATGTGGTTGATGCCGGCCGAGCGGTAGCGGATGCGCTCGATCGGTATCTCGAGGTCCTTGGCCAGTTCCTCCGCCGTGCCCTGCACCGAATGGCAGAGGCCCACCTGTTTGATGTGAGGATATTTCGCCGCGATCGCCCAGGTGTTGATCGCCATCGGGTTGACGTATTGCAGCATGACGGCATCCGGGCAGACCGCCAGCACGTCCTCCGCGAGCTTCCACAGATGCGGCACGGTGCGTAAGCCGCGCATGATGCCGCCAACCCCCAGCGTGTCGGCGATAGTGTGGCGCAGGCCGTATTTCTTCGGCACCTCGAAATCGGTCACCGTCGCCGGCTCGTAGCCGCCGATCTGGAAGGCCACCACGACGAAATCGGCGCCGGCGAGCGCCTTGCGCTGGTCGGTATAGGTCTCGACCTTGGCCGGCACGCCGAGCGTCGCCGCCAGCTTGCGCGCGACCAGAGCAGACTCCTCCAGCCGCTGCTGGTTGATATCCATCAGCGCGATGGTCGCACCGGAAAGCGCCGGGCGCTGCAGGACGTCGCCGATGATGTTCTTCATGAACACCGTCGAACCGGCGCCGATGAACGCGATTTTCGGATTGGCAGTCATGGTTGGCGAACCTCTCGGAGAATCTATGCGGCTACGTCGAATGCGGCGCGCATCAGGCGGCGCGTGTAGTCGGTTTTCGGGGTGGTCAGAACCTCGGCGACCGGTCCCTGCTCGACGATCTTTCCGTTCTGCATGACGATGACGCGGTGGCAGAGCGCCCGCACCACCTTGAGGTCGTGGGAGATGAACAGATAGCTCAGCCCCTTCTCGTCCTGCAGCTTGCGCAAGAGGTCGATGATCTGCGCCTGGACCGACAGGTCGAGCGCCGAGGTCGGCTCGTCGAGCAGGATGAATTCCGGCTCGAGCGCGATGGCGCGGGCGATGGCGATGCGCTGGCGCTGGCCGCCGGAGAACTCGTGCGGGAAGCGCGACAGGATGTTGTCCGGCAACCCGGCGTCGCTGAGTGCCTGGCGGACCCGCTCGAGGCGCTCCCTGCCGTTGGCGCCGATGCCATTGACGATCAGTCCTTCCTCAATGATCTGGCGGATCGACATGCGCGGGTTGAGGGAGGCAAAGGGGTCCTGGAAGACGATCTGCATGCGCGAGCGCAGCGGCCGCATTTCCCTGCGGCTCTTGCCCTCGATCGCCTCACCGTCGAAGCTGATCGTGCCGCTGTCGCTGCGCACAAGCCGGATCAGGGCCTGACCGAATGTCGTCTTGCCGGACCCCGACTCGCCGACCAGGCCGAGCGTCTCGTGCCGCCGAAGACTGAGGTCGAGGTGATCGACGGCGACGAGATCGAAGAAGTCCGGCTTGAACATGCCGCCGCGCTTCAGCTTGTAGACGACGTTGATCCCGGTCCCTTCCAGGATGGTCGGCGTGTCCTCGGCAAGCGGATTGGCGATGCCCTTTGGCTCCGAGGCGAGCAGATGCTGGGTATAGGCGTGCTTCGGAGCGGAAAAGATCTCCTCGGTGCGGTTGTGTTCCTTCACCTCGCCGTCCTTCATCACATAGACGTATTGCGAGAAGGCGCGCACGATCGTGAGATCGTGGGTGATCATGATCACCGCCATGCCGTAACGGGCCTTGAGATCTTTGATGAGCTGGAGGATCTGCGCCTGGACGGTGACGTCGAGCGCCGTGGTCGGCTCGTCGGCGATCAGCAGGTCGGGGCGGTTGGCGAGCGCCATGGCGATCATCACGCGCTGGCGCTGGCCGCCGGAAAGCTGATGGGGATAGGAGCGCAGCCGCGCTGCCGGCTCCGGCACCTGTACCTCCTCGAGCAGCGCGCGGGCGCGCTCCATCGCTTCCTTGTGGCTGATCTTGTTGTGGAGATGGAGGATCTCGCAGATCTGCTGGCCGACGGTGTAGACCGGGTTCAGCGACGACATCGGCTCCTGGAAGATCATGGTGATGCGGTTGCCCCTGAGCGCCCGCTTCTGCTTCTCGCTGTAGTGGATGATGTCCTCGCCGTCGAAGCTGATGCGCGTCCTTGGGGCGATTGTCGCACGGCTGCCGAGAAGTCCCATGACGGTGCGCGCCGTCACCGACTTGCCGGAACCGGATTCGCCGACCAGAGCGATCGTCTCTCCCTTGTGGAGCTGGAAGGACACGTCGCGCACGGCTTCGAGCTGGCCACCCTCGACCTTGAAGGAGACGCCGATATTGCGCGCGTCGACGATGAGCTCGCGGCCGTGCGTTCCGAGGTCGTGGCGCTCGGCAGGGGCGAAGGGATTCGGCGCTGTCTCACTCACGGGCCCGGCCTCAATAGGGATCGACGGCGTCGCGCAGGCCGTCGCCCAGCGCATTGAACGCGAACACGGTGATGAGCACGAAGACGACCGGCGACAGGATCCACGGATAGGAGCCGATTACCGAAAACGCGCCGGTGTCCTGCAGCATCAGGCCCCAGGAGATGAGCGGCGGTTTCACCGCGAAGCCGAGAAAGCCGAGGAAAGATTCGAGCAACACCACGGTGGGGATGGCGAGTGTGACGGCAACGATGACATGGCTGATCACGTTGGGCAGGATGTGGCGGAAGATGATGCGACCGTCGCCGGCGCCGACCGCGACCGCCGCGCGCACATATTCGATACGCGCCAGCGCCATCGTCTTCGAGCGCACTTCGCGCGAAAGCTGCGCCCAGCCGAGCACCGCCAGAACCGCGATAACGAAGGCGAGGAAGACATTGGACGGCGCCGTCACGGGAATGAGCGTGGTCAGGGCCAGATACAGCGGCAGTTGCGGGAAGGCGAGGATAACCTCGACGAAACGCTGCAGCCAGGAATCGAGGCGGCCGCCGATATAGCCCGAGGTGATGCCGAGGCTGGTGCCGACGATGGTGGTGAGCGAGACGACGACCAGCGCGATGGTCAGCGATATGCGCGAGCCGATGATGCCGCGCGAAAGGATGTCGCGGCCGAGCTTGTCGGTGCCGAGGAAGTGAATTGGCACGCCGGTGACCGCGCCGAAGAAATGCAGGTCGGCCGGGATCAGCCAGAAGATCTTGTAGGCGTAGCCCTTGACGAAGAAGCCGAGGTCGATCGGATGCTTCATGTCCGGTGCGGCGATCGGCTGGAAGGTGATCGGATCGAGCTTGTCGCTGTCGACGATCGGATAGACTTTGGGGATCAGCGAGAACGAGCCGTCCGGCGCTTTGAACATGAGCGCGTCCGGTGCGGAGAAGTTGGTTCCTTGGCGGTTGGGGTCCATGGGCGCGAAGAAATCGGCGAACAGCGTCATGATAATCAGCATGATCACCAGGACGAGCCCGACCATGCCGACGGCGGAGCGCCGGAAACGGCGCCACACCAGCGCGTAATAGCCCTCGTCGCGGTCGATCAGGCGGCCCTGCACCACCGGCGCGTCCGCGGACACGTCCTCGGCGGGGGTGGGCATCGGGCCTGCCCCGACATCGGACGGCAGGGAAATGGCGGAATCGACCCGGTGCTCGCTCATCCAGCGGCTCCACCGAGGCGCACCCGCGGATCGAGCAGCGCGAGCAGGATGTCGGAAATGATGTTGCCGATGATCAACGTGGCGGCGAGGACCAGCATGAAGGTGGCGGTCACCCAGACGTCGCCGACGTTGAGTGAGCCGACGATCGCCGGACCCACGGTCGGCAGCCCGAACACGATGGCTACCTCGACCTCGCCGGTGAGCATATAGGGCAGCACCACGCCCTGATAGGCGACCAGCGGATGCAGCGCGTTGGGCACCGCGTGGCGCATGACCACGGCCGATTCGCGCAGGCCTTTGGCACGTGCCGTCTCGACATATTGCGCTTTGAGCACGTCGAGAAGATTGCCGCGCATGACGCGCATGTTATAGGCGAGCCCGCCGAAAGTGGCGATGAAGACCACCGGCCAGATATGCTGCACTAGGTCGACGAACTTGCCCCACGACCACGGCGCACCGCCATATTTGGCCGAAAAGAAGCTGCCGATCTCCTGGACGTTCAGTTTAAACGCAAGGACGTAGATGATGATGATCGCCAGCAGGAAGCGTGGGATCGTCATCCCCAGGAAGGAAATGAAGCCGAAGAGGGTATCGACCCAACTGTATTGTCGTGTCGCCGCGACGATGCCCAGCGTTATGCCGATGAGCGAGGCCAGCAGGTGGCAGGTGAGGGCGAGAAGGATGGTTCTCCCCAATCGCTCCTCGACGATCGTTGCCACCGGCTTGTTGTAGTAGAACGAGTTGCCGAAATCGAAGCGGGTGACGATGCCCGTGATCCAGTGCAGGTACTGGACCGGCAGCGGGCCAGTGAGCCCGTGCGCGGCGCGATAGGCATCCGCCTGCTTCTGGGCGTCCACGTTGGACATGTGTCCCTGGCTCATCAGCATCGACTTGAGATAGTCGGCATAGTCGCCAGGCTGGGCCTTGATGATGCCGAACGTCACCACTGACAGGATCAGCAGGACGGGGATGGCCGCTAGGATGCGGGTGGCGATGAATCTCAGCATCTCTAAGCCCTAAGCATGGGGCAAGGGGGCATCGGCCCCCTTGCCTGTCTCGTCGACTGGGTCAGTCCTTGACGGGACCGTTGCCGATGCCCGGCTTGCCCGGGAGGGTATCCGGATACAGCTCCAGGCCCGCCTGCTTGGCCGTCGGCACGAACAACCGCTCTCGCATGACCGCACCTTCCGCCCAGTTGAACATAAAGATGGGCGTACCGTGCGGGATATTGTCGAAGCGCTTGTTGATGATCAGCGCACCCGGGTACTGCGTGAGGCCGATCTCGTAGGCGTTCTGCGTGAAGACCTTCTGGTATTGCTTCATCAGATCGACGCGCTTGACCGGATCCTGCTCGCCGACGAACGCGTTCACGATGTCCACCAGCTTCTGTTCGAACGGCAGCAAATCAAGCTTGCCGTCGGTGCCGGCGCGATGGACCCAGCTCGTCTGCGGGCCGGTCGGGGCGAGCGAGGCCGTGTTCTGCACGACCGAGATCAGCTCCGACTGGTTGCGGAAGACGTGCCAGTCCCATTTGCCGTTGTTCTGCACCGCCTCCATGTTCGATCCCGAGACGAGATCGACGATGACGCGCAGACCGAGCTGCTGCATGGCGGCGACCAGCCCTTCGGCGAGGCTCTTTTCTGTCTGGTAGTCGGAGTTCGCCAAGAGCGTGATCGACACGTCCTGGCCGCCGACGCCGGGGGTGTCCTTCGGGAAGTTGACGATGCCGTCGCCGTCGGTGTCCTTGAGGCCGGCCTTGGCGAGTTCTTCCTTGGCGACCTTGAGGTCGTAGGGATAGAACACCGTCGATGCCTTGTCGTAGAAGGCCGTGCCGGCATAAAGGCCGCCGGCATAGGGCGTCGTAAACGGCCCCTTGACCAGCGACTGGCCGAGATGCACCCGGTCGATCGCCGAGGTCACCGCCAGACGGAAGTCGAGGTTGCGGTTCAGTTCGCGCACTGCCTGGCCGCGGGCGTCGGGCGTACCCCAGCCATTGGCGGAGAAGTTCAGGTAGATCGAGTAGCCGATCGTCCTGGCGCCGAAGGCAAGGCGCGCAGGCGCCTTCGGATCGGCGGCCCGCTTCAGAGCCTCTACATAGCTCTCAGGCTGTTCGAGGTTGGAGAAGTCGCCGGTGCCGGCGACGGCCTGCACGTCGCGGTCGGCCCAAGTCGAGAGCTTGTAGGTCATCTCGTCGAGATAGGGGAGCTGATTGCCCTTCTCGTCGACCTTCCAATAGTACGGATTGCGCCGCAAAACGATGATGTCGTCAGGCCGGTAGGCCACCGGCACCCAGGCGCCCATCACCGGGAAGTTCAGGTAATCGGGCGGGAAGCCGTTCTGGTACTCTTGGTAGGTGTGATTGGAATACTTCGGGTGCATCGGCTTCAGGATATGCGCCGGCAACGGGCAGAACCCGCCATAGGCCATGGTGTAGAGGTACTGCTTCGGGAACGCTTCCTTGAAGTGCCACTTGACGGTGTAGTCGTCGACCTTCTCGAGCGTCGTGCCGACGCCGAACGAATCCGGACCGGCCGAATTCAGCGGCTTGACGTTCGGATCTTCGATGTTGTCGTTCCAGTAGAACATCACATCGTCGGCCGTGAACGGCACGCCGTCAGACCACTTGGCGCCTTCGATGAGATGCATGGTCAGCGTGTGGCCGTCCGTCGACCAGTCCCAGCTCTTGGCCAGGTTAGGCAGCGGTTCGAGTTCGGAGGCCTTGACCTCGAACAGCGGGCCCGTGCGCGTCAGGCACTCGTACATGCCGATGTCGACGCCGCCCCAGCCCTGGATCTGGCCGGCGGCATAGTTCCAGCCCTGCGGGCGCCCGCCGATGACGTGGCGCAACACCCCACCGTAGTCCCCGATGCCATCGGGCATGTTGGCCGTCTTGTAGACCAGCGGCTCTTTGGGCAGCCGGTCCTTGACCGGCGGCAGCTTGCCGGTGTCGACGAACTGCTTCGTCATCCAGCCAGGCTCGTGATACGCGGGCAGAGCCTTGTATTCGAGGATGTCCTTGATGCTCACGAAGTTGGGCGACTGCTGAGCAGAGAATTTGGGCGGGTCAGGCGGAGTCGTGGACTCGATTGCCTGGGCCTGCAAAGCGAGCGTCGATACGCCCAGCAGGAGACCGATCCCGCCAAGGATCAGTGTGCGCTTGTTCATAATTCCTCCCTTCAATTGCCAGCCGCAGCTCTTCGAGCAGCGGAAGTCTCCCCAAACAGGTACACCTTACATCCACCTGAAAGCCGGCTTTCAGGCTTCTTGCCCACGCCATGAC
The DNA here is from genome assembly GCA_963750065.1 of uncultured Alphaproteobacteria bacterium. Lineage (GTDB taxonomy): Bacteria > Pseudomonadota > Alphaproteobacteria > Rhizobiales > Kaistiaceae > CAVSRC01. The sequence continues at coordinate 23,494 of CAVVPK010000029.1, forward strand.
CTCCCGTCGCTGACGCGAACAACCTTGAATTCGCTATGCAGCTCCCTTTCGCGGGAGCTGGTTGCCACCCTGTCCTGCAGATGCCGCCAGCCACACCGGCGGCCTCGTCTTGGGCGCCGCGCCTGCCCAGTCGCGCGTCTTCACGGTCGCGTGGGCCAGGCGCTCCTTGGCGCCGGGGATCGCGTCTGCATATTGCGGCAGCCACTTGGCCTGAGCCACGACTATCTCGTCGACCATCTGCCAGACCTCTTCGGGGGTGCAGATGGCGCCGGTGAGCGGATCGTGCAGAACGGCCAGCTTGAGCAGGTCGAGATCGCCTTCGATCGCCGCGTGGACCGCCATGCGCTGGACGTTGATCGACGAGATGCAGGTCGCCGCACAGGCCTCCGGCAGCGTGATGTCGGCCGCCATGTTGAAGCCGAAGCGGTCGACGTAGCCGGGCGATTCGATGATCGCGTCGTCGGGCAGGTTGGCGATGACCCCGTTGTTCTTGACGTTGAAATGGCCGCGATAGGGTCGCCCGGTCTCCAGCGCCTCAATGATGTAGCTGGCGTGTTCGGTCGAACGCGCCGCCGGATCGACGGGTTTCTCCGCCTCTTTGACGAAGGTGGCGAACTCGTCTGCGAATTCCTGGTTGCGCTCGGTGCAATACCTGAGATAGCCGCCGGTCTCGCCATGAATCCAGTCGCTCATGTCGATCCACTTGGGCGTCTCGTCCGGCCGCTTGCGGTACCAGGGCAGGTACTCTGACAGATGGCCGTTCGATTCGGTCGAGTAGACGCCGAAACGTTTGAGCACGTCGATGCGCACCTTCTCCTGGCTCGCATAGACCGGGTGCCGTTCGAAGGCGGCGATCAGCTCGTCGCGCCCGACCTTCCTTCCGCGCAAGCGGATGTCGATGTACCAGGTCTGGTGGTTGATGCCCGAACAGATGAACTCAAGTTCGCCCTTCTCGCGCGCGCCCAGCACCTCGGCGATCTGCTCGCCGCCGTGCTGCACTCCGTGGCACAGGCCCACCGTGCGCACCTTGCCGTATTCGATCGCCGCCCAGGTGTTGATCGCCATCGGGTTGGCGTAGTTGAGAAACAGCGCGCCGGGTTCGGCCACTTCGTTGATGTCGCGACAAAAGTCGAGAATCACGGGAACGTTGCGCTGTCCGTAAAGAATCCCGCCGGTGCAGATCGTGTCGCCGACGCACTGGTCGACGCCGTATTTGAGGGGGATGCGGATATCGTCGGCGTAGGCTTCCAGGCCGCCGACGCGCACGCAGCTCATGATGTAGCGGGCGCCTTCGATGGCGCGGCGCCGGTCGGTCGTCGCCGTGATCCTGGTCGGCAGCTTGCTGGCGGCGACGGTCCGCCGAAGCAGCTGGGCGATATTCGACAGGCCCGTTTCATCGATGTCGGTGAGGGCGACTTCCACGTCTTGCAGTTCGGGCACCGACATGATGTCGGCGAACAACCTGCGGGTGAAACCGATGCTCCCGGCACCGATGATCGCGATCTTCAATTCCACCACCCTCTCTCAGACACCTTCGTGTCGTATCGTCGGCGCCAAGCACGCCAGTCCGACCGGAGGAGCCAACGGGAAAAACGGCGCCAAACCACTAGAAATCCTCCAATGTGCCCGGCGGGTGAATTTAGCTCCTTCAGCACAATCGATAGCGTGTATTATCCCGCTGATTGAAGCGCGAAATAGAGCGGATTTGTGCTTGTATGGGTAATTCTGTGCTAGCGACCTTGGCGACGCGCGCGCCCATCATGAAGACGACTTCGCTGCCCCGCGGACGCCATCGTCTGCATGCCATGCCGACCACGATGGGCTACGAAATCCGCCGGGATACCAGCTACGAATGGAACGGACGCCTGCGCGGCAACACGCCTTTCACCGTGCTCCAGCACACAATCGCCGGGGCCGGAAACCTGCAATATGAGCGCCGGCGCTACCGCCTAAAGGCCGGCGAAACGATGCTCGTGATTGTACCGCACAATCATCGCTACTGGGTCGAGGACGGCGGCAGCTGGGAATTCTTCTGGCTGTCGATGAGCGGCGAGGAGGCGGTCAGGATCCACCGGGCGATCCAGGCGACGACCGGGCCGGTCCTGCGACTGAAGCAGGAGACGGTCGAGCACATCGCCCACTGCTGCCTTCGCCTCATCGACGGTGAGGGCGAGACCGCCGGCGCCGCCTCGGCGATCGCTTACGAAGCAGCCACCGCACTTTATGACGATGTGTTCAGTTCGCCCTTGCTGATGGAGGATAATGAAGTCGCCAGCATTCACCGGGTCATCGAATACATCCGGGCCAGCATCGACAAGGATTTGACCGTCGACCAGCTGGCGGAGGTCGCCGGCTTCAGCCGGTCACATTTCTCGCGCCTGTTTATGGCCCAGACGGGCACACCGCCGGGCGGTTTCGTGCTCCAGGAGCGCATGCGCCGCGCCGCGCGCCTGCTCACCGGTCATTCTGTACTGCCGATCAAGCAGATCTCGGCGCTGAGCGGCTTCGCAGATCCAAACTATTTTGCGAAGGTCTTCCAGCGCTATTTCGGCACCAGCCCGACCACGTTTCGCGCGACGAACGTCAACCCTCACGCGCCTTCGGACCGGCGCTGAGGCTGGGCTTTGATGGACCTGTCTTCGTCGATCCGAGGCCGGGATCGAGCCGAAGTGCCGACCAGAACGACAAATGTCGAAGTGCCTCTCCTCCGCCGATGCGCAACTCTTGATGGAGACGGCTGTAATTGGCGCTTCTGCGACACGAACGGGCGTCCGGTGAAAGTCCGATCCAGATCCGGAACCGGACATCAACTGGTCTCTGCTCATGAGTGCACGCCCAGCCACGTCGTGGGTCCTGCGCACTGCGTTCACAGTAAGGGCCGTTCCCGCGGCGACGTTTTCAAACTATGCGCAAACCCATTTAGCCACATCGATTTGCGCTTGGTTTCACGGCCTTCGCATTTTGCCGCATCTGTCAGTCGCCAAACAGCAATCCGTTCCCGCGTGGCTGCAACGGGTTCCCGCTCTGCGCCAATCAGATCCCGGATAACGACAATGCGTTCCCGGATAATGGCAACGATCGACGAGTGGAATTCCCCGTTATTGGTCATCTGGCCCCTGCAAACAGCGCGAAATTCGCCGATCACAAGGGGAGGGAGCTCTCCAACAAGCGATTGTTATTGCAGAGAAATCAGAGCCAATGCGCCAGGCATCAGGGCGGAAACCTCGAATTCTCTGTACACTCGGTGAGAACAGGGACTTGGAAGCAGAGTCGAGTTTGCGTCAGACTGTCAGCGCAGATACCATCTAAGTCGTTGATATTAGATAGATATTTGCTTTCTCCGGCGACCGAATTTGCGGCCGTGTTCCGGGCCGTTTTCGGCGCTGCGTGAGAGCGCCGGTTTTGCCGAGAGATGCGTGCGCGCCCGAGACGCGGCGCAACGGCGGGAGATATCTTTCGGGCGGCGTTCGGCAGTTGACTTTTCTCTGGGGCAGTCAGGGCTGATGCCGCGTGGAACTGCGCGGAGCTGAGACGATCTCGGCGATAACGGTGGCGCAAGCAGCGTGGCGGGCTAGGCGCGCGTCGTGTCGTCTTTCGCGAAGCCGACCAGCGTGCGCTGTTGGGGCCAAGCGCGAAAACGGACGCCGGCCTTCGGGGATTGCCCAAGGCCGCCCACGAGCAATTCGGTCTTGCAGCCCATTTTAAAAGTACCGCCGCAACTGGACATAGGCAGTTGTCGGCACTGCCTGATAGGGCGCGCCGCTGCCGCTCACCGGCAGACCACCGAATTCAGTGCCGTTCGGTCCGAACGGCACCTGAACCCCGGCAATGAGATCGGTGTTGTCGTTCAGCGACCAGTCCGCTTCTCCCGCCGCGTAGGCGCTGCCATCGTCGAGATTGACGATGAGGCTTGGCGACAGCGTCAACAACGGCGTCCATTCCAGCGTCATGCCGCCGGCGAGATAGTCCTGCGACGTGTTGAAGACCTGCCCGCGCGCCAGCCGGCCGGTGAGGTCGGCAGGCAGCGTGTCGTAGGCCGTGTCACTGCCGGCGACACCGAAGCCGTTGTGGAAATACTCGGCGAAGACCGTGGCATTGCGGTTGAACAAGGTGACCGCGCTGCTGATGTTCGCCAGACCAGAAATGCGAGTCGTTCCGTCGGCTTCGAAGGTCGGGATGATTTCGGCGTTCCACACGGCGCCGCCAAGCGGGCCGCTCAAGCCCAGGCCCGTCGTCCAGTCGCCACGATCGCGCGCCACGATCGCCGTCGCGCCGATCTCGCCGAAAGTGCGGTGATAGTGGAGCGCAAAGGTGCTGGCGTCCCAGGTCGGCGTCGCGTTGTATGTCGTGGCGCGCGGCACCGCGATGAATTGCAGGTCGGAGCCGTCGCCGAACAGCCATTGCAGATAGGCCATGTCGACGCCGGGCTTGTATTCAGTGTCGACCGCGTCGGGGGCGAAGGGGTCGACCAGGTCCATCGGATGGAACATCTTGCCGGCGCCCCAGGTGAGTGCCTGGCGGCCGACACGGACGACGAAATTGTCCGTCGAATAGCCGAGCGCCAGCCGGTCGATCTTCTGGGTGGCCAGCGCCTGGCCGTCATCGACAATGGTGCCGCTGAGATCGAACAGCGTCGCCGGTGGCGGGGCGGCAAAGATGGGCGCCTGCTTGCGCGCCAGCGCCACGCCACCGCCATAGTCGCCGGTCGCCACATAGTGGACGCTGAAATCCCAGTTGCCCCATTTGGGCTCCCAGGTCAGGCGCAGATCGCCGGCGAAGTCGTTGCGGAAACGCTCGCCGAGGGAGGCGGCGAGGCTGTCGTTGGCGGAAAAGGCACCGCGATCGGTCAGTTCGAGCCTGCCGTGCAGATCCTTGAGCCCGTCGGCGATGGCCGCTCCGGCTGTCAGCGGCGCGACGATGAGGGCGAGGCCCAGCGCTGCCCTAAGCGACTTCTGCGACATTGGTCTTCTCCCGGCGTTCATCGGCGGTGATCCGCCCGTCGGTCATCTCAATATGGCGTCGCGTGCGGGCGATGACACGGGCGTCGTGGGTGCCGATCAGGAAGGTGGTCCCCGAGGCGGCGTTGAGTTCGGCCATCAGGGCGACCAGATCCTCGGCGGTCTTCGAATCGAGATTGGCGGTCGGCTCGTCGGCAAGCACGATCGCCGGCCGGGCCACCAGAGCGCGGGCGACCGCGACCCGCTGCTGCTGTCCGCCCGAGAGATAGGCCGGCCGGCGGTCTTCCATGCCCTCCAGCCCGACATCTTTCAGCGCGGCGACTGCTCGTCGTCGGCGCTCATGCGCCTCGACACCGAGAAGCTGCAGGATGAATTCGATGTTCTCGGCGGCCGAGAGCACCGGGATGAGGTTGTAGGCCTGGAAGACGAAACCGATCTTGTGCAGCCTGAGCTCGGTCAGGTGCCCCTTGTCGAGCTGGCCGAGATCGTCGCCGTCGACGCTCACAATGCCGCCGCTCGGCCGGTCGAGGCCGCCGATCATGTTGAGCAGCGTCGTCTTGCCCGAGCCCGACGGGCCGGCCAGCGTGGCAAAGTCGCCGGCAGCGATATCGAGATCGATGCCGTTGAGGGCAGGGACCTCGATGGTGCCGAGCTTGTAGCGCTTTTCGAGGCCGCGACAGGAGACGATCGCGGGCTTCGAGGGGGTCGGGGCGTCGTCTTGCGCCTCATGAAACATGGCTCATGGCCTCCACCGGTCTGGACGTTGCGGCCTTGCGCGCCGGCCACAGCGCCACGGCGACGCCGAGCGCCCAGACCAGCAACGAGAGTTCGAGGAATTCGCCCGGCGCCAGCTGCGGATAGAGGACGTGTCCGGCGCCGATGAATTCGGCACCGCGGGCCAGGAAACCGAGATCGACGCCGCCATGCAGGGCAAAGATGGTGAGCGCTGCGGCGGCCATGCCGGCGGCAACGCCGGTGCCAATCAGCAGGGCGGATTCGAGCAGCACCTGAATGAGGATCAGGCGCGGCCGCATGCCCAGCGCCTGCAACAGGCCGAATTCGCGCACCCGCTCGAAGACGGCCATCAGTTGCGTGTTGACGATGCCGATCGCCATGAAGACGAACATCACCCACAGCCAGATGTAGACGAAGGCCTGCATGAAGCTGTCGACGGCGGCGGCCAGCGGCGACAGTTCCTTCCACGAGCTGACATCGCAGTCGGGCGCCGCGCGCTGCAGCGACGCGATCACCGGATTGAGCTGCGCTTCGTTCGGCACATGGAAGCTGATCTCTGAAATGGCATTGCCGATGCCGAGCATGGTCTCGGCCGTCTTGATGCCGGTGAAGGCGTAGGCGTCTTCTACCGCCTGGTTGCCGGCGAAGAGCCCCATCACTTGATAGGCCTGTTGGGCGAGGCTGCCATCGGCCGCCTGGGCCATGATGATCACCCGCTTGCCGACGCGGGTCTTCAGGCGGCCGGCGAGGTGGCGGCCGAGCACGATGCCGGGGTCGGAGGCATCGCTCAGATAGGTGCCGTCGGCGATCTGCTGCGGAATCACCGAGATCCGCTTTTCGCCAGCCGGGTCGACGCCGTAGAGGGTGAGCGGCAGCGTCTTGTACTCGCTCTGCACCACCGCCGGCACGCGCACCCGCGTTACCCAGGCGTCGATCGCCGGATTGGCGAGCGCCGCCTTCAGCTCCGCGTCGGGCGGCGCCATGCGGCGCGATACGGTGGGGTCGTCGATAAAACCCTTGGCGTGTATCTGGCCGCTGCCGGTGATCAGGTTGAGCGCTGTGTCGCGGCTCGACTGCGACCAGGCCTGGAGCAGGGCGGCGAAGACGAGGATCGAATAGAGCCCGACGGCCACCACGATCAGCGTGATGATCGTGCGCCGCGGGTTGCGCCACAGATTGCGCCAGGCAAGCGGGCCGAGGAGTTTGAACGCGCCCATCACGCCGCCCTCATGGCTGCGACCGGCTCCAGCCGGCCGATGCGGCGCACCGGAAACAGCCCGGCCACAGCGACCGACAGGATGATGGCCGCCGGCCCGACCGCGACGCTGATGAAGCTCAAAGTTGGATAGAGCTTCCCGGGCAGGCCCCATTGCGCCATCAGCCCTTCCATACCGCTGAAGACGATGCCGGCGTGTTCGAACCACAAAGCGAGCCCGCCGCCGATCAGGATGCCGATGACATTGCCGAGGACGGCGAGCAGGATGAGCTCCAGCCACAGCATGCGCCCGACGAGCCCGGCGCGCATGCCGATCGCCAGCAGCATGCCGAATTCGCGCGTGCGTTCGAGCACCGACATCAACAGCGTGTTGAGGATGATGAACACGACCACCACGACCAGGCTCACGTACCAGAGCATGGAGGTGGAGAAATCGAGCGTGATCGCCTGCTTCAGCGCCGGCTGCAGCCCGCCCCAGTCCTCGACCGTCAGGTGATGGGCGCTGGCGAGCCTGGCGAGCGCCGGCAGGGCGGCGTTGACACCCGCGAGACTGGGGCCGGCGAGCGCGATGACATTTGCGGCGTCGCCGAGCGCGAAGGTCTCCTGGAAGCGGGCGAGCGGCATCTCGGCGATCTGCCGGTCCATCTCGGCAATGCCGCTGTGGAAGACACCGACCACCGTCAGGCTGTCGGCGGCGATAGTCCCGTCGACGGCGGAACCGAGCAGCGTGACCTTGTCTCCCAGCGAGAGCTTGAGATTGCGCGCCAGCGCATCGCCCAGCACGATCGCGTCGCTGTCGCCAGGCTGAAGATAGCGCCCCTGATGCACGGTGGCGGCAAGCGTCGAAACGGTCTGTTCACGCGCCGGGTCGACGCCCTCGATCGCCGCGCCATAGCTGAGGTCGCCATTGGCCAGGATGACATAGGAGGTCGCCCGCGGCGCAGCGGCGGTGACACCGGGCACCTTGACGATTTCGGCGGCCAGCGTCTCCGGCGCGGGAATCGTCTTGCGGATACCGGGATCGTCGGCATAGCCCGGCGGCTGGATCTGAGCGAAGCCGTCGAAGATCCTCAGCGCGTTCGCCTTCATGGTGTCGTAGACGCCAAGCTGGAAGGACAGCATGAAGACGAGCAGCGCTGCGGCGAGCGCCATGGTCAGCAGGCTCAACACCGTGCGCGTCGGTTGCCGCCACAGGTTCCGCCATGCCATGCCGATCAGCATGATCGTCAGCCGCGCGGGTTCTGCAGGTTGGAGCGGGTGAAGATGTAATCGGGCAGCGACAGGTCGAACTTGCCCGCCGTCGTGTCGATGCGTGTCCACTGCCCGGGCTTGGCCACCGGGTGCATGGTCAGGACAACCGGATAGATGCGCCCGCCGAGCGTGCCGATCTTGTCGGTCGTCATCCTGCGCACGGCCTTCATGTCTTGGTCGAAGAAGGTCTCCTCCAGGAAAATGCCGTCGTCGCGCACCTTGACTACCTGCTTGCCCCACACCACCGGCGCGCCGGGCTTGGGCAGGGCCTCGATCGTATAGACCGTGTGCCCGCTGGCCTCGGCCGTTGCGATGATCTTGTGCGTGTATGCGGTGAGCAGGTCCTCGGCCTTGGACAGGTCGTTGTAGGAGAAGTCCGAGCCCATCCACGACTGGGCGAGCATTGAGGCCGGCAGCTTGATCACCTGGTTGAGTTTGGGATTGAAGATGTAGGTCGCCGTCTTCAGCTTAAGAGTGGCGTTGCCGGCGTCCTTGGCGGGCGCGGTGAAACGCACCAGCGCCTCGTTGTCGCCGCGCGTCCAGCCCGTCATCGTCAGGTGCCGTTCCCAATTCGGCCGATGAATGGTCATGGTGACTGTCGTCTCCGACGACTTCGCCCGCCAATTGTCGAAAGCGGCGCGCACCAGCGCCGTGGCGTCAGCCGCCATAGCGGGCGCCAGAGCCCCCATCAGGGCCAGGGTTCCAAAGCAGGCAATCGTCACGATCCGCTGGAAATGTCGTTTCATTGCAGAGCCTCCTCGGCGTCGCCCGGTTGGCCAGCTCGGTGCGTCAATGCGCCGCCGAGCCAGGCTTCTGCGGCCTCGGCATAAGCTGCTGCATTGGCACCAAAATGCCGCCGGCCAATTGAGTACCGCATGTGTGGACCGACCGGTACATACCGCTGGTCCGTACTCTCGATTGCTGTTAAGGTCAAGCCATGAGTCGACCGCGATTTGAAAACCTCGATCCTGAGCGCCAGGAGCGCCTGTTCGAAACCGCTGCCGAGGAATTCGGCGAGAAGGGCTACGAGGCGGCTTCGCTGAACCGCATCCTCGAGCGCTCGGGGATGAGCAAGAGTTCGCTCTACTACTACTTCGACGACAAGGCCGACCTGTTCACGACGGTGCTCGAACGTGCACTGGCTTTCCTGTTCAAGGAGATCGGCGGCTTCGATCCGGACAGGCTGACGGCCGAGACGTTCTGGAGCGAATTCGTGATGCTCTATCGGCGGGCCATCAGCTTCTCGAACAAGAAGGCTTGGTATTTGAAGCTTGGCCGGGTGTTCTACCGCCTGCACGACACTGCCAAGCAGGGCTCGCCCACCGGCCACATGTTCGAGGTGGCACGTCATTGGCTCGGCACGATTATTGCCCGCGGCCAGGTCCTCGGCGTGATCCGCACCGATTTGCCGACCCCGCTCCTAATTGGCTGCGCGATGGCCATCGGCGAGGCGCTCGACCGCTGGGCGATCGCCTATTGGGAGCAATATGACGAGGACGAGCTGCTGCAGATGGCTGAGGAGCACATCGACCTATTCCGTCGCCTGCTCGCTCCACCTGTCACGGGATAGCGTCGCTGAACGTCCGGGCCATGTGCCGACGACTTCCGTTCAGGGCCGACTTTGTTGAAAGATTTGGCGGTTGAAGTGGCTACGGTGCGCTGATTCAGTCGGCTGCGATTGAGGCGGATGGACTGGGTCGATGATGGGACCGCGGCAAGTCGAGCAACGCCAGCTTTTCTACGACGTCTCGCTTGACCGGCATGTGCCTGGCGATCATCTCGTGCGGTCGATCGATCAGAGGTGCGGCGGGAGCTTGCGCCGTTCTACAGCTCCACTGGGCGCCCGTCGGTTGACCCCGAGCGGATGCTCCGGATGCGGATCGTCGCTACTGCCTTGGCATCCGCTCCGAGCGTCGCCTTTGCGAGGAGGTCCACCTCAACCGCGCTTATTGCTGGTTCTGCCGACTTGGCCTCGGCGGCGCAATGGACAGGTGCCCTGAAGGGGCATGCGTTCTTCGCCTACGCCACCAACTACCCGATCGATCTCGACAACGCGATCATCGTCGATGTCCAGGCAGGCCGGGCGATCAGGCAGGCGGAGGTCGGCGCGGCACGCACCATACATCCCGGTCTTCGACAAGTCGGCGCGAACCGACGGGACGTTCGCGCGTGAGGACTTGACCTATGATCACAACAGCGATGTCTGGGTCTGCCCGGCAGGCAAGATGCTCACCTGCACCAGTACTCTGGTCAATGACGGAGCGACACTTCTCTATCTGGCGAGCAAGTACGACTGCGACACGTGTGCGCTGAAGGCCCGCTGCTGTCCGAAGGCGCCAGCCCGCAGGGTGCCTCGGTTGATCTACGAAGGCGCGCGCGATATGGCCCGTGACATCGCCAAGAGCGAAGACGGCCGAACATCTCGGAACCTGCGCAAAAGGATCGAGATCTTGTTCGCGCACCTCAAACGCATCCTGTCGTCTGCGCCCAGGGCCGTTGCGCCGTGCATCTGGCCCGACAGGCCGATACCGCGAACCTCCGCAATTGGCATCTGAGTGGCGAGTTCGTCGAGCAGGCGTTCGGCGGCTTTGATCCGGTCTGCCGGGTTCTGCGCCGACCACCCGAACCTTGGCCGAGAGACGCCGAGCGGCGCGGTTGCCGTTGCGGCGACCGTCTGGTCCTCCCGGAATGCCACGCTCTTGAGAGCGCTGGTTCCGAGATCAAGGCCGATGAACACCGATCCCCCGCTCATTGCCCGATTGCTTGAATTTCCCGCTCGCTGTCCGAGCTTGAGTCGCGCGCCGATCGAAGAGGAACCCGACATAAAAATGCGGGCGTCTCACGCTGTTTGCTCGGCAGCCGCTTTGTCGATGTAATCCAACGCCTTGCGCAGATCTTCGATGACGGCCACGGCGCCGGCGGCACGAAACTGCTTGCCGTGCACGGTGCGGCGTTCCGCCAAGTGGCTGCCCCCGACAAATCCCAGCGAGCGAATCCCGGCCGTTGTGGCTGCGCGCACGCCCGCAACCGCATCTTCGATCACCAGGCAGTCTCCCGGCTCCACGCCCAAACGCCCGACTGCGTACAAGAACAGGTCCGGCTCGGGCTTTCCGCGTGCCACCGAATCGGCGCTGAAGGTTCGGTCCGCGAACCGGCTCTTGAGGCCTGTGACATCGAGGGCGAACGTCAGGCGTTGGTAGGAACCACCTGATGCCACGCAGTAGGTGATCCCACGCGCATCGAGCTGGTCGAGAAGCTCCAGCGCCCCGGGTATGACCGTCAGCCCGCGTGAATAACGAGCGAAAAGGCGCGCATACCAGCTTTCACGGAAGCCCGGTCCGGGGGGCTTGCCCGTCTCCTGCTCGACGTAGGCCTGAATGTCTTCGAACGAAGACCCTAGGAACGCGTCGATCAGTTCGTCCCACTCAAGTTGAATGCCGAATTCCGACAGGCACTCGCGCAGTTCGGCGAGCGCAATGATTTCGCTGTTCACCAGGACGCCGTCAAAATCAAAAACGACGGCCTTCACCTTACGCCTGTGCATCTATCCCCTGTTCAGCAGAAGTTCGGCAGTAACATCGTCAGTGATCAGCGTATCGACCAACCCGCGTTTCAATGCGGCCCGAATGATGTTGACCTTGTAAGGCCCGGCTGCAGCCAGAATCTTCTTCGGGATCGCGTGCAGCTTTTCAAGCTCGACACCGATCGTCCGTGCGTTCAGCGGGTGCGATATTTCGTTGCCATCCTTGTCGAGAAATCTCCCCAAAATATCACCGACCGCTCCGGACGCGGTCAGCTCCGCCGGTGGCACCTCTCTTGGCAATCCGGTGGCCACCAGGAATGAGCGCGAGGACACGTCACCCGCGACCAGGATGGCGGCGTCGAGGTTTTCGCACTTGCTGAAGTGCTCGACGAATATCTCCTGTGACAGGAATGCCCGCCGATCGACGTCCTTGGAGAGGTAGATCGGCGCGGCGATCACCGAGTATTTCGAGCCAAACCTCTCGGCGAAGCCGGACGCGATACCAAACGAGTTGAACGAGGCGCCCGTGGTGTTGCCTCCGATCATCGACACGATTTCGATTTCCGGTCGGGATTGCAGCGGCAACCACCGAATGGCGCTCTGCAGGGTCATGCCCCACGAGACGCCAATCGATCTCCACGACGCGGCGGCCGGATCGTTGACCAGATAGTTGGCGAGCGCGGCACCTACCGGGAGGTGGTGGCTGTAGGCGCTGCGATCGGCCGGAGCGACCAGCGCCTTGTCGAGGCCGAACCGGGCGACCAACTCTTCCTGCAGCTCGATGCGCGTCACGAAGGGCGACTCGATGTGGATCTTCACCACGCCGAGCGCGCGCGCCTTCTGCATCGCCTGGTTCACGCGCAGGCGGGTGACGCCAAGCGTCTGGGCGACTTCTGCCTGGGTCTTGCCGTTCACGTAATAGTGCCAGCAAACCTCGGTGACGAAGGCCTCGTTCTCGTCCTGCGCGAACTGCGGCATACGCCCGTTCCCTGCCACTTCCGGCGCCGCCCTTATGGCCGCCAACGACGACAATGCCACAACTGACATTTGTATCGCAACATGAACATATGAAAAAATCACTTGAAAGGTTGACGATACATATGTAAACAAGGCTTCGCGAGCTTGGTCGCCAGATCGAGTTGGGAGGTTCCGGTCAGATGCTTGGGCAAGGCTACGGGGCAATCATTTCGGCCAAAGCACATCGGCCCGTTTCCCTGCCGGTGATCGTGCCCTGCAAGCTGCTGCCAACGTCTGCATCCTCCCGAGAGGGTGCTGCGCGGACGGTTCGCCGCCGCGCAGCACCTGTGAGACCCGGCGGCTTTCCTGATGCGCTGATCGAACCTCCGAAAGTGGCAGCGGGACGCTCGAACAGACACGACGTTTTGGGGTGATCCTAATGAAGGCGAAGGCACTTGTGCTCGAGAAGACGCGGCAATTGTCGCTTCGGGAAATCGAGCTGGATGACGCACTCGGGCCGAAGGACGTGCGTATTCGCGTCAATACCGTCGGCATTTGCGGGAGCGATGTTCACTATTACACGCACGGGCGTATCGGGCCGTTCGTCGTCGAAGCGCCGATGGTCCTCGGGCACGAGGCCTCGGGGACTGTCATCGCGGTCGGCAAGAATGTCGATTCGCTTGCGGTCGGCGACCGTGTCTGCATGGAGCCGGGAATTCCCGACCCGACGTCGCGCGCTTCGCGCCTCGGCATCTACAACCTCGATCCCGCCGTCTCGTTCTGGGCGACCCCGCCGATCCATGGCTGCCTGACGCCCGAGGTTGTCCACCCGGCGGCCTTCACCTTCAAGCTGCCCGACAATGTCAGCTTCGCGGAAGCCGCGATGGTGGAGCCGCTGGCCGTTGGCATGCAGTCCGCGATGAAGGCGAGGATCCAGCCCGGCGACGTCTGCGTCGTCACAGGCGCCGGCCCCATCGGCATCCTGGTCGCGCTCGCGGTGCTCGCCGGTGGCGCCAGCAGCGTCATCATCACCGACCGCGTTCAGGAGAAGCTCGCGATCGCCGGCCGCTATCCCGGCATCGTGCCGGTCAACGTGACGCAGACATCGCTGCGCTCCGTCGTCGACGACATGTGTGGCAAGAACTGGGGAGCCGACATCGTCTTCGAGGCGAGCGGCGCTGCCGCCGCGCTCGTGGACGCGCTGAAGGCCGTACGGCCGGGCGGGACGCTGGTCCTGGTCGGCATGCCGGTCGATCCTGTGCCTTTCGACATCGTTGCCGCGCAGGCGAAGGAGGTCCGTATCGAGACGATCTTCCGCTACGCCAACGTCTACGATCGCGCCATCAAGCTGATCGGATCGGGCAGCATCGACCTGAAGCCGCTGATCTCCGCGACATTCCCGTTCAGCCAGAGCATCGAGGCGTTCGAAAGAGCGGCGGAAGGCCGTCCCACGGACGTCAAGCTGCAGATCGCAATGGAATAGCGACCGACGTCACCACCGTTGTTCTCTGCCAGGGCCAAGCCAAAACCGGCCCGCCGCACGGAGCGGGAGCATGGACCAAGATACCCTTCTCGAAGTCAAGCACATCAGCAAGTCCTTCCCGGGCGTGAAGGCGCTCGATGATGTCTCCTTTTCGGCCAAGGCAGGCTCGGTGCATGTGCTGTGCGGCGAAAACGGCGCCGGCAAGTCGACTTTGATGAAGATCATCAACGGGCTCTACCCGCCCGACAGCGGCGAGACCTTCATCCACGGGGAGAAGGTCCAGATCGATTCCCCCATCCGGGCAGGCGAACTCGGCATCTCCATGATCTTTCAGGAGCTCAACTACATCCCTGAAATGACGATCATGGAGAGCCTGTTCGTCGGGCGCTGGCCGAAGACGCCCTTTGGCCGTGTCGACTGGAAGGCGATCCGCAGACGGACGGTCGATCTCCTCGAGCAGGAGGGCCTCCGCTTCGCTCCGGATACCCGGCTCAAGGACCTGACGATCTCCAACCTTCAGATGCTGGAGTTCCTCAAGGCGATTTCCCGTGATGCCGACATCATCATCATGGACGAGCCGACGTCGTCGATTACCAACAAGGAAATCGAGACCCTCTTCGAGAAGATCCACGACCTCCGCGCCCGCGGAAAGGCCATCGTCTACATCTCCCACAAGATGGACGAGATCTTCCGGATCGCCGACGAGATCTCGATCCTGAGGGACGGCAAGGTCGTTGACACGCGTCCCAAGGACCAGCTCGACATCGATACCGTCATCACCCTGATGGTCGGGCGCGCGCTCGGCCAGGGCTACCCCAAGGAGGACGTCCGCCACGGCGACGTCGTCCTCGAGGTCGAGCACTTCAGCGGGCCGAGCGGGTTCAACGACCTCTCCTTCAACGTCAGGGAAGGCGAGATCGTCGGCTTTGCCGGTCTTGTCGGCGCCGGACGGACGGAAACGGTCCGCGCGCTTTTCGGCCTCGATGAGCACACCGCAGGCACCGTGAAGGTCCGTGGCAAGACCGGACGCATAAGGGGCGTCCAGGACAGCATCAGGCGCGGCATCGCCATGCTGTCCGAGGATCGCCGGCGCTTCGGCATCGTCCCGGTCCGGGACGTCAAGGAGAACGTCACGCTGGCGTCGCTGGGCCAATTCTTCCGCAGCGGCCATCTGAACAAATCGAAAGAGAGACGCGCGGTCGAAGACATCTGCGGGCGCATCAGCGTCAAGATGTCTTCGATCGACACGGCGGTAAGCACGTTGAGCGGCGGCAACCAGCAGAAGGTTGTCCTGTCGAAATGGATGCTGCGCGAGCCCGACATTCTCATTCTCGACGAGCCGACCCGGGGGATCGACGTCGGCGCGAAGTTCGAAATCTACAAGCTGATGACCAACCTCGTGAAGGAGGGCAAGTCGATCATCATGGTGTCTTCGGAGCTCCCTGAGCTGATCGGCATGTGCGACCGGATCTACGTCATGGCCGCCGGCAAGATAACCGGCGAGCTCAAGCGGCCCGAATTCTCACAAGAGGCGATCATGCGCTACGCGATGAACATCCGCAGGGCGGCTTGATGGTGCAAGCGGCAGACGAGATTCAGAAGAGACTGTCATGAACAAAATGATATCCGCCGAGACTTGGCAGACCCTCAAGTCGCGATACTCCATTTACATGGTTGTCATCGTGATGTTTTTCGTCTGCAACCTGCTCAACGAAAACTTCCTGTCGACGCGCAACATCGCGAACATATCGGCGCAGATTTCCGTCACGACGATCTTGGCCTTCGGCGAAACGCTGCTGATCATTTCAGGCCTGCTCGATCTGTCCTGCGGTTCGGTGCTGGCTTTGGCCGGCGTCCTGTCCGTCTTCGTCTACAAGCAGACCGGATCGATGCCGCTGGCGTTCGGCGTCGGCATCGTGGTCGGGGTGCTGGCCAACTACATCAACGGCATCCTCGTCCGGTATTTCCACATCCCCGCGTTCATCGCGACGCTCGCCATGTTGACCATGGCCAGAGGCATCGCGCTCCTCTTCACGCGCGGCCAAAATATCTACCAGATCGGCGATTACGTCTGGTTCGGCCAGGACAAGGTCGGCTTCGTGCCCATCCCGGTGATCTTCATGGTCATCGTCGGGATCATCACCTGGTACATCCTCGGTCACACCAGCTTCGGCCGCTCGCTCTACGCGGTGGGCGGAAACGAGGAAGCGGCCCGGGCGTCGGGCATCAATGTCGGCCGCATCAAGATCGGTGCCTACCTGATCAACGGCGCCTTCGTCGGCCTGGCCGGCATCCTGCTGATGTCGCGGACCAATGTCGGCGCCCCCAACGCGGGCCAGGGGTACGAGTTCGAGGCCCTGACAGCCGCGATCATCGGCGGAACCAGTTTCTCCGGCGGCCTTGGAACAGCCGGAGGGACTTTGGCCGGCGCGTTCATCGTGGGCTTCCTGAACAACATCATGAACCTGACAGGGGTGGATTCTTACCTGCAGCAAGTCATCAAGGGCGCAATCATCGCATTGGCCGTTGGTTACGACATGTGGGCAAAGATGAACCGCACAAAGAAGACACTGGGCGCGGCGAAGAGCGCAGAATAGTCGAGGGAGGAAAGCCAGAGAACACTCGTTTTGGACGACATGAAGCATGAAAATTATTGTTCCCCTTTTAACAACTAACGCTGATGGAGGATAAAAACTATGAAGGGGCTGTTGAAATCAATCGGAACCATGGCGGCCGTCGCCACCCTGTGCCTCGCGACCACATCGATCGCCCAGGCCCAGGACTACCGGGTCGCATTCATCGCCCGGGCCCAGGCGGACTCGTTCGCCGCATGGCTCGCAAATGGCATCATGGACGAGGCCAAGAAGTACCCCGACATGAAGGTCGACGTGATGAACTCGCAGGCCGATGACGCCAAGGAAAACGCGTTCATCGAAAACGCGGTCGCCAACAAGTACGACCTGATCATCGTCCAGCCGAACAACGGCGAGGCACAGCGCCCCTACGTCGAGCAGGCGGTCAAGGACGGCGTCAAGGTCATCACCACCAACGCCCGCATCAAGAACATCCCGGGCTCGTCGTCGGTTGATGCCGATCCGTACGAGCAGGCCGCGGTGAACGCGCGCGTTGCCATCACCCAGGTTCCGCAAGGCGCCAACGTCGTCGTCCTCGACGGGCCGTCGGGCAACATGCATGCCGACATGCGCCGCGACGCATGGCAAAAGGAATTCTTCGACAAGCGTCCGGACGTCAAGATCGTCGGTGAGCAGATCGCCCACTGGAACAAGGAAGAAGCCATCCGCTATATGGAGGACTGGGTTCAGGCCAACGACAAGATCGACGCCATCGTCTCCATGAACGACAACATGGCCGCTGGTGCGTTAGAAGTCGTCAAGGACGACCCCAAGTTCGCCAACATCCTCAGCTACGGCGTCGACGGCACTGCCGAAGCCATGCTGCTGATCAAGGCCGGCCGGATGACCTCGACCGCGTTGCAGAACGCATACGATCTGGCCGCCAAGAACATGAGCGTCGCTCATGACCTCCTGACCGGCAAGATCGCCCAGATCGATACCGACATCGACTGCCCGCTGGTCAACAAGGACAACGTCGACCAGTACATCGAGATCCACAAGAGGGCCGGCGCCATCAAGTAGGCAACCGACTCACGGGCGGGCGGGACGGCATGTCCCGCCCGCTTTGTTTGAAAGTGAAGCCGGCGAGATCAGCGGATCGGCATGGTGAGGGGAAATTGAGGAACGACCCGCTACGGAACTTCTCGACCGGCGCTGACGTTGCCTTGCTAACTGATCCCACGATGAGATTTCGGCTTCTCACAGCACGATATGCGTAGCGGCCAAATCGGCCGGATCGCGTCAGGCCTTTGAGCTGGGCACCCGCAAAAACCCGGTGATTTCGGCGGCGACAGAGATGGCTTGAGAGCCACGATGGCGCAGGCACGGTGATCGGCGCCATTTCTGGTGTTTTGTCGATCTGGTGCCCGGTTTCGGCCTTTCTGTCCGGATATCGGGCAGATTCATGCCAAGGCCCGTCTGCGCTCGTGGAAGATCAGCCGGTCGAAATTGTAGGCCAGGTTGGCCAGGGTCAGTTTCGCCTCGGCACGGGCGATGCCGATGGTGCGGATGAACAGCCCGAACCCGTTCTTCTGGCGCGCGAAGACGTGCTCGACATGGGCGCGGATCGCTGACTTGGCCGCATTGGCTCGCGCCATCGCTTTCGGCATCGGCTTGCCCTTGGGCTTCCTGCGATGGATGCGGCTGGTCAGCATCCTGTCGCCGAGCCACTTCTCGTTGCTTTGCGAGCGATAGGCACTGTCGGCCCAGACTTCGCTGCCGGTGTTGTCCGTGCTGATGACCCGCCGCAGAAGCCGTCCGTCCGCAGCCGATGCCGAGGTTACTGCCATCGAGCGGATGAAGCCGAAGCGACGATCGATGCTGATGTGGGACTTGTAGCCGAACACCGGCAGGGCAATCATCGGCAGCGGCGTCCCGTCTTCCCGGTACCGGACCTTGCCGCCGATCTTGAGCGTCCAACGCGCGTCGGTGTCCTTCTGGGCCGCCTTGTTCGGTTCGTCCGGCCAGATATCCCTGGCTCTCTTGCCTTGCTTAATCGCCTGCTTCTCGCCATCGGTATTGCGTTGCTTGGGCGCCGGCACCAGGGAGGCGTCGACAATCTGCCCCGACATCGGAATGTAGCCCTTCTTCTGGAGTTGCCAGTCGAAGGCCTTCATCACCCGCTTCAGCGTTCCGGTCTCGGTCATCCGGTTGCGGAAATGCCGGATCGTGTTCTCGTCCGGGGTGCGATCCCCCAGCGACAATCCCAGGAACCGCATCCAACTCAGCCGGTCCCGGATCATGAACTCCATGCGCGCGTCCGAAAGGTTATGCTGGGCCTGCAGGATCAGCGCCTTGAACATCATCACCGGATCGAAAGGCGGACGGCCGCCCCTGGAGCCATCGCCGTAGCCGAGCCCTTCCACCAGCCAGCCACGGAAATACTCGAAATCGACCGTCTTCTCCAAAACCTCGAGGGGGTCGCCGTCCTTGCTCAAGGCCTCAAGGTGATCGTTCAGGCTGAACAGCGACTGCGGATCCATGACGGCGCTCCATGACGGTTCGCTGTCAGTGAATCATCCAACGCCGATTTGCGCGAGAGTTTTTGCGGGCGTCCAGCTGGCGGAGTCATCGCCAGCTCACCTGCTCCTGAGGGCCATCTCGCTCATTCCGTTCTTCTACATCATCTGGATGAGCTTCAATCATGTCGGCCTGATCGGCGGCCTGTCCTTCAAGTTCATCGGCCTGGCGAACTGGCTGTTCGGTCCCGCCATGTGATGGATTGGGTTTAACCTGAACCGTTCCGGCTGTTCCGCCCATGCTTTGCAGATTTGTTCAAACGGTGTGAGCCCGTTGAGTGTCCGGCATCAGCGCCTATGAGACAGATTTAGCGGGTTGAGGAAGGGAGGATTTCCGGCTCATCGTAGCCCCCGGAGGGAGCGAAGATGAGACAGAAGTCGGGGCCGGTAAGAATGCCGGCGGAACAGGTCATGAAGGATATCCGCCGTACGACCCGGCGGCATTTTTCGGCCGAAGACAAGATCCGCATCGTGCTGGACGGCTTGCGCGGCGAGGACAGTATCGCCGAGCTCTGCCGGCGTGAAGGGATCGTCCAGAACCTCTATTACCGCTGGTCGAAGGAGTTCCTCGAGGCCGGCAAGAAGCGGCTGGCCGGTGACACGGCGCGGGCGGCAACCTCGGACGAGGTCAGGGACCTGCGCCGGGAGGCATCCGCGCTGAAGGAGGTCGTGGCCGAACTCACCCTCGAGAACCGTCTGCTTAAAAAAAGCGTGACGGGGGATGGGGAGGACGGCGCATGAGGTACCCGGCACCGGAGAAGCTGGAGATCATCCGCCTGGTCGAGCAATCACACCTGCCGGTCAAGCGCACGCTGGCCAAGCTCGGCATCCCACGGGCGACCTTCTATCGTTGGTACGATCGCTATCAGACCGGCGGCCCGGAAGCCCTCGACGATCGTTCGCCCCCGCCGGATCGGGTGTGGAACCGTATCCCGGACACTGTCCGCGAGAAGATCAAGAATCTGGCGCTGGAGGAGCCGGCACTATCGCCCAGGGAGCTGGCCGTGCGCTTCACCGATGCCGAAAGCTACTTTGTCTCAGAGGCTTCGGTCTACCGGCTTCTGAAGGCGCTCGACTTGATCGCCAGCCCGGCCTTCATCGTCGTGAAGGCGGCGAACGAGTTCAAGGACAAGACCACCAAGCCCAACCAGATGTGGCAGACCGACTTCACCTATCTCAAGGTCATCGGCTGGGGCTGGTACTATCTGTCGACCATCCTCGACGACTTCTCGCGCTTCATCATCGCCTGGAAGCTGTGCACCGGCATGACGGCGGAGGACGTCACCGCCACACTCGACCTGGCGCTGAAAGCGTCGGGACTGGACCGGGTCACGGTCGTGCATCGACCGCGGCTCCTGTCGGACAACGGTTCGAGCTACGTCTCGGCTGACCTCGCCAAATGGCTCGACCGCGAGGACATGGATCACGTTCGTGGCGCACCCTACCACCCGATGACCCAGGGCAAGATCGAGCGCTGGCACCAGACGTTGAAGAACCGCATCTTGCTCGAGAACTACTACCTGCCCGGCGACCTCGAGGCTGAGATCGGCGCCTTCGTCGCCGATTACAATCACCGGCGCTACCACGAGAGCCTGGGCAACCTGACGCCGGCCGACGTCTACTTCGGGCGCGGCCAGACCATCCTCATCGAACGGGAAAGGATCAAACGACAGACCATCGCAAACCGACGCTTGCAGCATCGTCAGCAAGCCGCATAGCATCATCAACCAGACGAGCCAGAGCCTCCCTTAATTGAAGCCGCTCGCTGCCCCAAAAACTCTGACGACGGACACCGTTGAGGGTCTTGAGGCGCTTGGCGTAGTTGTAAGCGTCCAGGAAGATTGCCAAGTGGGCATGCAGCCGGTCATGGCTGTCGTAATAGTAGCGCCGCACGGTGGCTTCCTTGATGGTGCGGTTCATGCGCTCGACTTGGCCGTTGGTCCAGGGATGATTGGGCTTCGTGAGGCGATGATCGATATCGTTTTGCGCGCAGGCCAGATCGAAAGAATGCACCCGGAAGATCTCCTTGCGCTCGATCATCGCTTTGATTTCCGAGACGCTCCAGCTTTCGCCCCGAGGCTCAGTGAAGTGAGTGCCGTTGTCCGTCAGCACGGTATGGATTTTGTAGGGGACGATCTCGATCAGCTTGCGCAGGAAGTCGGCTGCGATACGCCTGATGGCGCGCACGTGCAGTTGGGCATAGGCAAACTTGCTCACCCGATCGATGGCCACGAACATGTACAGCTTGCCCTCCTCGGTCCAGACCTCGGCGATGTCGATGTGGAAATATCCGATCGGATAGGTCTTGAATTTCTTGCGCGCCTTGGTGCCTTCAACGCTGGGCAGCCGGCTGATGTCATGGCGCTGGAACAACCGATGCAGGCTGGAGCGGGTCAGATGTGGGATCGTCGCCTGGAGTGCGTAGAGGCAATCATCCAGCGGCAGCAGTGTGTGTCGACGGAAAGCGACGATCAACGCCTCCTCTTCCTTTGACAGCACCGTCGAGCGCACTTCCTTCGGCCCCATCGAGACGTCGTTGACGAAGTCGCGCTTCTTCCACTTGTGCACTGTCTTCAGGTTCACCCCATAGCGCTCGCTCAGCTCCTGAATCGAAGTTTTCGATCGCTGTATTGCCGCTCGGACGGCGTAAGTGGTCGTGGCGCTGCCGTGAAGTACCTGTCCTATAGTGATTCCCTGTGGCCGATGACCTCAATCATGCCATCACACCATGGAACTGAACATCTAGTCGGTGATTGTCGTTGGGGAAGCGGGCTTGGACACGATTTTTCCTGCGACCGGCCGCTTTCCCCTTTCGGCGATGCTGGCCAGCCCGTAGGCCGCGATGGTCATGGCGATGGCGAACACGCCGTAGGTCGCGAAGCCGGCTCGGATTCCCCAGTTTTGAGCGATCGCCGACATAATGAACGGGAATAGGAACGCACCGATGCCGCCACCGGTTGCTGCAAAACCGATGGCCTGGCTCTGCGCATGAGGAAAGCACTTGCCGAGCAGCGTGATGACGACCGGGTAGTAGATCGAGCAACCCAATCCGGCGAGGAAAACGACGCTTTGGGCAATGCTGATCGTGAGCGGGGTGGCGGTGATATAGCCGAGGAGCGTGAGCAAGGCGATCGATACGGTTGTCAGTATCGAGAATGCAACAAGCACAGCGTCCTGGCGTGAGCCCTTATAGAGAAGCGGAACGCCGAAGCGCCCGGCGAGCAAGCCCGCCCAGAACAGTGAAACGAGTAGCGCGCCGGCCCCAGCCGAGTAGGCAAACGCCGCAACGAAATACTCCGCCACCCAGTTCGAGACGCCCAGTTCGACGCCGACATAGAAGAAAAGCGCGATAAACGAAAGCCAATAGGCTGGGTTTGCACTCAAGCGTTCTGGCGCCTCGTCGCCATTCGTCGCTTGGTGAGTGATTTTCGGCAATGCGATGAACCACATCATCGCGATCAGCAGCACGAAAATCAGCGCCATTCCACGGTAAACGAAGATCCAGTTCAAGCCGCTCTGCACCAATATGCCGACGGCGAGCGGCCCGAGGATCGCACCAACGGCAAACGCGCCGTGCATCAGGTTCATCGGTCGACCGGTGTTGTGCGTGTCGATACGCAGCGTCGCCGAATTGACGCCGACTTCGATGCAACCCTGGCCGAGACCGATCAGCGCGCTGAGCAGCGTGTTGGCAAAAGCATCGGGGGTGGTCGCAAAAAAAACGAGTCCGACGATTTCGAACAACAGCCCGAGAAGGATGGACGGCTTGGGGCCCACGTACTTGATCAGATAGCCTGCGGCAAACGACGACACAAAATAGGCCACGGCGCCGGCGCCAATCACCACGCCGGCCACGAAGTAACTCCAATGGAAGTCGGCGAGGATCTTGGGCAGCGTCGCGCCAATAATGGTGATCGACGTGCCGAACAGGATGAAAACGGCGAAAAGCGCCAGAAACAGCACACGGAAGCGACGTTCGATGAGGGGCATAACGCTATTAGCCAACATTCGCCTGATAAACGCCAGTTCCGAGCGTCAGAGTAGCGGTTTTTGGCTCCCTGCGACAATCTGGATGACGATGGCAGTCGGCCGATGGTGCCGCGCGCGTCATGCGTGGCCCCTGCGGCCGCTGACGGCTCTGTTTTCCGTTAACGAGACGGACCTCTCCATTGGTTTTGCCGGTACGCCATAACAACCGCGTCCACCTGATCGCGCCCTTGCCTCCCTCGATGTACGGCTCAACGGTGTCGCTCTGATTGTAGAAGGCGACGACCCGCTCGGCCGGGCGGAAATAGATACGCGAAACCATTTCGCGATAGCCCGCCAACACCGACGAGGATACGAAGCGCCGACGATCCAGCCGCACGCCTCAGAAATATATCCGATTGACGCCATATACGGTAGTCCATATATGTCGGCCATGGAAAAGATCCGCGAAACCTTTCTGGCACTGTCCGACCCAACACGAGTTCGCGCCCTGGCTCTCATGGCGCAAGAAGGCGAGGTCTGTGTCTGCGAACTCGTCACCGCGCTGGGCGAGGTGCAGCCTAAAATATCGCGCCACTTGGCCGTGCTCCGCGATGCGGGGATCGTCACCGTCCGCAAGGATGCGCGATGGGTCCATCACACGATCGCGCCTGACCTGGAGAAATGGGCCAAGGACGCCGTCAAGGCGGCGGTGGCGGGAATATCCGCGAAACCGATCCATCAGAAGGATTGCATGCGTCTCAAGAAGATGACGGGACGCCCGCCACGCGACAAAGTCGCCTGATCGACCAAGAAACATGGACGCACCCACACCTTGCTGCAACCTCGGGGCGGGCACCCTTCACGGTCAAGACGACGATGACACTCATGAGGTTCGTGACGACGAAGGACACGACCACGCATCGGATGTGAACGAAGGCAACGAGCGCCGGATACTCTGGGTCATGGCGCTGACTGGTGCCTTCATGGTCGCCGAGGTTGCCGGTGGCCTAATTTCCGGTTCACTTGCCCTGTTGGCCGACGCCGGTCACATGCTCACCGACAGCGCGGCGCTTGCCCTCGCTTGGTTTGCATTTCGGTTAGGCCGCAAAGATGCGGATCTGCATAGAACTTTTGGCTTTCACCGGTTTCAGATCCTGGCGGCGTTCGTCAACGGTATCGCGCTGTTCGTCGTCGCCGCGTGGATCGTGGTCGAGGCAGGCCAGCGGCTGATCTCTCCCGTGGCGGTGATGGGAACTGAGATGTTCGCCGTTGCAGCAGCCGGCCTGCTCGTCAATATCGCCGCATTCGTCGTCCTGCATGGCGGCGAGCGCAAGAACCTCAACGTTCAGGGCGCCCTGCTGCATGTCATGGGCGATCTGCTGGGATCGGTGGCGGCGATTGTCGCGGCCATAGTCATCATCGAGACACGCTGGACGCCGATCGATCCGATCCTTTCCGTGCTGGTGGCTATTCTCATCCTGTATAGCGCCTGGAAGATCGTCCGCCGGTCCGGCCACATTCTGCTGGAGGGCACACCAGACGATTTGAATCTCCCGGCGCTCGCAGATTCGCTGAAATCGAGCATTCCCGGTATCCGGGATGTCCATCACATCCACGCTTGGTCACTGACTCCGGAACGGCCGCTGGTCACCCTTCACGCGACCGTCGACCCTGATGGCGACCAGGAGACGATCCTGCGTGCCATCCAGGCCGAACTATCCCGGCGGTTCGGCGTCCACCATGCGACCATCCAGCTTGAACCGGGGCCCTGCACGCAGCTCTGATCCTCGTGCGATGGCCGTTCGACTCCCGCTATTTCGCCTCGGCTGACGACCGCAAGCTCACGCGTCAATCGCCGCTATGCCGGAACATGCGGTGCGGCATATATTCGTATTGACATATATACGATACAGCGTATGTGAGGGCCATCGAATTTGCGGCGACGAAGTTCGCCGGCCTTGGAAAGGACGGTTCCCATGTGTTCGACACATCATGTTGAGGCAAAGGATTTCTTTGATCTCGCAATGGCCTTTCACGGCCACAAATGCCCGGCCATGCCGCTCGGGTTGCGGGCTGGAGCGGCAGCGATGAACGCTCTTGGCGTTGAGCGGTCACAAGACAAGGAATTGATGTTGCAGGTCGAAACCAGCGACGACCATGCCGCCGGATGCTTCGCCGACGGACTGATGACGGTTACCGGCTGCACCTACGGCAAAAGCAACATCAAGAAGACCTATTACGGGAAGATGGCGTTCACGCTGATCGACACCCGGCGGAACAAGGCCGTCAGAGTCCAGTTGAAGCCGGAATTTTTCGGCAAGATGCTCAACTCGCCGTTCGTACAGCAACGCAAGCAGGGAGTTTTGCCCCAGGACATTCCGGCAAGCATCACCGACCCTCTGGTGGACGGCGTCATGAACCGGGCGGAGGCTGAGTTTTTGGATGTCAGCCCGATCTTCGATTATGCGCTGCCCAAGAAGAAGGGCAGCTTCGAGAGCGATCTTTGCGAGGTCTGCGGGGAGCGCGTCTTTGCGCACAAGCTCCACGACGTGAACGGCAAACGGGTCTGCATCCCTTGCTCGGAAGGTAAGACGCCCAACCGTCAAGCGGCCGCTACGGCCTGACTTTGTCATCCACGATCGGCCGTCGGGGGCGGCCTTGATCGTTCGCGAAAGAAACGCCGATGATGTACGTGCTGGCCGCGGCGGTGATTGCGGCTGCATCGTTTCTGTTCGCCATGCTCGGGCTGGGCGGCGGCATGGTCTACGTCCCCATCCTTCACTGGATGGGGTTTGACCTGAAGACCGTCGCTATCCCACTCGGCCTGTTGCTGAACGGATTGAACACGCTCCTGGCTCTGTCGGTCTACGCCCGGAAGGGCTTGGTCGACTGGCGGGGCGGCGCCGCCATGGGCATCGCCGCGACGGTTGGTGCACCGCTAGGGGCGTTTGTGCAGCCCATGGTGCCGAAGGACTATCTGCTGGTGTTCTTTGCCGTGGCCGTCGTTGGCGCGGCGGCGCGGATGCTGCTGACGGCGTTCCGCTCGCAGGCCCAGATGCGCGAATTGGCAGCCTCTTCCACGCGGCTGGCGGTCGGCATCGGCGGCGGTGGCGCGATCGGCTTCGTCGGCGGACTGCTGGGCATCGGCGGAGGCTTCCTGGTCGGTCCCATTTTGTTGGCGTTGGGGTACCCAGCGAAGCAGGCCGCGGCGACAACCGCACTGGTCGTCACGTTCTCGTCGATATCCGGCTTCGCAGGCTACGCGGCTCAGGGGCATTTTCCCTTGCTGCCGACCGTGCTCGGCATTGCGGCAGTGCTGCTCGGCTCGCAACTGGGCGCACGCTTCATGACCGGCAAGGCAAAAGCCGCCTGGATCACTCAAACCTATGCAGTCGTCCTTGTCGTCATAGCGGCCAAGCTGGTGTGGGAGGCCGTGGGGCAATTTTGACTTAGGAGAAGACGCTGCCCGGATCGGTCCGGAGCATTCCGAGGAACCGCTTTGGTTCATGGCAGCGCCGCTAGCATCTAGCGAGCTCCGGTTGAGGAGACGGACATGAAGAACATCGACGTGTTGGTGATTGGTGGAGGACCCGGTGGCACACCGGCCGCCATGGCCCTTGCCAGCGGAGGGCGAAGCGTATTGCTGGTCGAGAAAGGCGGTGGCTTGGGTGGCACTTGCCTGTTCGAGGGCTGCATTCCTTCCAAGATCCTGCGCGAAAGTGCGCAGCGCTTGCGCGCCGTCCAGCGCGCGGCGGAGTTCGGTCTGCAAATGCCCGCCGGTGAAATCAAGATCGACTGGAATGCGATCATGGGGCGCAAGGCCGCGATCCTGAAGCGCCGCTCCGAAGGTGCCTTGCAACACGCCCGCCAGCTTCCGAACCTGTCGGTTCAGTTCGGCAGCGCGACACTGCTCGGTCCGCGCCAAGCTCGCATCGTGCCGGAAAACGGTGAGCCCGAAGACATAGAGTTTGCCAGCGCGATCATCGCCACGGGATCGGTGCCCCAGCTGCTGCCGATCAAAGGCATCGACCTGCCGCAGGTGATCACGAGCGAACAATTGCTTGAGGTCCAGCGTCCGCCAAAGCGCCTTGTCGTCATTGGTGCGGGTCCTATCGGCGTCGAGATGGCGCAGATCTTCGCCGCATTTGGCAGCCAGGTGACCTTGATCGAGGCCGGCCCGCGCATCCTCGCGCCCGTCGACGAGGAGATCGCCATCGCGCTGCAGCCTCACATCCAGCGCCAAGGCATCGCACTGCAACTCGGTGTCCAGGTCTTGGGGATCTCCAGCAATGGCAACAGCGCCCGCGTTGAATACCGCGATGCCGCAGGCGCTCAGCATGAGGTTGATGCCGAATCCGTCCTCGATTCGACGGGACGCAGCGCAAATGTCGATGGCCTCGGACTGGAACACACGGCGGTGCGTTTCGACCATCACGGCATCAAGGTCGATGGCAAGCTCGAGACGGACGAGCCCGGCATATACGCCGTGGGTGACGTCGTCGGCCACCCGATGTTTGCCCATTGGGCAACCGCTCAAGGCTTGGCGCTAGCACGGCATCTCCTCGGTCGGCCGGTCCGCTTTCCGACGCCCGAGAGCAATTCCGCCGTCATCTTCAGCACGCCCGAAGTCGGTATTGCCGGCCTCACCGAGACCGAAGCCCGCGCAGCGGGCCACGATGTCGGCATCGCGCGCTACGACTATCGTGCGGATGCTCGAGCGCAGGTTTCGGGCCATGCAGAGGGCATGCTCAAGATCGTCTACGACAACACGACCCGCGCAGTGCTCGGTGTTCACATTCTGGTCGAGGACGCTGCACCGCTTCTCGGCGAAGGCACATTGGCGGTCGGTTCGCACGTGCCCATCGAGGCCCTCGCCACGGCGATCCACGCGCATCCGACGCTGAGCGAATCGATGGGGGTCGCGGCCCGCGAGGCATTGGCTTCCAGAGGTTAGCCTCCGAGAGCAGATGTCGGCTGGTCCGCCCGCGCGGCGGCACCCGTCATCGACGCGGTGCAATCTGACCTATCTATTGCCGGGCAACGCTGGCTGAAGCGGATGCTCGGCACGATCGGAAGGCCCCCAATGCTGACGTACAACGTCACCGCCAAGCGCACCGACGCCCATGGCAGTCTCGCGCACTGCAAGGAAGCGGAGATTGTCCTCGACACGGATGTCAGTGGTCGGCCGGACG
Organism: uncultured Alphaproteobacteria bacterium; assembly: GCA_963750065.1. Lineage (GTDB taxonomy): Bacteria > Pseudomonadota > Alphaproteobacteria > Rhizobiales > Kaistiaceae > CAVSRC01. The sequence goes on from CAVVPK010000029.1 coordinate 51,930, forward strand.
CCTTCAATCCGGCCGAGCTCTTTCTCGCCGCCGTGGCAGCTTGCATGATCAAGAGCATCGAACGAGCCGCCCCGATGCTGAGTTTCGATTTGCGCGGCGTCGAGGTCAGGCTCCATGGCGTTCGTCAGGACAGCCCGCCGATGATGGTGTCGGTCGACTATGAGCTGATCGTTGACACCGACGAAAACGATCGCCGCCTCGATCTTCTGCACCTCAATGTGCGCAAGTTCGGAACGATCTCGAACACCGTTGCGGCCGCGACCAAGCTGGAAGGAACCATCCGCCGGCGCACGTCTTCATAGCTCAGGGCCTTTACAGGCGGCTCCGGCCGCCGAAAATTCGAAGGAGAAAATTGTCTCCGTCGAAACGAAATGACGAATAAGGCAGGCGAAGGTCGAAAAGGACGACCAAAATCGGGAGGCGCCGATCAGCCGACGCGCCGTCCCTCTGCATCGATCAGCAGCTGGCCGTCTTCCTTGCAGAAGGGCCCGGGCGGCAGGCGGTCGAGCAGATCGAGCACTGCGCCGCTCGGCCGGCATAGCTTCACACCTTTTGTCGTGCAGACGATCGGCCGATTGACCAGGATCGGATGCTCGACCATGGCGGCAAGCAGCCTCTCGTCGCCAACCGATGCATCCAGAAGTCCCAGTTCTGCCGCCGGCGACTTGGTTTCGCGCAAAGCGGTGCGCGGGGTGAGACCCGCGGCAGCGAACAGACCGAGCAATTGAGGGATGGTCCATCCGGTCTTGAGATATTCGATCACGCTCGGGCGATAGCCCGCCGCCTCGATGATCGCCAGGACATTGCGCGAGGTGCCGCAGTCCGGATTATGATGGATGACGACATTCATCAGCTTATCCGTGGAGCTGCGTCACCGATCGTCGTGGCAGAAGCTTGCTCTTTTGCGACGCGACGTTTGACGGCCGGACCAGCCTCGTACCAGCCGCGCGTTGCGTTCACGATCTTGACGACCGACAGCATCACCGGAACCTCGATGAGAACGCCCACCACGGTCGCCAGCGCCGCACCGGAATTGAACCCAAACAGGCTGATGGCGGCGGCGACGGCGAGCTCGAAGAAATTGCTGGCGCCGATCAGCGCCGAGGGTGCAGCCACGCAATGGGCCTCGCCGGTCGCGCGGTTGAGCAGATAGGCAAACCCGGCGTTGAAATAGACCTGGATCAGGATCGGCACTGCCAGCATGGCAATGATCAGGGGCTGCGCCAGAATCTGTTCGCCCTGGAAGCCGAACAGGAGCACCAGCGTCGCCAGAAGGGCGACGAGCGACACAGGTTGCAGCTTCTTCAGGACAGCGAAGAGAGCCGGCTGCCCCCCGTGCCCCATGATCGACTGGCGGACAAGCTGGGCGATGATGACGGGCACGACGATGTAGAGCGCGACCGACAGAAGCAGCGTCTCCCACGGAACGGTGATGGCGGAGAGGCCGAGCAGCAGTCCCACGATCGGAGCGAAGGCAACGATCATGATGAGGTCGTTGAGTGCGACCTGGCTCAGCGTGAAGTGCGGCTCTCCGTCGGACAAGTTGCTCCAGACGAACACCATGGCAGTGCATGGCGCGGCCGCGAGCAGGATAAGGCCAGCGACATAGCTGTTGATCTGGTCGGCCGGCAGAAAGGCCCTGAACAACCAGCCGATGAACAGCCAGCCGAGCAGCGCCATCGAGAACGGCTTGACGGCCCAGTTGATGAACAGCGTCACGCCGATGCCGCGCCAGTGTTCCTTCACTTGCCCGAGTGCTGCGAAATCGATCTTGATCAGCATCGGGATGATCATCAGCCAGATCAACACCGCAACGGGCAGGTTGACCTTGGCGATTTCGACCGAGCCGACCACATGAAAGAAACCAGGAAAGAAGTGGCCGAGCGCGACACCGGCGACGATGCACAAGCGCAACCCAGGCGGTCAGGTAGCGTTCGAATGTCGACATGTCCTACTCCGGTAATGCCGGAGGGTGACCGGCTTCGATGGCATGAACGAAGGTTGTCAGCGGCGCGACCGCGCGAGGGTCAAGTGAGTAGCAAATCCGCGGGTGCGCAATCTCACCGACGATGAGCCCGGCGTCCCTGAGGATCCGCAGATGCTCGGATGTGGTCGAGGCTGCGAGCCCGACCTCTTCGACGAGGTCGCAACCGATGCAGGTGGTTCGCCGCAGGAGCGTCTCGACGATCTGCACCCGTGCCGGATGAGCCAACGCCTTGGCAATCTTGGCTATCCGCTCATGCGTACCAGCAGACTCCATTCTGCGGGCCACTTGCAGTTTGGCTGTCGCCATCGGAGCATCCTATTCGTCAATCGACGAAATACGGAATAGCGTGACCCGCGGCTTGAATCAAGACCGCCCGATATGGACCCGCCTTATCGACGGCGTCGCTTCGGCCATGGCGTTCGTGGCCGCTGTTGGCGTCATCGGCACGCTTGAGCACCTTGGCTGGACGAACGTCCTGGGTCTTGCGTCGCTCTCAACGATGATTGTCGCGGGCGCGGTTGGCGTGCTGCGCGTTCCTGTACCTTTCACGGCGCAGCTCACCCGGTTGGGGAGATTGGAGGCAGCACGGCGCCGACTTCGCGGCGGCGGTCGCCGGTCTATGGGTGGTCGCGTCAGTGTTTCCAGCGAGCCACGATTTTCTGTGCAAACCGTTGGTGCCGTGGCGCGTGTCGATTGCGATCTTCGGGCCTTTGGCGCGAATTGGCTCGCCGCGGCTGCCAGGCCAACAGCCGAATTTCGCCTGGGGCTGATGAACTACCTGGCGTCTTTTTTGGATCGCCCCCGTCTATGGCTTTTTCGACGCGCCCTAGTCACTTGCGCAGGCGGTGACGCTGCCGTGTGAGGGCAGGCCCTTTGCTCAAATGGCTGTCGGGGGGCATCGCCATGGCGGCGGCCGCCGTCGGGGGGCACTGGACAGCTCGGTGGATGATCCGGGTGCGCTGCTTCCCTGACTTGCGCCAGCGTCCGCTGCTGGCGCTCAAGCGAAATCTCGACTGACGCGGTATTTGTCGGCTTTGGAGCGGTAAGCGGCCATCCTGATCGGCTCGGTTGAGGATGGAGTTTGACCCAAAGCGCGCGCATTGGGCGCCCGCCGGCAGCATCACCATTGTGCAACCGGGTCCGTATCCTGCCTATTATTTCACCACGGCACAGTTCCGCTTATTCCTCATGCACATGTCCTTGACTCCGATCCGTAGAACGCGGATGATCCAACGAGATTTCGGACCGTATGAAGGCATTTGGGCCCTCACCCCGCGGCGTGGATACACGCCAGGGCGTGGGGGTTTTTCAATTGCGGGGGTGCTGGTTTGCGGCAGGCGAAGGACAAGATTGCCATCGGAGTTCTGTTCTCCACCACCGGCCCCTACGCCACGTTGGGGCAGGAAGGCTACGACGGAACGCTGACAGCAGTCGCCGAGATCAACCAAAGCGACGCCTACCCATTCGAGCTTGCCGTCGAGGTCCGCGATCCGGCCGGCAATACCGAGGCTTACGCCGGCCTTTGCCGCGACATCATCAAGGCAAGCCAAACCGAATTCGTTGTCGGCTGCACGACCTCGTGGAGCCGCAAGGAGGTCATCCCGGTTCTCGAGAAGACTGGCACGCATCTCTGGTACCCGTGTCCTTACGAGGGTTTCGAGGGCAACGACCACGTCGTTTACATGGGCGCCTGCCCGAACCAGCATGTCGTGCCGCTGCTCGACTACATCCTGCCCCGCTACGGGTCGAACCCCGCGCTGGTCGGCTCCAACTACATCTGGGGCTGGGAGACGAACCGCATCGCGCGCGAGCTGGTGGAGCGCAACGGTGGCGCGGTGAAGGCGGAACGCTTCGTCCCGCTCGGCGATACCGACATTGCCCACATTGTCGCCGAGATCCGGCAGAAGCGCCCGGACTTCATCTTCAATACCCTGATCGGTCCGTCGTCTCACGCCTTCGTCGACGCCTACTACGCACTTGGCCGCGAGGATCCGTCTTTCGCGTCCGAGAAGCGGCCGATTGTCAGCTGCAACTGGACGGAAGACGAGGTCGCGGCGCTTGGCCGCCGGGCCGCCGGTCATTACTCGACGGCACCCTATTTCCAAACTCTGGCGACGCCGGCGAACGCTGACATGCTGGCAACGGCAGCACGCTTTGCCGGGCGCCGGCAGCGTATCTCCGCCTTCTTCGTCCAGGCCTACACCGCGGTCCACGTCATTGCGCGCGGCATCGCGGCAACCGGCGAGGCGCGGGCTGACCCGGTGCTCGCCTACAGCAAGGCGAACACGTTCCCCTCACCGCTGGGTTCGCTCAAGATCCACGCGGAAACCAATCACGCCATCCTCACCCCGCTTATTGGCAGGGCTCTTGCGACAGGCGGCTTTGAGATCGTCTCCGAGGCCGACACGCCCATCGTTCCTGATCCCTATCTCATCCACCTGGAACAGAGCGCGGCGGCGGCGTTGCCGGAAAAGGACGGGACCAGAAGTCCACATCTGAGGTTGGTCAAATGAGCTCATCCTTCCCCACGCCGAGCTTCGAGAACTGGCGGGCGCTCATCCTGCACCGCCCCCACGCCATGATCGACTCGATCATCCGACAGCTGCGCCAGATCGGGGTGGCGGCGGATATCGTCTGGCCGGACCTGCCGAACACCTTCGGCGCGACCGGCTACAACATCATGTTCTTCGACGCCGACATGGGCCACGATAGCCAGTTCCCCTGGGGTCGCGGTGCCGCACCCATGCCAGCCGTTGCGTTGATCGGCAGCGAAACGCCGGGCCGTGTCGAATGGGCGATCCGCCGCGGGGCGGATGCCCATCTGCTCAAGCCGATCGCGGGCGGCGGCATCTATTCTGCCATGCTGATTGCCAGCCACGCCTTCGAACAGCGCCGGCAGTTGCGCGCCGAGGTCGATGGCCTCAGATACCGTCTGTCGCGGCGCGAGGGGCTCGCAGCCGCCACCGCGCAGATCATGGTCGGCCAGAACGTTTCCGCGCGCCAGGCCTACAAGGCCCTGCGGCTGATGGCGATGGCCGAGCGCGTTTCCATAGAGGACATGGCTGCAAGCCTGATCGACGCCGGCACTGCCGCGGTCAAGCGCAATGGCCGCGCTTGACGTCGAAGCCTTCGCGCCGCGCTCGGTTCTGAGCCGGCTTCTGCATCGCCGCTTGGCACTGTTCGGGCTGGCGGTGATCCTCATTACGGTACTGGCGGCACTACTGGCGCCGTGGATCGCGCCCTATCCGCCCGACCAGCAGTTCTTCAACGGGTTGACGCTCGAAGGTGCGCCGTTGCCGCCTAATGCGGAATACTGGCTGGGCACGGACCTCGTCGGCCGTGACCTCCTCTCGCGCCTGATTTTCGGCGCGCAGACCTCACTGATCATTGGCATCGTTGCCAACGGGGTTGCCGTGCTCATCGGCACTTCGATCGGCGTCGTCGCCGGCTATTTCGGCGGGTTCGTCGGCGGCGCACTCATGCGCTTCACCGACCTGATGATGGCCTTTCCGGCGCTGTTGCTGGCGATCGTGCTGGCGGCGATCTTCACGCCCAGCCTGTGGATCGTTGCCATGGTCATCGCGATGGTGAACTGGGTGCAGGTTGCCCGTGTCATCTATACCGAGACCCGCTCGCTGGCCGAGCGCGACTTCGTCGTCGCCGAGCGCTCGCTCGGCGCCGGCTCAGGACGCATCCTCGGCCGCCATATCCTGCCGCACCTGCTGCCTACTCTGCTGGTCTACTCGACGCTCGGCATTTCGACCACGGTGCTGCTCGAGGCAACGCTCAGCTACCTCGGCGTCGGCGTGCAGCCGCCAACCCCGTCCTGGGGCAACATCATCTTCGAGAACCAGACCTATTTCAGCTCCGCGCCGTGGCTTGTGTTCATTCCCGGCGCGGCGATCATCCTGCTCGCATTGGCCTTCAACCTGGTCGGCGACGCCTTGCGCGACGTCCTCGATCCCACGCAGCAGGGGCATCACTGATGCCTGCCTACATCCTCCGGCGCCTGCTGCAATCGATCCTGATCCTGATCGGGATCTCGATCGTGACCTTCGTTCTGCTCTACCTGCTGCCGGCCGACCCGGTGCGCCAGATCGCAGGCCGCGCCGCAACGGCCGCGACGGTCGCCTCGATCCGCCACCAGCTCGGCCTCGACCTGCCGCTCCCGGTACAATACGCGCGCTACTTCTGGGGCCTGCTGCATGGCGATCTCGGCCGCTCCTACCTGCAGAAGACCGAAGTAGCGACGCTGATATGGGCCCGCCTGCCGGCGACGCTGCTGCTCATGGCTGGCGCCATCGTCAGCGAACTGACGCTCGGCCTCACCATGGGTCTGATCGCGGCCATCAGGCGCGGCACCAAGCTCGACCAGGTGCTGATGGTCATTTCCTTCGTCGGCGTTTCGGCTCCGCAATTCGTCGTCGGCATTCTGCTTCTCTACGTCTTCGCGGTGCAGCTCAGCTGGTTCCCCGTCGGCGGCTACGGTCACTTCTCCAATCTGGTGCTGCCGGCTCTGACTCTCGGGTTCCTTGGCTCCGGCTGGTATTCGCGCATGATGCGCTCGTCGATGATCGACGTCCTGCGCCACGACTATATCCGCACCGCGCGCTCGAAAGGCATCACGCGCGCCAAGGTGCTGTTCGTCCACGCGGTACCCAATGCCGTCCTGCCCATCATCGCCATGATCGGCATCGACGTCGGGTTGTTCATGTCCGGCATTGTGGTGGTCGAGAGCGTGTTCGGCTGGCCGGGCATCGGCCAGCTTGCCTGGCAGGCCATCCAGCGCGTCGACATCCCGATCATCATGGGCGTCACGCTGGTTTCGGCCTGCGCCATCGTCATCGGCAACCTCATCGCCGATCTCATCGCTCCGCTGATCGACCCGCGGATCAAGCTCCAGTGAAAAGGCGACGACCCACTCAACCCGTGAACGGAAGGAGAGCGTTATGAAGAAAGGACTACTCGCTGGCGTAGCTCTTGTTGGCCTCCTGGCCATAAGCGCGACCGCCTCGGCCGCCGATATCAAGCAAGGCGGCTCGGTCGTCGTCACCTACAAGGACGATGTCTCCACCCTCGACCCGGCGATCGGCTACGACTGGCAGAACTGGTCGATGATCAAGTCGCTGTTCTCGCGCCTGATGGACTACAGGCCGGGCACGACCGAACTCGTTCCCGATCTCGCCGAGAGCTACGCGATCTCGCCGGACGGGCTCACCTACACGTTCAAGCTCCGCCATGGCGTGAAGTTCCACAACGGCCGCGAGATGACCGCGGACGACGTCGCCTATACGCTCGACCGCACCGTCGATCCCAAGACGCAGAGCCCCGGCCAGGGCTTTTTCAAGTCGATCGCCGGCTACGATGAAGTGGCGGGCGGCAAGGCCGGCCATCTGTCCGGCGTCAAGGTCGTCGATCCCTACACGATCGCCATCACGCTTTCGAAGCCTGACGCTACCTTCCTGCAGGTCGTCGCACTCAACTTCGCCGGCGTCGTCGCCAAGGAAGACGTCGAGAAGTGGGGCGCCGACTACGGCCATCATCCCGACGGCACTGGCGCCTTCTATCTCGATCACTGGAATCTCGGCCAGGAAGTCGTCTTCAAGCGCAACCCCGACTACTACCTGAAGGGTGTGCCCTATCTCGACGAGATTGACTTCCAGATCGGCGCCGAGCCGCTGACCGCGCTCCTGCAACTCCAGAAGGGACAGGTCGACATCGTCGGCGACGGCATTCCGCCGGCCAAGTTCCTCGAGGTGATGAACAACCCGGATGAGAAGAAGCTGGTCGTCTCGGCACCGCAGCTCGAAACCAGCTATCTGACCATGAACGTCACCATGAAGCCGCTCAATGACGTGCGCGTACGTCGGGCCATCAACATGGCAATCAACAAGGAGCGGATCATCAAGATCATCAACGGCCGCGCCGACGTGGCGAACCAGCCGTTGCCTCCCGGCATGCCCGGCTACGACCCCGCCTTCAAGGGCTATCCCTACGATCCCGCACAGGCCAAGACGCTGCTGAAGGAAGCCAACTACGACAGCAGCCAGTCGATGGACCTCTACGTCTACAACACCGATCCCAACCCGCGCATCGCCCAGGCGATCCAGCAGGATCTGGCTGCTGTCGGCATCAAGGTGGCAATCAAGTCGCTTGACCAGGCGAACGTGATCGCTGCCGGTGGCACCGAAAACACCGCACCGCTGATCTGGTCCGGTGGCATGGCGTGGATTGCCGACTTCCCGGACCCGTCTGACTTCTATGGGCCGATCCTGGGCTGCTCCGGTGCCGTGAAGGGCGGTTGGAACTGGTCGTGGTACTGCAACAAGGACATCGAGGCGATGGCCGCCAAGGCCGACGGCATGGTGTCGCCGGACCAGGAGAAGGCGCGTGCCGACCTGTGGAAGCAGATCTTCGACAAGATCATGACCGACGACGCACCGTGGGCGCCGGTGTTCAACGAGAAGCGCTACACCATGCACTCGCCTCGCGTGGGCGGCGACGACGCGCTGTTCGTCGATCCAGTGCATATCCCCGTCAACTACAACTACATCTACGCAACCGATGCACAATAACCACAACCATACGATCCATCGGACGCATCATCATTTCGGCTGGGACAACTCGTTTGTCCCAGTCGAGACGGTGGCCCCGGGATCGACGATCCACTTCGAGTGTCTCGACAGCGGCAGCGGCCATTTCAAGCGCGAAAGCACCGTCGCCGATGTCGGGGTTCTCGACTTCTCCAAAGTGAACCCCGTGACCGGTCCCATCTTCATCGATGGGGCCGAGCCGGGCGACGCCATCAAGATCACCATCGAGCAGTTCGATCCGTCAGGATTTGGCTGGACCGCGATCATCCCGGGCTTCGGGCTGCTTGCCGACGACTTCAAGGAACCGGGGCTCACACTCTGGTCCTACGACAAGGCGACCTTGGCGCCGGCGGCCTTTTCCGCCAACGGCAAGGTGCCACTCAAGCCGTTTGCCGGCACGATCGGCCTCGCACCGGCGGAAGGCGGCCTGCACTCGGTCGTTCCGCCACGTCGGGTCGGTGGCAACATGGATGTGCGCGACATCAGCATCGGTTCGGAGCTTTATTTGCCGGTCGAAGTCGCCGGTGGACTCTTCTCCATTGGCGACACCCACGCCGCCCAGGGCGACGGCGAGATCTGCGGCACGGCCATCGAAAGCGCGATGGATGTGACGCTGAAACTCGATCTGGTGAAAAAGGCCGGCCTGTCGATGCCGCGCTTCACGACGCCCGGTCCGGTCAGTCGCCACCTCGACGCCAAGGGCTATGAGGTGACGACCGGCATCGGCCCGGACCTGATGACCGGCGCCAAGGCGGCCCTGTCGAACATGATCGACCTGCTCGGCAAGCTCTATAACCTGTCGGCGCCGGACGCCTACATGCTCTGCTCGGTCTGCGGGGATCTCCGCATCTCGGAGATCGTCGACATGCCCAATTGGGTGGTCAGCTTCTACTTCCCCCGGATCGTCTTCGAATAAGCGCATCGGGAGGCGGCTCCGGCCGCCTCCTTCCCCCGGCTCCAATCAGTCCGCAACGGCATGGTCTTCGATTCCGCCTCCCATCATCCGCTGCTCTCGGTGCGCGACCTGGTGACCTCGGTTGCAACGCCGACTGGCGCCAAGGTCGTCGTCGATCACATTTCCTTCGATCTCGACCGCGGCGAGACGCTGTGCATTGCCGGTGAAAGCGGTTCGGGAAAATCGATGACGGCGCTTTCGCTGATGCGCCTATTGCCTGAGCCGATGGCGCGCATCGCTTCCGGTCAGGCGCTGTTCAAGGGACGCGACCTCTTCGGCCTTGGCGAGGCCGACATGCTCGCCGTTCGCGGCAACGACATCGGCATGATCTTTCAGGAGCCGATGACGTCGCTCAATCCTGTCCTTTCGGTCGGTCAACAACTGACGGAAGCGGTCGTGGCTCACCGATCACTGTCGATGAGCGCTGCGCGCGCCGAAGCAAAGCGCCTTCTGGACATCGTGCAAATTCCGGAAGCCGAGCGGCGGCTCAAGCAATACCCGCACGAGCTTTCGGGCGGCATGCGCCAGCGCGTGATGATCGCGATCGCCCTGTCGCAGAAACCCGACATCCTGATCGCCGACGAACCGACGACGGCGCTCGATGTGACCGTTCAGGCCCAGATCCTCTCGCTCCTGCGTCACCTGCAGGCCGAGACCGGCTCGGCGCTCATCCTCATCACCCATGACATGGGCGTGGTCGCGGAGATGGCTGACCGCGTGCTGGTCATGCGGGATGGCCGCGAGGTCGAGCACGCCCTGGCGGGCAAGCTCTTCGCCGCACCGCAGGCGGACTACACCCGCAGCCTGCTCGACGCCGTGCCCGTGCTGGGCGCGATGAAGGGCAAGGCCGTGCCCATGCGGACGCAGGAGCGCGATCAGGGCGGCACCCAGAACGTCATCGAAGTCCACGACCTGACCGTCCGCTTTGACATCAAGGGCGGCCTGCTGCAGCGCGCCGTCAAGCGCGTTCACGCCGTCGAAGGCCTGAGTCTCGAGCTGAAGCGCGGCGAAACGCTGTCGTTGGTCGGGGAAAGCGGCTGCGGCAAGTCCACCACCGGCAAGGCGATCATGAATCTGGTGCCGTGGTCGGGCGATATCTGGATCGATGGGCGCAATACCGGCGGGCTCATGCGCCAGGCCATGAAACCGATCCTGCGCGACGTGCAAATGGTCTTTCAGGATCCCTATGCCTCGCTCGATCCGCGCATGCGGGTTGGCGACCTGGTGGCTGAGCCGCTGCTCATCCATGGCATCGCCAAGGGCCAGGAACTGGAAGACCGCGTGGCCTATCTGTTCGGGCGGGTGGGCCTGTCGCGCGACGTCATGAATCGCTATCCGCACGAGTTTTCCGGCGGCCAACGCCAGCGCATCTGCATTGCCCGCGCGCTATCGCTGTCGCCCAAGGCGATCGTTGCGGACGAGTGCGTCTCGGCGCTCGACGTGTCGATCCAGGCGCAGGTGCTCGACCTGCTGCAGGACATCCAGAACGAGACCGGCATCGCCTATCTGTTCATCTCGCACGACATGGCCGTGGTCGAGCAGATCAGCCATCGCGTGGCGGTGATGTACATGGGGCGGATCGTCGAGACCGGCACGCGCGCTCAGGTCTTCGAGAATCCGCAACACGCCTACACCCAGCGCCTGCTGGATGCGGTTCCGGTGCCTGACCCGGTCCGCGCGAGGCGCCAATACGTGCCCTTCGTCGGCGAGCTGCCGAGCCCGGTCCACGACCTCGACTACGCGCCGCCGCCCATTGTCTATCGGACGGTTGCAGGCGGACATCTGGTCGCCGCAGACGCGGCCGCAGACGTCACGGTGTAGCGCTCAAGGAGCGCGGCCGCCTCGGATCAACACCTCGACCGAATGGCGGTCATGCGTTAACCGGTCAATACTGATCCGCGCAACTGCCACGTCAATTCGTCACAAATTCAACGCGCAGATCGTCAGCGCTTCCTCCGAAAATGGGCGGCAGCCTCAGGCCGCCGTCGACAATCAGCTCGGCGACGGTGATATAGCCGGCAAGCCGGTCCGAAAGCAGAAACACGCCGACCGAGGGCTCGATCCCGGCTTCTGCCAGGCGCTCGGTGTATTTGATCGAGACGTACTGGGCGGATTCAATCGGTCGTCGCAACACTCTGAAATTGGAGGTTGCGATGAGCATTCGAAAGCGGCGGTCGGATCGCTCTGGACCAAGCAGAGGTTCACGCCGATGGGCGGCGCGATCAGGGCGCGTTCCATCAGCACCAAGCGCAGCACGCCGAACCGCACCGGGTCAAAGCCGGCATGGACGACGATCGGCACGAAAAGCCGGCTATTTGCAATTAATAGACAGATAGCCGGTAAGTTGGCGCGGCCATCGGTCGATGCCGATTCACGCAACAAACCGGCAGGTCAGCACGATGTCACTATAACGCTGGCGCAGCCTGCGAACTGAATGCATCGCGATATTGCCCCGGTGATACGCCGAGGCGGGCCGCGAACAGCCGGCGCAGCGCGGCCACGGAGCCGAGCCCGCATTGGCGGGCGATTTCCTTGTGGCTCAAGCGGGTCTCCTCGAGAAGCCGGGAGGCGGCCTGCAGGCGCGCGGAGGCGATGAATTCGTTGGGTGTCTGTCCGGTGTCGGTGCGGAACGCGCGATAGAAGGTGCGCTCGCTCATCACGGCAATTTTCGCCAGGGTGCTGGTCCGTAGATCCTTGTCGAGGTTCTCGAGGCACCACGTCTGTGTCCGCCGTATCGCTGGCACGGTGGAGAATTGCGCCGCCAGCTGGGTCGAGAATTGCGCTTGCCCGCCGGTACGCTTGAGAAACAGAACTAGAGAACGCGCGATGGTGAGCGCGAGGTCGCGACCGTGATCCTCCTCGACCATCGCCAGCGCGAGATCGATCCCGGCCGAAATTCCGGCCGACGTATAGAGATTGCCGTCGCGGATGAAGATCGGGTTGATGTCCACCGTCGCGGTGGGATTGCGCCGGGCGAGCTCCTCGCCGAACTTCCAATGCGTCGTCACGTGCTTGCCGGCGATGAGATCGGCTGCGCCAAGCGCGAACGCGCCGGTGCAGATCGAGCCGAAACGGCGCGCCTGCGGCGTGGCGAGCTTGAGCCAGTCGCTGATCGCGGGATCGCAACCTGCGTCTGGCCCGCCGCCGCCCGACACCAGCAATGTATCGACCGGCAGCGACAGCGCCGTCATCGTATAGGCGGGCATGAGGGCGAAGCCGAGCGCGGTCGGCACAGGCGCGGCGGTCGGCGCCACGGTGACGACGTCGTAGAGCTTCTGCTTGGTGATGGTATTGGCGAAGCCAAATACCTCGAGCGGCCCGGCAACGTCGAGCGGGGTAACGCCCGGATAGATCAGCATCGCAACCCGACGCGGCGCCTCGTCCGGTACGCCTTTCGGTACAGCCTGCACCGTGCCCCCCCCGGCGCGTCTCAGAATCCGCCAAATGCGCTCCACATACCGCCAAATCTAGTTCTACGGGAGCCGGGGTGCTTCCACAACGCCGTTGTTGGATGCCAACCTAAGGAACCGTTTTCTATCTTCACGGCCTTTGCCGCACGCATTTGAAAGTAGAAATACATTCACAAGACGAAATCTAGAAAGTTTCTCGGGCATTTCTTCGGCAACGGTTGAAGCCGATCATTGTAAACTGAGTGAAAACACCGAAGACTGAAAACAAAACTTGGAGAAAGCTTCGTGCTATGAAGGAAACAATGGCGAAAACGGTCGGCGCGATTATTCTAGAATGGCTCGATAGTATCGCGCGCGCCGCCGAACTCGTCATCGTCAACTATACCGGCAAAGACAATATTTCGCCGCGTCGCGTCCAAACCTGCGCCGGCCTCTTCACGATCGACGACAGCTTCGACGAACCGCCGCACAAGCGCCGCGGCTTGCGCGCGGCATCGGCTGGCTTGTTCGTCGTTTTCCTGGCGTTGATCGCCAGCCTGCTGGCCAGCGCCGCCGGCGCCGAGCCAGCGGTGACCTTCCAGAACAAGTGGCGCAATACCTATCTGGCGGCCCAGCCCTCCGGACCGGTGCTCGCCACCCAGGCGAACACGCCGGATGCCCAGTGGCTCCTTGAGCGGCTCGACGATGGCGGCACGCATTTCGTGCGGCTCAAGTCGGCGGCCACCGGCGGCTATCTCAACATCGAGCACGGGCCTCTGGCCATCGGCCCGGTCGAGCCCGGCTGGTATTCCGCCATGTGGCAGTTCGTCCGCTCGCCGGCGAACGACGGGAGCTTCCGGCTGCAGAACCGCTGGAAGCCGGACGTCTATATCAACGCCGAAACGGGTGCCGTGGAAGCCGGTCCGATCCAGCCGGGCTGGGTGTCGGCGAACTGGGCCCCGCAGATCGCGACGGGAGCGTCAGTCGCCGGCGGCGTAGGCCCGATGCAGCAGCCGGCGCAGGGCGTTGAACCGTCGACTCAGCCCGCCGGTACCGGCGGCTTCCCCGCCGGGCAAGCCGGCACGGGCGGCTTCCCCGCCGGGCAGCAAGGTCAGCAGCAGGCCCAGGCTCAGGCGCCGGTCCAGGCGCCGGTGCCGGCAAACCTGCCGCCCGGTGTGGCCCAGGTAACCATCACCAACCTGCAATACCCGACGATCCGGGTCTTTCACTACGACCAGCAACAGAACCGGACGCTCTTTGCCGACGTTGCCAACGGCCAGACCGTCAAGCAGGGCGTCGACATCGGCGGTCAGTTGCGGTTCGCCACGGATACGGATTGGGTCGGCGCCCCCTACACGGTCGGCCGGCAGCCCTCGCAGACGATCGTTTTCCAGGCCGGCCAAATCGTGCTCAACGGAAGTGCCGCTTCCGAGCGGCCCGCCGCCGCGCAGCAGCCCGCCGCCGCGGCGCCGCAGCATCCCGCCGGCTCGGTGCCGATCGTCGTCGCCAGCACCGCTACGATCCGGCTGGCGGAAATGCCCAAGACCGTTGACGGGCAGTCGCGCGCCCTGGTCGACCTCGCTCCGGGCACGTCGACGACCGTCTGGCTTGCTCCCGGCGCCGAACTCGGCGCCTACGACCTCGGCACCAAGGCGCTCGCCGGGCAGACCTACATCGTCACCAGTGCCACGCAGGGTCAGTCGATCGTCGTGCCTTATGTCCGCCCGGGCTCGGTCCACGTCACCATGCGCAACTCGACCCAGTCTGAACTGAGTTGCCAGGAAGTGCCCGATAATGGCAGCGCGGCGATCCCGCTGTTCTCGATCGCGCCAGGCGCCACCGTCGCCCAATACCTTCTGCCGGGCAAGACGCTCGGCTTCACGGCGGCGTCCAATCCAAGCCAGTGGCTGGGCAAGGACTACAAGGTCACGGCGGCGGCCGAGCAGTCGATCACGCTGCCGATTGCGCTCGGCGACCTCGACGCCAGCGGCACTGTCTCGGATGCCGAGGCGCAGCAGGTCGCCATGAAGATCGCCCTCGACGTGGTACAGAGGATCCACGCGAAGGAGAACCAGCCGCAGAGCTGCTGGAAGAATTCCTACGGTCGTGGCGTCGGCACGATCCCGACCACGTGCAACGGCAACACGGAGAAGAACGCCGGCCTCTGCTACACGCGCTGCAACGCCGGCTACACGTCGTTCGTGACCATGTGCGTGCCGAGTTGCCCGCCGGGCTTCCGCGACGATGGCCTCTATTGCTACAAGCCCGGCCCGGTCAGCCGCTCCGCCTTCCCGTGGAAGCTGGGGGACACGCCCTTCAGTCTCAACGATGCCCGGGCCCGCTGCGCCAAGAGCGCGGACGGCAGGCGCTATGGCTGCGTCACCGCCAATTCGAACACCATCGTCTATTCGAACTGCCCGGCCGGCTACACCACCGCCCCGATGATCACCAGCCTGTGCACGCCGAAGTGCCCGGCGAACACGACCGACATCGGCATCTCCTGTCAGAAGCACACCTACGACCGCGGCGTCGGGAAGATTCCGGATTGCGGCGGCGGCACGCCGCAGAAGGATACGGGCCTCTGCTACAAGTCGTGCAACCCCGGCTACAACGGCGTCGGTCCGGTGTGCTGGGGCAGCTGCCCGACGGGCTGGGTCGATTGCGGCGCCATGTGCGGCTCGCACAAGGGCGCCTGCGCCACGTCGATTACCTACCAGGCAACGTCCGTCGGGATGGTCGCGCTCAACGTCGCCGCTGTCGCCGCCACCGCCGGTGGCGCGGCCGGCGCCACCGCAGCAGCATCGGCCGGCAAGGCAGCGGCCGAGACGGCGGCCAAGGCGGCGGCCAAGGCGGCGGCGCGTGAGACCGCCCGCGCCGCGCTGAAGGCGCAGGTGAAGGCGGCGCTGGCCACCAAGGGCGGCGCAGCGCTCGCTGCCATCGGCAAGGACCTGGCATTCGACTCGCTGATCAGCGCGTCGTTCGCCACCGTGATGCCGGCCTACCGGACGCTCGCGAACAACAGGCAGATCCGCGACGACATCAAGCAGAAGGTGGTTGGCATCCTGGCCGGCGACATCACCGACGCGCAGATCGACGCGGTGGTTGGCACGGCCGTCGAAAACGCCAATGCCCGGACGAGCTACGCCGACAACTTCGACTACACGATGCTCGACCCGACGGGCGTCGCCGACGTCGTGATGGAGTTCAACCTGCCCATGTGCTCGACGATCAAGCCATGAACGATCCAGCTTCCCTCCGGGTCAACCGGAACAGCCCTGCCAGGAGCGTGATCAGATGAAGTGGACAAGACACGGTGCGAGTCTCGCCGCAGCGGCGGCCCTGATGTTCCTTTCCGTGCTTGCGCCCGCGTTGGCGCAGCAGCCGGCCACCTATGAGCTCAGGAACGGCTGGAAGGGCACCTATCTCAGCGTCAACGGCACGGCCGTCGTGCAGAGCCCGACCTCCGGACCGGCCGCCGCGTGGATCATCGAGCAGGCCGGCGCCCAGGGCGAGATGCGCCTGCGCTCGGCCTACACCGGCGGCTACCTGACGCTGAGGGGAGGGGTGGTCCAGGCGGTGCCGCTGGCCAGCGACGCACAGAACGCGCTGTGGGTCGTCGAGGCGACCAACAGCAACCAGTATGCGCGCCTGCGCAACCTCGGCCAGTCTGGCGCCTATCTCAACATCGAGACCGGCCCCGTGCAGGCGGGCACCGTGCAGCCGGGCTGGGTCTCGGCCTTCTGGCAGGCCGCACCCTACCAGGGCAACGTCGCGAGCGCGCCGCCACCGCAACAGCCACCGCAACAGCCGTCGGCCACTCGGCCGCCCCAGGCCGCCGGCATGGTGACGATGGACATCCTCAACCAGTCGGCCCAGCCGCTCGATATCTACGTCGACGATCGAGCCGGCAACGTCGTCTTCATCTCGACCGTCCCGCCCGGCTTTGGCGTCGCCCAGCAATCGCCCGTCGGCTTCATCTGGTGGCTGTCGCAACAAGACCAGTGGATGGGGGGCTATCAGGCCGGCACCGACGCCGAGCAACTCATCGCATATCCGCCGTCCTAAGGTGACGAACAGGAGAGGTCACATGACCCGCATCCACCTGACTGTCGTGCTCGCCGCTGCCACGGGCCTCATCGCGCTCGGGTCCGCTCCCGCGTCCGCGGTCCAGGCCGTTGATCCGGCGCCAAAGGCGGCACCGGCATTGCCCGACGGTTCGTTCCAGGTCGCCGGCTTCAGGTTCTTCAAAGGCAAATGGCTCGACGATGCCACCGGCGAAGTCTTCGACGAGTTGCCGCAGAGCCTGCGCAAGGTCGCGCCGACCCAGCCGAATGCCGTGGGCAGGGTACCGAGCCGGCCACTACCCAAATTGCCGGACGAGGCGAAGGCGCCTCCGCCCCCTCCGGTTTACGATAGCGTGCCACCGCCGCCTGCTCGCGATGCCGCATTGCCCCGCTACGAGTCGCCGACCTCGAAGTTCGACGGCAATGTGGACAACGGCGCCGGAATTGCTAACCAGCTGCCGTCTCCGCCGAAGAATGTTGCGCCGCCGCGCACGCCGCCGGGTTCGTTCCGCGGCGAAGCGACGGCCGTGGCACGCGTCAGTCCGCTGCCGAGGCGCGTGGCCAACGTCCGGCGCGCCGCCGCGGTCGTTGCCGAACAGGCCCCCCAGCGGGCCCCGTCGTTCTTCAAGCGGAACAAGTGGAAGATCATCGGAGGCTTAGTCTTTGTCGGCGCCACGGGCATCCTCATCGGCGCGCCGATGGTCGTCGAAAAGCTCGACCAGGAGGGCGTCTTCGACGGCGGCAACACCAACGACAATAGCGGCAACGCCGGCGACAACGGCACCAACGGCACAGACGGCAACAACGGCAACGGCCTGGCCAACGGTGAACAACGATATGACTGACGCCAAATTCGATCGCAGCGTCAACGTGAACGGATGAGGTGCCGGATGACTCCCATGGCATTGGCGCGCACCGGTGCGCTCCTTCTGGCGCTTCCATTGCTGCTTGCGCCCGCGGCAGCATCCGCCGGAGGCGTCGCCGGATTTCCGATGGCGCCGGCGGACTCCAGTGCCGGCGGTTTTCCGACGGCCCCCGCAGATTCTAGCGCGGGTGGTTTCCCTTCGGCTCCCGGCGGGTTTCCATCGGCGCCGATGGCGGCCCCAGCACCGGTCGATTCCAGCGCAGGCGGCTTCCCGGGGATGGCGTCGCCGCCACAGAGGGCAGGACGCTACGACCCGACTCCCATGTCTGGCCCGCCGTCGGCCGATGCAGGCGGGCAGGCGCAATGGCTCACCAGCCTGTCGGGCACGCCCGGAGCGGCCGACGGCATCGTGACGCTGATTTTCGGCGTGCCGGAGACCGACGACTCGGCGTTTGCCGCCAGTTGCGGCCCCGGCTCTTCCAGCGCCGCCGCGTCGGTCGTGTTCTACGTCAATGCCGACCTGCCCGAGGGGCAGCAGGTGAACCTGTTCATCTCCAACGGGCAGGTGGGCGGCCGCTATTCCGGCATCGTGGCGAACGGCATGGCTACCGGCGTCACGCTTGACGTCGATGTCAACGATCCGCTGTGGACGGTCCTTGAGGGGAGTGGAAACCTCGACATAACGGTTCCCGGCACGCCGCCTCTGTCGCTGCCGCTGGCAGGCGCCGCACCGCAGGTGCAGGCTTTCCTCAGTGCCTGCGCTGCCCAGTTCGCGGCGACCGGCGCCCCAACCGGCTCGAGCAACGCCGTGCCGTTGCCGCCCTTGGGCAATGGTGCGCCGATGGCGCCCATGGGCAACGCCGCGCCGATGGCGCCCGCAGGACCGCCGCCGTCCGATGTCGGACAGACCATGCTTGCCCCCATGCCATCGGAAAAATACGTCACGCCTTCCGTGTCCCAGCTCGGCAAATGGGTCGAAGGGCTCGCCTATGACGGGCAATGGCTGTGGGCGGCCGAGAGCGGCCAGCGCACCATCGCCAAGGTCGATCCCCACACCGGCCAGGTTGCCGCACGGGTGAAGGTCGGCCGCCTGCCGGTCAGCATGGCCTCGGCCGGCAATGGCTGGACCTATGCCCTGGTGGAAACCGACAAGACCGTCTGGCGGCAGCCGGGCAACGGCAACGGCTCCGTGCTCGCGCATCTGGCGGGCTGTCCGCAGGACATGGCGCTCGCCGGCGGCACGCCGTGGGTGCTGGTCATGCCGGACTGCAGCTCGGCACAGAGCCAGGTGGTGCGGGTCGACCCGGGCAGCGGACAGCAGGCCACCTCGCCGCTGCTTGGCGAATGGGGTCAGGCAATGACCGCGGTCGGCGGCCAGATCTGGGTTGCCCACGCCCGCGGCCCCGCGATCAGCGTGACCGAGCAGGCAACGATGCGCACGAACTGGGTGGACGCGCGCGGCGCCTCGCTTTGGTCACTCACGGCGAATTCGACGGCGGTCTACGCAGGCGGGCGGATCGAGGAGAACAACGACGCTGGCCTCGTTGTCATGTTCGATCCCCAGCGGCAGATCGAGATGCGCCGGGCAACCGTATCCGAGCGCGTGGCAGAGATCGCCAGCAACGATCAACACGTCGTTGCCGTCGGCGCGAAGGGCACGATCTGGGTGCTATCGGCACAGGACCTGTCGCTCGAGCAGACGATCACGTTGACGACCGGTGCCTTCGAGCCGAAGGCGGCCCTGCTCCTCGGAAACACACTTCTCGTGACCGCCGGAACCTATCAAGGCGACTCCGGCGCAATCCTGATCGTCGACAATGTCTTCCCCTGACCGGCGATCGGCTGGCGTCAGTCGTCTGCCCTCGTCGCCCATCGCCAGAAGGAAACCGGCATGACCGTCAAATCGAAACCCCTCGGCCGAACGATCCTCGCCGGCCTGTTGCTCTCGGTGCTGTCCACCGCCGCGTTGACGGTGCCGGCGTGGGCAGATGCGAACTGCGCATCCGAGCGCAGCCTGAAGTCCCAGAACTCCAACACGCCCGCGACGCTGGTCTTCACCAACAAGGACACAGGCATCAACGATTATGTGGCGATCTATTGGCTCAACTACCAGGGCAAGCGCGTCCTCTACAAACACCTGCGCGGTGGGGCGAGTTGGACGGTCAACACCTACGTGACCCATCCCTGGGTCATCGCGACTTCGAACTGGGAAGCCTACATGATCTGCCAGCAGATAGTCATGCCGATCGCGCCCGTCCGTGCCGTGATCGTGGGCGGCTATCCGGAAGACCAATAAGCGCCACACGGCATCTCTCCTCTCGCCGCGTGCCAACGAAGAAGCGGCCAAATGCGACGGTGGACCAGCGAGTCTCTGCGTAGCACGCTTGTCGACCAAGGCTCGGGCAGCCGACTTCGGTTTCGAGAGCCCTGTTCGCCCCTGGAGGGGAAGACGCTGGGTCCAGCCCCAGGGACCGCGATTGATCAAGCCGTACCGTCTAGGACGATGTCACCGCGACTTCGACGGACATCTCCAGCAGCGCGTTGCCGGTGCCGGAGAAACTTCCGGCGACCGGAATGACTTGTCCAATGTCGCGGCCGACCGCAACCGGGATCAGGTTGAAGTTGCCGACGCTGCGGTTGGTTGGGTCGAAGGTGATCCAGCCCGCGCCCGGCACATAGACCTCCGCCCAGGCGTGCGTTGACCCCGCACCGGTCGAGCCCAAGCTTTCGGCACTCTGATTGTGGAGATAGCCCGATACGATCCTGGCGCCAAAGCCGAGACAGCGTGCAGCTTCGACGAGGAGAATGGCAAGGTCTCTGCACGCCCCCCAGCCGCGATCCAGAGTCTGCAAAGGCGACTGCGTGCCCTCCTGCTCGCGGCTTTGGTAGGCGACGTGCCCTGAAATGCCGAGGCTGAGATCTTTCAGCAGAGCCAGCGTGTCGGTCGGATTGCCGCCGACAAACGATTGCGCCCAGCTGCGCAACCTCCCGGTCGGATCCGGGTATTGCTGGATCGCCAATGCGCCGAGGTCGATCCACTCGTCGTTCGAATATCGGAAGGGATAGGAGACAGCCGAAGCAGCGATTTCGAAGATCGGCCAAGCGACAGCGTCGAGTTCCAGTTCGCTGTTTGCGTCGATCCTGAGCGTGTCGGTCATCGATTGAAAAGTGGCCGTAGCGACCGCATTGCCTGACACATCGTGCGCCCATGTCACCAGCGCAGCAGGCGCAACCGCTATGTCCATCGCGATCAACCGGAGATCGCGGCTCTCGCGCGGACGAAGCATGAGCCGATGCGGACCGAGGCTGACCGGCTGACGGTAGCGATAGATGGTTGTGTGTCGAATCTTGACTGGCATCGAAGGCAACTCCAGCGCGTCATCGGCACGGTCACCCTGGCGAGACAAGAGGAGCCGTCGGGGCATCGCGTCTCATCAAGCCGATCAGGACGCGGCTCAGCTGACCGTGCTCGGGTAAAATGTCCCGCCGGGCCGTTCCTTCACGCCGGCACGACCGCCTTCATCATGTGAAGGATGCGCAAGGACGCCGCTGCCGCGCCGTAGCCGTTGTCGATGTTACAGACGGTGATGCCCGGCGCACAACTCGCCAGCATCGCGTTGAGGGCCGTGCGTCCGGCTTCCGCGGTGCCGTAACCGGTCGATGTCGGCACGGCGATGACTGCGCCTGGCACCAGCCCGCCGACAACGCTGGCAAGCGCCGCGTCCATGCCGGCGACCACGATGACGACGGGATGGCGCTGAATCTCCTCGATCCGCTCCATCAGCCGCCAGAGACCGGCCACGCCGACATCGGCGATCGCCGTCGGCTCTACGCCACCGTGGCGCAATGCCCGCGCTGCTTCGCGCGCCACCGGTGCGTCGGCCGTGCCGGCCGAAACGATGGCGACCACGTTTTCGACCGGGTCGGGGCGCAGTGGCCCGAAAAAGCCGGTCCGCGACAGCGGGCAGTAGTCGACTTGAGCGGCGAGTGCCGCCGGCAGGCGCTTCACTTGCTCGCCGTCGAGGCGGGTGAGCAACAGACCCGCGCCACGCTCCTTGGCGCCGTCGAGGATCGCGGCAATCTGTTCCGGCGTCTTGCCTTCGCAGAACACGGCCTCGCCGAGGCCGATGCGCGCCGTGCGGGCAAAATCGAACACGACGTCCCGGTCACTCATCTCCGCCCGCCTAGAAAAGCGCTGCCGTTTCTGTAGGGCGCAAACGCCACCGCCGCTTCGGCGAGCGCGGTGGGAAAGAGCCGGGCAACCGAGGCGGCAAGGTCATCCCGCCGCGCTGCGTCGAGACCTTCAAGGCTGCTGCTGTCGAGTTCGATGACGATGCCGTTCCGCCGCACGCGGCAGCGCACGGTCTCAGGCCGCAGACTGTCGGCGACGAGGTTTTCGGCGGCGTGCACGGCGGCGAGGACCCCGGCGTCGATGGGAATGGCGGTCTCGATGCGGCTTGACAGGCAGGGCGAGGCAGGCAGCTCGGCGAGATCGCCGAGACCGAGGCGGCGAGCGAGCACGCGCACGCCGGCCTTGTCAATGCCGGCTTCCAGATAGGGGTGGCGCACCTCACGTTCGCGCGCAGCATCGAGGCCCGGGCGGTATTCGCCAAGGTCATCGGTATTGGTGCCGGAAAGGATCCGCTGGTCGGTGCGCTCGGCAATGGCGTCGTAGAGATTGGTCTTGCAGAAGTAGCAACGGTTGACCGGATTGGCGATGTAGTCGCGGTCGGCGAATTCGCCGGCATCGAGCACGGTGAGCCGCCAGTTCTCGGCCTCGGCATAACGATGCACGCGCTGCGTCGCCTCGGGAGGCACCGCCGGGGAGATCGCGTGCATCATCAGGATCCGATCACGGCCGAGCTGGCGGTGCGCGAAGACGGCGAGCGTCATCGAATCGACCCCGCCGCTGACCGCGATGGCCGCCGGGGCGAGGCCGTCCAGAACTGTCGCAAGCGCCTCGTGCATCAGCCTTCCTCTTCGTCCTCGAACGGCGCTTCGCCCCGGCGGCGCAGGTTCTTGCGCGCGCCGTGCGCCGGCAATTGTCCGCGAGATCGTCCGTTTCCACCTTCGCCGTCCGTCCGCCTGGACGATCGGCGAGCTTGACGCGGAGGGTGCGGCCGCCGGCCTCGGCCGAGGCCGTCTCGCGTCCGAGGATGTAGCGCTCGACCAGCGATCGGCGCAAACCGAGCGTGGTCGTCTCGCTGAAGATCGCCGCGACCGCCGCGTCTTCCGCATGCTCCGCGACCAGCACGCGGAGATGGGTCATCAGCCGTCCCTTCTTGCCCAACACCGGCGCCTGGATGACGTCGAGAACGCCATCGAGCTTCGCGCAGCCGGTCGATCGCCAATGCGAGGTCCTCGCCGGTCTGGTCGTCGATCTCGCATTCCAGCACGACGATGCGATCGGTCGCCGGCGCAGTCGGAGCCTTGGCCTCGAAGGCGAGAACGCGCAGACAGTTGCTGATGCCGGCAAGGGTCCGGGTGCCGAAGCCGTGTGCAGAACCGACCAGCCTGCGCACCTGCCGCGGTCGCCCTTGCGGATTGCAGAGATAGCGGACGATTGCCGCTCCGGTCGGCGTCACGCGCTCGCCGGAAATGCCGTCGTCGATTGTCGGGAAGCCTTCGAGGAGTAGCGCCGTGGCGGGCGCAGGCACCGGCAGCAGGCCGTGGGCGGTGCGGATCCTGCCGCCGCCGAGAGGTAGCGCGCCGATTGTCCAGCGCGCCGCCGCAAGTCTGCCCGATCAGCCAGGCGGCGGCGACGATGTCGGCGATCGAATCCCAGGCGCCGACCTCGTGGAAATGAACCGCATCGGGTGCAGTGGCGTGGACGCGCGCTTCCGCCTCGGCGAGATGTGTGAAGATGCCGATGGCGTGGCTGCGGGTCTGTTCGTCAAGCGGTGCCTCGGCGAGCGCGGCGCGGATATCCCTCCAGGCGATATCGGCATGCGACGCGTGGTCCGTATGGCCATGGCGGTGTACGGCGTCGTCGTCGACCCCGGCGTGGTCATGGTCGCGACGGACAAGGAAGCGCCGGCCGGCAAGCACGCCGTCGCTATGCTCGGCAACCGCGCAGGTGACCCCGTCGAGAAGCGGCATGCCCGCGAGCGCCTGCTGCAGGCCCGGCTCCAGGTCAGGCCGCAGGTCGAGAAGCGCGGCGACGAACATGTCGCCGGCAATGCCCCCGAGCGGATCGAGATGGATTTCGAGCATGGCGGGCGTCGGCTTTCAGGCCGCAGGGGAGAAAAGGGGCACGACGTAGGGCCCCTCCGGGATGACGGCCACTGCCGGGTCGCCGCTGCGGGCAATGCTGCGGCTTATGGCTTCGCCGACGTCATCGATCATGGCGACGCCCGTCAGCCGCCGGTCGTCGCCGGAAAGCCCGGTCGTATAAAGCTCCACCGTGCCGAGACGCATCGGCTTCAGCTGCATCTCGGTCTCCCATTCGTCGATATCGGCGAGGCTCTTGGCCGTGAGCGTCGCCAGGAAGCGTTCGGGGCCGAGCGCGACCAGACGTGCCTGGGAGTCGCGGAACTCGGTTGAGCCGAGACCCTCTGAGCATTCTGAAGCGATGATCAGCGTGCCGCCTGGCGCGAGGATATCGAGCGGCGTCACCATGCCCTTGATCGTCTGGTAGTAGGTCTTGTCCAGCGGATAGCCTGCCGAAGAGGTGACGACGGTCGAAAACCGCCGGCCGACCGGCACCGCGGTGGCGGCGCTGACGAAATCGACGGCTGCCTGATGGCTGGCGACGATCTCGCCGAAGGTCACGGCGACGAGGTCGCGCTCCTCGTCGATCACCGTGTTGAGGGCGTAGAGCTCGCCCAGCATGCGAACGATCTCGAGCTGTTCCTCGTGCAGCGGATTGCCGACGAGATTGCACTGCACAGCAAGTGGATCTTCCATGAAGCGCGCCGAATGGAAGGTCCGGATCGTTTCGTGGTCGGCGATGCCTGGCGCGATGACCTTGCGCCCGCCGGACCAGCCGGCCATGAAATGCGGCTCGACCAGACCGGTGGCGATCCTGAGGTCCGCTTCGACGAAGCGACGATCGAGTCGCACGGGCGTGCCGCGGGTTGCGGTACGGCCAAGGTCGACATGCGCGGCCTCGTCGCGGGCATAGTGGTTCTCGACCCGGACATGTTCCAGCACCCAGGGATCGCCGACGAGTTCGGCGAGTTCGTCGCCGAGGTTGGGTCGGTGGAGTCCGGTGGCCACGAGGACGGAGATGGCGCCGAGCGGGATGCCGGCGGCGACCATCGCCTCGATCATCGGCCTGAGAAAGAGCCGGTTGGGGACCGGCCGGGTGATGTCGCAGATCAGGATGCAGGCGCTCCGCCGGCCGCCGACGAGCGTGGCGAGCGGTGGCGAACCCGTCGGCGCGGCGAGCGCGGCGGCAACGGCGGCTCGCGGATCGGGCAGCTTCGGCAGCGCGCGCTTGCGCACGATCGCTGGCACAGCGCCGGCGGGGAGATCGACCGTCAGCTCGCCACGACCGTAGAGAAGAGCGAACTTGCCGGCCGTCATCGACGTCTCCTCCGGTGGACCTGCAGGCTCACGCGGACGCCTATATGCCAAAGATCGACGCGAGCCCGACCCGCTCGCTGAGGCCGGCCATGAAATCGTCGCCCGGCGGGAGAGCAAGATCGTCGGCGGCGCGCAGCACCGCCGGCAACAGGTCGAGATCACCGACGGAGTTCAGGAAGATGCCGGGCCGGCCGAGGGTCCAGTGCACCGCGGCGCGGATGTCCGCCTCGTTCTCCAGCGGCTGGTACCAGGTGGTGTGGTTGCGCTTCACGCCGGCCGCCCAGGGGCCGCGGGCGATCGACTTGATGGTCTGCACGGCGACATTGCGTTCGGCACAGATCTTCGCCGTTGCCTCGAAATCGCGGCCGTAGGTCTCATGATGCGCAGCATACCAGTTCCACGGCATCAGCACCGAATCGAAGTCGAACCGCTCCAGGCTGCGCTTGTGCATGGCGGCCACGTTCCAGCCGTGGCCGGTAACGCCGATGAAGCGCACCAGACCTTCCCCGCGCGCCTGGATCGCCGCTTCCAACGCACCGCCGGGCGACAACGCCTGCTCCCACTCGTCGGGATGGATCAGTGCGTGCAGCTGGATCAGATCGACATGATCGGTCCTGAGCCGGTCGAGCGAGCGGCGGATATCGGCGTAGGCACCGGCGCGATCCCGCTTCCCGGTCTTGGTCGCCAGGAAGAACTCGTTGCGGTAGCGGTCCATCCACGGGCCGACGCGCAATTCCGCATCGCCATAGTTGGCGGCAACGTCGATGTGGTTGACGCCGTGGGCGAACAGCAGGTCGAGCACCCGGTCGGCGGTCGCCTGGTCGACTTCGGAAAGTGAGGCCGCGCCGAACAGGACAGCCGAACTCTGGTGGCCGGTGCGGCCGAATGTACGTTTCTGGATCGTCATGGCTGGTTCCGTCGTTGTCACTGCGATGGCGCGGCCGGGACAATTTCGACAGCGCTGCCGTGCAGCGCACGAACGCGCCCTGCAGCAGGCATTCTATCGGGGCAGACTGGCGTTTCAACGACCGTCTGGATGGACGCAGGGTCGGTTCGCCGATCGGGCATTCCACGTCGGCGCCTTCGGCATGTCCCGATCAGCGCGCTGAGCTTGAACCTGGCGAAAGCGTCACCGGCTGCCCTCGGAGCTCGGCGCGCGGCGCCCCCTCCCGCATGCCCGCCTCGCACGATGCGGCTGCCCGATGACGCCGAAGGCCGGGACCGCGCCGAGCCGGACAACCCTTGTATGCAGGGTCGCCGAATCTGCGCAACCAACGGTATATAAACGCATTTTGAGCTTGACGCTGGGCCAAAGATGCATTGGTATTAGAGCGGTATTATATTGGACCATACCAGTACAATCAGGAGGGCATGCAATGGACGGCTATGGGTCTGAGAATGGCGCGGTGAGGGGACTTGGCATGAGACGGCATATGCTGCTTCTGACGGTTTTGTCGGCGACGATGCTGACGGCGTCTGCGGCCAGCGGCATCAGTGCCGAAGCGCAGAACTACCCGGGCGATCTGACCAACGGCAAACACCTGACGATCTACGTCGAAGGGCTTGCCGACCCGAGCTCCGGATTCTTCCGCGTGCTCAACAACGGCGCCCAGCAGGCCGGCAGGGATCTCGGCGTTGACGTGAAGTACGTCTATCCGGCCAGCGTCGATTTGGCGTCCTATACCCAGAAGATCGAGGCGACGATCGCCGCCAAGCCGGACGGCATCCTGATCCTCGGCATCGGCGATCTCGATGCAGTGGCCAAGGAAGCGAAGGACAAGGGCATTGCCGTGGCCTTCAATCCGGCGCCCAGCGTCAAAGACCAGCCGCTGCGCGATCCCAACGACGTCTACGTCTCGCGCGTCGGGGCCGATGAATATGCCGCCGGTTCGATGGCGGCTGACCGATTCGTCTCCAAGGGCGCTAAGTCGATGATCTGCGTCCAGGAGGAAGTCGGCGACGGCACCCAGACCCAGCGCTGCGCGGGCATGGAGAAGGTCGCCAAGGCCACCGGAACCAAGTACGACCACGTTGCCGGCGACCCCGATCCGGGCAAGACGGCATCGATCACCGAGGCCTATCTGCGCTCGCATCCCGATGTCGACGCAGTCGTCGCCACCGGGCAGCCCGCCACGGCCGGTATCGTCGCCGCCAAGAAGGCCGTCGGACGGCCGCTGCAGACCGCCGGTTTCGACGTCAGCCCGGACATCGTGTCGATGATCCAGGCCGGCGATCTCGACTTCACCATGGACCAGCAGGGCTGGTGGCGTGGCTACATCTCGGTGCTCGAGCTCGTGCACTACATTCGCTACGGCCTGATCCAGGCGAACTACTTCCTGACCGGCCCGCAGATCGTCGACAGCAGCAATGCTGACGCGGTCGCCAAGCTGGCCGAAGCGGGAGTCCGCTAGCTTTGACACGCACCGACGACCCGGCCATGTCCGCCAAGTCAAGCGGCGCGGCTCGCCGGGCCGTCGCCGTGCTTCGCAGACCACTGCAACGACCCGAGCTCGCCTCTCTCGGCGGGCTCGTGGTCGCTTTCGTGGTGTTCTCGATCCTGCGGCCGGATTTGTTCCTGACGCAGGAAAACGGCATCAACGTCGCCAGCCTTGCCGCGCAATACGGCATCGTCGCCGTCGGCGTCACGGTGCTCATGATCGCCGGCCACTTCGACCTCTCGGTCGGCACCATCGTCGGCCTGACCGGCTGGGCGATGTACTATTTCGGTAACGTGCTCGGCCTGCCACCGATCTTCACGATCGTGTTCACGCTGGCCTTTGGAGCCTTCCTTGGTTCCATCAACGGCATCATTCAGGTGCGCACGGGGCTGCCCTCCTTCATCATCACCCTGGCGACCTCGCTGGTCTATCGCGGCATCCTGACGATGCAGACGAGCGGCTTCCCGGTTGTCGTCAAGTTTCCCGACGCTTATGCGCAGGTGATTGCCGGCAAGCTCCTGTTTGGCTACCGCATGTCGCTGCTGTGGTTCCTGGTGGTCGTGGCGCTGGCAACGTTCTTCCTGCTGCGCACCCGCATGGGCAACTGGGCCTTCGCCATCGGACAGAACCCGTCTGCGGCCAGAAATCTTGGCGTGCCGGTCGCCCGCACTACCGTGACGCTGTTCGCGTTGTCGGGCCTGACCTCGGGTATTGCCGGCATTGTGGTGGCCGTCCAGTACTTCTCTATCGACGCCAATCGCGGCGTCGGTTGGGAGCTGATCGCCATCGCAATGGCCGTCATCGGCGGCACGCTTCTGACCGGCGGCTATGGCAGCGTGCTCGGCACGGTGCTCGGCGCCATCATGTACGCCATGGTCACCGACGGTCTGCTGTTGGTCGGCCTGCAGGGCTACTGGGTCAACATCTTCCTCGGCGTCGTGGTCCTCGTGGCGGTGCTTATCAATCGCGTGGTCATCAACCGCTTCGTGATGAGCCCGGAACGGCCGGCGGCAGAGCAGGCGGCCATCGATGCCGACGAGTTGGGTCTGCCCGACGGCGAGCCATCCGGCAAGGCCAACGCAACCGGTGAGGTGTCGTCGTGAGCGCGCCCGTCGTAGCCCTGCGCAATGTCACGATGACCTTCCAGTCGGTCACGGCGCTGCGCGACATTTCGATCGAGGCCCATGCCAACAAGGTGCTGGCGCTGGTCGGCGACAACGGCGCCGGCAAAAGCACGCTGATCAAGGTGCTCTCGGGCGTCTATCAGCCTACCTCCGGCACGGTTGAGGTCGACGGCCACCCGATGAAGCTGCGCAGCGCGCACGATGCCCGCGCCGCCGGCATATCAACGGTGTTTCAGGACCTCGCCGTCTGCGACCTGATGTCGATTTCTCGCAACATGGTGCTCGGCAACGAACCGCTGAAGCGCTTCGGGCCGTTCCGCATCTTCGACGCGAAGGAAGCCGACCGGATCACGGCGAAGGCCCTGAAGCAGCTCGGTTCCGATCTCAGGCGCAAGTTCAGCGACCCGGCGGCAACGCTCTCCGGCGGCCAGAAACAGGCCGTCGCGATCGCACGCGCCATGGTCTATGGCTCGCGCTGTCTGATCCTCGACGAGCCGACGGCCGCGCTTGCCGTGCGCCAGACCCAGCAGGTGCTGGATCAGGTGCTGCGCGCGCGCGATGCCGGCCAGGCCGTCATCCTGATCATGCATAACCTGCAGCAGGCGCTGTCCGTAGCCGACCACGTGGTCGTGCTCGCGCGCGGGCGGGTCATGGGTCAGTTTGCGAAAGCCGACGCCGATCTCGACGAAGTCACCCGGCTCGTCGCGCAAGGCTGACTGGCGCAAATACGGGGGCGATCGCCGCGCGGTTTCGGCGGCGGTGCCAGGTGAGGAAAAGAGGACATCTGTGTCGGACAACCAGGTTACCGGATCCGGTCCGCGGGCGCGCGCCGCCACGCCCATGGCGCGCTTCGATCTCAAGGACCGCGTGGTCATCGTTACCGGCGCTTCGAAGGGCATTGGACGCGAACTGACCGGTCTGCTTGCGCAGACCGGAGCGACCGTCGTGCCGACGGCGCGCACAGATGCGGACCTGGACGACATTGCTTCGGAGGCGCAGTCGCGTGGATTGGCCGTATCCCCTCAGCGGCTCGACGTGCGCGACCGCGCCTCCATCGATGAAGCCGTGTCGGCCGTGGTCGCCGCCCATGGCCGCATCGACGTGCTCGTCAACAATGCCGGCCTCGGATTCGCGCGCGCTGCCTTCGATGTCAGCGAAGCCGACTGGGACGAGATGATGGGCGTGAACCTGCGCGGCGTGTTCTTCATGAGCCAGGCCGTCGCCCGGACGATGGTGTCGGCCGGCCGTGGCGGCCGCATCGTCAACATCAGTTCGCAGGGCGGCCTCGTCGGCCTGCCCGATGCCGCCGTCTATTGCACCAGCAAAGGAGGCGTCAACATGATGACCAAGACACTTGCCCTTGAATGGGCGAAGCACGCGATCACGGTCAACGCCATCGCGCCGACCTTCATATACACGCCGGGAACAGCGCCGATCCTGGACGAGCCGGCGATGCGGGAGTCCGTGCTCGGCAAGATCCCGCTTGGCGAATTCGCGCTCACCGACGATGTCGCCAGCGCCATCATCTATCTCGCCTCGGAGGCCGGCCGCATGGTCACCGGGACGGTTCTGGTCGTCGACGGAGGGTGGACTTCGCAATGAGCGCGTTGGTTGAGTTATCCGGCGATGGTTGCTCGGCAACCTTCGATCCCGAAGATGGTGGCCGGCTCACGTCGTTCCGTGTCGGCGACCACGAACTTCTGGTGGCGCAGGGCAGGGACGTGTTCCACTTTGGCAGCTTCGTCATTGCCCCCTGGGTCGGCAGATTGCGCGATGGGCAGCTGAACTACGGCGGCGCCCAGTATCAGTTTCCGCTGAATGGCGGGCCTCATGCCTTGCATGGGCTGGTCACCACGCGGCCGTGGCAGGTCACCGGCGAGGGCGAGCTGAGCATCGAACTCGGCGATCCGTGGCCGTGGCCGTGTCGGGTGGTGCAGCGGACGGAGCTTGCCGCCGGGCGCGCCACGTTCCACATCGAGCTGCATGCACGGGCAGCCATGCCGGCGGCTGTCGCCTGGCATCCCTGGTTCGTTCGCCGCCTGGCTGGAACGCCGGCATCGGCAGAACTCGAACTCGAGGCGGAGCCGCGCCTGATGTGGGCCAACGATGCCACGGGCCTGCCTTCCGGCGAGATGACCGCGCCGCTCCCGCGGCCCTGGGACTATTGCTTCCGGGACCTTGCCGCAGACCCCATCGTGCGCTGGCCCGGCGAGCTTGAGCTCACCGTCAGCTCCAGCTGCGAGGACTGGGTCCTCTACGACATGGAAGAGTCCGGCGTGTGCATCGAACCATGGACGGCGCCGCCGAACGCGCTGAACATGCCGAACCCGCGGATCGTCACGCCCGAGACCCCGCTCGTGACCACCATGAGCTGGTCCTGGCGCTAGGCTGCGCCGGCCGGCGCCCCTCCCGTCTAGCGATCCGGCGACGCGTCCTGTCTGGTTTTGCGAGGGCGAGGCGTTGCGCGCCGCCGCCCCGAAATCGTGCTGTCGATCCGGCCGATCATCGGCCCGCCAGCGGATTGACCCCCGAAAATAGATATATTATGCATCACAACTGATCTCTGACAGTTGATTCCTGATAGATGATATCCTCTGGCCAACTTCGAGCGGCCCGTGCGCTGTTGGGCTTCGATCAGCGTCGTCTGGCCGAGCTTGCGGGCTTGTCGGTGCCGACCATCCAGCGAATGGAGGCCAGCGATGGCGTCATCCGCGGCACGGTCGATTCACTGACCAAGCTGATCACCGCGCTGGAGGCGGCCGGGCTGGTACTGATCGGCGAAGGCGCGGCGAGCGCCGAAGGCGGTCGCGGCGTGCGGCTCAAGGAGGCGGCTAAACTGCCGGAGCCGCCGGCCGAGGGGACCGACAGGTAGCCTCCCCATGTCCACCGCCTTAGCGCTCACCTGCATTGCGATCCTGCTTGCGAACGGCGTGCTCGCCGTCGGTCTGGCGCGGCGGCCGGCGGCCGGCACGGCGGTCTATGGTATTGCGCTGGCGGTGTCGCTGGTAATGCTCATCGGTGCGTTGTGGCGTCTGGTGGCGTTCACCACTGCCGACGCGGTCGTGCTGCCTCTCGGGCTGCCCTGGATCGGCGCCCATTTCCGCATCGACGCGCTCAGCGCATTCTTCCTGGTGGTGGTCAATCTCGGCGGTGCCGGGGCCAGCCTCTTTGCGCTGGGATACGGCCGTCATGAACATGCGCCCGAGCGGGTGCTGCCGTTCTATACCGTCTTCCTCGCCGCCATGAACATGGTGGTGCTCGCCGACGACGCCTTCGCCTTCCTGTTCTCCTGGGAGTTCATGTCGCTCACCTCGTGGGCGCTGGTCATGGCCCATCATGAAGAGGCCGAGAACCGGCAGGCGGGCTTCGTCTATATCGTCATGGCCAGCGCCGGAACGCTGGCGCTGCTGCTCGCCTTCGGCCTGCTCGCCGGCGCGACTGGCGGCTACGCCTTCTCCGCCATGCGCGCGAGTGTGTTGGCACCGCTCGCCGGCGCTCTGGTTCTGGTGCTGGCGCTGATCGGCGCCGGCTCCAAGGCCGGCATCGTGCCGTTGCATGTCTGGCTGCCGCTGGCCCATCCGGCGGCCCCCAGCCACGTCTCGGCGCTGATGAGCGGCGTGATGACCAAGGTCGCGGTCTACGCCTTCATCCGCATCGCCTTCGACCTGGTCGGGCCGCTGCCCTGGTGGTGGGCGACGATCGTGGTGGTGCTCGGCGGCGTGACCGCCGTACTCGGCGTGCTCTACGCGCTGATGCAGCACGACCTGAAGCGGCTGCTCGCCTATCACACGGTCGAGAACATCGGCATCATCTTCATCGGCCTCGGCCTGGCGCTCGGCTTCCGGACCAACGGCATGCAGGCCGCGGCGGCGCTGGCGATGACCGCGGCGCTGTTTCACGTCTTCAACCATTCGCTGTTCAAGAGCCTGCTGTTCTTCGGCGCCGGCGCCGTACTCAACGCCACCGGCGAGCGTGACATGGAGCGCCTCGGCGGCCTGATCCACCGCATGCCGGTGACCGCCTTCGCCTTTCTCGCCGGCAGCGCCGCCATCTCGGCCCTGCCGCCGCTCAACGGCTTCGTCTCCGAATGGCTGACCTTCCAGGCGATCCTGCTCAGCCCCGACCTGCCGCAATGGGACCTCAAGATCATGGTGCCGGCGGTGGGCGCGCTGCTGGCGCTATCAGCGGCGCTCGCCGCGGCCTGCTTCGTCAAGGCCTACGGCGTGAGCTTCCTCGGCCGGCCGCGCAGCGAGCCGGCGGCAAGTGCGAAGGAGGTCGATCGCTTCTCGCTCGCCGCCATGCTGGCGCTCGCCGCCCTCTGCCTTGTTGCCGGCCTTTTTCCCGGCTTCGTCATCGACGGCCTGTCGCCGGTCGCCACCCTGCTCACCGGCGCCCGCATGCCGGTGCAGTCGGCCGTGTCGTGGCTGTCCATCGTGCCGGTGGCGGCCAGTCGCAGCTCTTATAACGGCCTGCTGGTCTTCGTCTTCATCGTGCTGTCGGCGGGCATCGGCGTCGTCGCCATCCATCGCTTCGCCTCGCGTGCCGTGCGCCGGGCACCGGCCTGGGACTGCGGCTTTCCCGATGCCAGTCCGGCGACGCAATACAGCGCCGCCAGCTTCGCCCAGCCGATCCGCCGGGTCTATGCGACGACGCTGTTCGGCGCCCGCGAGGCGGTCGATATGCCGGCGCCGGGCGACATGCGCCCGGCCACCTTCCGCGTCACCGTTCGCGATCTCATCTGGGAGACGCTCTATCTGCCGGTGGCGGCATTCGTGGGCAGCGCCGCCACGACGCTCAATCGCTTCCAGTTCCTGACCATCCGCCGCTACCTCAGCCTCGTCTTCGCGGCGCTCGTCGCCCTGCTCCTGGTGCTGGCGATATGGACGTGATCCTCAATCTCGCCGTCCAGGGCCTGCAGATGATCGTGGTGCTGGCTCTGGCGCCGCTCCTGACCGGCTTCGTGCGCAAGGTGAAGGCGCGGCTCGTGCGCCGGCAGGGGCCGTCGCTGATCCAGCCCTATCGCGACCTCGCCAAGCTGATGCGCAAGGAGGTCGTGCTCGCCGACAACGCCTCGTGGCTGTTTCGCGCCGTGCCCTATCTCGTCTTCGCCGGCACCTGGGTGGCGGCGGCGCTGGTGCCGACCTTTGCCACCGGCCTCATCTTCTCCTGGTCGGCCGATCTTATCGCCATCATCGCTCTGCTCGGCAGCGCCCGCTTCTTCCTGGCGCTTGCCGGCATGGATGTCGGCACCGCCTTCGGCGGCATCGGCTCCAGCCGTGAGATGATGATCGCCTCGCTGGCCGAGCCGGCGATGATCATGATGGTCTTTTCGCTGGCCCTGATCGCCGGCTCGACGCAGCTCTCGACGGTGGCCAGCGAGCTTGCTGCCGGCGTCGGCCTGCGCGTCTCGCTGGGCCTGGCGCTGGTTGCACTGGTGATGGTGGCGATCGCCGAGACCGGGCGCATTCCGGTCGACAATCCGGCGACCCATCTGGAACTGACCATGGTCCACGAGGCCATGATCCTCGAATATTCCGGCCGCCACCTGGCGGTGATCGAGCTTGCCGCCTCGCTCAAGCTCCTGCTCTACGTCTCGCTGATCGCCTGCGTCTTCGTGCCCTGGGGAATCACGCCGCCCGGCGCTGCGCCCGCGGCCTTCGTCCTCGGTTTTGCCGCCTATGTCGCCAAGCTGGCGGTCGGCGGTGCGCTGCTCGCTGTCTTCGAGACCACCATCGCCAAGATGCGCGTCTTTCGCGTACCCGAATTCATGGGCGCCGGTCTGATGCTCGGCCTCCTCGGCACCCTCCTTCTTTTCGTGACGCGGATCCTCCAATGATCGGCACCGGTACCGGCATCGATTTTGACGTTGCCCATCTGCTCGCCGGCGGCCTGGTGCTGGTCAGCTTCGTGCTGCTCTACCAGGACCGCATGTATGCGCTGATCAACGTCTTTGCCGTGCATGCGGTCGTGCTGGCGCTATCGGTGGCTTGGCAGGCGCTGGTGCAGAACGCGCCGCACCTTTTCGTCACCGCGGGAATCGCGCTCGCCTTCAAGGCGATCGTCATACCCATGGCGCTGCGCCGCATGGTCGAACAGCTCGGCATCCACCGCCAGATCGAGGCGGTTGGCGGCGTTGCGCCGACCATGCTCGCCGGCATGGCGCTGGTGGCGCTGTCGATGGTGGTGATGCTGCGGGTGACGGCCGCCGCCGGTCCGCTGGCGCGCGAGGACATGGCCTTCGCCCTGTCGGTGGTTCTGCTCGGCCTGCTGATGATGGTGACGAGGCGCAACGCCGTCTCTCAGGTGATCGGCTTCATGTCGCTGGAGAACGGGCTGGTGCTCGCCGCTACCGGCGCCAAGGGCATGCCGCTGGTGGTCGAGATCAGCGTCGCCTTCTCCATCCTCATCGCCTTCATCGTCATCGGCATATTCCTGTTCCGCATCCGCGAGCGCTTCGACACGGTGGATGTGCACGTTCTCGACCGCTTCCGGGGAGATCAGCAGTGAGCGGCTTTGGGATCGAGATCGCCATCCTCGCCATTCCGCTGGCGGCGGCCGGACTGCTGGCGGCGCTGCCCGGCTACAGGCTGACGGCACGGCTCAATGTGGCGGCGAGCCTCGCCACGCTGATCGCGGCGCTGCTGCTCTTCGCCGTGCCGCGTCCCGAACCCGGCCGCTATCTGCTGATTGACGACCTCAATATCGTCTTCGTGGTGCTCACCACCTTCGTCGCCTTCACCACCAGCGTCTTTTCTGCCAGCTACATCGGCCACGAGCTGGAGACCGGTCGGCTGACACCCGCCTATTTGCGCTTCTACCACGCCATGTATCAGCTGATGATGTTCGGCATGAATCTGGCGCTGATCGCCAACAATATCGGCGTCATGTGGGTGGCGATCGAGCTGGCGACACTGAGCACGGTGCTGATGGTCGGTATCTACCGAACCCATGAGGCGCTGGAAGCGGCGTGGAAATATTTCATCCTCGGCAGCGTCGGCATCGCGCTGGCGCTGTTCGGCACCATCCTGGTCTACATGGCGGCGCGGCCGGTGATCGGCGAAGGACCGGACGCCATGGTGTGGACGGTGCTGGTCGAGAAGGCGAGCCAGTTCGACCCGGCGCTGCTCAACCTCGCCTTCGTCTTCCTGCTGCTCGGCTACGGCACCAAGGTGGGTCTGGCACCGCTGCACGCCTGGCTGCCTGACGCCCATGCCGAAGGCCCGACACCGATTTCGGCGGTGCTCTCCGGCCTGCTGCTCAACGTTGCGCTCTACGCGGTGCTGCGCTTCAAGCTGCTGCTGGCGGCCAACAGCGGCGCGCTGGCGCCGGGGCCGCTGCTGGTGGTGATGGGGCTGGGATCGCTGGTCTTCGCCGCCTTCATGCTTTACCGGCGGCGCGACATCAAACGCTTCTTCGCCTATTCGTCGATCGAGCACATGGGCATCATCGCCTTCGCCTTCGGCATGGGTGGACCGCTGGCCAATTTCGCCGGCCTCTATCACATGGTCATGCACTCGCTGACCAAGTCGGGCATCTTCTTCGCCGTCGGCCATGTGGCGCAGGTCAAGGGCACGCAGAAGATCGCCGACATCAAGGGACTGACCGCCAGCCACCCGGTGCTCGGCTGGTCGCTGGTGCTGGGCGTGGTCGCCATTGCCGGCCTGCCGCCGCTCGGGGTCTTCATGAGCGAGTTTCTGGTCGTCTCCTCGACCTTTGCCCGTGAACCACTGCTGGCGCTGATCTTCGTCGCCGGGCTGCTCATCGCCTTCGCCGCGCTCATGCTGCGCCTGCAGGGGCTGGTCTTCGGCGAACCGTCGGGCAGCACGGCGCCGGTGAAGGCATCCTACATTCCGATGTTCGTGCATTTCGCCCTGGTGCTCATCGCCGGCTTCTACATGCCGCCGATGCTGGTCACCTGGTTCGAGCACATTGCGGGGCTGCTCGGATGACGACACGCGACGCCCTCATCGCCCGCGGAATTCCGGTCGCCGGCCATCGGCCGTGGCCGCGGGTTGCGGTCGACGCCGACGGCTGGCGCGATGCCATCGAGGCGCTGGCAACGGGCGAGCTGACGCTGGTCAGCGAGTGGGGCGAGACCGACGCGGTGCACATGGCGGTCGCTGACGAGGGCGGCGTGGCGATATTCAGCCTGGCTGCACCCGACGGGCATTTTCCGAGCGTCGGCGCCGCTCACCCGCCCGCCATCCGTCTGGAGCGGGCCATGGCCGACCTGTTCGGCCTCACGCCTGATGGCCTTCACGACACGCGCCCATGGCTGGACCACGGCCGCTGGGATGTTGCGCACCCGCTTGCTGCCTCTCCCCCTGTTGAAAAGGGAGGGCAAGGCGGAGTGTCGGCGAGAGGGGGCGTGTCGCCGGCAACGCCCTACGCCTTTCTGCCGGTCGAGGGCGAGAGCCTGCACCAGATTCCGGTCGGACCGGTGCATGCCGGCATCATCGAGCCCGGGCACTTCCGATTCACCGCCAGCGGCGAAACCATCGTCCGCCTGGAAGAACGGCTTGGCTATGTCCACAAGGGCATCGATGGGCTGATGCAAGGCGCCGATATCGCCGACGCGGCCAAGATCGCCGGCCGTACCTCGGGCGATTCGACCGTTGCCTATGCCTATGCCTTTGCCCGCGCGGTGGAGGCGGCGCTCGGCGTGGAGCCGCCGCCGCGCGCCGTCTGGCTGCGCGCGTTGATGGCCGAACTGGAGCGGCTGGCCAACCATCTCGGCGATATTGGCGCCATCTGTAACGATGCCGCTTTCGCCCTGATGCTCGCCCATTGTGCCGTGCTGCGCGAGCGCGTGCTGCGCTTCTCCGCACTCGCCTTCGGCCACCGGCTGATGATGGACAGGATCGTGCCGGGCGGTGTCGCCGCCGATTTTGCCGACACAGCGACACCCGCATTGGCGGCATTGCTTGCCGATATGTGGGAGACGTTCCCGCGCCTGGTCAATCTTTACGACAATACGGCGTCGCTGCAGGAGCGCACTGTCGGCACCGGCATTCTGACGGCGGACCTCGCGCGGCGGTTCGCCGTGGGTGGCCCCATCGGACGCGCTTCCGGCCGTACATTCGATACGCGCCGCGCCCTGCCTTATCCGCCCTATGACAGCCTCAAATTCAGGGTGTCGGTACGCGAAGACGGCGACGTCAATGCGCGCGTCTGGCTGCGCATCCGCGAGGTCGAGCAGAGCCTCTTGCTGCTCGAGCGAATTGCCGCCGGCCTGCCACCGGGCGCCCTCGCCGTCGATCTGCCGCATCGTGCGGGCGAAGGCTCAAGCCTCGTCGAAGGCTTCCGCGGCGACATTTTCATTTGGGTGCGGCTTGCCGCCGACGGGCGCGTCGAGCGCTGTCACCTGCGCGACCCGTCATGGTTCCAGTGGCCGCTGCTCGAAGCCGCGATCGAGGGCAACATCGTCGCCGACTTCCCGCTCTGCAACAAATCGTTCAACTGCTCCTATTCCGGACACGACCTCTAGCCCGCCATGCGCAAGCTCCTCTTCCAGGGCCTGATCCACGCCCCCCTCACCGAGCCGCCGCCGGGTATGGACGAGGACGTGGCGAAGCTTGCGCGCGAACTCGATCTCGCCGCACGGCGCCGTCTTGGCCGCAGTCTCGCGATCCGCCAGGTCGACGCCGGCTCATGCAACGGCTGCGAGCTCGAGATCCACGCCCTCAACAATGCCTTCTACGATCTCGAACGCTTCGGGCTCTCTTTCGTCGCCTCGCCGCGCCATGCCGATGTGCTTCTGGTGACGGGCCCAGTGACCAGGAACATGCACGAGGCGCTTCGGCGAACCTACGCCGCCACGCCCGATCCCAAATGGGTCGTCGCTGTCGGCGATTGCGCCCACGACGGCGGCTGTTTTGCCGGCAGCTACGCCGTCAGCGGAGGAGTCTCGGCCGTCGTCCCCGTCGATCTCCACATCGCCGGCTGCCCGCCGGCACCAAGAGAGATCCTTTCGGGCCTCCTGGCCCTCCTGCGGCGTGCAGCCCGGTAGCCCGCTGTCCTGACTACAGAAGGCTCTAGGATCGACCGGCGGCGGGTCCGCGGATCGATCCGCGCTTGATCACCGGCATGGGGACGAGGTGTTCGCACCCGACCTGGCCGGCCAGCACCAGTTCGACCGAGAGCACGCCCATCTGCTCGTGCGGCAATGCAATCGTGGTCAGTCCCGGTCGCAGGTAGGCGGCCAACTCGTCATTGTCGAAAGAGACGATCGATATGTCGTCGGGGACCTTGAGCCCGGCATCGGTGAGGGCCTGATAGACGCCGAACGCCAGGCGATCGTTCATGCTGATAATGGCGCGAATCGGGTCGCGCCGTTTCAACAGCCTCCTGGTCAGCCGGTATCCTTCCTCGGGCTCCCAGTTCCAGCACGATTCTTCGGCGGCGAAGGTCAGCTTGTTCCGCCGCATTTCGGAGCGGATTCCCTTGACGCGGCGCGAGATCGTCTGCGAGCGGAAGAGGCCCTTCTCGGCACGGTTGCTCTGTCCGAGGAGGGCGATGCCGGAATCGATACCGGCCTCGCACAGGAGTCGAACCGCAGACCGCCCGCCTTCCAGTTCGTCGGGCAGGACCGATCCGGGAAACCGTGGATTGCTGGCGTTCAGCATCACCACCGGCGTGGAAAAGGTCACGTCCGGGACAAAGACCTCGCGGGCCCGCATCGAGGCGAAGATGATGCCGTCGACCTGGCGGTCGAGGGCGGCCGCGATCGCGTCGGATTCGCGCGCCGGTTCACCCCCCGTTTCCAGGACGAGCATGACATAGTCGGCGCGCTCGGCGGCCTGCAGCGCGCCACGGATGAGGCCGGTGGCAAAACGCGTCGTCGCCACGACATCCGATATGAATGCGATCGATTGCGTGCGGTCGGTGCGCAGGCTGCGCGCCGCCACATTGGGGCGATAGCCGAGCTTTGCCGCCGCCGCCATCACCTTGGCGTGGGCATCGGCCGACAACCGTGTATCCGGACGCCCGGTCAGGATCATGGAAGCGGCCGTCGGCGAGAGGCCCGCCGCCCTGGCGACATCAGCCAGCGTGACGCGCCGCTTGCCGGTCTTCGAAGATTGCTTCAATGGCTAGGTCCCTTGGCAATCCAGGCATTTCATACCCATCCCGGCCGTGCTCGCCAAGCGCGCGGGCGTCTCCGACCGCCGGCGTCCTCCGGCGGCAGGCGTTTCACGGAAAACGCCTGCCAATGACCATGCGGCCTTCGAGACCCGGATTGGCCGGGGCCTTGAGCGTCAGCTCAACAGGATCGAGGCCGAAGACGAAACTCATGCGGAAGCCGCCCTCGGTAAAGACCAGCTCGATGGTCAGGCGATCGGGCGCTTCCCAT
This sequence comes from uncultured Alphaproteobacteria bacterium, assembly GCA_963750065.1. GTDB lineage: Bacteria > Pseudomonadota > Alphaproteobacteria > Rhizobiales > Kaistiaceae > CAVSRC01. The sequence goes on from CAVVPK010000029.1 coordinate 92,222, forward strand.
CGGGCCAGACCTTTGTAGGGCTCCGGATAGCCCGTCGAAACAGGGCTTGTCCCGCCCGACCATGTGTTGATGCCGACGGGCAGGCGATAGGTCGCATTGCGGTCGGCCAGGGCAATGCTGATCGCATCGTCTGCGAGGACCACTGCGGCCGAGACGATCGGCACCTCGCCGCCGTAGAAGCGCGTCGGCAACGGAAACGGTTCGGTGAGAACGAACGTCACGCCGTCAAGCTCCTGCGCGCGCGGCGAGCCGTCCGCGCCGGTGGGTGCGGACGGGAACGCCGGCATCGCATCGTCTGCCGCGGCGTCGGCCGTCGGCTCCAGCGCCGGCAGCAATGTCTCCCACGCAAGGTCGAGAATGCGCTGGGTCGTCAAGGTGCCGGCTGTGGTGACGACCAGCGCGTCATGCCGGGGAAGTACCAGGCAGAACTGCCCGAGCAGGCCGTCGGCGCGGTAGCCTTCCTGGCGGTTCTGCCAGAACTGATAGCCGTAGCCGGCGGTCCAGTCGGGCGCGCCGGCATTGCCCCACGATTCGACACGTTTGCTGGTGGCTTCGTTGACCCAGGCCCCGGGCAGGATGCGGCACCCTTGCCATATGCCGCCTTGCAGGTAGAGCTGGCCGAATCGGGCTAGCTCGCGCGTGGTCAGATGCATGCCCCAGCCGCCATTGTTGACGCCTTCCTCGCTGGCGAGCCAGGGGCGGACGGCGATTCCCAGGGGCTCGAACAGACGCGGGCGCAGATAGTCGGCGAGCGTTTCGCCGGTCAGCTGCTGCACGATCGCGGCCAGCACGTAGGAGCAGAAACTGGAGTATTCGAAACGGCTTCCGGGCGGTAGTACGAGCGTCTCGGCAAGAAACGCGACAACCGACGGCGACGTCCGCGGACCCGGAGGAGGGGAATGCTCCGCCGACATCGTCAGCAGGTGCTTGACGCGCAGCTCGGCCAGATGCCGGTCGATTGGATGCGGCGCGAGGTCCGGGAAGATGTCGACCACCCGATCCTCGACCGTCAGGAGACCGTCGGCGATGGCCAGACCAATGGCGCTCGCAACGAAGCTTTTGGTGACGGAATACATGCGATGCGGCGTGTCGGCATCGAACGGCGCCCGGTAGGCCTCGGCAACCACCGACCCGCGGTGCAGAAGCAGGAGCGAATGCAAATCGAGGTGTTCAGCCTCAACTGCCGCGATGAAATCCGCGGCGGCCTCGTGCGGCGACCGGAGACTTGCACTGTCCGTCATCAGCTCTTCCATCGATGATCCTCATGTGGCAAAGGCGGCGATGGGCGTGTCGGTGCCGCCGGCCGGCCACACGATGATCTCCGTGCCCATGATCAGCATCATATGAAGCGGAGAGTCCCATCGATGCGCCGCAAACCGAAGATTGACAATCGCACGAGCTAAATGCATTTAGCAAGCCTCGCCTTGGGGGCGGGTGCGCGAGGTCCTGGTTGCATGACCGCGCGCCGCCGGCCGATCGGCAGCCCGGCTCCCATGCTTGTGCGCATACCGCGAGCGTCGCAAAGATGGCCGTCGCAGCAGAGGCTCGACCATGGATGCTTTGATTTCAGGGGACGTCAACGAAGGGTTCGGGAGCGTTGCGGAAGCATTCTCCGCGGTGCTGGCCGGCAACCACGACATGGGCGCTGCGCTTTGCGTCTATCTCGACGGCCAGCCGGTCGTCGACCTGTGGGGTGGCACGGCGGACGCGCGCGTGCACGCGCCGTGGACGCGGCAGACGGTGAATGTCCTGTTCTCCTGCACCAAGGGCCTCATGTCGCTTCTGGTCGCGCAACTGGTTGCGGAGGGGCGGCTCGACTACGACGCCCCGGTTTCGCGCTACTGGCCAGCATTCGGGCAGGCTGGCAAGGCAGAGACCAAAGTCCGGCATCTTCTCAGCCATCAGGCGGGCCTGCCCGCGCTGCGCGCCCGGATGACGACCGAGGACATCCTCGATTGGCAGACGATGATCCGCGTCCTGGAGGAGCAGGAGCCGCTGTGGCCGCCCGGTCAGGGCCATGCGTATCACGCGTTGACCCATGGCTGGCTGGTCGGCGAGGTGATCCGGCGGGTGAGCGGAAAATCGCCGGGCCGACAATTTGCAGATGCCGTCGCCGGCCCGCTCGACGCCGATGCGTGGATCGGGCTTCCGCCGGAGCGCGAATGCGCGGGTCTCGTATCTCACCGTCGGTGAGGGCCTGGCGCGGCAGGTTGCGGCAGAAGGCGAAGAGACCTGGGGCATGCTGGCGACAACGTTGGGCGACGCGCTGCCTGCCGCGCTCGCCGGTCCCGACGACGGCTTCAACGATTCGCGCCTCTGGCAAGCGGAGATACCCGGCGCCGGAGGAATCGCCGACGCGCGCTCGCTCGCCAGAATCTGGTCCGCGACGGTCTGCCAGACTGCGGGCGTCAGACTGCTGGACGAGCAGACGGTCATCCGCGCGACCCAGCCTGAGAGCGAGGGCGAGCCGGTCTTTCCGGTGCCGCCGCCGTGGTCGCGTTGGGGAATGGGCTTTCAACTCGATTCGCCGGCGCGCCACTATCTCACCGCGCGCGGGTTCGGACACGATGGCGCCGGCGGACAGGTCGCTTTCGCGGAGCCGGGGCTGAGACTGGGCTTCGCCTTTGTCACCAACCTGATGCAAGGCATCGGCGACAATCGCGCCACATCGATCATCGATGCACTGCGTGCCGTAGTCGCTCCCGCACAGTGAGCGCACTGCACGCCACCATATGGCGGTCTACTCCATTGACCGTTTTGGCGCGCTCATGCTAAATGCATTTAGCAGTCACGAATAACAGGGGAGGAAGAGTTGACTATGCGAGCCTATGCAACAGCCGGCCTCTTTGCGATGGCCGTCGCTTCAGTCGCCGGCGGGGTCGCCGTAGCCGCTCCCAGTTGCGGTACGGACCCAGTCACCCTCAACGCCTATTTCGAAACGGGGTTCCCGCTTGCCGACAAGCTGGCGGAGGAGTTCTCGCGCCAGTTTCCCAACGTGAAGTTCGACATCAAGGAAGACCTGTTCAAGAACCTGATGGAGAACAGCCCGCGCGTGCTGGCCAGCGACAATGCGCCGGACCTGATCCGTCTGCCCTCGATCAGCGACCTGGTTAAGGACGGGCAGCTGAAGAACCTCGACGCCTATGTCACCGCCTTCGGCTGGGACAAATACCCGCCGTCGGAGCTCTCGCAGAATCGTGTCGCCGATGGCGGCCGGCCGCGTGGCCAAGGCTCTCTCTATGCCATGGGGCTCAACTACTCCATGACCGGCATCTTCTATAACAAGACGCTGGCCAAGCAGATCGGCATGACCAAGGTGCCGGAGACGGTGGCCGAACTGGAAGACCTGATGGCCAAGGCAAAGGCCGCGGGAATCCAGCCGATCGTTCAATGGAACAAGCCCAACGCCGGCCTGGCGTTTCCGCTTCAGAACCTGATGGGTGCCTTCGGTCCTCCGGGCCCAATCAACGACTGGATCTTCCAGCGCCCCGGGGCGACCATCGACACGCCGTCGAACCTCGAGGCCGCCAAGCATCTGGAGCAGTGGATCAAGGCCGGGTACTTCCCGTCCGATGCCAATGCCATCGACTACGCCACCGGGATGAGCCGGTTCATCGGTGGCAAGGCCCTCTTGCTCTTCAATGGCGATTGGGAGTCGGGCAATCTCGACAAGCAGATGACCGGCAACGCCGGTTTCTTCCTCATGCCGCCCGCCGAGGCCGGCGGCAAGCACGCCGCCATGTCGGCGCCATTGACCTATGGCATCGGCGCCAAGGCCAAGCATCCTGACTGCGCCGCCTTCTTCCTCAACTGGGTCAGCAACGACCCTGCTGCCAGGAAGATCAACGTCGAGGTCGGCGGCTCCAATCCCGGCGGCCCGGTCGATCTGCCCATGCCGGCGGTTGCTCCCGGCAGCGTGACGGCCGAAACGCTGGCGGCCGGAACAGTCATCGGCAAAGACAACGGCGCGATGGACTTCATCGCCAACGCCACCGGCGCGATCTTCTCCGATGGCTGGACGCCGGAACTGCAGCGGATGGTAGGCGGTCGCCAGGACGCCGCCGGCATGCTCAAGGCGGTGCAGGCAGAATACGAGAAGGAACTTTCGCGCTAAGTTGACGGACGTTCACATCGTCTCGAGTTGATGATCGAGAAGCAGTCGATCGACACGCACATAGGCCCGCGGCTCTTCGCACCTTCGAGGAGCCGCGGTGCTTTGGTGGCGTGGGCGTTCATCGCCCCCGCCCTGGTCTTCTACGCAGTGTTCGTGCTCTGGCCGATCCTGGTGTCGGTCTACTATTCGCTGCTGCATTGGGACGGCATCGGGCCCTCGCAGTTCCGCGGCCTGTCCAACTATTTGACGGTGCTGACCGATTCCGATCTGTTGCAGATCATCGGCAACGCCTTCCAGCTCGTCGCCTATTTCACCATCATCCCCGTCGGGATCGGCCTGGCGGTCGCCTCGGCGATCCGCAGCCACCTCGGCGGCGCATTCGGTGCGACGGTACGCGCCGTGCTTTTCCTTCCCCAGGTGATCCCGCTGGTCGCGGCCGGCATCGCCTGGAGCTGGGTTCTGGCATCGGATGGCGTCATCAACCAGCTGCTGACGGCCGTCGGGCTCGGCGGTGTCGCGCGCGGCTGGCTGGGCGATTTCGATTTCGCGCTGCCGGCCGTCGGCATCATCGGCGCCTGGGTGCTGCTCGGCCTGTGTACGATGCTGCTCGTCACCGGGATCACCAAGATCGATCCCAGCCTCTACGAGGCGGCCAAGCTCGACGGGGCGTCGCCGTGGCAGGAATTCGTCTGGATCACGGTCCCCGGCCTGCGCCAGGAAATCGGCGTCTGCGTGACCGTGACCGTGATTGCCGCGCTCGCCAGCTTCGACATCGTCTACATCGCAACCGGCGGCGGACCCGGCCTGCAGACGACGGTTCCCGGACTTGAGATCTACCGCCTGGCTTTCGCGCACCGGCAGGTCGGGCTCGCATCGGCTCTCGCCGTGGTCCTCATGGTGCTGGTGATCGTCTGCATCCTCCCCATCCAGTGGTACATGCGCAGGACGCCGAAATGAGGCAAGGCGTGTTCACCGGGATCGTGCCGAAGAGCATCCTCGTCGGCCTCATGGTCGTGACACTGCTGCCCTTCATCACCATGTTCTCGGCGTCGCTGGCGCCGTCCGGAAGCTATCCGCCCGGCCTGCAGTGGCCCTCCGATCCGCAATGGCAGAACTACGTTGAGGCGTTCAACGACGCCAGCATGGCGCGGCTGCTGCTCTCCAGCACGATCATCGCGTTATTCGTCGTTCCGACGTCGGTCTTCATCGGCACACTGGCCGGATTTGGCCTGGCGGCGCTGATGCCGCGCGGCCACCGCTTCATTTACCTGCTGTTCGTCCTCGGCCTCACCCTGCCGTTCGAAGGCGTCATCACGCCGCTCTACTACGAAGTGCGCGCGCTCGGCCTCCTGAACACCAAGTTTGCCATCATCCTGCCGCTGATCGGCCTGTTCATGCCGTTTTCCATCTATTGGATGCGCGCCCATTTCGTGAATGTGCCGTCCGAATTGGGCGAAGCGGCCCAGATCGACGGCGCCAGCACATGGCAGCACTTCTGGCTGGTCCAGGTCCCCATTGCCAGGCCGGCGATCACGTCACTCGCGATCCTTCAGTTCCTGTGGACCTGGAATCAGTTCCTGCTCCCGGTTGTCCTAGTCGAGAACCCGCTCGAGCGCACGATGGCCGGCGCCCTCGGCGCCTTCCAGGGCCAGTGGGGCACCAACATCCCGCTCCTCTGTGCAGGCTCGCTGATCATCATCGCCCCGACCGTCGTGCTGTTCCTGGCCTTTCAGAAACAGTTCGTGGCGGCTCTGCTGCAAGGGTCCGTAAAGGGCTAGGCTATCAACTCATTAAATCGCATCCAGATTCTGGCTGAAGCGAGTTTGACGCCAGCGAGGAAGTTGTCGGCTCGTTTGTCGTAACGGGTGGCGACGGCGCGGAAGTGTTTGAGCTTGTTGAAGAAGCGCTCGACGAGGTTGCGGTAGCGGTAGAGGAAGGTGCTGAAGGGCGGGATGTTCTTGCGGTTGGGCATGGGTTTGATGTTGGCCCAGGCACCGCGCTCGGCCAGGTTCTGGCGCAGGGCGTCGCTATCATAGGCACGGTCGGCCAGCAGGATTTGGCCCTCAGCCAAGGCTTCGAGCATGTCGGCGGCGCTGCGCCCGTCATGGGCCTGGCCCTCGGTCAGTTTGAGTGCGATGGGCAGGCCTTCGGCGTCGACCAGGGCATGGATCTTCGTCGTCAGACCGCCGCGCGAGCGACCCATGCAACCGGATCGGTCGTCTTTTTTTGGGAGTTGGCAGCGTGCTGATGCACGCGGATGCTGGACAAGTCGATCATCTGGATGTCGCCGTCGTAAGCCTTGGAAACCACTTCCAGAAGACGATCCCACACCCCCGCCTTGCGCCACCGGTTGAAGCGGTTGACGCAGGTCGTGTGCGGGCCATAGCGCTCGGGAATGTCGGCCCAGGGCGCTCCAGTCCGCAGCCGCCAGAAGATGCCGTTCAGCACACGCCTGTCGTCCACCCGTGGTACGCCGCGCGGCTTGTTCGGCAGAAGCGGCTGGATAACCGACCACTCGAAGTCTGTCAGATCAAAGCGTGCCATCCCAATCTCCTGTGCTCAGGAAATTAAATCAGCACTCTACCGATTCGAGAATCCCATTTATGGGTCTATGACCTAGACCAGCGGCGCCGCTCGACGCCGTCCCGATTGCAGGCGCCGACACAGCGGCTATCTATTATGCTATTGATAATAAAAGAATAATCGGCGCGGTGGCGCTTCGATCGACGGCAGGAGAGCGTATCCGGCGAACCGACGCAGGCAAGAAGAAATCAGACGACTTCGAAAACGTTGTAGATCGCACCGTTCGACAGCCGATGGCCGTGCGCAACCGCGACGATGCGGTTGAGCCAGCCGTATTTTTCCGAAGCGGTTTCGAAGATAGGCACGACGCGCATGTAATACGCGTTCGGGCTCACCTGTTCGCCGCGGCCGAGCGCCTCGAGCACGTCCTTCGGCCCGTGGCGGAGGCCCGTATAGCTCATGCCGATCAGGGCACCGTCGTCGGTCTCGAGCAGCGTGCGCACGTTGATCGTCCACGCCCCGTCGTCGCGCACGGTCTGCCAGTCGCTGCCGCTGGTCAGGATCTTGCCCTTCAGCCGCTCGCCCTCGAAATAGCCGCCCGGCAATTCGGCGATGCGCCGATCGGCCGTCGGCGTCTTGCCGACCACATAGGGCTTCTTGATGTCGAGGAAGAAGGTCATCAGGGGACGCCACCGCAACGCGGTCATCTCGGTCGGCAGCAGTTCGGCGAGCGGTGGACGGTCCATTTCTGAGAGCTCCTTCCGGTAGCAAAGAATCGGCAAATTTCGGCCGTATTGCACGGCTTGGTTGTGCTTTGCGGGGCGCCGACGAGGCTGCCCAGCGCCGCTAAAAATCTACCACGCCGAAACGCCCTTAGACCAGTTGTAAAATAGCGATTTTCGCTGATTTTTTGAAGGGTTAGCTATTTAAATGCGTGTTCAGCTACGCTAAAATCAAGGATGCTTTCGGACCCTGCAGTCCTTGCGGAATTCAGGGCAAATTCGTCGGAGGGAAACCGTGAAATACAATCGACCGCAGGCAACTGCCTCTTGGGGGACCCAGGCCAAAGATTGGGAAGGCGGCATCGACTACAACCGGCTGTTCAAGGAGCGGCTGAAGCGTGCCCAGGAAGCGGTCCGCCATGCCGGTCTCGGCGCGGTGCTGTGCTTCAATTTCGACAATATCCGCTACATAACCGGCACCCATATCGGCGAATGGGCGCGCGACAAGCAGATGCGTTACGCGCTCTGTCCGGTCGAGGGCCCGCCCTTTCTGTGGGACCCGGCGCCGCCGGCCAAGCGCATTTCCTCGCCGTGGCTGAAGGACAACATCGCGGCGCCGATCTCGACCATGCAGGGGGCGTTGCCGCCCTTCCTTGGTGTGCAGACCGACTTCGCCAAGCAGATCAAGAAGGCTCTCGTCCACTACGGCATCGAGAACGAGCCGATCGGCATCGACCTCATGGAATTGCCGATGCTGCGGGCGCTGGAGGCGGAAGGCATCGAGGTCGTCGACGGACAGCAGGCGATGCTCGACGCGCGCGAGATCAAGACCGCCGACGAGATCGAACTGCTCAAGCTCGCCGCTGCCATGGTCGACGCCACCTATGTCGATATCGCCCGCGCCATCCGGCCCGGCACACGCGAAAACGAGCTGGTTGCCATTGCCAACGACCGCTTGTTCCGCCTGGGTTCGGAACGCGTGGAGTGCGTCAATTCGGTTTCCGGTCCGCGTGGCCGGCCGCACTCGCATACCTTCTCCGATCGCATCATCCAGCCTGGCGACATGATCTTTCTCGACATCATGCATTCCTACAACGGCTACCGGACCTGCTACTACCGCACCTTCGTCTGCGGCGAGCCGACCAACGCTCAGATCGACGCCTACGAGACTGCATCGAAGTGGATCAGTGCCTCGATCGACATGGTCCGTCCGGGTGTGACGCCGGACGAGATCGCCAGCGTGTGGCCGGATGCCAAGGACTTCGGCTACCGCGATGAGGCGGAAGCCTTCCTTCTGCAATACGGCCACGGCGTCGGCCTGTCCTTGTGGGAGCGTCCGATCTTCTCCAAGCGCTTCACCGGCCAGAACACGCCGCTGCGCGAAGGCATGGTCTTTGCGCTGGAGACGTGGAAGGGCGCCGACGACGGCTCGGGCGCGGCGCGCATCGAGGAGGAGGTCGTGGTCACCAAGGACGGTTGCGAGATCATCACCAACTTCCCGTCCAACCGCCTCATCTCCTGCGGATTGCCGGGTTGCGAAGTGTTCTAGGGAATCCCGATATAGGTCGCGAGGTCGGACTGCGCCGGCCTCCATCTGGGAAACACGCGATTGTCATTGACCCCGGTCACCATTCTCACCGGTTTTCTCGGCAGCGGGAAGACGACACTGCTTAATCGCGCCCTCAGCCATCCGGCGCTGGCGCGCACCGCGGTCGTCATCAACGAGTTCGGCGAGATCAGCCTCGATCACGCGCTGGCGACCACCAGCGACGATACGATCATGGTTCTCGAGAACGGCTGTCTCTGCTGCACGGTCTTCGGCGATCTGGTCGGCACGCTGAACACGCTCTATCACCGGCGCGAGGCCGGCGAGGTCCCGCCCTTCGACCATGTCGTCATCGAAACCTCCGGCCTCGCCGATCCAGCGCCGGTGGCGCAGGCTTTCCTGTCGGAACCGACGCTTGCCGGCCTTTACCGCGTCGGCACCGTGATCACCATCGTCGATGCGGTGAACGGGCCGGGGACGCTCGAACGCCATGAGGAATCCGTTCGCCAGGTGGCGCTTGCCGATCACATCCTGATCGCCAAACTCGATCTGGTTGCCGATGCCGAACGGGCCGATGCGGAGGCGGCATTGACCGCCCGTCTCAGCGACCTCAACCCGGCCGCCGTCATCAGGCGAGTCGACGATCCGTCTTTCGACGCGGTCGCCCTGTTGAGCGAACCGGGACTCGATCCGGCCGAAGGCGATGTTGCGGCAACGAAGTGGCTGAACCTCGAAGCCTACGAGCATCACGATCATGACCATCATGATCATGACCACGATCATGACGGCGATCACGCCCATCACCATCATCATCACTCGAGCGACATCGCGTCCTTCGCCTTCATCCGCGAGGAACCGACATCGCGCTACGCGCTGCAACTTCTCCTCAATGCGCTGGAACAGAATCTCGGGCCGAACCTCTTGCGGGTGAAGGGCCTGGTCAATGTCGACGACGAGCCGGACAAGCCGGCGGTGATCCAGGGCGCGCAGCACCTGCTGCACAACATCTCGTGGCTCGATCGCTGGCCGGACGCCGACCGGCGGACCCGTATCGTGTTCATCACCCAGAACATCGACCGTGCCTCCGTCGAAGAGATGATCGGCCTGCTCGACCGGGTCGCGACACGGACGGCGAAAGCGCGACAGCGCGCCGAGTCGCGCTGAACACCGCCCGACCGGCGGACGCAGACAGGGGAGGGCACGCCCATGGGATCGCATTTCAATCTGCTGGACGAGTTCAACATTCTCAGGCTGATGACGGGACTGTTCTTCATCCCGCACATCATCGGCAAATTCACCGAGCCCAAGGCGCTTGAACTTTTCGGTGCCTTCGGCTTCAAGCCGCCGCGCTTCTGGCTCTATCTTGCCTGCGCCATCGAGATCGTTCTTGTCGTCGGTCTCGTCTTCGGCATCTACACGCGCTTCGTCGCCGCGATCGCGGCCATCCATCTCCTGGTCGCCGCCGGGGCGACCTATCGCCATAACGGCAAGTGGCTGTGGCACATCGGCGGCGTCGAGTACTGCGTATTCTGGGCGCTCGCCTCGGTCGTCGTCGCCATGCACGGGTGAACGGCGGCCGCTTTTTCGTTCTCGCCGGTTGCCGCCGGCACCAAACAACTCACCTGGAGGCAGTCATGAAGGTCGGTTTCATCGGACTCGGGCGCATGGGTGCGGCAATGGCCGATCGCATCCTCGGCGGCGGTCACGAGATCGCGGTCTATAATCGCACACCATCGAAATGCGCCGACCTTGTCGGCCGCGGTGCCAAGCACGCCGAAACCATTGCTGCAGCCGCATCTTTCGGCGAGGTGGTCGTCACCATGCTGGAAAACGACAAGGCGCTGGCGAGCATCGTGCATCACAGCGGCGGCCTGCTCGAGTCGATACCGAAAGGCGGTATCCATCTGGCAATGGGCACGCACAGCGTCGCCCTGATTGCCGAACTGACCGAAGCGCATGCCAAGGCGGGGCAGGTTCTGGTCAGCGCGCCGGTGATGGGGCGGCCGCCGGTGGCAGCATCCGGCCAGCTCGGCATCCTCGCCGGAGGCCCGGCCGACGCGGTCGCCAAATGCCAGCCGCTGTTCGAGTTCATAGGACGCCGCGTCTTCAATTGCGGTCCAGCTCCGGCTGGCGCGGCGACCGCCAAGATCGCCAACAACTTCGTTCTCGCCTGCGCCGTCGAGGCGATGAGCGAGGGATTCGTTCTGGCCGAGAAGAACGGCGTTCCGGTGTCGACCTTCTACGACGTCCTGACCGACGGGCTGTTCGCATCGCCAGCCTACAAGATCTACGGCAAGCTGATCGCCGAGAAGGGTTATCTCGGCGAAGCGGGATTCGCCGCGACGACTGCATTGAAGGATGTGAACCTGGCGCTCGCCGCCGGTGAAGGCGCCGGCGTGCCGTTGCCTAGCGCCAATGTCTGCCGCGACCGGCTGATCGGAACGATTGCGCGCGGCAATGGCGAACGCGACTGGTCGGTTCTGGCCGATGAGCAGGCACGGGCGAGCGGCAAGGACTGATGGGACGCCGTCGGGACTCGATTCAGCCTACAGGAGAATGCTGAGCGGCGATGCGACGACGGACTTGAACGCCGCCAGCAGTTCCGCCCCGAGTGCGCCATCGACCACGCGGTGATCGCAGGAAAGCGTTACCGTCATCGTGCCGGCGAAGGCGACACTGCCATCCTCCGTCTCGACGGCCTGGCGGCGCGTCGCACCGACGGCAAGGATGGTGCCGTGCGGTGGATTGATGATGGCGGAGAATTCGCGCACGCCATACATGCCGAGATTCGAGATGGCGCTCGACCCGCCCTTGTATTCGTCCGGCAGCAGCTTGCGCGCGCGGGCGCGTGCCGCAAGATCGCGCATTTCCGTGGCGATGGCCTTCACCGATTTGGATTCGGCATTGCGCAAGACTGGCGTGATCAGGCCGCCATCGAGCGCTACAGCAACAGCCACATCTGAGACCGAGAAGCGCAGGATGCGGTCCGCCGCCCACACCGCATTGGCGGTGGGCACGGCCTGAAGTGCCACCGCCCATGCCTTGATGAGGAAATCGTTGAGCGAAATCCTGTATGTGGGCTCGCCGTTCTCGCCGCGCGGCGCGGCGGCGTTGATGTCCTCATGCAGCTTGATCAACGCGTCCACCGCGATATCGTCGCCGATGTAGAAATGCGGCACCGTCTGCTTGGCCATTTGCAGGCGGCTGGCGATTGTCATGCGCATCGCGTCGACGGCGATCTCGTCGAAGGGCGTGTTCCTGTAGAGCGCCATGATCTCCGCTGCGCTCGGTCCGGCCGCCACGCTGCCGGACGACGGACGCGCGCTCGACTGAGCCCGGATATCGGCAGCGACGATGCGCCCGCGCGGGCCGGAACCCTTGATCTCGGCCAAGTCGATGCCGGCCTCGGCGGCAAGCCGTCGGGCGAGCGGTGTCACGACAGTGCCGCCGGGCGCCGTGGCGGAGCCGAAATTCTTCGCCGGCGTGCGCACCTCGTAATAGGGATCGAGCACGATCGGCCCGCTGGCGGCGGCTGCCGGAACCGTAACCGACGCTGTCTTGAGAGGAGCAAGCGAGGGGGCCGCCGGGGCGTCAGCCGGTTTCGGCGATGGTGCGGCGGGTGTCGGCGACGCCGCGGCACGGCTGCTGCCGATGATCGCGACCACCGCACCGACCTTGACGACCTCGCCGACCTGGACGCGGATCTCGAAGAGCGTGCCGCCGTCGGTCGCCTGGATTTCCATGGTGACCTTGTCGGTCTCGATCTCGAAAAGGTTCTCTCCGGCCTTCACCGTATCGCCGACCGACTTGAACCACGTCGCCACCTTGCCTTCCGACACGGTCTCGCCGAGCTGCGGCATCAGGACGTCCATCATGCGCTCCTAGCTCTCGAGCGTCCGCTTGACGCGATCGACGATGCGGCTTGCACTTGGGATTGCCATGTCTTCGAGCGCGTCGGAGGCGGGCAGCGGGATATGCGGCGTGGTGATCCTGACCGGCGGGCCGTCGAGATCGTAGAAGCCCTCGTCGGCGACGATCGACACGATCTCGGCCCCCCAGCCGCACAGGCGCGGGTTCTCCTCGACCGTGAACAGGCGTCCGGTCCTGGCCACCGAGGCGAGGATCGTCTGGGTGTCGAGCGGTACCAGCGAGCGCACGTCGATCACCTCGCAGTCGATGCCGTGCTCGCGCTTGAGCGCCTCGGCCGCTTCCAGCGCGCGCGGCACCATCAGCGCCAGCGCCAGGATGGTGGCGTCCTTGCCCGGCCGCAGGATCTTGGCGCTGCCCAGCGTATCGACGATCTCGCCGTCGGGAACCTCGCCCTTCACCGCATAGAGCGACTTGTGCTCGAGGAAGATCACCGGATCGGGATCGCGCACCGAAGCAGCCAGGAGCCCGATCACATCGACCGGCGAGGACGGCGCCACCACCTTCAGACCGGGGATCATCATGCACCAGTTCTCGACGCTCTGGCTGTGCTGGGCGCCGAAGCGCGAGCCGCCGCCATTGGCCGTGCGCACCACCAGCGGCACCTTGACCTGGCCGTTGGTCATGTAGCGGCTCTTGGGGAACTCGTTGGCGATGTAGTCGAAGCAGACCGCGAAGAAGTCCGAGAACATGATCTCGGCGATCGGCTTCAGCCCGGTCATCGCCGCCCCCATGGCAGCCCCCATGATCGCCTGCTCGGAGATCGGCGTGTCGCGCACCCGGAGCGGGCCGAACTGCTCGTAGAGGCCGACGGTCGCCTTGAACACGCCGCCGGCCTTGGCGATGTCCTCGCCCAGGAACACAACGTCCTCGTCGCGCTCCATCTCCTGCGCGATGCCGCGGATGACCGCGTCGCGATAGGTCAGTTCCGCCATGCCCAGCCTCCATCGGCATAAACGTCGGTGGTCAGGATGTCGGGCGAGGAGGTCGGCGCCGCCTTGCAGGCCTCGGTCGCCGCATCGACCTCTGCCTGCACCTCGGCCTCGATGGCCGCGATCGCCGCCTCGGCGACGCCGAACTGGGCCAGGCGCTGGCGGTAGATCTTGATCGGATCGCGCTCCTTCCACGCCTCCAGCTCGCCCTCGGGGCGGTACTTGGCCGGATCGGCGCGCGAATGGCCGCTGTGGCGATAGGTCAGGCACTCGATCAGCGACGGCCCGTTTCCGGCGCGCGCCTTGTCATAGGCGGCTAACGCCGTGCGGTAGACCGCATCGGCGTCGTTGCCGTCGATGACGATGCGCTCCAGCCCGTAGGCCGAGGCCCGGTCGGCGGCCGGATGGGCGACCGCGGTCACCTCGGCGATCGGGGTGTATTCCATATAGAGGTTGTTCTCGCACACGAAGACCACCGGCAGCTTCCAGATGGCGGCGAAGTTGAGCGCCTCGTGGAAGGCGCCGATATTGGTGGTGCCGTCGCCGAAGAAGCACACCGACACGTCGCCGTCGCCCCTGTACTGGGCCCGCCAGGCGGCGCCGCAGGCGATCGGCAGATGGGCGCCGATGATGGCATAGGAGCCCATGACGCCATGCTCGACCGAGGTCAGGTGCATGGAGCCGCCCTTGCCGCGCATCAACCCGTTGTCGCGCTGCATCAGCTCGCCCAGCACCTTCTCGACCGAGACGCCGCGGGCCAGCGTATGGGCATGGCCGCGATAGGTGCAGAACGACAGGTCGCCGGGCTTCATCGCCGTGGCAAAGCCGGCCGCCACCGCCTCCTGACCGAGCGACAAATGGCTCGTCCCCTTGACCAGGTTCTGCAGGAACAGGTCGTAGGCCCGCTGCTCCGCCTGGCGGATGACAAGCTGACTGCGATACAGCCCAAGCCGCGTCTCCTCGCCGATGTCGTCATTGGCCATCTGGGTCCGTGCTTTGACCGCGGATGCGCCGCTAGCCTTCTTTGCCAAGGATTGTCCTCATGCTTGCCATGCCGGGAGAAACCCATACGCCCGCCAAAGGATCGCCATGGCCCTGTCGGGTTTCCCTGTCGTCTCCGGGGCAGCCGTGAGCCGCCCCGGAGCATTTTCGTCAGTCCGGGTTCCGGCGCTTACTGCCGGAAGAGATCGCGCGGAATTCCGGCGGTCTCGAACACGTAGTCGCGGCTCGCCTCCAGCTCGGAGCGGAGCTTCGGGATGTCTACGTCGAGCAGGGTGCCCTTCCACTTGCGGACCTTGCCGGCAACCAGCACCGTGTCGACGTTGGTGCGGTCCATCAGCGTCACGACGGCGCCCGGGACATGGTTGAGAGGCGTGACGTTGATCGCCGTGGCGTCGAGCAGGATCAGGTCGGCCTCCTTGCCCGGCGTCAGCGATCCCACCTTCTTGTCGATGCCCAGGCACTTCGCGCCCTCCACCGTCGCGAAGCGGATGACGTCGCGCGAGGTGAGGAGTTCGGGCAGGTCCTCGCCGCCGTCGAGCGCCGCCTGGTTGACGAGGGCGCGCTGGAGGATCATCGCCGAGCGCATCTGCGTGAAGAAGTCGGCCGTCATCGTGCACTCGACGTCCGACGACAGCGAGGGCTGCATGCCGAGGCTGAGCGCCTTCTGCAGCGGCGGCGTGCCGTGACGCATGGTCATTTCAATCGGCACGGCCAGCGACAGCCGGCAGCCGGCATCAGCCGCTGTTTGCCAGGCCATATCGCTCATCCCGGTCATGTGGATGAAGATGAGGTCGGGCCCGAACTGCCCCGTCGAGGCAAGCTGATCGAAAAGCTCTGCCATCGGGAAAGCACCCACGATGTGCATGGCGATCGGGATATTCAGTTCGCGGCCGATCTTCCAGGATTTCTCATGGCCGGGAAGGTAGACCTCCCCGCCCATGATCATCGTCATGAGCTGGTCGTCGGAGGTGAAGTATTGCTGCTTCAGGCGGGTGGCATCGCCGGGATACTGCAGCTTGTCGCCCCAACCCTCGAAGTAGCCGAAAGCGGAGCGCCGGCCGGCGTCGTCTAGCGCCTTGACAACCGCATCGGAGTGCTCGGGCGTATGATGGATCTGGGAGACATCCATGACCCCGGTGACGCCCGCGTCGAGCTGGGCAAGCGATCCGAAGAGCACGTTTGTGTAGACGTCCTGGGGTCGGTAGACCATCGAGAACTTCCCGAGGATGTATTCCATGTAGTTGTAGACACCGTGCGGCTTGCCATCGTTGATGAGCAGGGCATCGGCGAGGAAACCACGCAGCGCCGTCTCGAACTCGTGGTGATGGGTGTCGATGAATCCGGGCATGACGATCATGCCCTTGGCGTCGATGACGGCGGCATCGTCGGCACTGAGATTGCGGCCGACCGAAACGATCTTCTTGCCTTCGATCAGGATGTCGGCCTCGTCGAAATCGCCGACCGCCGGGTCCATGGAGAGCACGGCGCCCCCCTTGATCAGCAACCGGCGTCCGGCCTGCCCGCTACCCTGCGGCAGGCCCGGCGCCACCGTCGCCGGTCGTGCGGCGAATGAGGCACCTGACGCCGTGCCGGTGGTTCCGGCCGACATCAGCATCCGCGATTTACAGAGTATGCACATAAGCTCCCTCCCATGTTTGTCCCGAGACACGCTGTCCGAGAAACTGCCGCCACCTTCCATAGTCCCCGCGCCGCGGACGGCAGCAGCCGGACGTAATTGACTCTCACCGCGCGATGCGGTGACGCAGCCTGGCCAGGCTGAAGAAGACCGCGGCCAACAGCGTCACCAGACCGAGCACGACGTAGTGCACTGAAGAATCGGAGTTGATGAACGATGAGGCGCTGCTGATCGCCTGGACCAGCGCTGCTCCCATCAGCGTGCAGATGATCGAGCCGCGCCCGCCGGCGACGCTGGCGCCGCCGAGCACCACGGCCGTGATGCTCATCAGCGTGTAGTCGATGCCGGTTGCCGCCGAGCCGATGCCGACCTGGCCGGCAAGCATCAGGCCGCCGATGCCGGTGAGCAGGCCGGACAGTCCGAACGCGAACACGATGGTGCGATTGCGATTGATGCCGAGCCGATTGGCGGCCACGGGGTTGGACCCGACCGCACGAACCCTGCGTCCGAGCGCGTGGCGGTACAGAATCCATTCGAACGCCACCACCACGATCAGCGCCGCAATCATTCCGGCCGGAATGCCGAGCAGGGAAATTTGCGGCACCTCGGAGAGGGAATCGCTGATCTGTCCGCCGGCCGTCGGTCTGAGCGCCAGGGAGAGGCCCTGCAGGCCGACGAACGCGGCCAGGGTGACGACGATGGCCGGAATCCGCATCCCCGTCGCCAGCCAGCCCTGCAGCAGGCCGAAGGCCGTCGTGCACGCGAGGATGACCGCGAGACCGACGACGACCTGCAGCGGCCCCGCGTCGATCGGCACCAGGAACGAGGCCAGGACGACGACGAGACCGGCGAGCGCGCCGACCGACAGATCGATCGCGCCGACCAGCACCACCACCATCTGCGCCACGGATATGAACGTCACGATCGCCAGAAAGGCGAGCATGGTCTCGATATTGAACTCGGACAGGAAGAACGGATTGATCGCTGCCGTGCCGCCGAGGATGATCGCGGTCAGCACGGCCAGCACCGCCGCCGGCAGGTGGTCGCTCGCCAGCACGTCCCGCCAGCGCTTTCTTTCCTGCGTTTCGGTGCGCCGGCCCGAACGCGACACCGTGGCGGTCAGGTTGGCCTCGGTGATCATCGCGTCGGTGACGGCGTCGCCGCTCAATTCCTTGACGATCTGCCCGCGCGCGAAAATCAGCACGCGGTCGCACATGCCTTCCAGCTCGATGCCGTCGGACGAGCACACGACGACCGCCAGGCCCTGGTCGGCGAGCTCCCGCAGCCGGTGATAGATCTCGGCGCGGGCGCCGACATCGACGCCCTTGGTCGGCTCGTCGACCAACAGGATGCGCGGCTTAGCCGCCATCTCGCGGCCGATCACCACCTTCTGCTGGTTGCCGCCCGACAGGTCGGCCACCGACGCCTCCAGCGTCGGCGTCTTGATGCGCAGGCGCTGGCTCATCTCGTCGCCGACCGCGATCTCCGCACGCCGGTCGATCAGGCCACTCTGCGACAGCCGGTCGAGCGAGCCGATGCCCAGATTCTCGCGCACCGACAGGGTCAGGAACAGGCCCTCAGCGTGTCGGTCGTCGGGGACGAAGCCGACGGCGGCACGGCGCATCGCGCCGGCGGGATGGTGCCCATGCAGGGCGTGCCCCTTGACGGTCAGGGCGCCTTCTGCGTGCTGGCCGACACCGGCAAGCGCACGGATGAATTCGCGCTGGCCTTCGCCCTCGACGCCGGCCAGACCGACGATCTCGCCGGCACGCGCGGTGAAATCGACATTGTGGAAGCCGGGGCCGCTGAGGCCGCGAGCCTCGATCACCATATCGCCGACCGCGGTCGCCTTGTCCGGGAAGACCTGCCCCAGGGGACGGCCGGCGATGAGCGTCACGATCTCGGCGTCGCTGATCGCGTGCGCCGGACGATTGTCGATGATCTGGCCGTCGCGGATGACCGAAATAGTGTCGGCCAGCTCCTTTACCTCCGGCAGGCGGTGCGACACGTAGATGATTGCCAGGCCGCGCTGGCGCAGCGACTTGATCAGCTCGAAGAGCTTGCGCACCTCTGCCTGTTGAAACGGCTCGGTGGGCTCGTCGAAGAAGATGACC
This sequence comes from uncultured Alphaproteobacteria bacterium, assembly GCA_963750065.1. GTDB lineage: Bacteria > Pseudomonadota > Alphaproteobacteria > Rhizobiales > Kaistiaceae > CAVSRC01. The sequence goes on from CAVVPK010000029.1 coordinate 110,738, forward strand.
TTCGGCTTCGTCGCCAGCGCACGGGCGATCTCCACCACATGCATCTGGGCCAGCGACAGCTCCGCCACGCGGCGGTCCAGCGGCGTCCACAGTTCGTCGGTCGCAACCTCACGCAGCAGGCGCTCCGCTTCCGCCCGTCCCTCAGCTCCGCTGAGGGCAGACGACACCAGCTGCAGGTTTTCAAGCACCGTCAGGTCGGGCGCCAGTGCCGGATGCTGGAACGCCACCGAGACGCCGGCTTCGCGTAGCGCATCCACGCGCGGCGCGGTGATCTGCCGGCCTTCGAGTGTGATCGAGCCCTCGTCGACCTGCAGAACGCCGGCGGCGATCGAGATCAGGGTCGATTTGCCGGCGCCGTTCTCGCCGACGATCGCGTGGATCTCGCCGGGGCGCACGGTGAGATCGACACCGTTCAGCGCCTGCACCGGACCAAACGCCTTGCGAATGCCGCGCAAGGTCATCACCGGCGCCGCTTCGCTTGCCGTCTGCACCACGTCCGGGTCCTTTTCCGCCACGAGAGTCATCGCTCACCGCGCCATGGGGACCAGCCGTCGCCAGCGGGCTATTTCGGGCAGGGCGAAGCTGGCGATGATGATGACCGCCTGGACGATGTTCTGGGCCGAGGTTCCGAAGCCGACCGAAAGGACGAGCTGTCCGAGATAGGTGAGGAACAGCGCCCCGATCACCGTGGCCACGACGCTTCCGCGCTGGCCGCCGCCGATCGAATTGCCCCCCACGACGACCGCCGCGATGGTCGCCAGCATGTACGGGACGCCGCAATCGACGGTCGGCGAAAGCACGTAGGAGGCCAGCAGCACGCCGGCTGCCGCATAGCAGAAGCCGGCCAGCGCATAGGTGGCGATGCGGTAGGTGTCGAGCCGGATGGCGACGGCGACGGCGGCCCCCGGATTGACGCTGGCGGCGATGAAGCGGCGGCCGATCGCCGTTCGCGCGAGAACGAATGCCACGCCCGCCGTGAACAGCACCATGGCGTACACCGTCAGCGGAACGCCGAGAACACGGGCGAGGCCGAAAGCATTCAGCGGCGGCGGCACCTGCTGGGCGAAGCCGCCCGAGACATACATCGTGGCGCCGAGCATGAGCGAGTTGACGCCGATGGTGGTGACCAGCGCCGGAACGCCGAGGAAGGTCACCAGCAGGCCGTTGATGCTGCCGACCGCAAGCCCCATGGCGAGCGCCAGAATGACGTAGCCGAGCGTCCCCCACGCCCCGGTCTGATCGCCGGGGAGTACCGAGACCATGACGGCGGCGAACGACATGATGCCGGCCACCGACAGGTCCAGCCCTCTCTGCTGGATCACCAGATGCTGCCCGATCGAGGCGACCGCCAGAACGGCGAAGAAGGGCAGCATGGACGCACCGGCGCTGGGCGAGACGGTGCTCGGCGCGACCACTCCGCCGACGATCAGCAGGATCAGCGTTGCGAGCACCGCCTTCGCGACCTGCGAAAGCGGCGCCAATCGCTTGCCGAAGACGGATGGCCGACGGCTCTGACCAGGGTCGTTACCGGTATCTTTGGTCATAGCGTCCACCACCCGTCCCAGCGGCTTGCTTCAACGCCTGTGCTGGTTACTTCGACAGCAGCTGGCGCATCTCGTCCTTCGAGACCATGGCCGAGGGGATTGCCGTCGGCGGCAGGCTCTTGTCGCACTTCACGGCGAGCGCCGGGTCGGACGACGTGCTGTCCTCGGAGAAGGGCAGGTTGATCAGGCTGGGCTCGGTGTTGCTCAGGCCCTCGGCCGCGGCGACGCCCTTGCGCAGCGCCAGACGGGCGAGCCAGGTGTGGGCACTGGCGGTTGCCAGCTTGAACGTCGGGTTGGACCCGTGCAGATCCTGCCACAGGCAGCTCAGCTCGTTGAGGTCCTGGCCGGCGAAGGCGGGAATCGGCCGCCCGGCGGCAACGAACGCACGGATCGGGCCGGTGGTCTCGGCCATGATGCCGTCGATCTCAGGGTATTTGGCGATTTCGGCGGCGGTCACCTTCTGGGCGAGGGCCGGATCCCAGTTCGTGTCGACCGGACCTTCGAGCACCTTGATGCCGGGGTTCTTGGCGAAGACCTCGCGCCAACCGATCGCCTGGCTGGCGGTCATCGGGTTGCCGGCAGTGCCGCCCTGGACGATGACGTTGCCCTTGCCCTTGAGCGTCTTGACCATCCATTCGGCCAGCATCTTGCCGAGCTCGGTCTGACGTTCGGTCACGCGCACGAGGTAGTCCTTGCCCATCTGGCCGAACGGCGCCTCGCCGGTGGTGAACGGAACCACGGCGATGCCGGCATTGGTCGCCTGGCGCATGACCTTGAGCTGCGCGACGCCGGTATCGGCGAACACGATGATGACGTCGAAATGCTGGGCGATCAGGCCCTGGATGTCGGAGATCTGCTTCTCGGCCTTGAACTCACCGTCGGTGTAACGGACCTCGGTGATGTTCGGGCACTTCTTGGCTTCGTCCTCGAACTCGCGCCGGGTGATCTGGCGCCAGTAGTTGCCGCCCCAGCCGTCGGAGAAGGCGACCTTTATCTTCTTGGTGCCGCAGAACTTCGACATGTCCTGCATGTCCTGGATGCCGCCGATCTTGTTGGGCGCCATGTCGAGGCCAGCAAATTTGCTCTGTGCAGCGGCCGGCAACATGCTGCCGGCGACGAACATCGCCGCCACCGCGGCCGTAGCGGCTCCAGAGATCACTCGTGCGAACGTTTGCATTGGCTTGTTCCTCCCGGGTTTGCCATGCGAAGCCTGCGTCTGTGTTCAGCGCATCTTTTCGTGTTTAGTTTTTATTATGTCTAAGGTGCCGCGAGGGCTGGTGTCAATCCACCATGAACACCAATGTGGCGCCGATGCACAGGGCGGATGAGAGCCGACGGGGCGCAAAGCGGCCGCCGGCGAGCAGCGGCAACCGAGCGGTATCGGTATCGCGGCGACCGGCCGCAGCACCGGCGCGGAAATCGCGTCGCTCAACGACCGCCGGAAGAAGTTCTTCGCTCCCGCGCGGGTATCTGCAGCGCGCGGTCAGGAGCCCACGTTGCGCACGTCGCCGGCGCGGTTGAGCACGACCCAGATGGCCGTAGCGGGCTCGTCGCCGACGGTGAAGACACGGTGCGGGAGATGGGAATCGAACGCCATCGAATCGCCCGGACCGAGTTCGTATTCCTCGAAGCCGATGTTCACGCCAAGGCGGCCAGACAGCACATACGCATACTCCTTGCCGCCGTGCCGGATCAGTAAATCCTTGCAGCAGGACTCGCTACCAACCTGATAGACAACATGGAGAAATTCGACTTCGTCGTCCGCGGTCGGGGTGAGCCGTTCCCAGTTCACGCCGCCTGCGAGCTGGATCTTCTTGCGCGTTTGCCGGCGCTGCACGAACCGGTCCGACGTCGGCGAAGCGCCGCTGCTCGGAAAGGCGACCGGAGCCTGTTCACCATCGTTGAAGAACTTGTCCACCGTCAGGCCAAGCTCATTGGCGAATCGGTACAGCGTGTCCACCGACGGCGTCACGCGCCCATGTTCGATCTGCGATACCAGGCTGGGCGAGACTCCGTTCCGCCGGGCGAACTCGCGCACGCTCATCGATGCGTTTTCGCGGTAGTCCCTGAGTCTTGCGCCCAGCCCGTTGGCCAGGTTCAGCGCGTCGCCGCGTTTCGCCAACCGCGTTCCAGCCTTCATGCCTGTGCGCTCCATGCCAATCGGCTGACTCGAACTCGTATAGTCAGCTAGAGTAAACATCAAGGGCGGCTTCCGGTGTCGGGCCGGATCGCACCACAGGCGCCGTGAACGAAGACCGTCCCAACTCGCCGGATTTCTGTTCGCTGCTGCCGTTGCGTGCCGCTTACCCCCATCAGGAGCAGGAAATATGGCCGAGACGAGTTTGATTATTGGCGGAACCGCTGGCATCGGAGCCGAGATAGGCAGGCAGCTGTCGCTGCGCGGCAGCGACGTCGTCATCACCGGCCGTGACCGCGACAGGGCACGCGCGGCCGCGGCCGAACTCGGCGACAGCGTGCAGAGCATCGCCGTCGATATTTCCAGGCCGCGCGAGATTGCCTCGGCGCTGGCTGATGTCAGGAACGTCCGCAACCTCGTCATCTCCGCGATCGAGCGGGATGTGAATTCCGTCAAGGACTATAACATCGAACGCGCCATCAATCTGGTGACGCTGAAGCTCGTCGGCTACACCGAAGTCATCCACTCGCTGCTCGGGCGGTTCACGCAGGACGCGTCGATCGTCCTCTTCGGCGGCCTCGCCAAGGAGCGCCCCTATCCGGGCTCGACCACGGTGACGTCGGTCAATGGTGCCGTCACCAGCATGGTCCGGACGCTGGCCATCGAACTCGCGCCGATGCGGGTCAATGCCATTCACCCCGGCATCATCGGCGACAGCCCCTATTGGGAGGGCAAGTCCGAAGCGCTCGCTCGCACCGTCGCCCGCACGCCGATCGGACGCCTGGCCACCATGCAGGAAGTCGTCGACGCGACGCTGTTCCTTCTCGACAACCAGGCCGTGAACGGCGTGAACCTGAACGTCGACGGCGGCTGGCTGTTGATGTGAGGCGGGCGCCGTCGCCCGCTGGGCGACGGCGGCATGATCGGCCCGGCAGGCTATGCCTCGTTATTCAGCCTTTCGGTCAGATAGTCCCAATCGCGGTTGAAGCGGTAGGAATAGCGCGGCGGCAGTTGCGGCGACTGGGTTTCCAGCCAGCGGACCGTGGTGTTGCTGCGGTTGTAGAAGGCGTGGATGCAGCCGACGCCGGTCCACAGCGTGTCGCCGGGCTTCATGAGATAGGTCTGGTCGTCGGCCACCGCCTCCACCTCGCCATGCATGATGTAGTAGGCCTCCTCCAGGGGATGGTCGTGAAGATGGGCGACCCCGCCCGGCTGGTATTCGACCATGAACATGTTCGCCAACACCGCACCCAGGCGCTCGTCGACCAGCATCTTCAGCGCAATGCCGCTGTAGGCGAGCAACGCGGTGGCCATGCTCGCCGAGACCGTCGGCGCGTTCACCCGCGATCCCACCTGCAGCTTGCTGAGGGTGATGTCGTCTTCCGTCATCCGGAACAGGTGCCGGTTGCGCGGATCGCGGATATCCAGCGGCTCGGCGGCGGCCTGCGACGGGCTGCCAAGGAAGAAGGTGTCGGGGTTCTTCAAGTCCGTGCGCGGGATCGGCGTCAGCATGTCGATCCATGTCGCCGCGCCCTGCTTCGCGCCGCGCCATGCGTGCGGCACGCCCACCGGTATCACGCCGCAGGCGCCGGGCAGAAGTTCGATCGGGCGGCCGTCGAACACCAGCACCGGCGATCCTTCGACGATGTAGAACAGCTCTTCGAAGGAGTGAACGTGGGTGTCGACAAAGCCGCCTTGTTCGAGCCGGCAGAGTCCGAAGCCGGTGTGAACTGCGCCGGCCGAGCGGTCGACCAGGCTCGCCCGCGTCAGCCCGGCACTGTGCTGGGCATATTCGGTCTGCGGCTTGACATCCTGCGCCCGCACAAAATGATGCATTTCCCCTCCTGCGGTGTGGCTTTTTATAATGAGTGTAGATTAATACTGACGAACGTTAAGCGTCAATGCACGCCTGCAGCCGGGCCGGCCGCTTCGCGGCGCCGCCGGGCGGACCAGGGAGAAAGCGGAATTCGGTGAACGACGTCCGGCTGACCATCGCCGAAGCCGAGGACCTGGTGACGGCGGCCCTGCAGCGCTGCCGCACCAGCGCGGTCAATGCCCGCTCCGTGGCGCGCGCGCTGGTCGCTGCCGAGGCGGACGGCCTCAAGGGCCACGGCCTCAGCCGCGTGCCGACCTATGCGGCGCAGGCTCGCGTCGGCAAGATCGACGGCAGTGCCACGCCGGTCGCCAGCCGCCCGCACCCGGGCGTGCTGGCAATCGATGCCGCGCACGGCTTCGCCTATCCGGCATTGGAGCGCGCCGTCGAAGGCCTGCCGCCGATTGCGCGTGGCCAGGGAATCGCCGCCGCGCCGATCCGCCGGTCGCACCATTGCGGCGCCGCCGGCCATCCCGCCGAGCGCCTCGCCGATCAGGGTCTCGTCGCGCTGGTGTTCGCCAATTCGCCGCCGGCGATCGCGCCCTGGGGCGGCGCCCGCGGCCTGTTCGGAACCAACCCGATTGCCTTCGCCTGTCCTCTCCCCGCGCGGCCGCCGGTCGTCGTCGACCTGTCGCTGTCCAAGGTGGCGCGCGGCAATGTGCTGGCCGCCAGACAGCGCGGCGAGGCGATCCCCGAAGGCTGGGCACTCGACGCCGACGGCCAGCCGACCACCGACCCAGCGGCGGCGCTGGACGGAACCATGCTGCCGCTTGGCGATGCCAAGGGCACCGCGCTCGCCCTCATGGTCGAACTGCTTGCCGCCGGATTGACGGGCGCGAACTTCGCCACCGAGGCGTCTTCGTTCCTCGATGCGCATGGTCCGCCGCCTGGGACCGGACAGCTTGTCATCGCCATGGACCCGACTGCCTTCGGCGGTAGCGATGCCGTCAGCCGCTTCGCGGTCCTGGCCGACATGATCGAAGCGGAGCCGGGCGCGCGCCTGTCCGGAAGCCGCCGGCTCGGCCTGCGGGAGAAGGCGTCGCAGGAGGGGCTGATGGTGAGCCCCAGATTGATTGAAGAGATTGAGGCTGCGTAGCGGCCGTTGCCTGCCGCAGCGTCCCGGATGCGAGGAACGATCCCATGTTGCAGAAGCTGGAATTCAAGCGCGAGGCCAATTTCATCGCCGGCCGATGGGAGGAAGCCGACAGCGGCAAGACCGTCGACGTCACCGACCCGGCCACTGGCGATGTCATCGGCACCGTGCCCAATTGCGGCACCGCCGAAACCCGCCGCGCCATCGAGGCGGCCTATGCGGCGCAGCCGGCCTGGGCGGCGAAGACCGCGGCAGAGCGCGCCGAGATCCTGCACGCGCTTGCCCGCATCATCCGCGAGAACAGCGACGAACTTGCCATGCTGCTTACCGTCGAGCAGGGCAAGCCGCTGGCCGAAGCAAAGGGCGAGGTGAACTTCAGCGCCGCCTACGTGCAATGGTTCGCCGAGGAAGCGCGCCGCGTCTATGGCGACATCATCCCGTCGCCCTGGGCGGGCCGGCAGATCCTGGTGCAGAAGCAGCCGGTCGGCGTCGTCGGTGCGATCACGCCGTGGAACTTCCCGTCCTCGATGATCGCCCGCAAGCTGGGGCCGGCGCTCGCCGTCGGCTGCGCCATCGTCATCAAGCCGGCCTCGCAGACGCCCTATTCGGGCCTCGCCTGGGGGGCGCTTGCCGAGAAGGCGGGCGTGCCCGCCGGCATCGTCAGCATCCTCACCGGCTCGGCCGCGGCGATCGGCGGCGAGCTGACGGCGAACCCGCTGGTGAGCAAGATCTCCTTCACCGGTTCCACGGCGGTCGGCAAGACGCTGCTCGCCCAAGGCGCCGCGACCGTCAAGCGCATGTCGATGGAGCTTGGCGGCAACGCGCCTTTCCTGGTCTTTGACGACGCCGATATCGATCGTGCGGTCGAAGGCGCGATGATCGCGAAGTACCGCAATTCCGGGCAGACCTGCGTGTGCACCAACCGTTTCTATGTACAGGCCGGCGTCTACGATGCCTTCGCCGAGAAGCTCGCTGCCGCCTCGAACGGGCTCAAGGTCGGCAATGGCCGCGCCGAGGGCGTCGAGCAGGGGCCGCTGATCGACGAGAAGGCAGTGGCAAAGGTCGAGGAACATATCGCCGATGCCACCAGAAAAGGCGGCAAGGTGATCGCCGGCGGTCACCGCCACGCGCTCGGCGGCACCTTCTTCGAGCCGACCGTCATCCGCGACATGACGCCGGACATGATCGTCGCCCGCGACGAGACCTTCGGTCCGCTCAGCCCGTTGTTCCGCTTCGAGAGCGAGGAAGAGGGCGTGCGCATGGCCAACGACACCGAGTTCGGCCTCGCCTGCTATTTCTACACCAGGGATCTCGCCCGTGCCTTCCGTGTCTCCTCGGCACTCAAATACGGCCTGGTCGGCATCAACGAGGGGCTGATCACCACCGAGGTCGCGCCTTTCGGCGGCGTCAAGGAATCGGGCATGGGCCGCGAAGGTTCGAAATACGGCGTCGAGGACTATCTCGACGTGAAATATGTCTGCGTCGGCGGCCTCGGCTGAGAGGCCCTGCGATTGGCGGTGGAACGACGCACAGGGCAGGTCGCCTGCGCCCAATTCTGCGGTGAATCTCTGCTGCCCGAAGGCGAATCTTGCTGCGCAGATCCCGCGGCCGGGGCCGGCCGGTGATCGCGCTTCGCCGCCACCAACGGCTGCGGACGCAATGTCCGATTTACGGTCTTTCGCATCGAGGCTATACGAAAGCGATACGAAAACGAACGAGACCAAGATGTACTTGCCGGAGCGATCGTCAAAGATCATTGAGCTCGCCAGAGAAGGCGGCCGCGTTCTGGTCGATGACCTTGCCATCCGGTTTGGGGTGACGCCACAGACCATCCGCAAGGATCTCAACGACCTGTGCGATCGCCGGTTGTTGAGCCGCATCCACGGCGGCGCCGTGTTCCCATCCGGCATCGAGAACGTCGAATACGAAGCGCGCCGCAAGATCGCTTCTGCGGAGAAGACCGCGATCGGTCGCGCGGCTGCCGACATGATCCCCGACAACGCCTCCCTGTTCATCAATATCGGCACCACGACCGAGGCCGTGGGCCATGCCCTTCTCGACCATCACGGGCTGATGGTCATTACCAATAATATTAATGTAGCCAACAGCTTGCGCGTCTATCCGTCGATCGAGGTGGTGATTGCGGGCGGCGTCGTCAGAGGCTCGGACGGGGGCATTGTCGGCGAAGCCGCGGTCGATTTCATCAAGCAGTTCAAGGTCGATTTCGCCGTGATCGGAACCTCGGCGATCGATCACGATGGTGCCTTGCTGGACTTCGATTTCCGCGAAGTGAAAGTGGCGCACGCGATCCTGGCAAACGCACGCCATGTCATTCTGGTCGCCGATTCGACCAAGTTCGAACGCACGGCTCCGGTCAGGATCGGCCATCTTTCGCAGGTCGACACCTTCATAACCGATCGCTGCGGCAGCGATGCGATCCGCCAGATATGCGTCGAGTCGGACGTCAGGCTCGTCGAAACGGCGCAGCTGCCGTGAGACTTCAGCGACGCAACATTTTCGTTTGGCATTCAGAATAAATTCAGAAGAACCGTCCTTTGGCTTGCGCACGGCGGCGAGCGACGCCGCGACGCGGAATGCCGGGGGAGGGGCCTTGCATGTCGCCATATGACGTCTTCGTCATCGGGGGCGGCATCAACGGATGCGCCATCCGGGATTCCTGAAAGCATCCACGGCCGCACTGCGCTTCGCGCCAATGCGGCGTCTTCGGCAGACCGGATGGGCGAAGCGTCAGGGGCGTGGCCACCGCTGGCGCGATCTGCATGTCAGCTTCATTCAGGCGCCGGTTGTGTGGTCGATTGACGCGATCAATACCGCCTCCGCCGTCACGGCGTGCAAGGTGAGGATCATCCCTTCGGTACCGCTGTGGTGCGTGCGGCCACACCTTCGGGCCACGCTGCGACGCCCCTTGGACGCGGCCAATGTCGGTGCCGGCGCGATCCATCGGGTCGGCGTCGGCGCTCTTGCATCGCCGTCCAAAATCGCACTAAGTTAGTTGATAACGTATCAATTAAAATGAAACGACGGCCGCGAAAGGCCGCCGTACTGGGGAGGAAGTCCATGAAAAAACTCAATAAAACCACGCCCGGAATTGGTCGGCGGGCATTGATTGCCGGCGCCAGTATGGCCGCAATGCTTGCCTTTGCGGCGCCGGGCTGGGCCGCAGGGGAGGTCTCGGGCGACCTCGTGCTGCTCAACTGGGCGACCGGGTCGGAACTTGACATGATCAAGGCGTTGGGAGCCGCCTTTGAAAAGGCGAACCCCGGCGTTCACTTCAAGCGCACCGACCTGACGGTCCAGGGCGACCAACGCGGCGCCATCCGTGCCGCCCTGCAGAGCGGCGAGAAGGCCGACATCTTCGTCAACACCTGGCCGGCCTTCCGCAAGGAACTGGCCGATGCCGGCATGCTAAAGGACCTCGGGCCGCTGTGGGACCAGGCCAAGATCGGCGACAACCTGTCCGACACCTGGAAGGACCTCGGCTCGACCGACGGCAAGGTCTATGGCGTCACCTATACCTTCGGTGACCGCAGCGCGATGTTCTACAAGACCGCCACGATGAAGAAGGCCGGCATCGAGACCCAGCCCAAGACCTGGGATGAGTTCGTCGCCAACTTCGACAAGCTGAAAAAGGTCGGCGTGACGCCAATGGCCGTTGGCGCCAAGGTGTGGGCGCATACCGAGTGGTTCGAGTCGATCTACGAGCATCTGAACGGCGTCGACATGGCGGCGAAGCTGGCCGCGCATAAGATTCCGTGGACCGATCCGTCGGTGAAGAACGCACTCAAGAAGTGGGCCGAGCTGCTCAAGGCAGGCTGCTGCGGCTCTGCCGAGCAGATGCTGGCCATGGACTGGGACAACGCGGCCGACGGCGTCTTCCAGGCCGGCAACTACGGCTACGAGATGATCGGCATGTGGGTGAACGACCGCGCCCAGGCGGTCTACAACCTGAAGCAGGGCGTCGACTACAACATCACGCAGTTCCCGGCCATGGGCGCCGGCCATGACGACGTGTCCAGCGTCGACAGCAAGGAATTCTCGGAGTTCACCAACGCCAACAATCCGGCGGCGGCCGATGCGTTCCTTGCCTGGCTGTCGACCAAGGAAGCTGCCGACATCGTCGCCAGCCACGGTCTCGCCTCGCCGGTCAACAAGGTCGACACCTCGCTCTACGGCCCGGTACAGGCCGCCGCGGTGGCCGCGGTCTCCAAAGCCAAGGTCCAGTTCGTGCTCGGCGATCTTCTGCCCGGCGATCTGGTCGACGAATACCGGGTCCAGATGCAGAAGTTTCTTCAGGATCCGAGCGACGCCAACATCGATGCCGTTGCCGCCGCCATTGAAGCCAAGGCAAAGACGTTCGACTAAGAAGACGTCATGAGCGACCTCGCCCCCTCGCAGGGACGGGTGGAAACTGCAGTCGGCGGCCGGCGCAAGCTGGTCGCCGTCCGTCGGTGGCACATCCGCGACGTTCCCGCAGCTTATCTGCTGCTGGCTCCGGTGCTCGTCCTGTTCGCCTTTGCCGTGATCTACCCGCTCATCGATACGATCCGGCTGAGCTTCTACGACATCCGGGGCCTCTATCCGCCGAAGTTCGCCGGCATCAAGAATTTCATCGGGCTCTACAACGACGCCAACTTCCGCCAGGCGGCGATGACGACGCTGCTGTGGACGGGATTCACGACTCTGTTTTCGGTTACCGCGGGTTGGATCATCGCGCTGCTCTGCGCGATGGCGCCCAAGGAGACGCTCATTCCGCGCGTCCTGGTCTTCTCCGCCTTCGGCGTGTCCGAGGCGGTGACCGGCTTCATCTGGCTGGGCATCTACCGGCCCGACGCCGGCGGCCTGCTCAATGCGATCCTGCACCTGGTCGGCCTCGGCGAGCTTGCCCATCCCTGGCTGGGCGACTCGCAGACCGCCATCTGGTGCCTCATCGTCGCCTATTCTTGGTCGCAGACCGGTCTGCCGTTGATCCTCATCTTCGCCGCCACCCAGGCGGTGCCGAAGTCGGTTCTCGAGGCCGCCTATATCGACGGCGCCCGGCCGATCGGCATCATGCGCTACATCATCGCGCCGCTGTCGATGCCCGGCGTGCGCGTCGCGGTGTTCATCAATCTGCTCGGCAGTCTGCGCGCCTTCGACACGATCTACGTTCTGACCGGCGGCGGCCCGGTGCGATCGACCGAGACGATCGGCTTTTTCATGTTCCGTGAGAGCTTCACCCAGTTCAAGCTCGGCTATGGCGCCGCGGCGACCGTGGTGCTGCTGATCGCGGTGCTGGTCGTCTCCATTCCCGCCATCATCCAACGCACGAAGAGCATACGATGATCGGCAAGCCTCCACGCTGGATACCGATCCTGGTCACGGTGATCTCGATCATCTGGGCTGCCCCGCTGCTCGGCATCGTGGTCACTTCGATCCGTCCCCAGTCTGACACCATCCTCGGCTGGTGGCGGCTCGACCACATCCAGTTCACGCTCGAAGCCTGGCGGGACGTGTGGAACCGCTATCCGCTCGCCAATTCCTTCTGGGTCACGGTTCAGCTTGCCGGCATTGCCACCATCGGCTCGATGCTGTTCACGCCGGCGGCTGCCTACGCCTTCCAGTTTCTCAGATTTCCGTTCCGCCGCACGCTGCTGGTCATCATCATCAATGCCTTCGTTCTGCCGCAGCAGGTGGTGGTGATCCCGCTGTTCACGCTGTGGCGGCAGATGGGTCTGATCGACAACATCGCCTCGGTGCTCATCCCCTATGTCGGTCTGAGCTTCGCCTGGTCGATCTTCCTGGTGAAGAACTTCCTCGAGGATTTCCCCAAGGAACTGATCGAGGCGGCGCGCATCGATGGCTGTGGCCCGTTGAGCACCTTCTTCCGGGTGGTCCTGCCCAACTCGCTGGCGTCCATCTTCACGGTCGGCATCCTGCAGTTCCTGTTCTGCTGGAACTCGCTGCTGATCCCCTTGCTGTTCCTGCGGCACGGCGTGCCGCTGCCGGTGATCTTCGCCCAGATCTCGGGCACCTACGACATGAACTGGGACCGGCGCGCCGTGGCGGCGATCGTCACGACCATCGTTCCGCTGATCGTCTTTCTCATCTTTCAACGACAATTCGCGACGGGCGCCATGACCCGCGGCGGCAACAAGGAATAGACATGGATAATTTGCAGACGAAGCCCCTTCGTTATCGTCAGATCCACCTCGACTTTCATACCTCGGAGCATATCGGCGGCATCGGATCGGCGTTCGACCCGGACGATTTCGTCGCCACCCTCAAGGCGGCAAAGGTCGATTCGATCACGCTCTTCGCCAAGTGCCATCATGGCTGGTCGTATTACCCGACCGAGGTCGGCCAGGCGCACCCGCATCTCGTGCGCCCCGATCTTCTCGGCGACATGCTGAGTGCGCTGAAGGGGGCCGATATCGAGGCGCCGGTCTACATCACAGTGCAGTGGGATGAACTTTCCGCGCGCGAGCATCCCGAATGGCGGGTGATGAGCGCCACCAACAAGTACCAGCACGCGTTGCCTGGCGATACGTCGGCGGGCAAGAATCTCAGCCCCGGCTGGCACACGATCTGCCTTAACCACGAACCCTATCGCCGCTATGTGCTCGATCAGGCGCGCGAGGTCATGCGGCGCTACAATCCGCCCGGGCTCTTCTTCGACATCGTGCTGACGCCCGATTGCGTCTGCCCCGTCTGCATCGCCCGCATGGAGGCCAGCGGCCTCGACCCGGAGAATCCGGCCGACCGGCTCGCCAATGACGAAGCGGTCAACGAGCAGTTCCGGGCCGAGACGACGAGCGCGCTGCGGAAGGAGTTCCCCGGCGTCCGCATCTTCTACAATTGCGGCCACATCCATAAGCAGGGGCCGCAGCGCTTCGACGACTACACCCATCTCGAACTGGAGAGCCTGCCGACCGGCGGCTGGGGCTACGACCATTTCCCGTCGGCCGCCCGCTACGCCGCCTTCCTCGGCTTTGACTTTGTCAGCCACACCGGCAAGTTCCACCTGAGCTGGGGTGAGTTCGGCGGCTTCAAGAGCCCGCAGGCGCTTATTTACGAGTGCGGGCAGATGGTCGCGCTCGGATCGAAATGCCTGGTCGGCGACCAGCTCCACCCCAACGGCGCTATCAACCGCGACACCTATGCCTCGATCGCGCCGGCCTATGAGCGGGTCGAAAAGCTCGAGCCCTATCTCAACGGCGCCAGGCAGGTATCGGAGATCGCCGTGCTTGCCGCCGAGCACTTCCATCCCGTCGGCGGGCGCAACAATCTCAGCGACGACGGCGCGGTGCAGATGCTGCTCGAGCTGAAATACCTGTTCGATGTCGTCGACAGCACCGCTCGCTTCGAGGATTACCGGCTGCTCATCCTGCCCGACGACGTGCCGGTGGAAGGCGAACTCGCCGGGCGGCTCAAGGCCTATGTGGCCGGCGGCGGCAAGATCATCGCCTCATGGCATTCGGGACTCGATTCCAGCGGCGCCTTCGCTCTCGATGCCGGCATCAGCCGCCAGCCGGAGCCGGTTCCCTTCCGTCCGGTCTTCATGGCGGCAAGCCCCGACCTGGATCCCGGCATGACCGCCACGCCCTTCGTGGTCTACGAGACGGCCGATCCGATCGAGGTGCAGGGGGCAACGGTCTTCGGCCAGTTGATCCCGTCCTACTTCAACCGCACCTACAACCACTTCTGCTCGCACCAGAACACACCGGACGACCCGGATGCGGCGCCGCTCGGCGCCGCCGTGACGGAACACAACGGCATCGGCTACGTCGCCTTCCCGGTGTTCCGGCTCTATCACGCCGTCGGGCAGCCACTCTACAAGTACATCGTCCGCGGCCTGATCAACCGGCTCATGCCGGATCCGGCGGTCGTCACCTCCCTCCCGTCGTCTGGAAGGGTCGCTCTGAACCTCCAGGCGGACGACCGCCGGCACATTCTGCACCTGCTCTACGGCGCGCCGCAGGTGCGCGGCAAAAGCATCCCGCTCGACGACGGCTCCTCCCGCGTCATGGAGATGATCGAAGATATCCCGGTGCTGGCGGCGGTAGATGCCAGCGTCAAGCTGCCGGCTGCGCCGACGCGCGTATTCGACGCCTTGACGGGCGAGGACATTGCCTGGAAACAGGAGCCGGGCGGGCGGTTCACCATCACTTTGCCGAGCCTTCATATTCACGCGGTCATCGTCTTCGAGGGCACGGCATGAACAAACGCGGGGCGCGGCCAAATTCGGCGCGCACGGAAGCGAAAGGCGCAACGGCCAACGCTGCACCGAGCACGCGGCGTCAGGCCACCGTCGTCGATGTGGCAGAAACCGCCGGTGTCGCCGTCGGAACCGTGTCGCGCTACATGAACGGCCACGCCATCCGCACCGGCAATCGCGACCGCATCGAGCGCGCGATTGCAGAACTCGGCTACCGGCGCAACGCCGTCGCCACGGCGATGAAGACGGACGTCTCCCACATGGTGGGCCTGATGGTGCCGTCGCTGAGCGAGTTCCACGCCGGCCTGCTGGAACAGCTCAGTCGCCGTATCCGACGCACCGGGCGGGCGGTGGTTTCCTATTCTCACGATCAGGATCCGCGCTCGATCGTCGAAGGTCTGGAGTTCTTCGCCTCGCACCGCGTCGATGCGGTGGTGATGGACGGCAGCGGCGTGCCGCACGAGCAGCTGGTGCGCTATGCCAATAGCGGCCTCAACCTGGTCTTCTATGACAACGACGTAGAAGGCATTCCCGCCGATCGCGTCTTTGTCGAGAACCGCAAGGCGAGCGCGCGCGCCGTCGATCACCTGATCGAACTCGGCCACGAGCGCATCGCCACGATCACCGGCAGTCTGCACAATTCGGCCGGCGCATTGCGCTACGCCGGCTACCGCGACGCGCTGGCCGCCCACGACCTGCCGATCGTTCCGCAACTGGTCATCGACGGGCATTGGGACGAGACCAACGGCTATTTCGCCGCGCGCGAATTCTTCTCCCTGGAGCGTCCGCCGACGGCGGTCTTCAGCGCCAACTACAACATGACGCTCGGCATGCTGGCCTGGATGCGTGAGCATGGCCTGCGCACGCCGCGTGACATCTCCCTGATCAGCTTCGACGACGTTCCGGCCTTCGCGATACACGAAGCCGGGATCACGGCAGTCGACCAGCCGGTCGGCAAGATCGCCGATGCGATCACCACGCTGCTCGCCGGCCGCTTCGCCAGGCCGGCGGTCATGGGCCGGCACACCGTGACGATCGATTGCGACATCATCCTGCGCGGCTCGACGCGGCGGCTGCGGCGTCTCGAAGCCGTCGGCTCGGCGGCAAGGTAAGGTGCGATGGCACAGGTCGACCTCAAGGAGGTGAGCAAGTCGTTCGGCGCGGTCCACGTGATCGAAGGTCTGAACCTCAACATTCGCGATGGCGCCTTCACGGTGTTCGTCGGTCCTTCCGGCTGCGGCAAGTCGACCCTGCTGCGCCTTATCGCCGGGCTCGAGGAGCTGACCGGCGGCGACATCGAGATCGGCGGACGCAACGTCAACAAGGCCGATCCGATCGAACGCGGCGTGGCGATGGTGTTCCAGAACTACGCCCTCTATCCGCATATGACCGTCGAGCAGAACATCAGCTTCTCGCTGCGCATGGCGCGTGTCGGCCGTGCCGAGATCGCCGAGCGCGTAGCCGGCGCGGCCCGCGCGCTTCAGGTGGAAGAGCTTCTGAAGCGCAAGCCCGCCCAGCTCTCCGGCGGCCAGCGCCAGCGCGTCGCCATCGGCCGGGCCATCGTGCGCGACCCGGAAGTGTTCCTATTCGACGAGCCCTTGTCGAACCTCGACGCCGAGCTCAGGGTTTCCATGCGCGTCGAGATCGCCAAGCTTCACCAGCAGATCGGCGCAACCATGATCTACGTCACCCACGACCAGACGGAGGCAATGACGCTTGCCGACCAGATCGTGGTCATGCGTGCCGGCAAGATCGAGCAGGTGGGCGAGCCGCAGCAACTCTACGAAGACCCGGACAATCTCTTCGTCGCCGGCTTCATCGGCTCGCCGCGGATGAACTTCCTCAAGGCGAAGTTGACCGGCGGCGCGGCAACGCTGGCGGCGGGCGGCGGCCTCTCTACGCCGGGGCTTGCCGATACGACGGACCTGCTGGTCGGCCTCAGGCCGGAGCACTTCGTTGTCGAGGAACCGGCCGATCTGACTTTCGATTTCCACGTCGACGTGGTCGAGAACCTCGGCGGCACGCGTTACCTCTACGGTACGACGACGTCCGGCGAGTCGCTGATCGTGGAGGCACGCGACGGGCTGCACATCAGGCCGGGCGTCAATGTCCGCATCGGCGCTCCGAAGGGGCGGGCGCTGCTGTTTGAATCTTCGGGGGCGCGTCGGCGCGCGGCGGCGTGAACGCCACCGAACACCGTCTCTGGTACACGCAGCCGGCACTCGAGTGGACCGAGGCGCTGCCGCTCGGCAATGGCCGTCTCGGTGCGATGCTGTTCGGCGGCATCGCCCGCGAAGAGCTGCAGATCAACGAGGAGACCCTGTGGTCGGGCGGGCCCTACGAGCCGATCAACCCGGAGGCCCTGCCGCATCTGGCGGAGGTGCGGCAGCTGATCTTCGCCGGCCGCTTTGCCGAAGCCGAAGCGCTTGCCGAACGCCATCTGATGGCGCGCCCGATCAAGCAGATGTCCTATCAGCCGGCGGGAAACCTGTGGCTGGATTTCGCCCATGAGGATGCGGCGGACTATCGCCGTGAACTCGACCTCGACCGCGCGCGGGCGACGGTCTCCTATATTGCTGGCGGCATCCGCTTCTTGCGCGAGGCCTTCGTCTCGCCGGTCGATCGGGTTCTCGTCCTGCGCGTGACGGCGAATGTCCGCGGTGCGCTTTCGGCGAGGCTCCGGCTGACCAGCGAACAGCCCGGCGTGGCCGGGCTCGCCGCGCCCGATACGCTTGCCTTCACCGGCACCAGCAAGGCCGAATACGGTATCGCCTCGGCGCTCCGTTTCGCCGTCCACGCCAAGGTCGTCAACAAGGGCGGCAGCCTTGAGGCGCAGGCCGACGGGCTCAGGGTTGTCGATGCCGATTCCCTGGTCGTGCTTGTCGCTGCCGCCACCAGTTTCAGGCGTTGCGACGATGTCGGCGGCGACCCGGTCGCCAGCGTGCAGGCCCGTCTCGATGCCGCCGCGGCAAAATCGTTCGAGGCGATGCAGGTTGCGCACGAGGTCGAGCACCAGCTGCTCTATCGCCGCATGACCATCGATCTCGGCACCACGCCGGCGGCGGCACTGCCGACCGACGAGCGTATCGCGCTGAATCCGTCGGCGCCCGATCCGGCGCTTGCCGCACTCTATGTCCAGTATGCGCGCTACCTGATGATCAGCGCGTCGCGGCCGGGCACCGAGGCCGCCAACCTGCAGGGCATCTGGAACAAGGAGACGTCGCCGCCCTGGGGCAGCAAGTACACCGCCAACATCAACGTCGAGATGAACTACTGGCTGCCCGACCCGGCCAACCTGGCCGAGTGCTTCGAGCCGCTGATCCGGCTGACCGAGGAGGTCGCCGAGACCGGCGCCCGCATGGCGCGCGCCCATTACGGCGCGGGCGGCTGGGTGCTGCATCACAATACCGATCTGTGGCGTGTGACCGGGCCGGTCGACGGCGCTAAATGGGGTCTGTGGCCGACGGGCGGTGCGTGGCTGTGCGCCCAGCTCTGGGATCACATCGCCTTCTCGGGCGACCGCGTGCTGGTCGCGCGCGTCTATCCATTGCTCAAGGGCGCGGCGGAATTCTTCCTCGATGTCCTCGTGCGGATGCCCGGCACCGGATATCTGGTCACCAATCCGTCGCTGTCGCCGGAGAACGTCCATCCCCATAGCGCCGCCGTCTGCGCCGGCCCGACCATGGACAACCAGATCCTCCGCGATCTCTTCTCCGCGGTTGCCGAAGCCTCGACCATGCTCGATCGCGACGCCGATTTCAGAGCGCTGGTCGTGGCGGCGCGCGACCGGCTGCCGCCGCACAAGATCGGCAAGGCCGGCCAGCTTCAGGAGTGGCTGGAGGACTGGGATATGGAGGCGCCTGAAATCGACCACCGCCACGTCTCGCATCTCTACGGGCTCTATCCGAGCTTCCAGATAGACGGCGAGGAAACGCCAGAGCTTGCCGCCGCAGCGCGGCGCTCGCTGGAAATCCGCGGCGACAACGCCACCGGCTGGGGCATCGGCTGGCGCATCAATCTGTGGGCGCGGCTTGGCGACGGCGACCACGCCCATGACGTGGTGACCCTGCTGCTCAGCCGCGAGCGGACCTATCCCAATATGTTCGACGCCCATCCGCCGTTCCAGATTGACGGCAATTTCGGCGGTGCGGCCGGTATCATCGAGATGCTGGTCCAGTCGCGCACCGGGCGCCTGCGCCTGCTGCCGGCCCTGCCGCGCGGCTGGCCGACCGGCCAGGTGAGCGGCGTCAGGGCGCGCGGCGGTCTCGAACTGGCGATGGCCTGGGCCGACGGCGAACTCGTTGAAGCCACGCTGAGCGCGCAGCGGGCGGGAACGACGCGTGTGACCTGCGGCGGCGCCGGACTGGTCCTCGACCATGCCGCCGGATCGACCCACCGGATTGTCCGCGTGGCTGGCGGCGGACTGGCCGCCGCCGTGTGACCGGGCAGGGGAGCCCGGCCGGCTCGGTTCAGACCACCGTGACCTCGAGCGCGCCGACCGTGTCGATATGACCGCTGAGGCGGTCGCCGCGACTGACGGCGGCCACGCCTGAGGGCGTTCCCGAGAAGATCAGGTCGCCGGGCACCAGCGTGAACAGGCCGGACAGGGTGCTGATGATCTCCGGCACCTTCCAGATCATCTGGTTGAGGTCGCCGGTCTGGCGCCTGTCGCCGTTGACGTCGAGCCAGATGGCGCCCGCCGACGGGTGGCCGATGGCACGTGCCGGCACCAGTTCCGAACACGGAGCAGAGGCCTCGAAGGCCTTGCCGATCTCCCACGGCCGGCCCATGTCCTTGGCCTTCTGCTGCAGGTCGCGACGGGTCATGTCGAGGCCGACGGCGTAGCCGAAGACGCAGTCCAGCGCGGCGTCGGGCGCGATGTCCTGGCCGCCTTTGCCGAGGGCAACCACGAGCTCGATCTCGTGATGGACGTCGCTGGTCGCCACCGGGTAGGGAAACTTGCCCGAAGTGACCAGGTTGTCGGGGTTTTTCTGGAAGAAGAACGGCGGGTCCCTGTCCGGGTCGTGGCCCATCTCGACCGCATGCGCGGCATAGTTCCGGCCGACGCAATAGATGCGATGAACCGGAAAGGACGAATCGGAGCCGCGGATCGGCAGGGTCACCGCCGGGGGCGGGGCAAAAATGGTGCTCATCGCAAAGCTTTCTTTCATGAGCGCAGAATTTGGAGCGGCATACTACGCCGACGGATCAGGTGCGGGGGAGCGAGCCGAACGATCGGCCCGCTCCCCCGCATGCGTTCCTCCGCGATGGTGACCCGCAAGAGCGGGTCCGGAGGAACTTCCCCCCCTGGGTCAGGCACTGCGATAGAGCTTGGTCAGCACGAATTCGCGGTGGCCGAGCGCTTCCGCGGCGGTGTTGCGGCCGTTGGCGGTCCTGACGATCATCTCGATCAGCGCGTCGCCGGCCTGATCAATGGTCATGTCGCGGCGCAGAATCCCGGTTACGTCGACGTCGATGTGCTCCGACATGGTGCGCACCGTGCGCGGATTGGCGCTGATCTTGATGACCGGCAGGATCGGATTGCCGATGATGTTGCCCTGGCCGGTGGGGAAGGTGTGGATGACATAACCTGCCGCCGCCATCAGGGTGACGCATTCAGCCGCCGCCGAGGAGGTGTCCATGTAGTAGAGGCCCGGACCCTTCTCCGGCGTCTCGGCTGGCTCCATTGCGTCGATATAACGGCAGGTGCGGCCGATCTTCTCGAGGTTGCCGAGCGCCTTCTCCTCGATAGTGGTGAGCCCGCCGAGAATGTTGCCCTTGGTCGGCTGGCTGTCGGAGAGGTCGGAGGTCTTGTACGGCTCGATCACCTCGTCCTGATAGGCCTGGAAGATCTTCATGAACTTCTCGCCGACCTCGGGCGTCGCCGCCCGCGCCTTGCAGATGTGCTCGCCGCCGGTGATCTCGGACGTCTCACCGAAGACGCCGTAGATGCCCTCGGGAATGAGCTTGTCGTACATGTTGCCCACTGTCGGGCACGAGCCGAGGCCGGTGGTGGTGTCGCTCTCGCCGCATTTGGTCGAGATCCACAGCTCCGACAGGTCGCATTCCTCGCGCTGCAGCTCGCTCGCCCACTGGACGAATTCCTTGGCCTTGCGCGCAGCGACCGCGATCGTGTCAAGGTCGCCCCTCTGCTCGATCGAGAAGCCGGCGACCGGCTTTCCGGTCTTGGCGATGCCGTCGACGATGACCTTCGTCCATTCCGGCTCGATGCCGATGACCACGACGGCGGCGACGTTCGGGTTGGCGCCGGTGCCGATGATGGTGCGGAAGAACAGATCGAGGTCCTCGCCGAACTGCAGGCGTCCATAGGCGTGGGGGATGGCCAGCGTGCCCTTGATGTTGTTGGCCACCGCCTCGCAGGCGGCGTTGGAGATGTCGTCAAGCGGCAGGATGACAACGTGGTTGCGCACGCCGACGCGGCCGTTTTCGCGGCGATAGGCGCTGATCTTGAGATTGCCGTAAGTGCTCATCGACGTCTCCTTACCAGCGCTTGGTCTTGAGATTGTGGATATGGACGTAGCCGCCCTTCTTCACGTCCTGGACGATCTTGCCGATGTCCTCGCCATACTTGATGGCGGTGTCGCCGACCTTGAGATCCTTGAGCGCCACCTTGTGGCCGATCGGCACATCGGCATTGACGGTCAGATTGAACGACGAGTTGTCGGCAGTGACGACGCACAGCATGTCGGTGCCGGCAGTCAGTCCCTCGACCACCACCACGCCAACATTGTCCTTGTGGTCGTGAACCAGAAGCTGGGGCGTTGCCATTTGCACTCCTTTGAAAAACGGCACCAATCAACGGATGGCGGGGCCGCCGCCGCCGGTCTGGGCGCCGCCATGGCGGCGCCCAAACGGTGACTGACAGTGGTCAGTATTTCGCCGGGTCGACTTTCCCGACGTTCTGCAGGACGGCATCGACGTAGGAAGCGTCGATGGTCTTCTCGTAGGCCGGGACATTGTCGATCTGGCCAAATGTCTTCAGCTTGCCGGCGGTGAACTCATAGGACTGCTTGCTCGGCAGGCCCTGATTGAGCGGCCAGACCTTGCCCTTGATCAACAGGTTGTAGGCGTATTCGATGGCCGCGGGATCCTCGCCGCTGGCCTTGGCGCCGTCGGCGATGACCTTGGCCTTGTTGGCCGGGTCGTACATCCAACGGCTGGCGAGCACCAGCGCACGCACGAAGCGCTTGACCTCGCCGGCATTCGCCTTGGCATAGGCGTCGTTGGCGGCCAGCGCGCCGTACCACCACTCAGGCAGCGTATCCCACTCATAGGCCAGCACTTTGGCACCCGGGGCCTTCTTCAGCACCGTATAGGCGCCGTCGGCATGGAAGACGGCGGCGGAGATGCGGCCGCTGACCATGGCCGGGACGAAGCCCGAGCGCTGCATGTTGATCTGGTGGACATCCTTGATGTTCACCTTGTCGGCGCTGAGGCAGGCCTGGAGCAACGTCTGGGCGAAGCCGCCGGTATCGGTCACGCCGACATTCTTGCCGACCAGTTCCTTGGCCGACTGAATGCCGTCGCCGATGCACACCGTGTCGAGCTTGAGGCCGTAGGACCAGATCACGTGCGCAGCCTGTCCGTGCGAGGCGGCGATGATCGGATCGGTGGCCGAGGTGAAGGAGAACTTGGTCGAGCCGGCCACGGTGCTCAGGAAGGCCGGAACGCCGCTGCCCTCGGCGACCAGGTTGACGTGCAGGTGCTCCTTGTCAAAGAAGCCTTCGGCTTGCGCGATGAAGGGGACCAGAAACACCGCCTTGGGTGGCGTCACCGCCACCGTGGCGCCGATATCCCCCCAGGGCGTGGAATCGGTCACCTTGGACCAGTCGTCTGCCGCCTGGGCGCTGGCCATGCCGGCCAGAAGACCCGAGGCCACGAGGCCAGCGGCCAAGGCCAGCGGCTTGCTCTTGAACCATCCAGTACCGTTCATGTGCTTCCCTCCCTTTATGTGCGCGGGATCGGACCCATTCCGTCCCGTTTCCTCCGATTCGAATGCACTTATCGGGCGCGCCGTATTCAGCGGCCCGTATCCTTGTTGGCCCAGGGGGCGAGGCGTTTCCTGACCAGCTCGATGACCGTGCGGAAGAAGACGCCGAGGATCATCACCGTCAGCAGAACGGCCAGCATGTCGGCCGTCTTGTAGGAGTTGGCGGAAAAGGCCAGCAGCTCGCCCATGCCGGACAGCGCTGTGTAGATTTCGGAGATGAACATCCCGACCAGACCCATGGCGACGCCCTGAGAGAGGCCGGTCACAATGTAGGGGACGACGCTCGGAATAATGACGTGCCGCCACATCTCCATTTCACTGGCGCGGAAGGAACGGGCGACCTCGATCAGCGAGGAATCGACGTTGCGAACGCCGTTGTAGACCGCGATGGTCGTGGGGAAGAAGACGAACATCGAGATGATGATGAGCTGGGCCTCGATGCCGAAGCCGAACCACAGCGAGATGAGCGGGATCAGCGCTACCAGCGGCGTCGCGTAGATCGCATAGATGTACATGCCCACCGCGGCGTCGAAACTGGCGAAGCGCCCCATGGCGACGCCAACCAGGATGCCGATGGCGCTGCCGATCACCAGGCCGCCGAGGAACATCGACACGCTGTATTTCAGGGCATCGAGAAGCGGCCCGCCGACGAGCATCAGGTAAAGGTGCGCGATCACCGTCGTGAACGGCGTGAAGATGATCTCCAGCGAGTTGAGGCCGTAGATCTGCCAGGCACCGAGCACCACGACGAAGGACAGCACGCGGATTAGCAGCAGACGATTGCGCTTCTTCTGTTCGCTCTGCCGGCGGCGATGCTTGACGCGCTCGCGCACGGCGGCGCGTGTGTGGGGAGCCTGCGCGCTCGTGTCCATGGCGTTCATGACGCGGTCCTCCCGCTTCCGGCGAGCATGTCCGCCCAGATGCGCTCGCGCAGGGGCTCGTAGGCCGGGTGCTGGCGGACAGTCACGATGGTGCGGGGTCGGTCGATCGGCACGTCGAAGACGCTGTAGACTTCGCCGGGCCGGGTCTTCATGACCACGATCCTGTCGGCGAGCGTGATGGCTTCGTCGATCGAGTGGGTGACGAACACGACGGTCTGCCGGAAGCGTTCCCAGATCGACAGCAGCTCGCCCTGCAAAAGTTCGCGCGTATAGGCGTCGACCGAAGCGAAGGGCTCGTCCATCATCAGCACGTCGGGGCCGTAGGCCAGCGCCCGGGCGATGCCGACGCGCTGGCGCATGCCGCCCGAGAGATTGTCGGGGAACGCTCCCTCGAATCCCTTCAGGCCGACCAGCTCGACCGCCCACTTCACCTTCTCGTCGATCTGCGCCTGCGGCGTGCGGGCGATGACCATGGGGAAGGCGACGTTCTGGCTGACCGTCTTCCACGGGAAGAGGCCGAACTGCTGGAACACCATGGCCGCCTGCTTCGGCGGTCCGGTGATCTCTTTGCCGTCGAGTTCGATAGCGCCTTCGTCGGCGAGAATGAGCCCGTCGAGGATGCGCAAGAGTGTGGTCTTGCCGCAGCCGCTCGGGCCCAGCAGGCACACGAACTCGCGCTCGTAGATATCGAGGCTGACGTCGTGCAGGACTTCGAGCTCGCCGTACCACTTCGAGACATGCTTGGCGACGACCTTCGATTGGCGCCCCTGCGGCGCCGACGGATCAGGCGTCGCGTCCAGCGGCTTGGTTCCCGTCACACTCACGCTTTTCGTCCTCCCAGACGGTTTCTTATTGGGCGCGCGCGGCGCCGTTCACCGTGCAACCTTGCCGGCATAATCCTTTCGGGCCGCCGTCATTGCACCACGTGCTCCGGCGGTTCGTTGTCGATCAGCACCCGCGTCACGTTCTGCCACGCGGTGCGAAACAGATAGGCCCAGGACTGCCGGGTCACGCCGGCAATATGGGGCGTCAGGATGGTGCGCTCGGCGGCCGCGGCGGAAAGCGCCAGCAGCGGATTGTCTGCCGCCGGCGGCTCGCTGGAATAGACGTCGACGGCAGCGCCGCCCAGATGGCTCGATTCCAGCGCCGCGGCCAGCGCGGTTTCGTTGACGATGCCGCCGCGCGACGCCTGAATGAGTACCGCGCCGGGCTTCATGAGCGCTAGCCGCTCGGTATTGATGAGATCGGTTGTCGCCGGCAGCAAAGGCACGTGCAGCGACACGACGTCGGCGCGCTGAAGCAGGTCCTCGAGGCCGAGCGCCTCGGCGCCGAGCGCCGCTGCGGCGGACGCACTGGCGGGCGCCGGATCGTAGAACGCAATCCGGGCGCCGGCCTGTTTGAACCGCTGGGCAACCGCACGCCCGATGACGCCGATGCCGACGATGCCGACCAGCAGCCCTTCGAGGCCGTTGACGCCTTCGCCGAGCATGCGGCTGCGAAATGCCGCGTAATCGCCGCTGCGGATGGCGGCGGTGGACTGCGTCAAGCGCCTGAGAAGGACGGCTGCGCACGACACGGCGTATTCCGCCAGCGCATCGTTGCTGCCGCCGGGCACATTGGCGACCGGGATGCCGAGCTGCTTCAGGCCGCCGGTATCGACGCGGTCGACGCCGGCGCCGGTCACCTGCACGAGGCGGATCGCACTGTCGGAAAACAGGTCGAGCGCAAGCTTGGCGCCGACGGCGGGGATGACCAGCGCCCGCGCCGCTTTCAGTGCGGCCGGCATGGCTGCGTCGCTCGGCGCCATATAGGCGATCTTCAGGCGCTCAGGTGGCGCGACCCCGACGCGGGTAAAATCGGCTTCTGGGCGAAGGCAGAGGACGTCCGACATCAGCCAACCAGCCCGTTCGAATCCCACGACACGAATTCTTCGGTTCCCGGACGGATGTCGTTGATCGGGAAGAAGCACAGAAGCCGAAGAACGCTCGCGGCCGTATTGTAGGTCGCGTGGCGTTCGCCGGCGGGAACCAGCACGGTGTCGCCGGCCGTAACCTTGTATTCGCCGGCGTCGGTGCGCGTGACCCCTTCGCCGGCAAGCACGTGGATGTACTCCTCGAAACCGTAATGGACATGCGGGCCGCGGCGTTTCGCGCCAGGCTCGTCGGGGTCGATTTCCACCAGACGGACGGTCGAACTGGTCGAGCCGGTCCCCAGGCCGACGATCTCAAGCGCCCGCCGGCCTGGCAGGTTCATTGCCCTTGCGTCTTTCTGGGCGATGACCCTTGCCATCAGGTCACCTTGCGCAGGTGCTTGACCTCCGCGGTGCCGCCGAGAACGCGATTGAGCTGCTCGAACAATTCGCTCGCTTCCTCGGCAATCGCGTCGGCGATCGCCTCGACCATGTCGAGGCCGCGATCCTCCGTCGCTCCGGCCGGGCTGCCGTACCAGCCGGTCGGCGCGATGTCGCGGATATCGGTAAGCACCGGCTGGTAGCTGCGCGTGCGGCGCAGCTTGTCCATGTGGTGGCCGCGGGCATGGTCGGAGGAGTGGTCGATCCGGTCCAGGTGAACCAGCTCCGGCCGGCAGGCGAGCACCGCCAGCGCCTCGATTTCACCGCCATGGGTCAGGCCGTTGCACTGGTTGCCGTACATCTCCTCGGCGACGTAGCAGGCCTGTACCGTCAGAACCGTCATGCCGACGCGGCGATGCAGGTCCTCGGCAGCGATGGCAAGCGCGGGGATGTTGCCCTCGTGCCAGTTGACGATCATCAGCATCTTGGCGCCGTGCTTGGCAGAAGATTCGCAGATCTCGGTGATGACGCGGATATAGGTGTCGGGCGTGAAGGTGACCGTGCCCTCATAGGGCATGTGCATCGGCGTGACGCCAACCATCGGGCTCGGCAGGACGAGCCCGTCCATGCGCTGCGCCACGGCCGCGGCGACCATCTCGGCCGCAAAGGAGTTGGTGCCGGCGGGCAGGTGCGCGCCGTGCTGCTCGACGCTTCCAGTCGGCATGAGAACCAGCGGATTGCGCCGGAACTGTTCGGCGATTTCCGGCTGGGTGAGGTTGGCGAAGATGCGCGAGGGCAACGAAGGCAGCATGTCAGGCCCTCTCCAGGACTTTCGAGGACGCCGCCTTGCGGACCTCATCGAGGGGCACCAGGGCGCCGTTCTGTTCGATCGAGCTGAGCGCCGCATAGACGCAGGCGACGGCCGCATTGCCGTTGGCGGCGCTGAGTTCGTTTGCCTTGCCCGAGCGGCAGCTTTCCGCAAACAGCTCGAGCTCGGCGCGGAACATGTTCGAGTCCGGCTCCTTGAGAACCTCGCGGTCGGCGTAGCCGTTCTTGCCGCGCTGGATGTAGAGCAGCGAACTGGCGCGCAGCTTCTCCGGCGTGTCCCAGGTGCCGAAGTCGATCTCATAATGCATCAGTCCCTTGGAGCCGAAGACGCGAACAGCGAAGACGCCCGGCGAGGTCCAACACGTGCCTACATAGGCAACCTTGCCGTCGGCGAACTTCAGCAGCGTCATCGACTGATCGTCGACTTCGGCTCCCACGGGAGAGAGTTTTGAGGCGATCGACGTCGCCTCGGTAACTTCGCCACCGAGATAGTGGACGACATCGAACATGTGGATGGCGAGCTGCGACAGCGGGCCGCCGGGTGCGCGGTCCTTGTACCAGCGCCAGGTCTGCGGGGTCAGTTCCAGAGCCCGCTCATTGGAGAAGTTTGCCTCGATGAAACCGACCCGGCCCAGTTCGCCGGCGTCGATGGCACGGCGCATCTCGCGAATACCGCCGAGCAGCCGGGCGCTGTGGCCGACCGTCACCGTGACGCCGTAGGTTTTCTGCAGCGCCTCGATGGCCAGCCCGTCTTCGAGCGTGCTGGCGATCGGCTTTTCCGTGTAGACGTGCTTGCCGGCCCTGGCGACTGCGCTCGCCACCGGCAGGTGCTGCTCGTTGGGAACGGTGAGGATGACGCCCTCGATGTCCTTCCGGGACAACAGCGTCTCCAGGGTGGCCACCGACTCCACGCCGGTATCCCGCGCGAATGCGTCACGCTTCTCCTGGGAGCGGCTGAATCCGGCAACGATCTCTATTCTGTCGGAGAGCTTGGCGGCGTTGGTGAGAACCCGCGCCCAGCGCCCGAGGCCGACGATTCCGATTTTGACTTTGCCTGCGTTCATTCTTCTCGTGTCCTGTCAGTGCGTAATACGGTATGACGGGAAGATCGTGGGAGTCAACGACACTTATTGCGGGAGCTTGCGGCTCGCCGTGCCGCCTAAAAGTTCATTTCGAGCACATAGAGCCCGCCGGTGAAGCGGTCGACCGCGTAGGCGATGCCGCGTTCGTCGGCGAACACGTCGTTGAGCTGAATGGCGCCAGCGGGCGAGCCCTTCGGTGCCGCCGGCACGAAGCAGGCGATCTCGCGCGGCTGGAACTGATTCGAGATATCGAACGCTCTCAGGCCGCCGTTGAAGAAGGTGCCGAGGATGATGTCCTCGGACTGGAACGACGTCGGCACGGGATTGTTCTCGTGAACGTTGTGGGCGCCGAAGCGCCCGCCGCGATGCCGGAATTCCTCGACCGGCGGCAGGGGCAGGGTGGAAACCGGCACCGGATTGTCTTCCGAGCGCGCGTCGACGATCCACATCAGCTTGGGCCAGTCGGCCGCGGCGTCCTTGATCGATTCGTTGGTCACCACCAAGAGGCCGCGCTGGAAGAGCGGCAGCACGGTGTGCGTGAAGCCGAGATAGGGCGGTGAATTGTTCCAGCGTGAGACGGCCTTCGGCCGGCTCTTGTCGGCGATGTCGAGGACAACAACGCCACCGTCGACGTAGCCGAGATAGGCGCGATCCGGCCGCTGCGGATAGACGTTGGTGTTGTGTACGCGAAAGCCGGCGCCTTGCGGATTGTGCTGAATCGGCGGTTCTTCGCTGTCGCCAACGCGAACACCGGGCAGCCACCAGCGGCCGACTTCGGCCGGTTTCGCGGGGTCGCGCACATCGACGATGCGGTAGAACTGGTCGTCGCCGGGACGATGCGAACGGAAATCGTGCGCGCCGGCAGACATGTGGACATACTCGCCGTCGCAGAACCAGAGCTGATGGACGCCGCGCGAATGCGGCCCCGAGGCATCGAAAAAGCCGACCGACCGCGGCTGCTCGGGGACGGAGATGTCGAACAGCTCCATGCCGGCGGGCTTCTGCCCCGCTTGTCTGGTCTGATAAGCGACCGCCATGAGGTTGCCGACCACATCGAGCGAATTGGAGCGCATGTGGGGTTGGGGCAGGTCGGTCTGGACCACCAGCCGGGGCGCTCGCGGGTCGCTCACGTCGACGGCGGAGAAGTTCTTTGGCGCGCTTTCGTGGGCAAGCCACAGGATGCGGCGCCCGTCGCCGGCGATCTGTACGGCCATGCCCTCGCCAAGGCCGCCATAGCCGCCCAGCTCGTGCTGCGCCAGCAGCTTGAAGCCATGGATGATCGGAACGTCCGGAGCGGCGGCGATGGCGGTTCCTCCCTCAGCCAGCGTCTTATCGTATTACGGTAATATTAGGCGGGAGAGGGACGCGCGGCAAGCACCGTCACGAAAAAATAGCCGGTGGTCGCGCAGATGTCGGACGCCGGCCGCTACAGGGTTTCGGCGCCGGTCTCGCCGAAGATCCGGTCGATTTCGGCGGCGGCATTCAAGGCTTCCCGGCGCGCAATCGTTTCGGCCACCTCGCCGTTGCCGGTCTTCAGCGCCTGACAAAGCTCGCGCAGCGCCGCGATGCTCTGCTTCGAGCGGCCGGGTGAGCGTTTTGGGTGGCTCAGCCCCAGCGCGCGCCATCGCCAGATGCGGGCGTAGAGGGTCGAGATCATCGACGACAGGGTCTCGCTGCCGGCGCCGGCGAACAGGATGTTGTAAAACTCGTTCTTCACGCCGAGGATGACTTCGGGCTCGTTGCTCTTGTAGGCGGCCACTGTCCGGTCGAGCGCATCCTTGAGCGCCACGAGGTCCTGCGGCGTTGCGTTGGTGACGAACATGCGGGCCGCCAGACCCTCCAGTACCGAGCGGATCAGGTAGAGATCCTCCGCCTCGGCCTGTGTCAGCTGCCGGACGATCGGGCCCTTGTTGGGGATCGTCTCGACGATCGATTCGGTCTCGAGCTGCCTGAGCGCCTCGCGAATCACGGTCCGCGACACCCCCGTCATGTCGATCAGCTCGCGCTCGATGAGGCGCGATCCGGGTGCCAGGCGGCCGTCGATGATCGCCTTGCGCAGGGCATCGACGACGTCGCGACGAAGCGGCGCGGCGCGTTTCTTGACCACCGACAGACCCCTGTCGTTTGTACCGAAGGCCGGTGTCGCGTTGCTTCCGGAGGTCTCGCGCATTCTATCTGCCGTTTCGAATTGTCTGCTCAGGTTGGCCGTACACGTCTAAGGCCGTCAATGTCGCTGCATACCGTGCTCCGCCACCGTGCGCCATAGTGCATTGCCCAACGCTTGTCGCTTCAGGCGGTATTGCGCTCAATCTTCCAGCCCCGCACCTTGAACGGTAAAATCTGCAGGTCAGCGGCGCCGGCCGGTTCCTCCAGCAGGTCCACCCGTCAAGCCTCGCCGTCCGGCGAACGGTCCATCGCCCGTGTTCGCCCAACCGCTTGCGCAGGCGATCCATCCGTTGACCGGGAGCGAGAGGCATGCGCAGCGCGATTCTGAACCAGACTACGGTCTCAGATCGAAAACCGGAACGACGCGGCCTTGCGCCGCGAAAAGCCGGCGCAGGTCTTCCACATCGGGGCACGCCGGGGCGGGCGGAATGGCATCACCGGCCGATCGCGGTTGGGCAAGGACGGCGCAGGCGAGCCGGGTCGTCCCCACCTCTAGTTTCCCGCGCAGTTGCGGGATGAGCGTCCGCGCCGCCATCACATTGGTATTGGCAAACGGGCTCGTTACCTGCGCCGCGCGCGCGTCGTAGCCGACGATCACGCTGACGTCCTCTGCCGTCCTGACCTCGGCCCGCGCACTGGCGACGCTTTCCTGCCAGGCGTGAAAATCGGGTTTGGCGATCGCAAATCCGCCCTCGACCGCCTCTAGCTGTCGCGGCGTGGTCACCTCGTGCAGCCTGATGTGCCAGCGGCCCGCCGGCACCAGCCAGGTCTCGACCGTGACATCGGCATAGGGTCGCCACCGGGCATAGAGCCTGTCCCCGGCGATCAGCGCCGCTTCGTTGCTCTCGCGCATGCGCAGATGCAGGCCGTCATCGCAAAAGCCCAGCATCCCGTCGCAGGCCGCGTCCGCAAAGTGCCGGTCGTTGGCCTCGATGGAGAAGCCGTAGCGCGTCGAATAGGCGAACTTGCCGTATTTCTCCGCCAGGCCGCGCCAGCGGCCCTGTTCCTGGCCCGCAGCCAGCGCCACGATGTGGCCGGGAAGATGCTGCGCCACCATGCCCGGT
The DNA here is from genome assembly GCA_963750065.1 of uncultured Alphaproteobacteria bacterium. GTDB lineage: Bacteria > Pseudomonadota > Alphaproteobacteria > Rhizobiales > Kaistiaceae > CAVSRC01. The sequence goes on from CAVVPK010000029.1 coordinate 141,922, forward strand.
TCCGGCAGGGGAACCGGTGCGTCGAACGCCTCGGCGTCTTCTTCCTCGGCCGTCCAGAATGGATGGTCTTCGGCGAGCGCCAGCGGCAGGAAGGCCTTCATCGCCCAATAGGGCGAACCGGCGGAGTTGTAGCCCTCGCTCACCAGCAGATTGGGATAGCCGTAGCCGATCGACAGCACACCGTCGCGGTCGAAGATCGGCTGCCTGGCCCACCAGCGCAGATTGCGCAGGTAGAAGCCCTTGATCTGCGCCCCAGGGCAGCGCCTCCACGCCGGCATAGGCGAGTGCGCCCCAGAAGCCGGCATGGGCGAAGCGGTAGGTCAGGCTGCGGCCGAAGGGCAGCGCCGATCCGTCCGGCGCGTACCAATGGCGAATCGAGCGGGCGAATTCGGCGGCACGCTCCCGATAGCGGACGGCACGCTTCGCGTCGCCGGCCAGGGCGGCGTAGATCAGCCCGTAGAAGTGGAATGCGAACGGGATGTAGTGGTCGGCGCTCCTGATCCACCCGTCGCGATACCAGCCATTGCCGAGCACGAAGCGTTCGAGGCCGTCGAGATAGGCTTCGCGCTTTGCCGGGTCGACTGCGACGCCGCAATTCATCAAGCCAAGGTCGATCAGCACCCGGAAGAATTTCCAGTTGCTGTCGACGAATTCGTGCTCGCGCCCCGAAATCAGATAAGCGGCGACGCGCCGCTTGGCTGCGTCGTCCAACGGGTCCCACAGGAAGGGCCGCGCAATCAGCAGGGCGAAGCCGATGGCCGCCAGCTCCACCTGGCGCTGGTCGATGCCGCTGATGTCGCCCCAATAGTCGGGATGCTCGGGATCGGTGCCGGCGCTCAAGCCCTCACGGTAGAGCTGCCAATGGACGAAATCGCCGCCGCCGGCGGTGAGCGGTGCGATCCCCCACAGCGGACGGGCGAAGCCTTCGAGGTCGGCCGCCGCCCGGTCGAAATGGGCCGCGGCTTCGTTCAGGCGGACGCGCGCCCCGGAGGCCGAGAAATAGGGCAGGAGGGGTGCGAACAGCGCGCCGACCGCGCGCTGGACGTCTGCGCGGCCGCGAAGCGGATTCATTGAAAGGGGTGTCTGGGTCAATCGACAAGGACCGGATATGCGGGGCCGGCGCAGGGCCGACCCCGCAGTTTTCGCTACTTGATGGCGGCAACGCCGTCGTTCATTTCCTTGATGCCCTGATCGACCGTGACGTTCTCGGTCATGATGTCGTCATGGGCGCGGTTGAGCACCAGCTCGTACTCGGCCGCCTTGGGATCGACCGGCAGTTCGAGGTAGGTCTTCTTGGGCTGCAACGCCCCGACGCTGGTCGGGTCGTTCGGGAAGCCCGGCGCCGAAGTGATGGTCTTCATCACTTCGTCGGTCTTGAGCGGCGGGAAGTTGCCGGTCTCGGCGAAGATCTTGGCGCCTTCGGGGCCGGACACGAACGCGACGAACTTCTCGGCCGCGTCGACGTTCTTGGAATTGACGTTGACCGAGATGCCGGTCAGCGTGCCGGCCGTGCCGCCGCCCTGAGCCCCTTCCGGATGCGGATAAGCGGCGATGCCCCAGTCGGTGACCTTCGATTCGCCGGTCTTCTGCTTGGCGATCTGGGTCGAGATGAACCAGGTTCCCATCGGCATCATGCCGACTGTGCCCTGGAACCAGACGCTCGAATAGTGGGTCTGCGAGGTCCTCAGCGAGGCATAGGTCCGGGCGTAGCCATTGTCCTGCAGGGCCAGAGCGCGCTCGTACCACGGCTTGAGGAACGAGTAGTCCTTGGCGATCAGGGTGTGCTCGCCGGTGGTGATGGCCGGAAGCTCGACGACCGAGCGCCAGACATGCTGGTGGGCGCCATAGACCTTGTCCGCACCGAAGCCGCTGGTGATCTTGGCAGCGATTTCGTCGTACTGCTTCCACGTCATGTCGTCGGTCGGATAGGGCACGCCGGCCTTATCGAAGGGGGCCTTGTTGTAGTAGATGACCCAGAAGTCGGTGCGCATCGGCATCGCGAATTGCTTGCCGCCGACCTGCAGCGCCTCGACGAGGCCGCCATAGCCCGATGTGTCCTTCGGCACGACGTCAGTGCCGGTCAGGTCGAGAAGCCGGCCGGTGTTGATCATCTGCATGTAGCCAGGGATGTCCTTGATGGTCACGACATCCAGATCCGAGCCGCCGCCGGTCAGCTGGGTCATGACCATCTGGTTGTAGTCGGCCGAGCCGAGGTCGGTATAGGTGACCTTGATGTCCGGATACTTGGCCTCGAAGGCCGCGATCAGCGGCTTGTAGTAGACCGTCTTGTCCCAGTCCCACAGTGCCCAGTTGATCGTCGTCTGCGCCATGGCCTGGCCGGCGACGAGGGCCAGACCTGCTGCACCCAGCAGGGCTGACGCAATTGAACCAAGTTTCGTCATTTCTTTCCTCCGTCTTTGAGAAGTCACGCCGACTGCGTCCTCGGTCTTCTTGTTGGCCCCGGTCGGGGCGCATCCGGGATGTGCAAGAAACCGAACTGCACTCCCCTGAGTACGGCGAAGCTGGTCACCAGCGCGCCGAGGGAGAAATTGACCAGCACCGGCAGAAGGACCGATGCCGGATAGAACAGGACAAGGGCGAGCCACAGCAGCGCCACGAACAGGAGCGCGGCGAGGCCCGCAAGCGGGCGGGCGAGTAGCGCCAGCGCCGCCGCCTTGACGATGGCCGAGAGCCGCCGGTCGCCGCTTTCCGCCAGTGCCACCAGGAAATGGATGGCGTAGAGCGGCAGCAGCACGCTGACCGTCAGCGCGATGCTCAGCGGCGCCACCGCGAGCAGATTGACCTTTGCCGCCTCGCCATAGGTGCGCACGGCCAGCACGACGAGCCCGCCGCCGCCGGCGAAGAGCAGCGCGCTGAGCGTCACCAGGGCGAAGCGCGCGCGGAACGCGCCCCAGAAATCGCGCCACAGATAGACGTTGCGATCCTCGACCATGGCCACGGTGATCGCGACCGTCGCGAAATAGGCGGCCGGCAGCGTCACCAGCGGCAATGCGGCGAGGAGGAACAGGAGGTTCAGCCGGACCAGCGCCCACCACTCGCGACGGAGGACCGACGCCAGCAGGCGCAGGCCCTTGGGCGCCGGCGCATCCTTGGGGATGCCCGGTCCTTCGCCGAAGTAGTAGTTGATGAGCCAGTTCATTACCGTCTTCTTGTTCCGTCTCTTCGCGGTCAGCTTCCCAATGCTTTTTCGCTGTCCTTGTCGAACAGGTGGGCCATCGACAGATCGGCCGTCAGCGTCAGCCGCTCGCCCGGCCTTGCCCGGCAGCGCGGCGACACCCGCGCGATGATCGAGTGGGCGCCGAGCGTGCCGTTGAGGTGCACTTCGGCGCCCATCGGCTCGGCCAACTCCACATCCATCTGCAGCGGTGCGGTGAAGGCTGGGTCGACATCGGCCGGCAGCAATTCGTGGAAGTTCTCCGGGCGCAGCCCGAGGATACATTCCTTGCCGGCATAGGCATCGAGGCCGAGCTTGGTCAGCCGCGGCGGCAGCGGCAGCGATTGACCGTCGAACGCGGCGACGAACGTGCCGTTCGGCTTGGCGATGGTGACCGACAGGAAATTCATCTGCGGCGCGCCGATGAAGCCCGCCACGAACATGTTGACCGGGTGGTCGTAGAGCACCTGCGGCGTGTCGACCTGGTGGATGTGGCCGTCCCGCATGACGACGATACGATCGGCCATGGTCATGGCCTCCACCTGGTCGTGGGTGACGTAGATGAAGGTCGCGTCCAGCCGGCGGTGCAGCCGGGTGATCTCCGAACGCATCGCCGAGCGCAGCTTGGCGTCGAGATTGGAGAGCGGCTCGTCGAGCAGGAACACGGCCGGCGAGCGCACCATCGCCCGCCCCAGCGCCACGCGCTGGCGCTGCCCGCCTGAAAGCGCCTTGGGCCTGCGGTTGAGCAGGTGCTTGATATCGAGGATCTCCGCCGCTTCGTTGACTTGTCTGTCGATGACGTCCCGCGGCGACCGTCGCAACACCAGCCCAAAGGCCATGTTCTTGTAGACCGTCATGTGCGGGTAGAGGGCGTAGTTCTGGAACACCATGGCGATGTCCCGATCCTTGGACGGCACGTCGTTGACGATAGTGTCGCCGATGATCAGATCGCCCGAGGTGATCTCTTCCAGCCCTGCGATCATCCTGAGCGTCGTCGATTTGCCGCAGCCGGACGGGCCGACGAGGATGATGAATTCCTTGTCGGCGATGTCGAGGTCGATGTCGTGGACGACGGTATGCGTCCCGAACGACTTCCGTACTTTTCTGAGTGAAATGCCGGCCATCTGGTCACCAGTAAGGGGACCATTGACGCGACAACCGCGTCAGGCCCTCGAAGTAGTAGTAGTCGCCCCAGGTCACGCACTCGTCGACGCCCTCGCCGCGGCAGCTGTTGAACGGTGATTTCTTGGAATAGGTTCCGTGCAGCAGGAAGCCGTTGGAGATGGCGGGATCGGTGACCGCATAGTTCCGCCACAGGCTGCCGAGCATCTGCCGCGCCAGCGCGCTGAGTTCGCCGGCGCGCTTCTCCCCGACCAGCCCGGCCATTTCCAGCAGGCCACAGGCGACGATCGCGGCTGAGGAAGAATCGCGCGGCTCGTCGCCGGACGTGAATGTCAGGTCCCAGTAGGGCACCAGATCGTCCGGCAGATGCGCCAGGTAGTAGGCGAGCAGGTTCTCGAAGGTTTCCCGATAAGCCGGCTGCCCCTCGAGGCGATAGCACACCGCCATGCCGGCAATGGCCCAGGCCTGGCCGCGCGCCCAGGCGCTCTCGTCGCGATAGCCTTGTGTGGTGGCGCCACGCAGCGGAGCGCCCGTCACCGGGTCCATGTAGAAGGTGTGGTAGGTCGAATGATCGGGCCGGATGGAGTTGGCCAGCGTCGTGTGCGCGTGCGCCAGCGCCTTTTCGCGATAGCGCGGGTCGCCGCTCTCGCCGCTTGCCCAGAACAGCAGAGGCAGGTTCAGCAGGCAGTCGATGATGTACCTGTAATTGTCAGGCGCCCCCATCGGCCCCCAGGCCTGGATGAACTGGCCCTTCTCCTGAAATCTCTCCAGAAGCTGGTCGGCCGCCAGCAGCGCCGCCCTCCGTCCGTCCTCGTCGCCCACCAGCTTCCAGGCTGCCACGCAGCTCGGCGAGTAGAGAAAGCCCATGTCGTGGTGATCGGTGGCAATCCGGTTTTCGATCCGGGTGAGGAAGCTCTGCACGTGGATCTGCGCGGCGTAGCGGAACACCTTTTCGCCGGTCGCCTCGTAGGCGAGCCAGATCGAACCCGGCCAGAATCCGGCGGTCCATTGGTCGTTGGGCACCGCCGGATAGAAATTGCCGAGGCTGGAGTGGTTCTGGGCCGCGTAGGTGAAGGTCGGCAGGTTGCGCCTGACCTGCGCCACGACGGCGGCGATCGCGGCGGCGGCCTCGTCGTCGGTCATGGCCGGACTGGTTTCGGGGCGGGCGGCGAGGTCGAGCATGCAGTTATCCCTTGAGCCCCGTCGAGGCGATGCCTTCGACGAAGAAACGTTGCAAAGCGAGGAAGACGATCAGCACTGGGATCAGCGAGACCACCGAGGCGGCCATGATCAGTCCGTATTCCTGGGTGTACTGGGTGATGAACATCCGGATGCCGATCTGGATAGTCTTCACCTCGGTCTTGGTCAGATAGATCAGCGGCCCGAGGAAATCGTTCCAGGTGTTGACGAAGGTGAAGATTGTCAGCGTCGAGATCGCCGGCATGGAAAGCGGCAGCATGATGCGCCACCAGATGCCGTATTCGCTCATGCCGTCGATGCGCGCGGCCTCGCACAGCTCATCCGGGATCGACATGTAGAACTGGCGCATCAGAAACACGCCGAAGGCGGAGAATGCCTGCAGGCAGACGAGCGCCCAAAGCGTGTTGTTGAGGCCGAAGCCGCGCATCATGATGAATTGCGGCACCATGTAGACCTGCCAGGGCATGGCGATGGTGGCGACATAGGCGAGGAACAGGACGTTGCGGAACGGAAACCTGAGCTTGGCGAAGGCATAGGCGGCAAAGCTCGAGGTCAGAAGCTGGAGGATCGTGACGACGATGGTCAGCTTGACCGTATTGAGGACAAAGATCGCCAAGGGGATCTTGGTCCAGATGTCGATATAGTTCCGCCAGCGCGGATTGGTTGGAATCCATTGAACGGGAAAGGTGAAGACGTCGCGGTCGAGCTTCAGGCTCGCCGAAAGCATCCAGATGAACGGCACGAGCATGGTGGCGGCGACGATGATCACCACCGCGTAGGTCAGGATCAGGCCCCAGTTGATCCGCTTCTTCGGTCGCCGGAGCGGCGCCTGGCGGCTGGTGAGGGCTTCGCTCGTCATGCGAGGTCCTCCTCGCGGTCCCGGGTCCAGCGGAACTGGACGACCGTGATGGCGAGGACGAGCAGGAACAGGACCAGGGCCACCATGCTCGAATAGCCGAGATCCCAGGAAATGAACGCCTCGTTGTAGATGTGGTAGACGAGCATGAGCGTCGAGGTGCCGGGACCGCCCTGGGTGATCATGTAGACCTGGTCGAACACCTTGAACGACTGGATGGTCAGCATCACCGAGACGAAGAAGGTGGTCGGCGCGAGCTGCGGCAGGGTGATGTACCAGAACTTCTGCCAGGCCGAGGCGCCGTCGATGTTGGCGGCTTCGTAGAGCTCCGCGCTGATCCCCTGCAGGCCGGCGAGGTAGATCACCATGAAGTAGCCCATATACTTCCAGACCGAGAACATGATGACGGTGACCATCGCCCAGTGCCGGTCCGCCGCCCAGCGGGGCAGGTGCTTCGGGTCGACGCCGAGCGTGTAGAGGACCATGTTCACCGGCCCGAAGTCCGGGTTGAAGATCATGTTCCAGACGACGGCCACCGCGACCAGGGAGGCCACATAGGGGAAGAACGCCACGGTCCTGAAGAAATCGCGGCCGAAGATCTTCTGGTTCAGGAGGATCGCCAGGCCGAGCGCGAAGATCAGCGTCAACGGCACCGTGAAGCCGGTGTAGATGATCGTGTTCCAGAACGCGGCCTGGAACACCCTGTCCGTGAACAGCCGCCAGAAGTTGTCGAGCCCGACGAACTGCATCGGGTTGGAGCCGTCCCAGCGCATGAAGGCGAGCACGAAGGCGAAGATGATCGGCCCCAGCGTGAACACCGCGAAGCCGACGAAATTGGGTGCGATGAAGGAATAGGCGGTGAGGTTGTTGCGGATCCTGCGCCAGCGCCGGGACACACGTACGCGCGGCTGCGTGACGGTGGTGAGGGGCTCGGCGTAGGTGGTCACCGCGGCGCCTCCTCTCACTCGATCCGGAGACGCAGGTCGCGGCCCGCGATGGGCACAAGGACACGGAATATCCGCTCCGGCCAAGCCTGCCGCAAGCGGGCGTCGGTGATCGCGATCGCCTCGACGCGGGGCGTGCCGGCCCCGATCAGGGCGATCTCGCCGAGGTCGCCGAGGCGGATGCGGCTGCCCGATATCCTCGGCTCTTCGGCGACCATCAGCGAGAGCTCGGCCGCCCGTTCGCCGTCGTAATGGTCGACGATCTCCACGGCCTCGCCCTTGATCAGCCGGACCGTGCGGCGGTAGCCGACAAGCCGGGCCGTCGGCGGATAGGCGGCGGCGATGTCCATGGTGATCGAGGCGATGTCGGGGGCGATGTCGACCGCAATGTCGGTGGCCGCGAATGCCTCGCCGGCCGACTGCTGGATGCCCTCGAAAGTCGGCAGGTTGTGATAGGCGGACTGAATTGTCCAGATTTCGTAACGGCTTGGCGAGAAAGTCTTGGCCGTATAGGTCTCGACACCGACATCGATGAGCAGGGGCCGGCCGTCCTTGTAGACGATGAAGCTGCCGACATCGTTGTGATTGTGCCCGCCCTCGCCGTTACTTCCTGCCTTGGCTGCAACGATGTAACGTTCGTCGCGAGCAATGAACAGTCCGAAGCTTTGATAGTGTATGTCGCGCTTCTCGGCCGGCGTTTGCTGGTAGGCGGCCATCTCTGGCGCTGCGGAAACCGCTAGCAGCCGGTAGAACAGGTTGATTTCGTCTGGAAGTTCTGGCGCCGGGTTCTGCGCCGCATCGGAAGCCGCCAGCGCCATGAGCGACGGCGACCCGACCGCCTTGCCGAACAGGAATTCCCGCGCCCCGCACGGCTCCAGCACCGCAGAGGCATCGGCGAAGTTGATGTACCAGGAGCCCCGCACGTGGGCATGGACGATGAACTCCGCCATGTTGCGGATTTTCACTTCGCCCCACAGCCGGGCAAACACCTTCGGCGCCACCGTATCCATCACGCTCAATGCCCCGAACAGGCAGAGCGCCGCATGGCGATAATAGTGCGGGCCTTCGTCGCAGGCGCCGTCCTCGCCATAGTCCTTGAGAAAGGCGTCGAGGCTGTGGGCCGCCCTGGTGATGACGGCACGGCGCACCGCTTGGGTCGTCGGGCGCGCGAACGTGCTGATGAGGACGTTCTGCGTGCACCAGGCCGTCCAGTTGTTCATCGGTTCGTCGCCGTTCCCCATCCACCAGAAATGCCGGTCGAGATAGGGGCGGGTGATCCGCGTCTCGATCTCACGATCGATCCGCTGGACGATTTCGGGCGCCGCCGCATTGAGCGTGTCGCCCAGCAGGGAAGCGATTACGGCGAGTTGAGCGCCGGTCTCGGCCGCAAACAGATCGATCACCGGCCGGGTCGGGTCGGGCAGGGGGTCGCGACGGCCGTCGCGCTCCTGCGCATTATGCGCCGGCAGCTGCCAGCCGCTTTCCTCTGAGACCGCATAGATGCCGTCGATCAGCGAATCGACGAAGCGGCCTTTCCCTTCCACCGCTTCGGCCAGCGCCAGCGCATTGAGGCGACGGCGGCGCGCGAAGTAGTCGCTCTCATAGCCGTCGCGGTTCCCCGTCTTCGTGAAGGCACGATAGGCGCATGCCGTCAGGGCCGGCCACGGCGCGCCAAGGGCCGCTTCACCACCGGCCAGCAATCGCGATTTGAGGAGGTCGGGGAGGCGCGTCCAATAGGCCCGGTCGCTTGCCGGCGGCGCCGGCACGAACACGGGCAAGACATCCGCCAGCCCCGACAGACAGTCGGCGACCGACGAACCATGACCTGCACTCTGGCTGACCCTCGCCAAGCAGGACACATCTCCTCCTTTGCCGGACTGACGCCAGCATTTGCCTGCAACAAGTCAGGCAGCCCGCCAGCGCAAAGTCAAGACAATTTCTCTAATCATGCAAATTTGCATAATTCCAGAAAATATCGTTTTTGTTGACACGTCGGCGCCGGCCTTCCAATAGAGGAGGCTAACCGCGGCAGGCTTCGATGATTGCCGCCCAAGTGAGGAACCCCTTGATGGTTGCCTACCCGGCCCCCCCTGGCAAAACTGCCGAGGCCGCGGCGCCCTCTGGCCGGGTCACCTTGCGCCATATTGCCGATGCCGTCGGCGTCTCGATCAGCACCGCTTCGCGGGCGCTCAACGGTGCGCCCGGAATCTCGGGCGACGTGCGCTCGCGCGTCCAGTCGGCGGCCGAGCGCCTCAATTATGCCGGCGTCTTTGCCGGCACCGCGACCGTCATCTCCGATCTGCAGGTGGCCGACGGCAGCGCCGGCGAGTTCATCCTGGCCGTGCAACGCGGCATGGAGAAGCGGGCGCGCGAACTGGGCCTGACGCTGTCGGTGACCCACGCCGTCCCCTCCAGCATGGCCTGGCTGGAGCTGGACGCCGGCACGTCGGGCTATCTGCTTCTGTCCACGCAGGACGAGGACATCATCCAGCACATCTCGTCGCGCGCCATCCCCGCTGTCATCGTCAACGGCCGCGAACCGCTCATGCGGCTGGATGCGGTCGCGCCAGCAAATCGTACCGGCGGCTATCTCAGCGCCCGTCATCTGATTCAGCTCGGGCACACGCGCATCCTCACGCTCGCCCACTCGCCGCGGCCGACGATTCGCGACCGCATGGCCGGCAGCCGCAAGGCCATGCAGGAAGGCGGCTTGGAGGCATTTGGCGACCTGGAGATCGACCTCGACGCCATGCGCACCGATCTCGCCTACGTCGCCGTCAAGCAGCGCATCGCAGCCAAGGGCGGCGCCGACTTTACGGCGATCCTGTGCTTCAACGATTCCTGCGCCTTCGGCGCCATGGCGGCGTTGACCGAGGCGGGATTGAGCGTTCCCGGCGACGTATCGGTCGTGGGATTCGACGACATCCCGACCGCCGCGCTCACCTCCGTGCCTCTGACCACCATCCGCGTCGACGCCGAAGATATCGGTGCGCGCAGCGTCAGCCGCCTCATCGAACGCATGCGGTCCCAGGACAAGCTGGCGACCTATACCGAGACCGCGGTCAAGCTGGTGGTGCGCGACTCGACCGGCCCGGCACGGACCTAGCGTTTCCGGAACAGGATCGCTTCCCGGCCAGCCATCGTCACGACAGGCGCTTGATCACGAACGAATAGACCTTGTCTTCCGCTTTCGATTCCATGAGCTGGTTGCCGGTCGTGCGGCAGAAGGCTTCGAAGTCCTTCACCGCACCGGGGTCGGTGGCGAGCACTTCCAGCGTGCCGCCCATCGGCAGGTCCTTCAGCGCCTTCTTGGCGCGCAGGATCGGCAATGGGCAGTTCAGCCCCTTCACGTCGAGAAGCTGGTCGGCCATATCGGTTTCCTCCCCCAATCGTCGTCTTGGTCAGATGAACAGGTTGATGTCGCTCTTGGTGGCCATCTCGATATAGGTCGCCGCGCCGCCGAGCTTGGGCCCCTCGATCATGTCGTCGAGGGAGTATTCGAAGAGATCCATGGTCATCTGGCAGGCGATCATCTCGACATCGGCCTCGATTGCCATCTCCCGCAGCTCTTCGATCGAGGCGACGCCCTTTTTCTTGATCAGGTTTTTCATCATCACGCTCGCCGCCGCGTCGACGCCGGGGATCGCCGAGACGATGTTGGGCATGCCGATATGCATCCCCATCATCGGCATCTGCATTGCCGGGTTGCCCAGCGTCGTCACCTGCAGGTCGAGCTTCTTCTTGAGCAACGTCAGGCCGTAGAAGGTGAAGAACATCGACACCTCGAGGCCCATCGCCGCCGCCGTCGTCGCCAGAATGAACGGCGGGTAGGCCCAGTCGAGCGACCCCTTGGTGACGATCATCGACAGTTTCTTGGTATTGCTTCCGGCTTCATCGGCCATGGCATTCCCTCCCCAACTTTCAGAAGGCCGACGCGGGCTGGCTTACCTCCGCGTCAGAACCTCCACACCACCACTGCCAGCACGAGAACGGCGAGGAACACGGTTTCCGCCACGATGAGCGCGATCGACCGCCAGCCGACCGCCGCCATCGCCTTCAGCGACGTCTTCATGCCGAGCGCGGCAATCGCCGTGACCAGGCACCAGCGCGAGATGCTCTTCAGCCCGTCGAGGACCACCGGCGGAACGATGCCGGTGCTGTTGATGAGAACCAGCACGACGAAGACGACCAGGAAGCCGGGCAGCCGGCGACCGGCGCCGCTGACATTGTGCGCCCGGAAGAAGTAGGTCAGCGACATCACCACCGGCACCAGCATGGCGACGCGCAAGAGCTTGGTGAAGGTCGCCACGTTGCCGGTCTCGTCCGACACCGAGAAGCCGGCGCCGACCACCTGGGCGACATCGTGGATCGTGCCGCCGAGGAAGATGCCAATCGCCGCATGGTCGAGCTGGAAGAGGCTGATGATCATCGGATAGATGATCATCGCCAGCGTCGACAGGGTGGTGACGCCGATGACGGTGAAGACCGTGTCGCGCTCGTGGTTCTCGCCCTTGGGCAGCACCGACGAGATGGCCAGCGCGGCCGACGCGCCGCAGATCGCCACGGCGCCCGAGGTGAGCAGCCCGAAGGGGCGGCTGAGGCCGAAGAGGCGTGCCGCCACCATGCCGAAGGCGAGCGTCAGCAGCACCGCCACGACCACCATCACCACCGGCGTCAGGCCGAGATGCATGATCTCGCCGATGGTGATCTGGGCGCCGAGCAGGCCGACGGCGATCCTGAGGATGCGTTTGGACGCCAGTTCGATGCCGGCGATGCAGCGGCCTTCCTGCGACAGGAAGTAGAACGCCATGCCGAGCAGCAGGGCAAACAGCATCACCGGACCGCCGTAGTGGTCGGACAGGAATGTCGCCGCGATGGCGATGATCACGCTGACCAGCACGCCGGGCGCGTATTTCTGCAGGGCGGCGAACGCCCGGCCGTGCGGTGGTTGGATCGCGGCGACGTCGCTCACGGGCGCTCCTTATGCCGCCGCTGCGCAGCCGGCGAAATTGTCCGCGGTCATCTTCGCTTCATAAGGGCCGGCAACGTCGCTGCCCGGCGTTAGCGTCGCTCGTGCAACGGCCCAATCGGCCGGCTTGACCTTGGCCAGCCAGCCGGCACCGTAGGAGTTGCCCGAACCGGACTTCGGATCGGCGACCAGCGCATCGTTGATCTCGACCACCTCGGCGTCGAAGGCGATCTTGGCGGGACCGACCCATTTGCCGGATTCGATCGTCGCGCAGGACTTGCCCGCGGCAACCGTGCGGCCGACCTTCTTGGGTGTGAAGGCGACCAGCTGGCCGGCCATGGCGGCGGCCACCGTAGTCATGCCGAGGGTGACGGTGCCGTCGCCGTTCTCGCGGTACCAGATGTTGTTGTCGACGTCGTAGAGGAGATCGTCGGGAAGGTCGCAGCCGCGCACGGTTGCCATGGCTGAATGCTCCTTGTCAGGGGCCGGCGGCGGGGAGGCTGTCCTGAGCGCGCAAGGGGCGCGCCGAACAGCAGAATTCGCCGAGTCCGGCGGTTTCGAGTTTGCCGTCGATGAACAGAACGAGGTGCCGCGCCACCATCGCGCCGAGGCGCAGGCGCCTCGGCGTATCGGAACTGGATGGTGCGGCACGCACGCAATTGAAGGCGTAGGCGAGTTCCCGGCAGGTCTCGCGGCAGGCGTTGAAGCTGGGGTCGCCGCGGGCGCCCTGGCGGTGCAGCGCCAGCAGCCGGAAGCCTTCGATTTCTGTGTCGGTCGGCGTCTTGCCTTTGGCAGTCAGCCAGCTCGTGAGTGCCGTCTCGCCGATTGCCAGCAGCTCGGCGGAAATATCCTCCGCCGACGCGGCAAGCGCCGCGTCCGGCATTGCGACGATCGTGTCGATCCGATCCATCGGCGTCTCTGGCCGGGCTGCCATCGCCATCATAGCAGGCCGCGCTCCTGCAGGAAGTCGTGCGAATCCGACAGGTTCTCGTGGACGCCGACCTTGCGCGCCGACAGGCCGAGCGCCATGCCGATGAGCTGCGTGAAATAGAGGATCTTCACCGTGGTCTTCTTGCCGAACACGGTCTCGGCACGCTTCTGGTGCATCTCGAGGCCGGTGTGGCAGGTCGGGCATTCGGTGGCGATGACGTCCGCACCGCAGGCCTCGGCGGTGGTCAGCAGGTTGAGCACCAGCCTGGTCGAGGTGTCCGAATCAGACAGGGTGTGGGCGCCGCCGCAGCAGGCGGTCTTCAGCGGATATTCGACATTCTCGGCACCGGCGGCGGCCAGAAGGTCGTCCATGAAATGCGGCTGATGGGTCGATTCGGAGCCCGGCCCCTTGTCCTTTTCGGGGAAGATGTGGCGCGGGCGCGAATACATGCAGCCGTAGTAGTTGGCGACTTTGATGCCCTTGAGCGAGTTCTTTACCCGCTGCTTCAAACCGTCCTCGCCGATCGCCTCCTTGATCCAGTCGAGCGCGTGGATGGTCTCGACTTTGCCAGCCTCATAAGTCGTGTGGCCGGCCTTTTTCGACAGGCGCTCATTGACGTCGCGCGAGTGCTCGCTGTTGGCGAGGTCGTATTCGGCCTTCTTGAGATTGTGGTAGCAGCCATTGCAGGGCGCCATCACCGTGTCGAAGCCCATGTCTTCGGCGATCGACAGGTTGCGCGCCGACAGATAGGTCTGCAGTTCGGGGTCAACGTTCTTGACCTCCATCGCGCCGCAGCAGTTCCAGTTCTTCAGGTCGACGAGATCGAGACCGAGCGCCTTGCCCACCGCCCGGGTCGAGCGGTTATAGGCATGGCCGGTGCCTTCCAGCGCGCAGCCGTGATAATAGGCGACCTTCTTGTATTTGCCGCTCATCGCTCGGCTCCTTCCGCTTCGAGGCCGAGGGTGGCGCGGTGGGCCGCCTCGCGCTCCGCCACATATTCATTGATGGCCGCCTGCGCCTTGCCCCAACCGCGGGTGCGCGGACGGAAGAGCGTGGCGAAGCCCATGTTGGTCAGCATCTTCACCGGCAGGCGCAGCACCAGCCCGCTGATCAGCGAGACCAGCCAGTTCTGGAACAGCGATTGCCCGGTGCGCTGGAAGAAGTACCGGAGCACGCGCCCATCCTCGATCTTGCCGGTGGCGATGACCTGTTCGGAGAAGACATCGTCGAAGACTTCCGCAGGCTTCTCCGCGACGTGGCCCTTGAGCTCCAGCCAGCGCGCCGTCGCCCGCATCACCCCTTCGGGCACGACATCGCGCGGGCAGGCATAGGTGCACTTGTTGCAGGAGACGCACTGCCAGATGATGTCCTTGTCGCGCAGGAGCTCCTCTTCCATGCCGAGCCGGATCAGGTAGATCCAGTAGCGCGGGTTGAAGTCCGGATTGATGGCGTTGATCGTGCAGGCATTGGTGCACGAGCCGCACTGCCAGCAGCGGTGGATGTATTCGCCGCCGGGCAGCTCCGCGATCTCTTCCTGCAGTCTTTCGTTGTAGTCGGTGACGGCGCGGCTCTCGATGAAGGTCGACCAGTGGCCGGAGACGTCGATACCCTCGAGTTCGAGATGCTCGTGGGTGACCAGGTTCTCCGGCCGGATCAGCGATTTTTCGTGGATCGGCATCGGCGCCTCACTGGCTCAGGGAGCGCGGCTGGCCCAGCACATGGGCCTCGCCGTCGATCAGCTTCAGGCGGGTACGGCCGGACTCGCTGTCGACCGCGTCGAGACCGAGCAGCCGGCGGGTGTGCGCCATGCGGTCGAAGGCCGGGCCACAGACCGTATCGTTGCCAAGATACTGGCCGCCGCGGTCGTTGATGTAGCCGGCATAGACATGGGCGGCGAGGAGATCGACATAGAAGGGCAGGTCGCGGAAGACGCCGTTGTCGGAGAGAAAGCCTTCCAGCTCTTCGCGCAGCGTCTTGTGGGTGAGGTAGTCGTCCGCCGCCGTGATCGCCGCCCGGTCGACATCGTCGGCGAACCAGATCTCGCGCAGAACGCCGGACCCCACCTTCGCGTCCCACATCCAGCGGGTCATCAGCGGATAGCGGTCCGGCGCGGTGAAATGTAGCACTTCCGCCGCCAGGTCGCGCGCCCAGCGATGGGCCCGGTCGACCGGGAAGCCGTCACAGAAGGCGGCCATGCGCGCGTCGGCCGTGGTCACGTCCGACCAGCCGGCAAGCAGCGCGATCAGCCGCCGGTGCATGAGGGCGAAGCTGTTATCGCTGAGCCAGGCGCCGATCCGCCGGCGCACCGGCGTGACGAAGGCGGCGAGATCGCAGAACTCGGTCTCGGTCAGCTCGGCCACGCGGCCCTTGCCAAGCAGTTCCTCGAACAGCGAGGCCTTCAGCGCCAGCGCGCCGACATAACGCTCGACGCCGCCAGTCGGCTCCGCCGATTCCGCCAGGTCCTCGAAGGCGCGCCTCAGCCGCGGCCCCGACAGGTCAAGCACCGGCGCGGGCTGCGTCTTGGCGCGAAAGGCGAGGACCGCCGCCATCACTCGGCCGCCTCGGCAACCGCGCCGCGGGCGAGCGCCAGTACGGCCATCGCCGCCGACTGACCTTGGGCGATGGAATCGTCGATGGTCTCCGGGCCGGTTGCGGCGCCGGCAACGAAGACGCCCGGCCGCGACGTGCCCGACATCGACGAATAGGTCGACGCCTTGTCGATATAGCCGTGGCGTTCGAGCTTCACGTCGAACACTGCGGATAGAGTCATGTTGTCGACGTTGGGGTCCATGCCGACGGCATGCACCACCATGTCGAAGGGAATGGTGATCGGGCGTTTGACCAGCGTGTCCTCGCCCTTGACGATCAGCCGCTTGCCGTCCGACGTCACCTCGGCGATGCGCGCCTTGATGTACTTGACCTTATGCTGCTCCTGGCTCTCCCAGTAGAACTTGTCCTCGTAGAGGCCGAAGGTGCGGATATCCATGTAGTAGATGTAGACGTTGGTCTTCGGCAGCTCCTCGCGGATTTCCATGGCGAGGTTGGACGACACCGTGCAGCAGATCTTGGAGCACCATTCGCGGCCGATCTGGCGGTCGCGCGAGCCGACGCAGAGCAGGATGGCGACGCGCTCCGGCTTGCGCCCGTCGGAGGGACAGCGCACGCCCTGGCCGGACGAGATCATCTGCTCGACCTGGGTGGTGGTCACCACGTCGGGATACGTGCCGAAGCCCCATTCCGGCTTGTTGACCGAATCGAAGTGGGTGAAGCCGGTGGCCAGGATCGTGCCGCTCGCTTTGAGGCTGCTGCCGTCGGCAAGCGTGACATGGAAGTCGCCGGGCCCGCCGGTGAATGTCTTGACCGAGGTGTTGAGGCGCACGTCGATCAGCTTGTCGCCAGTGACGCGGTCGACCATGCCGCCGATGGCGTCCCTGGCCCACTCGCCCGAGGGCACCAGCCTTGCATAGCCGGAAAGGATCGGCGCGCCGCCGAGGCGGTCGGCCTTGTCGACCAGCACCACCGGCTCGCCGGCGGATGCCAGCGCGTGGGCCGCCGAAAGACCGGCGGGCCCACCGCCGACGATGAGAACCGGACGAGTCATTCCGCCGGCCCTCCGATTGCCGCGACAGCCTCCGGCTTGACGTAGCCGGGACCGGACGTGATCGCCCGCTTGGGGTCGTAGAGCGTCTCGATGCGGCCGGCCTTGACCTCGTCGAGATAGGCCTCGAACTCGGCCTTGGCCTTCTCCCAGTCGATGCCGAGCTTCTCGAGAAGCTGCTCGAAGGGCGAGGCGTGCCAGTGGAGCTGCGCCAGCTTGTAAGGGTGCGCGCCGAGCGCCAGCGCCGCGAACTGGCAGTCGGCCATGATCGGCAGGGAATAGACCTTGCCGACCGCCTTGCCGATCCACTGGTTCTTGTCGAGCGTGGTGATACAGCCGGTGTCGTGGCCGATCATCACGTCGGCCTTGGCTTCCTCGACCGCCACCTTGATCTTGCGGTCGATGGCGTAGGAGCGGGTGAACTCGCGCTCGCCGATGATGTGCCGGAAGCCGAAGCCGCAGCAGTCGTACCAGGTGGAGTAATCGACCACCTCGGCGCCCAGCGTCTGCAACAGGCCGGTGGAGACGGCGACACGATCGCCGTTCATCACCGTCTCGTCATAGATCACGTCCTCGGGCACCATCTTGTAGACGTGGCACGCCGGATGGACGGTGGCCCGGATGCTGGAAACGTCGATCACCTGGCGCTCGCGGATGCGCTCGCGCATGACATGCAGCCATTCGGAATAGTGGACGATCTCTTCCGGGATCAGCAGCTTGCCGTCGACCAGGCGGCCGAGCTTGCCGAGGATCGCCTTCACCTCGGCGCGGAGCTCCGCCGAATGCATCAGGAAGATGCGCATCTCCTTGTAATTGCCGAAGGAGGTGCCGCAATGGACCAGCGGATAATAGGTGCCCTCCGGCAGCCCGCGCGCCTTCGCCGAGACGTAGGCCTGATGGAAGTTGCGCAGGAACACCGCGGCGAGGCTGACCACATTGCCGATGCCCGAGCCGTGATAGTTCCACGCCGTGCACGAGGTCTGGTCGGTCTCGTCGAGATAGGGAACCTCGAGCTGGTTCATCAGCCACATCACGCTCGACGGGTAGCCGGGGATGTTGCCGCACTGGCCGCACGACTTGTGGTGCCAGAGATTGGTGGTCGGGATACGCTTCTCCCAGCCGTAGAGCGTGCGCGCGATGACCGGATTGTGGCGCTCGTCGATGCGATGGACGACGATCTCGCCGTCCTTCTCGAGCTGCCACATGGCGTCGCGGATATCCTCGACGCGGTCCTTCTTGGTCAGCATGGACCGTTTGTCGATGCGCTGCTCGACCCACGCCGTCGCCTTCTGCGCCTCGGCCGGCGTCAGGTTCGACGGCCGCCATTCGTCTCCGAAGCCGCTAAAGGCCGGCGTCTTCCCGTTATCGGATTTCTCCATCCGACAGTTCCTCCCCTTGACGCCGCGTCAGTCGTCGGCGTCGTCCTGCTCCTCCAGCCACTCGCTGTATTCTTCGCGCTTCTCGTCCATCACATCGGTGACGAGATCGAAAAGGTTCTCGTCGACGGTCTCGAGCTGATCGAGCACGCCGGTCGCTTCCCAAATCGTGTAGAGCTCGACCGAGGTCTTGAGGTTGACCTCCCAGGCCGTGTCCATGGTGTGCATGGTCGGCACCGGAATCGCCTTGCGCAGAATGTTGAGCGGTGCATCGACCTTCGAGACGTTCGGCCCCCAGTCGGGAAACGCTTCGCGCGTGATCATGTTGGGGGCGAGCTGGTTGCCGGTCGATACCACCTTGAGCAGCACGCGCGAGAAAGGTCTCAGCACGTCCTTGGCCGACTGCATGCCGTGCTTGATCGCCACCTCGCGCATGATCATGACCAGGCCGCCGGGCGAATTCTCGAACGGACAGCGCGCCGCGCAGGTGTAGCACTGGGCGCAGGCCCAGATCTTTTCCTGCATGGCGTCGTAGATGCCGTCGAGATTCTCCGTCCACAGCAGCTGGACGATCTCGCGCGGCGAGTAGTCGTAATAATGGGCGGAAGGGCAGGTGGCCGTGCAGATGCCGCAATTCAGGCAGCCGTGCAGCTCGTGGTCGTAGAGCATGTGCGAGCGGATGTCGTCGAAGACCTCCTCGAGCGTCTCCTG
>CAVVPK010000030.1:0-124160 GCA_963750065.1 uncultured Alphaproteobacteria bacterium
GAGAAGTCGACGTCGTCGGTGTCCTTGGTGCGCGAGGGATAGGACTGCGCCCCGCCGAAGACGCGGAAGGCGGCCAGCTTCTCCGGTGTCTGGTTGCCCAGGAGATACTGGATGGCGTGAAAGACCGGGCTCGCATGCGGCTTCACCGCCACGCGGTCCTCAGGTCGCAGCACCGCGAAAAACAGCGCCGTCATGATGCTGACGAGCGAGGCCGACGAGGCCTGGTGGCCGCCGACCTTCAGTCCGTCGCCGTTCTCGCGCAGGTGGTTGGCGTTGTGGATCATCCATGCGGAGAGCCACAGGACTTTCCGCTCAAGCTGGCGGAGCAGGTCGAGATCGACGGAACGGGGCATCGCGCACCTCCCGCATCGAGATTACCACGCGCACATCGCCGGCAACGGGGGTCAGGCGTCTTTCTTTTGCCGGCCACAGATAGACGAGGAGCAGCAGCACCGGGCCGAGCGTCAGGGCCGCATCGGCAAGGTTGAAGACGAACAGCGTCCAGTTGCCGAAATGCAGGAGCAGGAAATCGGTCACGTAGCCGTAAGCCGTCCAGCCGGTCGATCAGGTTGCCGATGGCGCCGCCGACGATCAGAGCAAAACCGGCCGCCGCGACCCGGCCTCCTTCGCGGCTATGCGCCCAGAAGACGATGACCAATGCTGTGACTGCCAGGGTCAACAAGACCAGCCAAATGCCAGAGCCTGCCAACATGGAAAAGGCGATGCCGGTATTGCGCACATGCAGCAGGGTCAGGATCGGCAGCACGTCGATGGGGTACTCGGCAGCCGCGCCTGAACGACCAACTTGCTCAACTGGTCGACGACGACCACAGCCGCGATAATGCTGATGCCGAAAGCGGAAAGCGGTCCCGGCGGCCGCGTGTGAATCCTCAGCCATCGAGCGTCAGCGCTCCGCGGCGGATCTCGAACAGCATGACGGCGGTCGCAATGGCGAGATTGAGCGAATCGGCCTTGCCCGCCATCGGGATCTTGGTGAGCGTCTTGCAGAGGCCTGCCGCGTCGGCCGTGAGCCCGGCCTGCTCGCCACCCATGACCAGCAGCACCGGCCCGCGATAGGCGATCTCGCGATAATCGGTCTTGCCGGAGAGATGCGTGCCCACCACCGGACCCGACCAGCGCCGCGCCAGTTTCGCGAATTCGGCGATCGTCGCCCGCGCCAGCGGCACCGCGAAGATCGAGCCCATGGTGGCGCGCACCGCTTCCACCGAGAACGGATCGACCGTATTGGCGACCAGGATCACGCCTTTCGCGCCGACCGCATCGGCGGTGCGCACGATGGTGCCGAGATTGCCGGGGTCGCGCACCGCTTCCAGCGCCACCCAGACGTCGCTGCCTGCCGGCCGGATCGCTTCGACCTCGGTCAGTCGCTGCTCGAAGACACCGAGCACGGTCTGCGGGTTGTCGCGCCGGCTGATCTTTTCCAGCACCGCCGTGCTCACCGCGATCGCGCTGCCGCCTTTGGCATGCGCAATTGCCGAAAGCTTCTGCACCAGCGGCTGGTTTGCGACTGCGCCGGCATGGACGAGTGTCCGGATCGTCCAGCCGGCCTCGACCGCATCGGCCACCAGCTTCAACCCCTCGGCGAGGAACAGACCGCTCTCCTTGCGGTTCTTGGCGAGCGCCAGCCCGCGGATCTCCTTGACGATCGGGTTGGCGAGGCTGGTGATCGTCTTGGCGGGGACCGGGCCGCTGCGCTCAGCCATTCGCTGCTCCTCGTTGGGCACCCTCTCCCCCCTTGTGGGGGAGACAGCGGAGCTTACGCTTCGCAAAGCGAGGCGTTAGCGGAGCTAGAGAGGGGTACGGGCACGGCCGTGCGAATACCCCTCTCCCCGCTTCTCTAGGCTCGCATGCTCGCCAAGAGAAACGGCCCTCCCCCGCAAGGGGGGAGGGGGAGCGAGAGGCAGATGCCACGCGACCGATCATGCCGACCACCGGCTGAACAGCGAGGTGGAAAGCGCCCGCCCGCCGCCTTCCTCGCGCAGGATCAGTTCGCCCAATTCGAGCAGTCCGCCCATGCCGGCCATTGCCTCGGCCGCCACCTCGTCGATGGAATAGAACGAGGCGCGGATCGAATAGGCGGTGAGGATGAGGAACAGCGGATCGTCCGAGAGCAGACCGCGACAGGCTTCCACCATCGGCCGGAGGTGCGTGAAGATGTCCCACACCTCGCCCTTCGGCCCGCGGCCGAATTTCGGCGGGTCGAGGACGATGCCGTCATAGCGGTTGCCGCGCCGGCCCTCGCGCTCGACGAACTTCACCGCGTCCTCGCAGATCCAGCGGATCTTGAGCGCCTCCAGCGAGCCCAGCGCCTGGTTCTCGCGCGCCCAGCCGATCGCCTTCTTCGAGGCGTCGATATGGGTCACCTCGGCGCCGGCCTTGGCCGCCACCAGCGAGGCGACGCCGGTATAGCCGAACAGGTTGAGCACCTTCACCGGCCGCGCCGCTTGCGTGATCCTGTCCCTGATCCATTGCCAATGGGTCGCCTGTTCGGGAAACACGCCCACATGGCGGAAATTGGTGAAGCGGCCGCAGAAGGGGACGCCGTCCCACGCCATCGGCCAGGTATCGCCGAGCGGTTTGGCGTAGCGCCAGCGCCCGTCCGCCTCCTCGTCGCCGATGCCGACGAACTTGGCGTCGGCCCTGAGCCACTCGGCCGCCGGCCGCCGTGGCGTCCACAGCGCCTGCGCCTCCGGCCGCACGATACGGTAAGGGCCGTAACGCTCCAGCTTCTCGCCATTGCCCGAATCGAGCAGGGCATAATCGGCCCAGCCCTCGGTCTCCAGCATCACGGGTGCCCGGCGGGCGAGCGTGCCGGCACGGGATCGAGGGTGGGGCGAAGTGGAATCGGTATTGGTCACTCACGCGTTTTAGCCGAAATTCCGGGGCAATGTCGCGCCCCGGAAGGCCGGAACTGACGCTTGCCGCCTTCCCGCCGCCACGTTAGGGTCGCGCCAAATGGAACGCGCCAGCCGCGCGTGGGCCGCCGGTTCCGGCTGCGGTCCAGCACCAGCGATCAACACCAGCGGAACCGCCTGCCGCGACCTTTGCCGGGGGAGGGCAAACTCATGGAAATGACTGGCCGCTATCAGATCCCGGCATCGCGCGACAAGGTCTGGGCCGCCCTCAACGATCCGGTCGTGCTCAAGGCGTGCATCCCCGGCTGCGAGGCGCTGGAGAAGGTCTCCGACAACGAGATGACGGCGACCGTCAAGACCAAGGTCGGCCCGGTCTCGGCGACCTTCAACGGCACCGTCACGCTGTCAAAGCTCGATCCGCCCAACGGCTACACCATCAGCGGCGAGGGCAAGGGCGGTGCCGCCGGTTTTGCCAAGGGCGGCGCCGAGGTGACGCTCACCGACGACGACGGCGTGACCCTGCTCACCTACACCGCCAAGGCCCAGGTCGGCGGCAAGCTTGCCCAGGTCGGCGCCCGGCTCATCGATGCCGCCGCCAAGCAGATGGCCGACCAGTTCTTCGCCGCGTTCGCTGAGAGGGTCGGCAGCGAAGATGGCTTCGCTCGGGTCGAGCACGAGGTCGAGGAAGTCATCAAGATCGCCGAGGAGCGCGCCGAGGGCGCGGCTGCCCGCGGTTTCCTCGGCGGCCCGCAGATGTGGGGGCTGATCGCGCTTGGCGTCCTCATCGTCATCATCCTGATCTTCTTCCACTGAGGAGGAGCACTCCGCCCGTGTCCCTCGTGCAAATGACCGTCAACGGCAAGCCCGTCTCGGCCGACGTCGAGGACCGCACGCTTCTGGTTGAATTTCTGCGCGACCGTCTTCGCCTCACCGGCACCCATATCGGCTGCGACACGTCGCAATGCGGCGCCTGCCTGGTGCTGGTCGACGGTGTCGCGGTGAAGTCATGCACCATGTTTGCCGCGCGCGCCGCCGACGCCCGCATCACCACGATCGAAGGATTGTCTTCCGGCCCGGCGCTGCACCCCATGCAGCAGGCGTTTCACGACAACCACGGCCTGCAATGCGGCTTCTGCACGCCGGGCATGATCATGAGCGCCATCGACATGGTCCGCCGCTATGGTACCAGGCTCGACGAGGCAACCATCCGCCGCGAACTGGAAGGCAATATCTGCCGCTGCACCGGCTATCAGAACATCGTCAAGTCGATTGCCGCGGGTGCTGCGGCGATGGTGAGCCCGCGCTAACGCGGGCAGGGGAGCGTCATGTACGAAACCCGTTATCACAAGCCTGACAGCGTGGTTGAAGCCCTGGCCCTTTTCGCCGCGGCCGCCGAGGGGCGCTATCTCTCCGGCGGGCAGACGCTCATTCCCACCATGAAGCAGCGGCTGGCGGCGCCCACCGATGTCGTCGACATCACCGGCATCGCCGAGCTGAAGGGTATCACGGCCACCGGCGAGGCGGTGTCCATCGGTGCCGCCGCCACTCATGCCGAGGTTCACCGTTCCGACGCGGTGAGAGGGGCGATCCCCGCCCTTGCCGATCTTGCCGGCATGATCGGCGATCCCGCCGTGCGCGAGATGGGCACCATCGGCGGGTCGCTGGCCAACAACGATCCCGCCGCCGATTATCCGGCCGCGGTTCTGGCGCTCGGCGCCACCGTCCACACGAACAAGCGCGCACTCGCGGCGCAGGATTTCTTCGCCGGCCTGTTTGCCACCGCGCTGGAGGAGGGCGAGATCGTCACCCGTGTCACCGTGCCGGTGCCGGAAAAGGCCGCTTACCGGAAGTTCCGCAACCCGGCCTCGCGCTACGCCATGGCTGGCGTCTTCATCGCCCGCATGCGGGACGGCGCCATCCGTGTCGGCGTCACCGGCGCCGGGTCGAACGGCGTCTTCCGCTCGCAAGCGATCGAGAAGGCGCTTGCCATATCCTGGTCGCCGGCGGCGATCGAAACGGTGACCGTCGATCCGGCCGAGATGCTGTCGGACATCCACGCCGGCGCTGCCTATCGTGCCAACCTGGTCAAGGCGATGGCCAAGCGCGCCGTCGCCGCAATCGGGTAGAAGCTGCGGCGCCCAGCCTGTCGGTGACGGGAATTTCCGGGTTGCGCGCCGCGCCACGCCGGGGCAGGAATCGTTGGCGAAGGCACCTTTAAAAACGGCAGCGTCGCCATGCGCCCTGAATTTCTGCTCACCTCGCTCATCGTCGTCGCCGCGCCCGGCACCGGCGTCATCTACACGCTCGCCGCCGGCCTCTCGCGCGGCAGCCGCGCCAGCGTCGTCGCCGCCTTCGGCTGCACCCTCGGCATCGTGCCGCACATGGCCGCCGCCATCCTCGGCCTCGCCGCGCTGCTTCATGCCAGCGCGGTTGCCTTCCAGATCTTCAAATATGTCGGTGTCGCCTATCTGCTCTATCTCGCCTGGAACACGCTCAAGGAGCACGGCGCCTTGAAGGTGGAAAAGGACACCAGCCGGCGCTCCTCGCTTCAGGTAATCGTGACGGCCATCCTGATCAATTTTCTCAATCCCAAGCTGTCGATCTTCTTCATGGCCTTCCTGCCGCAGTTCATCGATGCCGGCGAAACCCATCCCCTGGCGCGCATGGGCGAGCTCAGCGCCGTTTTCATGCTGATGACCTTCGTCGTCTTCGTCGGCTACGGCCTGTTCGCCTCTGCCGTGCGCGACCACATCATCTCGCGCCCGCGTGTGCTCGCCTGGATGCGCCGCACCTTCGCCGCTGCTTTCGTGGCGCTTGGGGTCAAGCTCGCCTTCGCCGACCGCTGATACCGGTCAGCCCTGCCACCGTCGTCCGGTGAGCGAGACGGCGAAGCTTGCCGGTGCGCGGGCGAAAGCGGCGATACCGGCAAGCGCCGCGTCCTCCTTGACCACGATCGAGGTCGCCATGCGTTCGAGCAGCCGCTCGTGCGGCCATTTGGCCAGGAACGCCTCGCGGAAGCCGCCGGATTTCAGCACCGGGGCTATTCTGCCGCTGATACCGCCGGCCAGGAACACGCCGCCGGTCGCCATGAAGATCAGCGCCAGATTGCCGGCGACCCGGCCGAGATGGGTGGCGAACAGCGACAGCGTCTCGGCCGCCTGAGGGCTGGCCCCAGAGAGCCCGGCTTCGGTCACGTCCTTCGGCGTCGTCAGCGGCGCTGCCACGCCGTCGCTGGCCGAGACCGCCCGGTAGAGGCGCACGAGCCCCGAGCCGCAGAGCAGCGTCTCAGCGCCGATGCGCCCGCCGGTGCGCTCCACATGCGGCCAGATGGCGAAGTCGCGCGTGCTGACCGGGGAAAGGTCGATGTGCCCGCCTTCGCCCGGCACCGGCACCCAGATGCCGCGCGCCGGGATCAGCGCCCCGGCGCCCAAGCCGGTGCCCGGCCCCAGCACCACGCGGGCGCCGTCTTCGCTCATCGCGCCGCTGCCGATCGGCTCGATGTCCGCCTCGGTCAATCCCGGCAGGGCCAGCGATTGCGCCTCGAAGTCGTTGAGAAGCACCATCTCGGAAAGGCCGAAGCGGGCGACCGTCTTCTTCGGCTCCACCACCCAGGGGCAATTGGTCAGCGGCACCCGGTCGCCGGAAATCGGCCCGGCCAGCGCCAGCATGGCCGATTTTGGCGCCGCGCCGCCCTTGTCGATCACCACCGCCGCGATGGCGTCGTCGATCGAGGCGAAGTCGGCGGTATGCACGTTGGGGAAGCGTATGGCCTCGGCGGTCTCGTCGGGAACCAGCGAGAAGCGCGCATTGGTGCCGCCGATATCGCCGATCAGCACCGGAAAGGGCAGGTGGTCGAGGTGCCGGCCGATCGTGTCGTCAGCTTGGCTCATGTGGTCTCCGGATTGCGCACCAGTTTCTTCAGGAAGTGGATCAGGATGTCGGCGGTGCGCCGGTTGAGCGCCATGGGAATATCATAGACCACCGCCAGCCGGGTCAGCGCCTTGACGTCGACGTCGTGGGGCAGCGGCGACAGCGCGTCGATGAAGAAGATCAGCGCGCTGATGCGCCCGTCCGCGATCAGGGATCCGATCTGCTGGTCGCCGCCCACCGGCCCGCTCTTCATCCGCGTCAGCGTCAGGTCGGGACAGGCTTCCAGGATGCGTCCGCCGGTCGTGCCGGTGGCGTAGAGGGCGAAGGCGCCGAGCGTGGCCTGATTGTCGCGCACGAAATCGACCATCTCGTCCTTCTTCTGGTCGTGCGCGATAAGCGCGACGGCTGGCAGCCCGGCGAGGCTGTCCTGCGCCACCGCCCTAATCCTTGATGTAGGGCTTGCCGTCGGCGGCCGGCGGCCGCGCCCGGCCGACGACGCCGGCGACCAGAACGATCGTGGCGATGTAGGGCGCCATCGCCAGGAACTCGGAGGGGATCGGCGTCTGCAGGATCGCCAGCTTCTGCTGCAGCGAGTCGGCGAAGCCGAAGACCAGCGCCGCCATCAGCGCGCCGACCGGGTGCCAGCGGCCGAAGATCATGGCGGCGAGGCCGATGAAGCCGCGGCCGTTGGTCATGTTGATGTCGAAGCGACCGACCGAGCCGAGCGTGAACCAGGCGCCGGCGAATCCGGCCACCATGCCGCCGATGGTCAGGTTGATGAAGCGCACGCGATAAACGTTGATGCCCAGCGTGTCGGCGGCTTCCGGGTGCTCGCCGACGGCGCGGGCCCTGAGGCCGGATCGCGTATGGAACAGGTAGTAGGTTGCCCCGGCGATCAGGATGGCAGCACCGTAGACGAAGATATTCTGCTGGAAGAGGACGCGCCCGACGATCGGCAGGTTGGCGAGAAACGGAATGTCGATGCCGCCAAATATCGGCGCGTTGTTCAGTTCCTTGTGGACGGTCAGCACCTGGCTGCTGACATAGGAGGTGAGCCCGAGAGCGAACAGGTTGACCGCGACGCCGGCGATGATCTGGTCGACCCGGTAGGTGATCACCAGCACGCCGAGCGCCAGCCCCATCAGCCCGCCGACGATGATCGCGGCGACAAGGCCGATCCAGCCGCCGGCAAGAGAGCCGACGATGGCGCCGGTGAAGGCACCGGAAAGCAGCATGCCCTCGATGCCGATGTTGACCACCGCCACCCGCTCCGACAGCGTGCCCACCAGCCCGCCGAGCGCGATCGGCACTGCGCGCACCACCGTCGCCTCCAGCATGCCGGTCAGGTTGAACTGCTTGCCGGCCGTCGCCCACACCAGGAAGGCCGTTACCGCCAGGATGAGGCCGACGCCGAGATAGAGGCTGGAGCGTCGGGCGCCGCCGCGCACGAACTGGCGGGCGCCGAGAAAGGCCAGGATCGCCGCCACCGCGTAGCTGTAGGGCGAGGCCGGCACGGTGAGGTCGGGTAGGGCGAAGAGGTCGCCGCTGAGCGCCAGGCGGAATGTCGCCTCGCCCGAGGATTCGGCGCCGAAGACCGCTGCCACGAACACCGCCAGCGCCAGCAGTAGCCAGCCGATGATCAGTGCCTGGCGGCGCCGGACGACGTCGAGGTCGGCGCGGCCGGTCATGGCTGTGTCGGTCACTGCCATCGCCTCACGACCCCGCCGTCTTGCGCTTGCGGAACGCCCACGGGAAGGCCGCCTTCATGAGGAGCGGCGCCGCCACGAAGACGATGATCAGCGACTGGATGATGGCGATCAGGTCGATACGTACGCCGGCCGCCACCTGCATCTGCCGGCCGCCGGCGTCGAGCGCGCCGAACAATATGCCGGCAAGCAGCACGCCCACCGGATGCGATCGTCCCAGCAGCGCCACCGCGATGGCGTTGAAGCCGACGCCGCCCGAGAAGCCGGGCGATGCCCGGCCGAGCACGCCAAGCACCTGGTTGGCCCCCGCCAGCCCGGCGAGCCCACCGGAAATCGCCATCACCGCGACGATGATCAGGCCGGAGCGCATGCCGGCATAGCGCGCCGCCGACGGGTTGAGGCCGCTGGCGCGGAACTCGAAGCCGAGCGTCGTACGGAACAGCAGCCAATAGACCAGGATCACCATCAGGATGGTGATGATGATGCCGGCGTTGAGCCTCAGGTTCGGATCGAGCCAGGTCAATAGCTTGGGGAGTTCCGCGCTGTGCAACACCGATGAGGAGATCGGGTCATGACGCCCCGGTTTCTGGATCGGCGGATTGCGCAGCAGATAGTTGGTGAGCTGCACTGCGATCAGGTTGAGCATGATGGTCGTGATCACCTCATGCGCCCCGGTCGAGGCTTTGAGCCAGCCGGGGATGGCCGCCCAGACGGCGCCGGCCGCGATGCCGGCGAGAAGCGCCAGCGGCAGGTGGATCCAGATCGGCAGACCGGCAAAGGAGAAGCCGACCGCCACCGCCGCCATGCCACCGGCGATCACCTGGCCTTCGGCGCCGATATTGAACAGCCCGGCGCGGAAGCCGAGCGCCACGCCGAGCGCGGCCAGTGTCACCGGAGCGGCCGCCGTCAGCGTTTCGGAGATCGCCGAAAGCGAGCCGAACGAGCCGGAGAACAGCGCCGCATAGGCTTTGCCGACGCTCGGTATGCTGACGCCGGTGAGCAGCATCGTGATGGCGCCCAGTACCATCGCTGCCACCACCGCCAGCACCGGCACGATGACCAGTGTCTCGAAATCGAAACGCGAGCCGGCGGCGCGCGTCAGCACCTGCTCGGAGAGCGTTTCCTGGCGCATGTAGTCGCTCACGCCGCCGCTCCCGCCCATTGCCAGGCCGATCTCGCCCAAACTCACCGCGCCGGCCTTGAACGAGCCGGCGATCCGCCCGCGAAACATCACCAGGATGCGGTCGGACAGTGACATGATCTCGTCGAGCTCGGTCGAAACGATCAGCACGCCGACGCCGCGGTCGCGCGCCTCGATGATGCGCTTGTGGATATATTCGATTGAGCCGACGTCGATACCGCGCGTCGGCTGCGCGGCGATCACCAGCTTGACCTCGCGGGAAAGCTCGCGCGCCACGATCAGCTTTTGCTGGTTACCGCCCGAGAGGTGGTTGGCAAGGCTGTAGATGGAGGGCGTTCGCACGTCGAAATCGATGACGTTCTTGACGCACACCTTGTGCACCGCCGGCCAGTCCATGCTGAGGCCGTGCGAGTAGGGTTCGTCGTAATAGCTGTCGAGCACCATGTTCTCGGCGATGTCGAACTCGCCGATCATGCCCTCGCGTTGTCGGTCCTCGGGGATATGGGCGATGCCGGCGAGGTGGCGCTGGCGCGCCGACGCCCTGGTAATGTCTCGCCCGAGAAACGACACGGTGCCGTATACCGGCATCCTGAGGCCGGTCAGCGCCTCGACCAGCTCGGTCTGGCCGTTGCCTTGGACGCCGGCGATGCCGACGACCTCGCCCTCGCGCACGCTCAGATCGACGCCCTTGACGGCCAACTCCTGGCGATCGTTTACGGCGGCCAGCCCATGCACCTCGAGCAGAGCGCGGCCGGGCTTTGCCGGCTGCTTGTCCACGTCGAAGGTGACGGCGCGGCCGACCATCATCTCGGCCAGCTCCGCTTCGGTCGCCGACTGCGGATCGCGCTCGCCGACCACCTTGCCGGCGCGCAGCACGTTGATGCGGTCGGCGACCTCGATCACCTCGTGCAGCTTGTGGGTGATGAACACCAGCGCCTTGCCGGCGTCGCGCAGCGAGCGGACGATGCCGAAGAATTCGGTCACTTCCTGCGGGGTGAGCACTGCCGTCGGCTCGTCGAAGATCAAGACGTTCGCCGAGCGGAACAGCACCTTGATGATTTCGACGCGTTGCTGAATGCCGACCGGGATCTCCTCGATGATGCCATCCGGGTCGACGTTGAGCCCGTGCTGGGCGCTGATCGTGCGCACCTGTTCGCGCGCTCGCGCGAGGTCGAGATGGTCGAGGGCGCCCACCGGTTCGACGCCGAGCACCACGTTTTCGGCCACCGTGAACACCGGCACCAGCATGAAGTGCTGATGCACCATGCCGATACCGGCACGGATGGCGTCGCCGGCGCCGTGGAAATAAGTCGGCTTGCCGTCGATGAGGATCTCGCCCTCGTCGGGCCGGTACAGCCCGGAGAGCACGTTCATCAGAGTCGTCTTGCCGGCGCCGTTCTCGCCCAAGAGGCCGAGCACCTCGCCCGCGCGGATGGTGAGGTTGATGGTGTCGTTGGCGACCAGATCACCGAAGCGCTTGGTGATGCCGCGTAGTTCGATGTCCAAGTCTCAGTACCCCCGCCTCTCGGCCGGCTCACGCGCGCCCCGGAACCGCCGACCTGGGAAAGCACCCGCCGCGCCCGATGGGGCGCGGCGGGCAAACGATGACGATTACGGTTGCCTAACCGCCGACCTTGATCGACCCATCGATGATCCCGGCCTTGATCTTGGCGAGCTCATCCTTGAGCTCGGCCGGAACCGCCGAGTCGAAGTCGTGGAACGGGGCGAGGTCGACGCCGCCGTTCTTCAGGTCGCCCTGGATGACGCCGCCCTTGAAGGTGCCATCGAAGGCTTCGGTGACCGCCGTCTGGGTGGTCGAGTCGACCTTCTTCAGCACCGACGACAGGAACACGCTCTTGTGCTCCGGATCGGTCATGTACTGGTCGGTGTCGACGCCGATGATCTTCAGCTTGTCGGGGCCCAGTTCCGTGGCCAGTGCCGCCGGGCCCTGACCGACCTTGCCGGCCACCGGCAGGATGATGTCGGCGCCTTCGTCGACCATGCTCTTGGCGATGTCCTTGCCCTTGTCGATCGAGTTGAAGTCGCCGACGAACACGCCGTCCTTCTTGACCGGATCCCAGCCGAGCACCTTAACCTTGGTGCCCTTCACCTTGTTGTAGTAGTCGGCGCCCCACACGAAGCCGTCCATGAAGTCGGTCACCGCCCCGCCGATATTGATGCCGCCGAATGTGCCGAGCACGCCGGTCTTGGACATGCCGGCAGCGAGGTAGCCGGCGAGGAACGCCGCCTGGTTGGTCGAGTAGATTTGGCCGAGCACGTTCGGGATCGTCGGATTGTAGGCGAAGTCGACGATGGTGTATTTGATATTGGGGTTGGCGATGGCCGAATCCTTGGTCGCGTCGCCGAGCAGGAAGCCGACGGTGACGATCACGTCGCACTTGGCCTGCACAAACGACTGCAGGTTGGGCACGTAGTCGGTTTCGGCCTTCGAACTCGAGCAGTTTGGTCTCGAAGCCGCCGGCCTTGGCGGCGTCCTGGACGCCCTGCCACGTGTACTGGTTGAAGCCCTTGTCGTCGACGCCGCCCGTATCGGTGACGGCGCAGGCGAGGAATGCAAAGGCCGGCGCGCTCATGGCACCCATCCATGCGACGGCGCCGAGTGCGGCAAGGGTGGTGGTGATAATCCTGCGGTTCAAGTGACCCTCCTTCAGCTTGTCTAGAGCAGCTCGGCGACAAACGCCGCTTCCCTTCGGGCCGCGCCGGCTGGAACCACCGGTGCCCTTCCCGGCAAGGGCATGGGGGAACTCTCGCATTTTCGCCTGCCGTCGCCAAGACACATCGGCCGCCTGGCGTGACGGGCTGTGGCAAAGGCGCTAGAAAGCTGGCGGTTATCCCCATCTGGAGCGTGAGGAAAGAGGCGCCGATGGACAAGGAGCTCTTTGCGGCTGCGAAGGCGGTGCGCGAGCGCGCCCATGCGCCCTATTCCAGGTTCCACGTCGGCGCGGCGCTGCGCACCGAGGCGGGCACGGTCGTGACCGGCGCCAATGTCGAGAATGCCTCCTATCCGGAAGGCTGGTGCGCGGAAACCTCGGCCATCGCCCAGATGATCGCGGCCGGCGGCAGCGGGCCGGAGCGGCGCATCGCCGCGGTCTCGGTTGTCGCCGAGCGTATCGACGGGCGCCTGACCACGCCCTGCGGCGGCTGCCGACAGCGTCTGGCCGAGTTTGCCGGTCCGGATACGCCCGTCGACGTCATCGACCCGAGCGGCGAGGGGCAGACCTTCACGCTCCGCGAACTGCTGCCGTCGGCGTTCGATATGGAGGGCAGGTGAGCACACATGGCTCAGTTTCTCCCCCAGGAAATCATCCGCAAGAAGCGCGACGGCCAGGCGCTGTCGCCCGAGGAGATCGCTTTCATGGTCTCCGGCCTCACGGCTGGTAGCGTCACCGAGGGGCAGGTCGCCGCATTTGCCATGGCGGTGTTCTTCAACGGCATGAGCCCGCAAGAAGCGGTGGCGTTGACCGTTGCCATGCGCAATTCCGGCGCGGTGCTCGACTGGTCGCACCTGCCCGGCCCGGCGCTCGACAAGCATTCCACCGGCGGCATCGGCGACAACGTCTCGTTGATGCTCGCCCCGGCGCTCGCCGCCTGCGGCGCCTATGTGCCGATGATTTCCGGCCGCGGCTTGGGCCACACCGGCGGCACGCTCGACAAGCTCGATTCGATTCCCGGCTACCGCACCCAGCCGGACCTCGACCTGCTCAGAAAGGTCGTCGCCGAGGTCGGCTGCGCCGTCATCGGCCAGACCGCCGATCTGGCCCCGGCCGACAAGCGCCTCTACGCCATCCGCGACGTCACCGCGACGGTGGAATCGATCCCGCTCATCACCGCCTCGATCCTGTCCAAGAAGCTCGCTGCCGGCCTTGCCGGCCTGGTGCTCGACGTGAAGACCGGCAACGGCGCCTTCATGACGAAAATGGAGGACTCGATCGGGCTCGCGGAGAGCCTCGTCGCGGTCGCCAACGGTGCCGGCATGAAGACCAGCGCGCTCATCACCGACATGAACCAGCCACTTGCCTCGGCCGCCGGCAATGCGGTCGAGGTGATGAACGCGGTGGATTTCCTGAAAGGCAATGCCGACCGCCGCCTGTATGAGGTCACGGTCGCGCTGGGCGGCGAGCTGCTCGCCGCGAACGGGCTGGCGGCGGACGATGCCGACGGCCGCCAGAAGATCGAAGCGGCCTTCTCGTCCGGCCGCGCGGCGGAAATATTCGGCCGCATGGTCGCCGCGTTGGGTGGCCCGACCGATTTCATGGAGAAGCCGGAGGCCTATCTCAAGGCCGCGCCGGTCGTCCGTCCGGTGACGCCGGAACGCGCCGGCACAATCGGCGAAATCGATACCCGCGCCATCGGCATCGCCGTGGTGGCGCTCGGCGGTGGGCGCATGCGGGCCGAAGATTCCATCGACCATGCCGTCGGCTTCTCGGCGCTGGCCAGCCGCGGCGCAACCGTCGGCCCCGACGCGCTGCTGGCCCTGGTCCATGCCCGCGACGAGGCCGCCGCCGACCAGGCGGAAGCCGCGCTCAAGCGCGCCTATACAATCGGCGACACGCCCCCGGCGCCTGGCAAGACCGTCTACGAACGCATCGGCCCCTGACGCATTCACCCTTCGTTAACCCGCTGAACGCTCTGGACAAAATGCCGCATTAAGGTTGATTCCAGCGCGTCCCTTCGGCCGACGCCGCTCGCGCGCTATGTTGGCCCCGGGGATGGGCCAATCGCGAGGTTCGCATGGAAGACGACCACGACGAGGCCCTGGAAGCGTTCCTTGCCGCCATGGACAAGCGGCTGAAAGCCGCGCCGCTTATCGAGCGGCGCGAGCAGGACCGTCGTGCCCGGCCCGATGACAAGCCTGTTGATGGACGCCGCGTGCATGGGCCCGTCGACGGACGCTTTCGCCTATTGGGAATCAGGCCCAGCCCCAAGAGCTGACGACCGCCGGTCCTCAGAGAAAACTCGTTCCGTGCTTCGCCCGGCTGAGGCCCAGATGCGCCGCCACCGTCTCGCCGATATCGGCGAAGCCGCGCCGGCCGATGGCCTTGCCCTTGAGCCCATGTCGCAAGCCCACGATCGGCACATGCTCGCGCGTATGGTCGGTGCCGCTCCAGGTCGGGTCGTTACCGTGGTCGGCGGTAAGCAGCATCAGGTCGCCGGCCTGCATCACTGACAGCAGCTCCGGCACGCGGGCGTCGAAGGCCTCCAACGCCGCCGCATAGCCGGCGACGTCGCGGCGGTGGCCGTAGAGCGAGTCGAAATCGACATAGTTGGCGAACACCAGATCGCCGTCGCCGGCCATGGACGCCGCTTCCAGCGTGCGGTCGATGAGGGCGCTGTCATTGGGCGCCTTGAGGATCGTACCGGTGCCGCGATGGGCGAAGATGTCGCCGATCTTGCCGACCGAGATCACTGTTTGCCCGGCATCCTTCAGCCGGTCGAGCAGCGTCGGCTCCGGCGGCGGCACGGCATAATCGCGCCGGTTGGCGGTGCGCATGAAGGTGTCCGGCGTTTCGCCGAGGAAGGGCCGCGCAATCACCCGCCCGACATTGAGCGGGTCGCACAGCCGGCGCGCGATCTCGCAGACCTCATAGAGCCGCTCCAGCCCGAAATGGGTCTCGTGCGCGGCGATCTGGAGGACCGAATCGGCCGAGGTGTAGCAGATCGGCTTGCCGGTTCGGATGTGCTCTTCGCCCAGCTCCTGCAGAACCGGAATGCCCGACGCGTGCTTGTTGCCGATTATGCCGGGAAGCTTCGCTTCCGCGATCAGCGCCTCGGTCAGGGCCGGCGGAAAGGCCGGCACCGTTTCCGGAAAATAGGTCCAGGCAAAGGACACCGGCACGCCGGCGATCTCCCAGTGGCCCGATGGCGTGTCCTTGCCGGTCGAAGTCTCGACGCCAAAGCCGAAAATGGCCTCCTGCCCCGGCGCGCCCTCCAGCCCCGCCGGCAGGGTGCCGGTCGAGGCTTTCGCCGCCGCCCCCAGCCCCAGCCGCATCAGGTTGGGAAGCTTGAGGGCGCCTGAGCGCAGGCCGGCGCGATCAGCCTGGCCCCCCGCACAGGCTGCCGCGATATGGCCGAGCGTGTCGGAACCGGCATCGCCGAAAGCCCGGGCGTCCTCGGCCCCGCCGATCCCGAAGGAATCCATCACCAGAAGGAAAGCGCGTTTCATGGGTTCCGAGGGGTAAGCGCAAAGAAAGGCGGATTCAATGGGGGACAAACCGGCGGATGTGCGCCGTTTCGTTGCCGTAGGCCGCGGCCGGGGGCTAAGACAGAAGCTGACCACGGCCGCACGCGAGGAGGAACAACCGCCATGGAAGGTGTCATCATCGTCAATCACCCCCTCGTGCAGCACAAACTCACGTTGATGCGCGACAAGAATGCGCCGACGGCGCATTTCCGTCAGCTCCTGCGCGAGATCGCGCTGCTGCTCACCTATGAGGTGACCCGCGACCTGCCACTCACCACCACCACCATCGAAACGCCGCTGGCCAAGATGGAATCTCCCATCCTGGAGGGCAAGAAGCCGGTCTTCGCCTCGATCCTCAGGGCAGGCAACGGCCTGCTGGAAGGTATGCTCGATCTCGTCCCCTCGGCCCGCGTCGCCCATATCGGGATCTACCGCGACCCCAAGACGCTCGAGCCGCACGAGTATTATTTCAAGGCGCCGGAGGACATCGCCGAACGGTTGACCATCGTCGTCGATCCGATGCTCGCCACCTCAAATTCGGCCTCGGCCGCCATCGACCGGCTGAAGGCGCGCGGAGCCAAGGACATCCGCTTCGTCTGCCTGCTCGCCGCTCCGGAGGGCATCGCCCGCTTCCAGAAGGCCCAGCCCGGCATCCCGATCTACACCGCGGCCATCGACGACCATCTCAACGACCACGGCTATATCGTCCCCGGCCTCGGCGACGCCGGCGACCGCCTCTACGGCACGAAGTAGGCGGATATCTTCTGCTCGTAGCCCGCATGGAGCGAAGCGGAATGCGGGACGTCATCCGCACCGCCGCTCCCGGATTGCGCTACGCTCCATCCGGGCTACCCGTGGCGCCCGGTTCGGAGGCAACGCCAATGGCGAAGCACGCCATGTTCGCCAAGATCGCGACGATCCTCATCGCGGCGCCGTTCGTCGCATGGGGCTTCTTCGCGCTCGCCGGCCGCTGGGACTGGCCGGCCGGCTGGGGCTGCCTGGTGCTCCTCTTCGTTGGCGGCACCGCCCGCGATCTTTTCGTCTGGTGGAAGAATCCGGAGCTTGCCCGCCGCCGCGTCGGCACCGGCAAGGGCACCAAGCCCTGGGATATCGCCTGCCTGTCGGGCTTCGGCATTTTCGTCGTCGCCACGCTCGTGGTCGGCGTCCTCGACGGCGGCCGCTTCGCCTGGTCGGTCTTGCCGGCCTGGCTGTGGCCGCTCGGCGCCATCCTCTATCTGTTGAGCGAAGCGCTCATCGCCTGGTCGATGACCGTCAACCGGCATTTCGAGAAGACGGCGCGCATCCAGAGCGACTGCGGCCACGCCGTCGTCCGCTCCGGGCCCTACGCCGTCATCCGCCATCCCGGTTATCTCGCCGCCATCACCGGTTTCAACCTCGCCACGCCCTTGCTGCTCTTGTCGTGGTGGGCCTTCGTTCCGGGGCTCCTGTCCTCGGCCGTCATCGTCGTCCGCACCGCGCTCGAGGATCGCATGCTCAGCGCCGAACTTCCCGGCTATGCAGACTATGCACGCGACGTCCGCTACCGCCTCGTGCCCGGGCTCTGGTAGGCCTCACCCGCCGCTGACTGCGGTGAGCACGAGCACGTCGGCGAGGGTCCGCCGCGCCTCAGGCCGGCACGTAGGTCAGCCTGATCACGTCCTCGTCCATTCGATCGCTGGCCACAAAGCGGAGCGGCGGCCGGGGGCCGGCGAAGAACGGCGTGCCGCGACCGAGCACGACGGGGTGGAGATAGAGTCGATACTCGTCAATGAGACCAAGCTCGGTCAGGCTTCGCGCCAAGTCGGGTCCGGCGACGTCGATCTCGCCGGTGAGCTCAGCCTTCAGCCCGCGGATCACCGTCTCGACATCGTCCGAAACCAGCGTGGCGTTGGGGCCGACGGACTTCAACGAACGCGACACGACCCACTTCGGTTGGCTCTGCCACGCCGCAGCGAAGTCGCGTTCCGCCGCGTCCCAATCGGAAACGTCGTCGTCCCAAACCCGCATGATCTCGTATATGCGGCGACCGTAAAGGCTGCCGGTCAGGTTGCGCACATGCTCAACCCAGTACCGAAAGAGCGCCGGCCCAGGCGCAAATGCCTGATGGTCGACGTAGCCGTCCAGGGACTGCATCATTCCGAACACGAGCTTGGCCATGCTGCTAAGTCCCTATCCCTGGCGCCTCACCCGCCGCTGATCGCGGTCAGCACGAAGACCTCGGCACCGGGTCTGAGCGGCGTGTCGAGCGCCGCCCGTTCCCCGTCGACGAAGACGTTCATGTGGCGGCGGATCGCCGGGGTCGAATCGACGATGCGGTCGCCCATCCCCGGCCAGTCCGCCTCCAGCGCGTCCACCATCTCGCGCACGCTTCCCGCCGTGACCGTCAACCGCCGCGGCGCACCGGGAAACAGATAGGTCAGCGCCCCGGCCAGCGTCACCGTCACCGTCGCCGGTTCGCTCTCCGTCGCCGCGTGTGTGCCCGGTGCGTCCATCGCGCCTACTCCACCACCATCGTCTCGACCGAGAGGATGGTCGGCAGGTGCTCGGCCACCGCCGTCCAGCTCTCGCCCTCGTCGGCGCTGGCATAGAGCGTGCCCGACGAGCTGCCAAAATAGACGCCCGCCGGGTCGAGCCGGTCGGTCGCCATCGCCTGGCGCAGCACGCCGTAGAACACGTTCTCCTGCGGCAGGCCTTGGCGCTTGGCCTGCCAGGTGGCACCGCCGTCCTGCGTCTTCCACACCGCCGCCTGGCCGTCCGGCACGTAGCGACCGCGAATGTCGCCGTTGAGCGGCAGCAGGAACAGCGTCTCCGCGTTGCGTGGATGCACCGCCGCCGGAAAGCCGAAACTCGAGGGCAAGCCGGCCTCGATGCTCTGCCAGCTCTTGCCCGCGTCGTCGCTGCGATACATGCCGCAATGGTTCTGTTGGTAGAGCCGGTCGCTCATCCCCGGCGCCTTGACCACGCAATGCACACACTGGCCGAACTCCGGATAGCGCTGGTCGTCCGGATTGTAGTCGGCGCGCGTGCCCTTGTTGCGCGGCTCCCAGGTCTTGCCGCCGTCGGCGGAATGGAAGACGCCGGCCGCCGAGATGCCCACCCACAGGCGGCCATGGTCGTCAGGGTCGATGACCAGCGAATGCAGGATCAGCCCGGCGCCGCCCGGGTTCCATTGCGGCCGCGTCGGATGGTCCCTGAGGCCCTTCACCTGCTCCCAGCTCTGGCCGGCGTCGCCGCTGCGGAACAGTCCGGCCGGCTGCACGCCGGCATAGACGAAGCCGTTGGCGACGCCCAGGCTCCAGCCGGAGACGATCGGCTCTTCGCCTTCCGCATAGGCGAGCCCCTCGCTCGAATGGCTCCACGTCGCGCCGAGATCGGTCGATTTCCATACCGCCGGCCCGAACCAGGCATTGCCGCCGGTGCCGTAGATGGTGCCGGTCGCCGGGTCGCCGACTACATGGTTCATCGGCCAGGTCTCGCAGAACGGCCCCTTGAGCGACCACGAGCGCCGCCCGTCGCCACTTGCCGCGATGAAGACGCCCTTCTTCGTTCCAAGCAAAATCAGGACTTTCTCGGCCATGTCCGGCTCCCTCCCTGCGTTTGGTCACAAGTAAAGACGAACGGCTGCATGCGCTTTCGACATGGAACAATTCTATTTTATCACGGACTCGGCCATGCGCCACGCCGCCTGCAGCCCTGGATGGCGGCATGCGATTTTTCCCGTCGGGACGACTTGATCGTCCGGCAGATTTGGTGGGAAGGGTAGGGAACACAGAAAACGTTTCGGGGGAAACAATCCATGAAATACGGCGCCATCTATCCGAGCCTCAAGGGCCGCACCGTCCTGGTCACCGGTGGCGGCTCCGGCATCGGCGAATCCATCGTCGAGCATTTCGCCGCCCAAGGCTCGAAGGTCGCCTTCATCGACATCCAGGAAAAAGCATCGAAGGCCCTGGTGGCGCGCCTGAAGCGCAAACGCCAGAAGGTCCACTTCGAGCATTGCGACCTCACCGACATCCCGGCGCTCAAGCAGGCGATCGTCAATGTGCGCAAGACCTTCGGACCGATCACCATCCTGGTGAACAACGCCGCCCATGACGAGCGCCATACGATCGACGAGGTCACGCCGGACTATTTCGACCAGCGTGTCGCAGTGAACCTCAAGCACCAGTTCTTCACCATCCAGGCCGTCGTCGGCGACATGAAGAAGGCGAAGAACGGGTCGATCGTGAATATCGGCTCCAATTCGTGGATGGTCGCCCATGGCGGCCTGCCGGTCTATGCCGCCGCCAAGGCCGGCGTGATGGGGCTCACCCGCGGCATCGCCCGCGAACTCGGCCAGTACAATATCCGCGTCAACCACGTCTCCCCCGGCTGGATCCTGACGCCGCGCCAGCTCGAACTGTGGGCGACGCCGGAATCGCTGGCCCAGCTCATGCAGGACCAGTGTCTGAAGCGCCAGCTGAAGGGCGACGATATCGCCCGCGCCGTGCTGTTCTTCGCCTCCGACGAAGCCTCCGCGGCCACCAACCAGACCTATGTCTTCGACGGCGGCTGGCTGTAGGGGCCCGCTAAAGCTTTCATCAAAAGCCGCGCGACCGCTCGCGGTTTCTTAAACGTTCCGGGCCAACATCGGCTGGTTCGTTCGCAGAAACGGATGCTGTCGCGTGCTCGGTCGCGTCGTCTTCTTCGCCGTGGTCCTGTCGGCCATCGCCGTCTCCGCGCCGCAACTGGCCCCGGGGCTGCTCTCGGCTGCGTTTCGCACCGGCGACGGTCCGGCTGCGGCAGACCAGGCGCCTGCCGCCCGCGCCGTGCAGCCCCTGCCGCCCGACGACAGCCGCGACGACAGTCGCCATGTGACGCTCTCCGCCAATCCCGAAGGCCACTTCGTTGCCGAAGCCACCATCGACGGCGGCAGCGTCGTGGTCATGGTCGACACCGGCGCCACCCTGGTCGCCCTCAGAGACACCACCGCCCGCCACCTCGGCATCTACCCGGCGCAAAGCGACTACAGCGAACGTCTTTCGAC
This sequence comes from uncultured Alphaproteobacteria bacterium, assembly GCA_963750065.1. Classification (GTDB taxonomy): domain Bacteria; phylum Pseudomonadota; class Alphaproteobacteria; order Rhizobiales; family Kaistiaceae; genus CAVSRC01. The sequence continues at coordinate 20,822 of CAVVPK010000030.1, forward strand.
GGCTAACGGCGTGGTCATGGCGGCGCGCGTGACCCTCTACGAGGTCCGCCTCGGCAGCCTCGTCCTGCGCGACGTCCCGGCGGTCATCGTGCCCGGCGAGGCGTTGCCGGTCGATCTTCTCGGCTTGAGCTTCCTCAGCCGCCTGTCGAAATACGAGTTCACCGGCCGTCAGCTTGTCCTGTCGCAGTAGCCGGCGCCGCTGCGTCAGGCTAGCTTCACCGTCATGAGTTTCGCCGATCGGCCGGCTGTTGCAAGCCGGAAGCGCGTTCTGCTCGCCTGGGAGTACGGCGCCGGGCGCACCCACTATTCCAATCTCTGTGCCGTTGCCGGCCAGCTGCGCGCCTCCGGCGTGGATTGCTTGGCGGCGCTCTACGACAATACCGCCGCCGACCGCGAATTCGCCCGCGTCGGCGTGCGCACTGTGCAGAGCTACATCTGGCCGAGCCAGCGCGCCGGACAGAGCAGCTGGCAGCCGGTCCGCGTTAACGGCTTCACCGATTTTCTCGCCCATATCGGCCTCAATTCGAGTGCCGCCGTTGCCGGCGCCATAGCGCACTATGACGGCCTCTTCTCGGTCTTCTCGCCCGATCTGGTGATCGCGGAGCAGGCCTATGGCGCCATCCTTGCCGCCCGCGAGCATCTGCCGGTCGTGGCCATGGGCTTCTGCGTCCGCCTGCCGCCGATCGTCGACGGCGGCTTCCCGATCTTTCCGGGCCGCCCTGCGGCGAGCTATCCGGTCGACGCACTGCTCGCCGCCATCAACGGCGGCCTGGCCGAGGCCGGCCGCTTCCCCTTGACCGAGATCGGCGACCTCCTGCGCATCGCCGCGGTCATGCCGTCCGGGCCGGCGGAGTTCGATTTCTATCCCGAACTGCGGACGGAGCCGATCCTGCCGCCGAGCGTGCCCGGCCTTAGCCAGGTGCTTGTCGAACGCCAGGGCGACAGCGATGGCGGCGAGGTCTTCGTCTACCTGCACGGCCTCGCCCAGGACTATCCCGCCGTCCTCGACGCTTTGGCGGCGCTCGGCCTTCCCACCCGCGCCTATATTCCCGGCCTCTCGGCGGCCTCACGGCAGAAGCTGTCGGGCCTCGTGCTGGAGGACCGGCCTGTGCCGGTGAAGGACATCTTTGCCCGCTCGCGCGTGGTCGTGCACCAGGGCGGCGAGCAGTTGACCTCGGCCTGCCTTGCCGCCGGCGTGCCGCAGGTGATCCTCTCCACCTGGCTCGACACCCGCGTTACCGGCGGCTTCGTCAAGGCGCACGATCTCGGCGATACCATGCGCATCACCGAAGCGACCGCCGACTGGCTGATCGCCGCGGTCGGTCGCTGCTACGCTGATGCCGCACTCCGCCATCGCGTCGCCGCCGCGGCGCCGCGCTTCCGCCCGTGGTTCGACGTCGACCCGATGGCCGTCGTTGCCGAGCGCGCCTGCGCCCTGCTCGGCGTCGCCTTCCGCCGGGCGGCGGCGGCGCCGACCGCCTGACGCCTCAATCCCAGCCGTAGCCGTTCTGCGCGTGCGAGACGGTGATCTGGTCGCCGGAGTTGATGATCGTGATGATGTCGAACGGGTTGCTGCCCGGCGGATTGCCGGGCGGATTCAGCCGCGGCAGGTTGAGGCCGAACTGCGTGAACATGTGATTGCTGGGCGGCGTGTTGCTGCCCCCGGTCTGGCCGTCGCCGGACGTCGCCGCCTGCATGAACTGGTTGATCAGCGTTTCCGGCACCAGGAAGGGCTCCGGGAACGGTTCGTTGGCCGAGGTCACGCAGACGCCGTAACCCGGCTTGCTGATGGTCAGGGAATCGACGTTGTTCTTCAGTGTCAGGCTACCGATGTGGTTGATGACGATCACGCCTTTGCAGCTGCCGCCGCCCTGCACCGCGGAATAGCCGACGGTGGCCGAGCCGCCGCGCACGCCGACTACGGCGACCGGCGTCTTGATGGTCGCCCCGGCGGTATGGCTGATCTGCCCGCCGACGAAGCGCAGCATGCCCTTGGTCAGCGTCAGCGCCATGGTGTTCTTGCTGCCGCTGGGGTCGTAGACGAACTGGTCGATCAGGACGTTGGAGTTGCGGCCGACATTGAGCGTCGAGCGATCGACAAAGGCGATCTGCGCCGAGCCCTGGCTCGCGGTCTTGATCGTCTCGCGGAAGACGACGTCCTGGCCGAGCGTGAGCATGCGTCCGCCGCCGCCCGGCTCGACGCCGGTGGCGCTCTGGTTGACGGCGGCGACCGAGCCGATTGTCTGCGCCAACGCGCGCGATATCGGCGCCGTGGTCGTCAACAGGATGCCGAGCAGCGTCGGCAGGATCGGTCCACTTTTGTCCCCGAGCATGAGCCGCCCCTAGAATCGCGCCGTCGGCCCGAACAGGACCGACCAGTTGTCGTAGCTGTAGTTGGTGACGGTCGAATCGATCCGCTCATAGGTCGCCGCCAGCGACAGGCCGAAATGGGCGTTCAGCGGCATGTCGAGCGCCGCACCCACCTGCCACTTGAAGTCGCGCCGGGTGATGGTGGGCGCGATCGATTGGTCGGGCGCGTCGAACATCGTGTTCGACAGGCGCACGAACGGCGCCAGCGTCCATTGCTGGGCGATGGTTTCGACCGGCGGCGCAAAGCGCCAGGCGAAGCTGACTTCGCCCCATACGGCGTCATAGTCTTGCCAGGCATTGGCCGCCGCGCCGGCGCGCCGGTAATAGACGCTGCCGTTGAGCGAGAAGGCGTCGGAGAAGCGCGCCGCGATGGACATGCCGGCGGTCAGCCAGTCGGCCGTCCCCAGCGTCGCGCCGGGCGTAGGGTTGTAGGTCGCGCGCTGCCATTCGACCGAAGGCGACACGGTGAAGCCGCCGCCGATCGGCACCGACAACGACACGCCGGCGCCGGCGTTGGTGCCGTAGGGGTCGCCGCCGACCCACTCTGCGCCGCCGGTGACATAGGGTCTGACGGTCAGCCCGGCCCATTTGTCCGGCGCCAGCGCCAGGCGCGGGCCGATGTCGCCGCGGATCAGGCCGACATCGAGGCCGCTGAACTTGAACTGCTTGGAATAATAGGCAGTGGCGTTGGTCTCCAGCCGGTTGTCGGACTGACCGCCGAAGTCGGTCTCGTTGGAGAATCGGGCAAGCGCGAAGGCGTTCCAGTCGGCGCCCTGCGGCGAGGCGGCGGCAGGTGGTGACACTGTACCGTCAGCCGGCGTTGACGTGGCGTTCGACTGATAGCGCAGGCCGCTCTCGACGAAGACCCACGAGCGCACCGGCGAGGCCTGTTTCTTAGCCTCCGGCAGGATGGCCTCGATGCGCCCCTTGGTGGCCGCGTCGATGTCGGGGCTGGCGAGCGCGTCGTCGAAGTAGTGGACGGCCAGTTGGTAGGAGCGCGCCTGAAAGTAGAGGGCGCCCAGCTCGTATTTCACCCGCGCCAGTTTCGGATTGTAGAAGAGCAGCCGCTCCAGCGCACCGATCGCCGCTTCGTAGTCGCCCAGTTCCTCCGAGACGCGCACATAGGCAAAGGCCGTTTCGTAATCGGAGGGATTGGCGAGGTTCTTCGTGAGCAGGCTCTGCTGTTCGGCCAGCGTCGCCGCCCCGGCGGCGCCCATCGGCAGCAGCAGCGCCAGTGCCGCGGGCGCAAGAACGGCGAGCGCGGTTCCCCTGCAGGATGACACCGTCACGCAACTCCCCAAGCCTCTTGGTTGACCGCAGCCACCCTAGCTGACTGCCCCGGTCGGGATGCCGGAACTCTTTGCGCAGAATCTGGAATCGTTGGAAACTGTGTCCCGCGCGACACAATCCGCCTGCAAAGGAGCCGCGGACGGCGAGAACCTCCCCTTACCGGCCTGCGCCCGGCAGGCTATGAAGGAACCCGAAACGCCAGGAGTTCCGATGTTCCCGCGCCCCGTTCCGACCCTCACCCCCAACAGCTACGCCTTCGAGACCACGCCGCTGGTCAAGCCGACGGGCTTTCGCGAATACGATGCCCGCTGGTGGTACGGGATTGCCGGCGACCCGCGCCAAAGCGAGCTGAACCTGACCGGCGTGACGGCGCTCGGCCTCGGGCTCGGCACGCTGCTCCACGAACTCGGCGCCGGTGAGGACGTGGTCACCGGCCACGACTACCGCTCCTATTCCGCTGCCATCAAGGCGGCGCTCGCCAACGGCCTGATCGCCGCCGGCTGCCGGGTCCACGACATCGGGCTGGCCGTCACCCCGATGGCTTACTTCGCCCAGTTCGCCCTCGACGTGCCGGCGGTCGCCATGGTCACCGCCTCCCACAACGAAAATGGCTGGACCGGCATCAAGATGGGCGCCGCCCGCCCGTTGACCTTCGGCCCCGACGAAATGGCGCGGCTGAAGGAGATCGTGCTCGCGGCCACATTCGCCACGCGTACCGGCGGCACCTATATCCGCGTGCCGGACATGCGCGCCCGCTACCTCGCCGATCTCGCCGACCGGCCGAAGTTCACGCGCAAGATCAAGGCGGTCGTCGCCTGTGGCAACGGCACCGCCGGCGCCTTCGCCCCCGATGGGCTGGCTGCGCTCGGCGTCGATGTCGTGCCGCTCGACACCGATCTCGACTGGACCTTCCCGCGCTACAATCCCAATCCCGAGGATCTCAAGATGCTGCACGCCATCGCCGATGCGGTGCGTGCTTCGGGCGCCGATATCGGCCTCGGCTTCGACGGCGACGGCGACCGCTGCGGCGTCATCGACGAGTCCGGCGCGGAAATCTTTGCCGACAAGGTCGGCGTGCTCATCGCCCGCGACCTGTCGGCGCGCCAAAAGGGGGCGACCTTCGTCGTCGACGTCAAGTCGACCGGCCTCTACGCCACCGACCCGGTGCTCGCCGCCAATGGCGCCACCACCGACTACTGGAAGACCGGCCATTCCTATATCAAGCGGCGGGTGCGTGACCTGCAGGCGCTCGCCGGCTTTGAGAAGTCGGGCCACTACTTCCTCAATCCGCCGATCGGCCGCGGCTATGACGACGGCCTCCTCTCGGCGTTCGCCATCCTTGATCTGCTCGACCGCAATCCGTCGCAGTCGTTGTCGGCGCTGGCCCGCAGCCTCGCGCGCACATGGTCGTCGCCGACCATGTCGGCCGAGTGCCCGGACGAATCGAAATACGGCGTTGCCGATGCGGTCACCGCGCGCTTCCAGGCGCTGCGCGGATCGGGCGCAACGATCGACGGCCACGCGATCGTCGATCTCATCACCGTCAATGGTGTGAGGGCAGTCACAGACGACGGCACCTGGGGTCTGGTAAGAGCTTCGTCCAACAAGCCCGAACTGGTCGTGGTGGTCGAGAGCCCGGTGTCGGAAGCGCGCATGCGCGAGATGTTCGCAATCGTCGACGGCTTCCTGCGCGAGCATGATGTCGTCGGCCGCTACAACCAGACGCTCTAGCTACGTCGCGGTACGCCCTGCCATAAATGCGTAGCACCGGCGTAGCGATTTGTTTCTTCTGACATGTCGCTAGTCGTCCGATGATTCGTTATGATCGCTAGCCGCGAAACGGGGCGGGCGGGAAGAGCAATGGCAGCCTACATTTTTGGAACAACTCCGGACGGAGACGAAATTCACGAGATTGCGCTCGCCGCCGGCGATTTGAACGTCCGGGTCATCACCCTGGGCGCGGTCATCCGCGATGTACGGTTAGCCGGCATCGACCATCCGCTGGTGCTCGGTTTTGACGGGCTCGACGATTACCTCAAGCATTCACCGCATTTCGGCGCTGTCGTCGGCCGCTCGGCTAACCGCATCGCCGGGGGCCGTTTTTCGCTCGACGGGCGCGACTACCAGTTGCCGTTGAACGAGAAGGGCCGCAACCACCTGCACGGCGGATCGCACGGCTTCGGCACCCGCCCCTGGCGTCTGGTCGATCACAATGCCGCCAGCGTGACGCTGGCCATCGACAGCCCGGATGGCGAGGAAGGCTATCCCGGCGCGGTGACCGTCAAGCTGCGCTACATCGTCGAGGCGCCGGCGACACTCAGCATGGAGATCGAGGCCACCACCGATCGGCCGACGCTGGTCAACCTCGCCCAGCACTCGTATTTCAACCTCGACGGTTCGCCGACCATCCTCGATCACCAGGCGCGCATCTTCGCCAATGCCTACACGCCCACCGACGCCGACGATATTCCGACCGGAGAAATCGTCGCCGTCGCCGGCTCGGTCTACGATTTCCGCGCTCTGCGCCCGATCCGCCAGACGCGCGGCGGTGAACAGGTGGTCTTCGACAAGAACTTCGTCATCGACCGCGCCAAGGCGGCCGAGCCGCGTCCGCACGCCCGCCTGCAGTCGCCGAAAAACGGCCTCATCCTCGACATCGCTTCGACCGAGCCCGGGTGCCAGTTCTACGACGGCTACATGATGGCGGTTCCGGTTCCCGGCCTCGAAGGGCGCACCTATCCCGTCAACGGCGGCTGTTGCTTCGAGCCGCAGCTCTTCCCCGATGCGCCCAACCATCCCGGTTTTCCGAGTTCGATCCTGAGGCCCGGCGAAACCTATCGCCAGTCGACGCACTACGCCTTCTCGCGCGACTGACCCGCCACGACCTTTCCGCCTGGCGCCCGATCGGGCAGGATGGGCCGGGGCGTGCTTCGGGCGGAGCGGGTGCGATGCGGATGCGGATGCGGAAAGTCCTGGGATCGGTGGCCGTGGGTCTGGCGCTGCTCGCCGTGGCGGCGGTGCCGGCCAGCGCCGGCTGGCGCGACGATCTCAAGGTGTTGCGCATCGGCACGGTAGCGCCGCACGGCGCCGCCTACGACATCGCCCGCCTGGAACCGTTCCGCGCCTATATGCAGGATCGCCTCGGTCTGCCGGTGGAGATCGTCGCCACGGCCGATTACGACGCCCTCATCGACGCCGCGACCACGGCGCGCGTCCAGTACGCGATTCTCAGCGCCTCCAGCTACGCCACCGCCAAGACGCTCTGCGCTTGCGTCGAGCCGCTCGCGCTTCCTTCCGCCTTCGACGGCTCGCGCGGCTTTCATTCCGTGCTCGTCGCCCATGCCGGCGGCGCCATTGCCGGCCTCGCCGATGCGCGCGGCAAGCGCCTGGTCTTGACCGGCACCGATTCGATTGCCGGCCGCCTGGTGCCCCTCAAGGCGCTGGCTGGCCAGGACATCGACCCACAGGCCTATTTCTCCTCCGTCCTCACCGCCGCCAACTCGGAACAGGCCGTCACCATGCTGTTCACCGACGAGGCCGATCTCGCCGCCGGCTGGTCGAGCCTCGCTGGCGATGCCGCGTCCGGCTACAGCTTCGGCGTCTTCACGCACATGGTGGCGGCAGGCGCGCTGGTGATGGACCGGCTGAAGATCGTCTGGCAGTCGCCGCTGATCCCCTTCGGCCCGCATGTCGTGCGCAGCGACCTGCCCGCCGAGCTCAAGACCCTGATCGCGGCCGCGCTCATGGCGATGGGCAAGGAAGCGCCCGATGCACTCGACGCTGTCGACGATTCGAGCATCGGCGGTGGCGGCTTCGTGCCGGCGACCGCCGGCGACTATTCCGTGATCGAGGATCTGGTCGCCGCGCCGGGCGCAACCGACGGCGGCTAGAACTGGACGTCAGCTCGCCGTGCGCTTGATGTAGTCGCTGAGGCGCGGCTTCAGGTAGTAGGTGCTCTTCAGGTCGAACGAGCCGGTCAGCACGTAGCCGATGACCGGCGTGAAGGGATACTTGGCGATGGCGGCGACGACGTAGGAGTTGGCCTGGGCGATCGCAGCCGGCAGCGTCACGCTCGAACCGACCGAGAGCGCGTTCGCATTGCGCGCGTCGCTCCACACCACCGACGCGTTGCCGTTGGCGTCGATCTTGATCTCCGACACCGTGATCTGCAGCGTGTCGACCGAATACGGCGCCATCACCGACGATGAAGCGTCGAAGATGTTGTTCATGTCGGAATTGGTCAGCGACTTCGACTGGGTCACCAGATCGGCAAGCGTGCTGGTGACGTGCGAAACCTTGCGGTTGATGCTCAGCGCCTCGCTGATCTGGATGCCGCCGATATAAAGCGTCAGCATCAGCGGCAGGATCAGTGCGAATTCGACCGCCGAGACGGCGGTGCGGTCGCGCGCCAGCCGGCTGAGCGAGAGCCGGCCGAACAGGCGCTGCCAACGATGGCGTGCGGGCTTCACCATGAGAAGGGCTCGTTGCGGAAGGCGGCTGTGGCGACCAGCAGGTGGGTGCCGTTGGGCATGTCGCCGAGGCTGCTGCCGAACAGGTTGATGAGCACCGGCCACTCGTAATAGGCGCGCACCACCACGATGTCGCCGCCGTGGCCGGTGCTGTAATTCTCGGTCACCTTGAGATTTCCGTTCGCGTCGAGCGGCGGTGCCAGGTCGATCGCATCGAAGTTCGTATATTTGCGCACATCGACCTTGAGGCCGTTGGTGCAGTCGAGCAGCCCCACAATCTGGTTGCAGATATCCGTCTTGAAATCGGAGGCGCTCAGGCCCGCTTCCTGCGCCTGGCCGGTGCGGATCAGCCGCGCTGCGCTGGACACGGCGGTATCCAGCGCCTGGTCGGCGAAGAACAGCAGCGCCGTCTCGATGATGGCGAACATGAGCGCGAAGAAGGGCAGCGCCACCAGGGCAAACTCGACCACCGTCGCGCCCGACTGATTGCGGCGGAAACGCACCAGTCCGCAGCGTGACGCCGCGCGGCGGGCAAATGCGATCGATCCTGCGAAGATTGATGCCATGAACAAGCGATCCCGCCGCCCTGAACGGCGCGCACATTGCTGCGTCCAGAACCGATTCCTAGCCGGTAACGATTGAGAAACGGTTGCGGGCTTTGCCGAAAAGCCGAAAGGTCGCGTCAACCTTTCGTTAACCGCGCGTCTGCTGGGTAGAGACGGTCCTAGTTCTTCGCTGCCGAATCCGCCAGCGTTCGCGTCGCCTCGATCTGCGATTTGGCCGCTTCGAAGGTGCTCGGACTGTCGCCCAGCGACATCATCGGCGAACATTCCGGCGTGCACGACAGCGTCTCGCGCGAGGCGCGCCGGTAGATCGTCACCACCGCGTCGTTGGACGGCTCCACCGTCACCAGATTGTCGGCGATCGACTGGCCCTCTTTGTTGAGCACGATCAGGTTGGTCGTGCCGAAGCTGCGGCCGGTAATGATGAGCGTCTGGCTGTCCTGGATCGTCGCGTCGGCGATCGCCGGGTTGCCGATGATGACCACGTTTGCCGGCTGCGAGATGTGCAGCACCTTGGCGCGGTCGACGATCACCGAGATCGGCTCGGTGGCGCCGGCGGCAGCCGCAAACGCGGCGACGCTTGCCAGCCCGGCGAAGGTCAGAACGGCGATACGCCTGACGGATGCTGCTGTGAAGGGAGACGCAAGCATGGGACCTCCGCGGGATGCGCGCTTCGGCCAACCTACGCGCGATATGGTGAACGAAGGTTTAAGGCCGGCCCCCAGTGCCGCTAGAACCATGATGCCGCGGCGCAGGGGGTGGCAATTGCTTGTTGCGATGATGGTGAACGGTCTCCTACCGGAATCTTCGGTAAAGACTTGTAAACTAACAGACGCACGGGAAAATAGCGGCGAAACTCAAGCAATTATCCTCATAAACAAAAAATTATGCTTACCCGTTAGTTATAAAGCGCTGATATAAGCGATGCGATTATTAACTCGGCTGCAGGGTTTCGGTCCTACATTGCGTTCCTGGCCACGCCGGCCATTGCCGGGCCGAGCCGCCATAGAGAAACCCGGAGTGAGGAGCCCCTCATGCACACCCTGATTAACCGTTTTGCCAAGGACGAGTCCGGCGCGACTGCCATTGAATATGGCCTGATCGCCACGCTGATCGGCGTCGCCATTATTGTTGGTGCGGGCGCCGTCGGCACCCAGTTGAATACCGTATTCCACAACATCTCTGTGTCGCTGGGCGGCAGCTAATCCGCCGCCGCCGCGTAACAGTGCGGCGTTGTGGAATAACATTGGTCGCGGCCTCGAGGTCGCGTTTGCCAGCGTTCGAGGCCGCACGGCTTGGGTCGTGCGGCCTCCAACAACGGATAGGAATGCGGAGCCATCGTGACGGCCACCGTCGTTCGATTCCTGCGTGACCGTTCGGGCAGCGCCGCGCTCGAATACGCCATCATCGGCTCGGTCATCAGTATTGCAATCGTCGCCGCGGCGACCACGCTCGGCACGCAGCTCAATAGCATGATCGGCGCCATCACCGGCAAATTCAACTAACGCCTTTCTCGATCGCGTCGCACGTCAGGGCCGGTCGCGCACGCAATTGGTGCCGGGTCAGGCGACACGTTGCCGCTGCCCATGCCGTCCATGGGGCCGCTCTTGGCAGGGCCGCGCATTCCGCACCGCCTAAGACCGGAATCGTTAACATTCGGGCGGTCCGGTAAAGCCCCTTTTAATCATCGGTCCCTAGATTTGGCCCGACAGCCAGTTCGGAGCCGGTGATGGCCGCAGTTCTTGCCCAATACATGTTGTTTGCCGTTTTTCCGCTGGCGATGGCCTATGCCGCCATCTCCGACCTGATGACCATGACCATCTCCAACCGGCTGACCCTGGCGCTGGCGGCGGCGTTCGTCCTGCTGTGGCCGGCCACCGGCATGGACCTGCACGCATTCGGGCTGCACTGGGCGGCAGGTGGCGCGGTGCTGGCGGTTTCCTTCTTCTGCTTCGCCATGGGCTGGATCGGCGGCGGCGACGCCAAGCTCGCTTCCGTCACGGCGCTGTGGCTGGGCTGGGACAGCACCATCGAATTCATCGCCATCGCCTCCATCTTCGGCGGTGCGCTGACTCTGCTTCTTCTTTCCTTCCGGCGGTCGGTCCTGCCCGCCTTCATCATCCGCCAGCCGTGGATCCAGCGGCTGCACGATGAGGGGGCGGGCGTGCCATATGGGGTCGCGCTGGCCGCTGCCGGGCTCGTCACGTATCCACACACGATCTGGATGCACATGGCGATCGGCTAGCGCTCGATCCGCGACGCCGCCGTCGTGCCTGTCACGGGCGGCGCCGAGGGTTCCTGGCCGTGCTCAACCTCACGCGCGACCCCGTGGACCGCTGATCTCGAAAGCTTTTGTTAATCACGAATCCATACCTCTGATTAACTATAAGTACACGATTGCTGCGCAACACTGACGGCAATCGGTCGGGATCGGCCTTCAAAGGGTTGCGTGATATGAAGCTCTCCCGTGTTGCTGTTCTCGGTGTCGCCGCCGGCGCCGGACTGATCGCCATGGTGCTCGCGCTCAATCTGACCGCGCCCTCCAGCCCGTCGCCCCCACCCCCCAAACAGGCCAACCTGAATACCGAGAAGGTGCTCGTCGCCACCAAGGACGTGTCGATGGGCACGACGCTTACTGCCGGCGACGTCGCCTGGCGCGACTGGCCGAAGGACAGCGTCGCGGGCCAGTTCATCACCGGCGGCGCGCACGATTCCGAAGTCGCCGTCGTCGGCGCCGTCGCCCGCGCCCGCATCTATTCCGGCGAGCCGATCAGCGACGCCAAGCTGATTCACACCGACCGCGGCTTCATGTCGGCCATCCTGCCGGAGGGCAAGCGCGCCGTCGCCATCAAGATCGCGGCCGACACCAGCGCCGGCGGCTTCATCCTGCCCAACGACCACGTCGACGTCATCATGACCCGCCGCGTCAGCCAGACCGACGCCAACGGCACCCCCGAATACGTCACCGAGACAATCCTCAACAACGTGCGTGTGCTGGCCATCGACCAGACGGTCGAGAAGATGAATACGAAGGACGGCGGTGCCGGCGCCGATACCGTCGTCGGGCGGACCGCGACCCTCGAGCTGACGCCTGAGCAGGCGAAGATCATCACCGTCGCCCAGCAGATGAGCGACCGGCTGAACCTCGCTCTGCGCAGCATCTCCGATTCGGCACTCGATCCCACCGACGCCTCCAAGGATGCGCTGGGCCTGATCGGCGGCCCCAACGGCCAGGGCACGGTCACGCTGGTCAAGAATGGCATTTCCAAGAAAGTGACGGGCGTTCGCTAGCCGATGAGACGCGCGGGCAACAACCAGGGAACTGCGAAGATGGTGCAAGCAATCCTACGTCGCGTGGCGCTGGCGGCGCTGGCGCTGGTCGCCGTTTCCGCAGCCGACGTCCCGCTCTCCGCCGCGCAAACGCAGACGGCGATGGCGGTTGGCACCGTCCATCGCACGGTCAAGGTCGGCCTCGACAAGTCGGTCATCGTCGACCTGCCGCGCGATGCCCGCGACATCCTGGTGTCGAACCCGGACATTGCCGATGCGGTCATCCGCACCTCGCGCCGCATCTACATCACCGGCGTCGCCGTCGGTCAGTCGAACATCATGGTCTTCGACCGCGCCGGCCAGCAGGTCGTCTCGCTCGATCTCATCGTCGAACGCGATACCAGTGCCCTCACCGAGATGTTGCGTCGCCTGATTCCCGATTCCGACATAACGATCGAGATCGTCAACGACAACATGGTGCTCTCCGGGTCGGTGCGTAACGCCGCCGACGCCCGCCGCGCCCAGGACATCGCCGACATCTTCGCCAATGGCGGCGCCAACAGCTCGGCCGGCAAATCGCAGTCCTCCAGCCAGGGCAGCTCGGGCAACGGCGGCTTCGCCGTCAACGTCACCACGGCTTCGGCGAGCCAGAAGCCGACCTCGCAAGTGGTCAACCTGCTCACCATCGAGGGTGAGGACCAGGTTCACCTCAAGGTCACCGTCGCCGAGGTCCAGCGTAACATAGCCAAGCAGCTCGGCATCGAAATGAGCGCTAATCTCGGCATCGGTCGTTTCTCCACCTGCACCGCCTCCGGCACCTGCAGCACCACCGGCAATCCCTTCGGCGTCAACGGCAGCGCGATGGGCGGCAATGCCCTGACCCTCGGCTACAGCGACGGCATCAATACCTTGTCGGCGACGCTCAAAGCGCTCGAGCAGACCGGCATGATCAGGACTCTGGCCGAGCCGACGCTCACCGCCATCTCCGGCGAGACGGCATCCTTCCTCGCCGGCGGCGAGTTCCCGGTGCCCACCGGCCGGGACACCTCGGGCAACGTCACCATCCAGTTCAAGCCCTTCGGTGTTGCCCTCACCTTCACGCCGGTCGTCCTTGCCGAGGGCCGTATCAGCCTGCGGGTCAAGACCGAGGTATCGGAACTCACCTCCGATGGCTCCCTGACCGCCAACGGCCTCACCATTCCGGGCCTCAAGGTGCGTCGCGCCGAGAGCACGCTGGAGCTTCCCTCCGGCGGGGCCATGGTGCTCGGCGGCATGTTGCAGGACAGCGTCCGCCAGTCGATCGGCAAGTTCCCCGGCCTCGGCGATCTGCCGATCCTCGGCCCCCTGTTCCGCAGCCGCGACTTCCAGCGCAACGAGACCGAGCTGGTGATCATCATCACGCCCTATCTGGTCAAGCCGGTGGCGCCTTCGGCCCTGGCCAGGCCGGATGCCGGCTTCAACACGCCCGGCGATGCGCAGGCGAACTTCCTCGGCGACGTCAACCGCGTCTATGGCGCCGAAGGTGCCAAGGCACCGGACGGCACCTACCAGGGCAACTACGGCTTCATCATCCAATGAGCGCCAGCAGGCAGCAACGGAGCGCCACCTCATGACCACCGCGTCGTCCATACTCCATCGTCGCCGGGCGCCTCTCACCTCGTCGGCACTTGTGCTGGCCGGCGGTCTCATCGTCGCGCTCGCCGGCTGCACCACCTCAGCCGACCAGAAGCTCGCCACCGGCGGCATTCCCGACGACTACCGTCACAATCACCCGATCGCGGTCGAGGAGATGCTGGAATCGATGGATGTGCCGGTGGGCCAGGACACCGCCAGGCTGACTTGGCCGATCCAGGGCACGATCGCCGGTTTCGGCAAGGCCTTTGCCGCCAGCGGGTCCTCGCTGATTGCCGTGGTCGCGCCGTCCGGCTCGCCCAACCAGGTCGCCGCCGCCGGCATCGCCGTCCAGGTCGAGCAGGTGCTGCGTCGGTCGGGCGTCAACCCCCGCGCCATCGAATACCGCGTCTATCGTGCCGGTCCGGAGGAGCGCAACGCTCCGGTGCGCATCGCCTATAACCGCATCGCCGCGCATACCGCGCCCTGCGGCCCGTGGCCCGATCAGGCCGCCAGTTCGCCCCAGAACCGCAATTACGCCGCCTTCGGCTGCGCCACCCAGCAGAATCTGGCCGCCATCGTCGCCAGCCCGCTCGACCTCATCTACCCGCGCGGCATGACCCCGGCCGACGCCACGCGCCGCGCCACCGTCCTCGAGAAGTACCGCAAGGGCGAGGCGTTCAGCGCCGACCTGTCGAAGGAGACCGGCGGCTCCGTCGCCACGGGAGTTGGCAAATGAGCGATCTAGCCCTCCAGGATCACGAGCCCGAACCGCCGGTCGAGCCGGCGCCCGCCACGCTCAGTGCAGATGTCCGGCCGGTTCCGCGCATCTCGATGCAGGCCTTCTGCGAATCGCCGGACGTTGCCGCCAGCATCGAATCGGCTGCCGGCGATCGCCGCATGGCCCGCGCCCACGTCAAGGTTCATACCGGCGGCCTCGTGGCCGCTGCCGAGTTCTATCAGGCGGCCGCGACGCCCAACCTGATCATCGTCGAGAGCAAGCTGCAGCGCGAGCGCCTGGAAGCCGAGCTCGACCGTCTCGCCGAGGTCTGCGACCCCGGCACCAAGGTCGTCGTCATCGGCCATACCAACGACGTCGAGCTCTATCGCCGCCTCATTCAGCGTGGCGTCAGCGAATATCTGGTTGCCCCCATCGACAAGATGGGCGTCATCCGCGCCATCTCCGATCTCTATGTCGAGCGCTCCGCCCAGCCGCTCGGCCGCAGCATCGCCTTTGTCGGCGGTAAGGGCGGTGTCGGCTCCTCGACCGTCGCCCACAATGTCGGCTGGGCGATCGCCCGCACCTTCGACAGCGACGTCGTCATCGCCGATTTCGACCTCGCCTTCGGCACCGCCGGACTGGATTTCAACCAGGATCCCACCCAGGGCATCGCTGAGGCCGTCAACGCGCCTGACCGTCTCGACGACAATTTCCTCGAGCGGCTGCTCGCCAAGGCGTCCGAACATGTCTCTCTGCTGGCGGCGCCGGCCACCCTCGATCGCACCTACGATTTCGGCGAGACCGCGTTCGAGCAGATGATCGACGTCGCCCAGGCTGGCGTTCCCGGCGTCATCCTCGACCTGCCGCACAGCTGGACGGGGTGGATGCGCAAGACGCTGCTGTCTGCCGACGAGATCGTGATCACAGTCGAGCCCGATCTCGCCAACCTGCGCAACGCCAAGAACCTGGTCGATCTCCTGCGCGCGAACCGGACCACCGACGCGCCGCCGCGCCTGATCATCAACAAGTCGGGGCTGGCCAAGCGCCCCGAGATCAAGGTCGAGGATTTCGCTTCGGCGCTGGAGCTGATGCCGACCGCGGTCATCCCCTTCGATGCATCGCTGTTCGGCAACGCCGCCAACAACGGCCTGATGATCGCCGAGTCCGATCCCAAGAGTCCGGTCGCGGCCATGTTCGAGATGATTGCGCGCACGGTCACCGGGCGTGTCGAGGCGCGTCGCCAGAAGCGCAGCGCTCTGGCGCCGCTCATCGCCCGTTTCCGCGGCAAGACGAGCGCCTGACGAGGAGCATCCATGTTCGGCAAGCGCGGAACAGAAAGCACGGAAGCACCACTGTCGCCGACGGCGGCCGTCGTCGTGCGCCCGCTGGCCGCCGATGCGTCCGCTGAGCCGGAGCTGGCGAAGCCGGCGAAGGCGTCGGTGGCGCCTCAGCCGCCGGCTCGCCCCGCTGCCGAAGCCGCCCGCCCGCGGACCTCCAGCGACGGCGTGCGCCGTTCGGAGAATTTCTACGACATCAAGTCGACGGTGTTCGCCGCCCTGATCGACACCATCGACCTGTCGCAACTCGCCCGCCTCGATGTCGAATCGGCGCGCGAGGAAATCCGCGACATCGTCAACGACATCATCGCGCTGAAGAACATCGTGATGTCGATTGCCGAGCAGGAGGACCTGCTCGAGGACATCTGCAACGACGTTCTCGGGCTCGGGCCGCTCGAGCCGCTGCTCGCCCGCGACGACATCTCCGACATCATGGTCAACGGCGCCTTCCGCACCTACATCGAAGTCGACGGCAAGGTTCAGGAGACCAACGTTCGCTTCCGCGACAATTCGCAGCTGATGAACATCTGCCAGCGCATCGTCAGCCAGGTGGGCCGCCGCGTCGACGAATCGAGCCCCATCTGCGACGCCCGCCTGCCCGATGGCAGCCGTGTCAACGTCATCGCGCCGCCGCTGGCGATCGACGGGCCGGCGCTCACCATCCGCAAGTTCAAGAAGGAAAAGCTCACCCTCGACCAGTTGGTCAAGTACGGCACCATCACGCGCGAGGGAGCGACGGTGCTCGAGGTCGTCGCCCGGTCCCGTTGCAACGTCCTGATCTCCGGCGGCACCGGCTCGGGCAAGACGACGCTGCTCAACTGCCTGACCCGCTACATCGAACACGACGAGCGCATCATCACCTGCGAGGACGCGGCCGAGTTGCAGCTCCAGCAGCCGCACGTCGTGCGTCTCGAGACCCGCCCGCCCAATATCGAAGGCGAAGGCGAGATCAGCA
This sequence comes from uncultured Alphaproteobacteria bacterium, assembly GCA_963750065.1. Lineage (GTDB taxonomy): Bacteria > Pseudomonadota > Alphaproteobacteria > Rhizobiales > Kaistiaceae > CAVSRC01. The sequence goes on from CAVVPK010000030.1 coordinate 37,408, forward strand.
TGCGCGACCTGGTCAGGAACTGCCTGCGCATGCGTCCCGAGCGCATCATCGTCGGCGAGGTGCGCGGACCCGAGGCGTTCGAAATGCTGCAGGCGATGAACACCGGCCACGACGGGTCGATGGGCACGCTGCACGCCAACAGCCCGCGCGAAGCCCTGTCGCGCCTCGAATCCATGATCACCATGGGCGGCTTCTCGCTGCCGGCGAAGACCATCCGCGAGATGATCGCCACTTCGATCGACGTCATCCTGCAGGTCGAACGCCTGCGCGACGGCTCGCGCCGCATCACCAACATCACCGAGGTGATGGGCACCGAAGGCGAGGTCATCACCACTCAGGACATCTTCGTCTACGACATCATGGGTGAGGACCAGAACGGCCGCATCATCGGTCAACATCGCTCGACCGGCATCGGCCGACCCAAGTTCTGGGAGCGCGCCCACTACTTCAACGAGGACGTCCGCCTCGCCAGCGCGCTCGACGCGGCTAACGCCGCAGCACCCGATTTGCAGGTGCGCTGATGTCGCCGCTCATGCTGCTGGCCATCGGCGCTCTGGCCACGCTCAGCGCGGGCGCTCTTGCCTATGCGTTCCTCTACGATCGCATCCAGAAGGAAGACACCACGGCACGCCGCCTCGGCGCCATCCAGGGCACCGGCCGCATCGAGGCATCGCGCGAGGCAGTCGCCGATCCGGCTAAGCGCCGCAAGTCGATCCAGGAGACGCTCAAGGAGGTCGAGGAGCGCGAGAAGGTCAAGGCCAAGCACGGCAAGTCGCCACCGCTGATGCTGCGCATGCAGCAGGCCGGGCTGCGCTGGTCGCGCCGCACCTTCATCCTCATCAGCGCGGCCGTCGGGCTGGTCTGTTTCTTTGTCGCCTGGGTTTTCGGCGCACCGTCCTATATCGCCGCGGGCGTCGGTGTTGTCGGCCTCCTCGGCCTGCCGCGCTGGGTGGTGAATTTCCTGCGCAAGCGCCGCATGAACAAGTTCGTCGATGAATTCGCCAACGCCATGGATGTCATCGTTCGCGGCGTCAAGGCGGGTCTGCCGCTCAACGAGTGCATCAAGATCATCGCCAACGAGGCGGCCGAGCCGGTCAAGTCCGAGTTCCGCCTCATCTCCGAGACCCAGGCGATGGGCCTCACCATGGCCGATGCCATCGCCAAGCTGCCCGAGCGGGTGCCGGTGCCGGAGACCAACTTCTTCGCCATCGTGGTGTCCATCCAGCAGCGCGCCGGCGGCAACCTCGCCGAGGCGCTCGGCAACCTGTCGCGCGTGCTGCGCGAGCGGCGCAAGATGAAGGGCAAGATCATCGCCATGAGCATGGAGGCCAAGGCCTCGTCGGTGATCATCGGCGCGCTGCCTGTCATCGTGATGGCCCTAGTCTATATGACCAGTCCGAAATACATCATACTGCTCTTCACCGAGCCGCTTGGCCATGTGATCCTCGTCTGTTCGGCGCTCTGGATGGGTATGGGCATCTTGGTCATGCGCAAGATGATCCATTTCGACTTCTAGAGGGGGCGGCCGGTGTTCCAGCTACTCTACGACACGATGACCAGCCCGCAGACGCTGGTTGCCGTCTTCGCGGCGCTTGCCGTCTTCGCCACTGCCTACACGCTCGCCCAGCCGATCTTCGAACGCGACAAGCTCGCCACCCGCATCAAGAGCGTGGCCGTCGAGCGCGAGCAGATCCGCGCCCGCGAGCGCGCCCGTCTCGCCGCTGAAGCCAGCCGCGCCAATCTGCGCCGCGAGGCCAGGCCCTACATGCAGCGCGTCGTCGATCGCTTCAACCTGCGTAAGGCGCTTGCCGACGACAAGACGGTCGCCAAGCTGCGCATGGCCGGCTTCCGCGGTCAGGCGCCACTGGTCGTGTTCCTGTTTGCCCGCGTCACCCTGCCGCTGCTCTTTGCGGCCTTGGCCTTTTTCTACGTGTTCCTCGTCGCTCATCTGGACCTGTCGGTGATGGTCAAGGCGCTGATCGTCATCGTCGCGGCCTATGCCGGCTTCTACGCGCCGAACCTCTACGTCTCCAACACGGTCTCCAAGCGCCAGCTCTCCGTCAAGCGCGCCTGGCCGGATGCGCTCGATCTGATGCTCATCTGCGTCGAGGCCGGCATGTCGCTCGAGGCCGCCTTCCGCAAGGTGGGCGAGGAGATCGGCCAGCAGTCGGTCGAGCTTGCCGAAGAGCTGACGCTGACCACCGCCGAGCTTTCCTACCTTCCCGACCGGCGCCAGGCCTTCGAGAATCTCGGTCAGCGTACCGGTCTGGAGACTGTCCGCTCGGTCATGACCAGCCTCATCCAGGCGGAACGCTACGGCACGCCGCTCGGCAGTGCGCTACGCGTGCTCGCCCAGGAGAACCGCGACCAGCGCATGAACGATGCCGAGAAGAAGGCGGCCGCCCTGCCGCCCAAGCTCACCGTGCCGATGATTCTCTTCTTCCTGCCGGTCCTCATGGCGGTTATTCTCGGGCCGGCCGCGATCCAGATCATGCACGCCAACATCCCCACTGCCGGAGGATAGCGCCACACAGGTGGCCAGCAAAGGCTTTGAGACGATGACACGCCCGCGCATCGGCCTCGCTCTCGGCAGCGGCTCGGCGCGCGGCTGGTCGCATATCGGCGTCATCCAGGCGCTTGCCGAAGCGGGAATCGAGCCCGACGTCGTCTGCGGCGCGTCGATCGGCGCTCTGGTCGGCGCCGCCTATTGCTGCGGCAAGCTCGACAAGCTCGGGAAATGGGCCGAAGCCATCACCTGGCGGCAGGTCATTGGCATGATGGATGTCGGCATGTCCGGCGGCGGGCTGATCGACGGCAAGCCGTTGATCAAGGCGCTGCGCGGTCTCGGCGTCACCGGCGCCATCGAGGATCTCAAGAAGCCCTTCGCCGCCGTTGCCACGGATCTGGCCACCGGACGCGAGGTTTGGTTCCAGTCCGGCCCGGTACTCGACGCCATACGTGCCTCGGTCGCCATACCCGGCATCTTCAGCCCGGTCCGCCACGCCGGCCAATGGCTGCTCGATGGCGGCCTGGTCAATCCGGTTCCGGTTTCGCTGTGCCGGGCGCTGGGGGCGGACGTGATCATCGCCGTCAACATCAACGGCGATCAGCTCGGACGTTGGAAGAAGGACGAGCCCGCCGCCCCGCCGCCGGAGCGTCCGCCGCGCGACACCTTGGCCCGCACGCTGGCGCAATTGCCGGCGGCGCTCGGCGACCAGCTACAGCAGATCGCCCCGCGCCTGATGGCGCAGCATGGGGCGCCCGGCTATTTCGACGTTCTCACCGGCGCCATCGACATCATGCAGGACCACATCACTCGCGCCCGCCTTGCCGGCGAGCCGCCGCATGTCATGCTGGTGCCGCGCCTGCGCGGGATCGGCCTGACCGATTATCACCGTGCCGCCGATGCCATTGCCGAAGGCCGCATAGCGGCCAAAGACGCGCTGCCCGCCATCCGCCGCTATCTATAGGCTGGGCACCCCGACTCCCTCCGTCATCCCCCGGCAAGGCGCAAGCCGAGGCCGGAGGATCGCTCTCCGCGAACGCAGCGTGCGCATTCCTTGCCGCGAGCCGATCCTCCGCTTGCGCGGAGGATGACAGAGGGGGGATGTGGAATCGCCGAGTCAGCCGCTGGGCGCGTGGCCCTTGCCGGTCGTCTTCAGCGCCTGCCAGGTGTTGCGCTGGGCCAGCATCTGCCGCAGATAGGCGACGTTCTCGCGGGCCTGGTCGGGTGAGATCTCCGCGCCGGCGATCTTCTCGGCTTCGGCGAAGCGGCCCTGCAGGCCGACCACCAGGGCGAGGTTCTGGCGCACGCGGCTGTCCGCATTGGGCTGGACGATCGCCTGGCGCAGGAGCTTCTCGGCTTCCGGCAGCTCGCCGGTCAGCACATAGCTCATGCCGTAATTGGACAGCACCGTCGGCTCGTTGGGGGCGTATTTAAGCGCCTGCGCGTAGAGCTGGCGCGCCTCGTCGTTGTGACCCATCTGGTCGAGGATTGCCGCCTCCGCCGAGATCAGCTGCCAGCTCGGATTGTCCGGCGTCTCGGCCCGGCGGATGGCATCGAGCGCCTGGCTGTAGCTGCCGGCCGCGGCCAGCGCCTTGCCGTATTCGGCCAGCACCGCGCGGTCGTCGGGGAAATAGATCGCCGCCTTCTGCAGCACCGCCACCGCCTGGTCGCTGCGCCCCGTCTGGCGCAACGCTATGGCATAGTTGAGGTCGATGTCGCGGTTCTTCGGATTGGCGGCGTATTTCTGGCCCCAATAGCCGACCGCCTGCTGGAAATCGGCCTTCGTCTTCGGTTGGGCGATCGATCCGGTAGTGGTCGTATCCACCTTGGAGGAGGAGGCGCAGCCGCCGAGGGCCAGGATAAGGCACACCGGCAAGGCCATCGCACTTTTGATCAGGTGGCGCTTCAACGGTGGCAGGAAACGCGCGGTCGCAGTCATTTCGGCAGGCTCCACGGGACTGCCTTCAGAAATATTCTGTTAACCCTAATGCTTGGTTAATCCCGTCCGCGCGGCGCCCCGTATCGGCGGGATTGTCGCGCCGCCTCCGCCTCGCCATGATGCTGGCCGATTTCGCCTTGCCCCTCCTGGAGATGCTTCCCGTGCCCGATTGCTTGCTTCCCGCCGATAGCGGCGAACCGGCGGTTCCCGTCCATGCCGTCACCAGCGCCAGCCTTCCCGGCCTGTCGGAGACGCTTGGTCCCCGTGCCGCCACATGGGCCGCGACCGCCGGCTTCTCCGCCGCTGCCGGCGAGGTCTGCCTGGTGCCGGGCAGCGATGGTAGTCCGGCCGCCGTCCTCTTCGGGCTCGGGGAGGGGGGCAACGATCCATCGCTCATCGCCGGCAAGCTGCCCGCCAGCCTGCCCGCCGGCACCTATCGCCTGGCATCCGGCTTCGACGATCCGGCGCTGGCCAGCCTCGCCTGGGCGCTCGGCGCCTATCGCTTCGCCCGTTATCGCAAAACCCCGCCCGCGCTCCGCCGCCTCGTCCTGCCGGCCGATGTCGACGGGCGGGACATCGCGCGCATCGCCGACGGCGTCACGCTCGCCCGCGATCTCGTCAACACCGGGCCCAACGATCTTGGGCCCGCGGAGCTTGCCGCTGCCGCGCGCGATCTGGCGCTCAGCCACGGCGCCGTCTTCTCCGAGACCATCGGCGAGGGGCTTCTGGCCGACAACTTCCCGCTCATCCACGCCGTCGGCGCCGCGGCAACGGCGGAACGCGCGCCGCGCCTCATCGACCTCACCTGGGGTGACCCGAGCGCGCCCTCGCTGACGCTGGTCGGCAAGGGCGTCTGCTTCGATTCCGGCGGCCTCGACATCAAGCCGGCGTCCGGCATGCTCCTGATGAAGAAGGACATGGGCGGCGCCGCCAATGTTCTGGGCCTTGCCCACATGATCATGGATGCCGGGCTGCGGCTGCGCCTGCGCGTCCTCATCCCGGCGGTCGAGAACGCCATTGCCGGCGCCGCCTTTCGCCCCGGCGACGTCTTCACCGCCCGCAACGGCCTCACCGTCGAGATCGGCAACACCGATGCCGAAGGCCGCCTGGTGCTGGCCGATGCGCTGGCGCTGGCGAGCGAGGACGCGCCCGATCTGATCGTCGACCTTGCCACGCTGACCGGCGCCGCCCGCGTCGCCCTCGGGCCGGATGTTGTGCCGTTCTATACGCGCGACGATGCGCTTGCCGCGGCGCTTGCCGCGCACGCCACGGCCGTCTCCGATCCGCTCTGGCGCATGCCGCTATGGGCGCCCTACAGGACGATGCTCGAATCGAAGATCGCCGACATCAACAATGCCGGCGCCGGTGGCTATGCCGGCTCGATCACCGCCGCGCTCTTCCTCTCCCGCTTCGTGCCGGAGGCGCAACGCTGGCTCCACGGCGACATCTTCGCGTGGAACCCTGCGGCCAAACCGGGCAAGCCGGAAGGCGGCGAGGCCCAGCTGATCCGTGCACTCTACGCGCTGCTGAAGGCGGAAGGCCCTCGCCGGGCTTAAGCATATGGCTTAACCCAGTTGGCGATGTCCGCTTGAATCTCCCCTCCCGGCTCGGCAAGGTTAGTACGGGTCCGTAACGATCTTGGTCGCGACGGGGGAGTGGGCAGCACCATGCCAGCCGAGTTCCGGCCGAGTCAGGCATTGCACCTGTGGCACGACGTGGTTTTCGATCTGGTTCGCGACGGCGAGCAGGATCTGACGACGCGGCAGATGGCGGTGCTGCTCACGGTCTATCTTGAGCCGCCGCCGCACACCGTGCGCGGGCTTGCCGCCAAGCTCGGCGTCACCAAGCCGGTCGTCACCCGCGCGCTCGACACCATGGGCCGCCTGGGGCTGCTTTCCCGCCGTCGCGACGAGGCCGACCGCCGCAACGTGCTGGTCCAGCGCACGCTTGAGGGGGCGCTCGCCGTTGAGCGCATCGGCGATGCCATCGTCGCCCGCTACCGCCACCTGCCACCGTAGCGGCGCCGCGCGTGGCCATGCGATAATCGACGCATGAGCGAATCCCTTGATCCCCGTCTCCACGCTTGGCGCCCGGACCTCGCCGACATCCGCCTCAAGGGCAGGGTGGAAGCGGCGCGTTTCGTCGAGGGGATGCCGCGCCGCGTCGTTGCCGCCGCGGCGCCCATCAAGCGCGTGCCCCGGTCCGATGCCGGGCTGGAGAGCGAGGCGCTCCGCGGCGAGACTGTCATGGTCTTCGAGGATTTGGGCGAGGGCTGGTCGTGGGGCCAGCTCGAGACCGACTCCTATGTCGGCTATGTGCCGAGCGATGCGCTGAGCGCCGAGGCGCCCGAGCCGACCCACCGGGTCGCGGCGCTGCGCACCTTCCTCTATCCCGGACCCGACCTGAAGCTGCCGGCCCGCGCCTGTCTCTCGCTCGGTGCCCGCCTGGCGCTTGCCGGCACGACTGAGACGCGCGGCACGACCTATCGCCTGCTCGCTGGCGGGGAGGGCGCCGTGGTCGCCGCTCATGTCGCGCCGCTGGAGGCGCCGCCGGAGGGCGATTTCGTCGCCGTTGCCGAGCGCTTCCTCGCCACCCCCTATCTCTGGGGCGGGCGCACCAGCATCGGGCTGGATTGCTCGGGCCTCGTGCAGCTCTCCCTGATGGCGGCCGGCCATGCGGCACCGCGCGACACCGACCTGCAAGCGGCGATGATCGGCCGGCCGCTCGAAGGCGGCACGGCGGCGGGCCTTCGCCGTGGCGATCTCGTCTTCTGGGCCGGCCATGTCGGCATCTTGATCGACGGCGAAACCATGATCCACGCCAGCGGCCGCCAGATGGCGGTGGTCATCGAGCCGCTGGCTGATGCGGTCGCACGCATCGGCGCGGTCATCGGCGTCCGGCGGCTCTGACCCGCCCTCATCCTGAGGTGCGACCCCGGACATGGTCCGGGGGAGCCTCGACCTTCGAGGCCGACCTTCGGCCGGCACCTCAGGATGAGGTGAGGGCAGGGACTTAGGCTCCACCGGCGCTCACGCCTCCAGCTCCGCCAGCACCCACTCACGGAAGGCCCGGATCTTGGGGACGTTGCGGCGCCCCTCCGGGTAGCATAGCCAATATGAGCGGCCCTCTTCCTTGGCTGCTCCGAAGGGCTGCATGAGCAGGCCGCTCTCGACTTCGGCCGTGTAGAAGGCCGGCGTGAGGATCGCTACGCCCTGTCCGCCAATCGCCGCGCGCGCTTCCAGATGCTGGTCGCCCATATGGGTGATCGGCCGCCCGGCCGAAGTGTAGTCGTCGATGCCATGGACCGCGAACCACGACGGCCACCAGGGATCGTCGGAGCCGATGAGCGGGAGCGTGAGCAGGTCGGCCGGTTGAGCGGACGCCCCCAGCCTTGCGGCGAGCTTTGGGCTCAGCATCGGCGCAAAATCGATGGCCATCAGGCGGTGCGCGACAAGGCCCGGCCATGCGCCGTCGCCGCTGCGGATGGCCACGTCGACGTCGTCACGGGTGAAATCGGCGACCTCGCGCGTGGCGGTGATCCGCACCGCGATTTCCGGATGCCTGAGCTGGAAACCGCCGATGCGCGGCGCCAGCCAGTGGGCGGCGAAGGTCGGCACCACGCTCAGCGACAGGACGCCGCCAGTGTCCGTGCGGGCGGCCGCGAAAGCCGTGGCGAGCCTTTCCAGCGCCTCGCTCGTGGCCGGCGCAAGCAGCCGCCCGGTCTGCGTCAGCTCCACGGCGCGCGCCAGGCGCAGGAAGAGCGGCGTACCCACTCGTTCCTCCAGAATCTTGATCTGGTAGCTGACCGCCGCCTGCGTCATGCCGAGTTCCACGGCTGCGCGGGTGAAGCTCAGATGCCGCGCCGCCGCTTCGAACACGCGGACGGTGGCCAACGGCGGCAGGTCACGCAGGCTCATTCATCAAATCTCCTTATGGGCCTTGATCCAGCTTTGATTGGATCGGCCGGCCATTCTCGCCTATCTCTCTCCTGCCGATAAGCAAATTCCTTTGCAAATTCAAAGAACGAGATATCTAGATGTCCGCCGTGTCAGAGTGCGGGCGCAGCCGGTGGCGCTTGCCTCGCATCAGTGAGATTTTTGCGTGGGCGGTGCTATCGGGCACGGTGCGCCGACGGGCGATCGCCCTCGATCCGGCGCTCACCGCCGATGACAGGTTGCGCGATATCGGCTTGCTCGATGGTCGCGGGCCGTCGCTCCGGCGCCCTGAGCGCCGCTGATCAGTACCCGGCCTTGCGGTCGACCACGTTTGTCAGTGGCCTGCCGGCCTCGAAATCCGCGATCTGCTTCAACAGGCCGGGGATCAGTGCGTCCGCCGCGCTCGCCGCGGCTGAGTGCGGTGTGATCACCACATTGTCCATACCCCAGAGCGGGCTTGCCGGGTCGAGCGGCTCCGTCTCGAACACGTCGAGGCTGGCGCCGCCAAGCGTTCCGTTTTCCAGCGCCGCGACGATGTCGCTTTCCACCTGCAGGCCCCCGCGCCCGCCATTGATGAGCACCGGCATGCCGGGCCGGCCGCCATGCGCGAGCGTCTCGACCAGCGAAGCCGACAGGATACCGCGCGTCGCCTCCGTCAGCGGCAGCAGGCAGACCAGGATGTCGGTACGCTTGAGGAAGGCATCGAGCCCGTCCTCACCGGCGAAGCTTTCGACGTCCGCCACCGACGATCCGTGCCGGCTCCATCCGGCAACCCGAAAGCCGAGCCCGGCGAGCGCCCTCGCGGAGGCTGCCCCGAGCACGCCCATCCCCATGATCCCGACCCTGACCTCATGCGCCGCCGGCTGGGCCAGCTCGCGCCACACCCGTTCGCGCTGCTGCCGGTCGTAGAGACGCTGCCGGCGGTGGTGGGTGAGCACCTGCAGCACCACCCATTCGGTCATGCGCCCGGTCAGGTCGGGATCGACCACACGCACGATCGGCACCTCCGGCAGGTCCTTGGCGAAGATCAGGTGATCGACCCCGGCGCCGAGCGAGAAGATCACCTTGAGATCGGGCAGGCCGGCCAGCGCCCCGGGCGTCGGCTTCCACGTCAGCGCATAGGCCACGGCCGATGGGTCCGGCACGTCGGGCCAGACGAAGACGGGCCTTGTCCGATCGCCGGCCCGCACGGCCTCCACCCACGGCGCCGGGTCCCAGCCGGTGATTGCGACGAGGATCGCCGGTTTGGTCACTGCTCGCGCCCCGCCCGGCCCCTACTGCGCCACGATGCCTTCCGGCGCGGCCTCGATGTCGAAGGCCGCGGCCATCAGCGCCCGCGTATAGTCGGTCCTGGGATTGTCGAACACTTGCTGCGCGTGGCCCTTTTCCACCACCACGCCGTTGCGCATCACCAGGATGTCGTTGGCGAGCGCCCGCACGACCTTGAGATCGTGGCTGATGAACAGATAGGCGAGGTCGTGCCGGCGCTGTAATTCGCGCAACAGATCGACCACCTGCGCCTGTACGCTCATGTCGAGCGCCGAGGTCGGCTCGTCGAGCATGACGAAGTCCGGCTCCAGCACCATGGCGCGGGCGACCGCGATGCGCTGGCGCTGGCCGCCTGAGAATTCGTGCGGATAGCGGTTGCGCGTCGCCGCGTCGAGGCCGACTTCCTCCAGCGCCGCGGCCACCCGCTTGTCGCGCTCCGCCGGCGACAGGGACGCTTCGTGGATCTTCAGCCCCTCGCCGACGATGTCGCCGATCGACATGCGCGGGCTGAGCGAGCCGTAGGGGTCCTGAAAGACGATCTGCATGGCGCTTCTCAGCGGCCGCATCTGCTTGAAATTGCGCCCGTCGATCTCCTGGCCGAGGAAGGCGATGCGCCCCTCCGACGAGATCAGCCGCATGAGCGCCAGGCCGAGCGTCGTCTTGCCTGAGCCGCTCTCGCCGACCACGCCCAGCGTCTGGCCGCGCCTCACCGTCACGTCGATGCCGTCCACCGCCTTGATGTGGCCGACCGTCTTGCGCAGGAAGCCGCGCCGGATCGGGAACCACACCTTGAGCTTGTCGGCCTCCATCACCACCGGCGCTTGCGCGTCCGGCTGCGGCGGGTCGCCCTTTGGCTCTGCCGCCAGCAGGTGGCGCGTATAGGCGTGCTGCGGGTTGGTGAAGATGTCTTCGGTACGGCCCTGCTCGACGATATGGCCGCCGGTCATCACGCACACGTGGGATGCGAAGCGCCGCACGATGCCGAGATCGTGGGTGATGAACAGCAGCGCCAGGCCGGTCTGTTTCTGCAGCCTGGCGAGTAGCTTCAGGATCTGCGCCTGCACGGTCACGTCGAGCGCCGTCGTCGGCTCGTCGGCGATCAAGAGGTCGGGTTCGTTGGCCAGTGCCATGGCGATCATCACGCGCTGGCGCTGGCCGCCGGAAAGCTGATGCGGATAGGCGCCGAGCCGGCTCTCGGCGTCGCGGATGCCGACCTGGGCGAGCAGCTCCAGCGTGCGCGCCCGCGCCGCCGTATCGGGAAGGCCGCGATGCACCTTCAGCACCTCGCTCACCTGGCGCTCGATGGTGTGCAGCGGATTGAGCGAGGTCATCGGCTCCTGGAAGATGATGCCGATCTCGCCGCCGCGCACCGCGCGCAGCTCCTTGTCGTTGGCGGTGAGCAGGTCCTTGCCCTTGAAATGGATCGTGCCGGCCGGGTGGGTTGCCGAGCTTGGCAGGAGCCGCATCACCGACAGCGCGGTCACTGACTTGCCCGAGCCGGATTCGCCGACCAGCGCCATGGTCTCGCCCTTGGCGATGTCGAAACTGGCGCCTTCGACCGCCATCGTCGTCACGCCGCCCTGGCTGAAGACGACGCCGAGATCCTTGACCGAGAGGAGGGGTTCGCCGCTCACAGCCCCGTGCCCGAGTGTTCGCATTTGCCGCCGGTCTGCACCATCTTGGCGTCGAAATAGTCGAAGCAGCGGGCGAAATCGCCGAGCTGGTTCACCCACATCGTCACCACCGCCTGGCGTCCGTCCGGCCACGACAGGGTCGACATGGAGAGGAACTTCCAGCCGTCGCGGGCAAGCGATGCCGACGAGGCCTCACCGTCGAAGCCCCAGACGCCGTAGCCGTCCTCAGTCCTGCCGGCGCTCTCGCGGTCGTCGGCGGCCAGCGCCGGTGCGGAGGCGACAAGCATGGTGCAGGCCAGGAGGGCGATCCTCATGCGAAGGTCTTCCTTGGGTCGAATGCGTCGCGCACCGCCTCGCCGACGAAGATCAGCAGCGACAGCATCAGCGAGATGACGAAGAAGCCGGTGAGGCCGAGCCACGGCGCATGGATGTTGTCCTTGCCCTGCGCCAAGAGTTCGCCCAGCGATGGCGAGCCCGGCGGCAGGCCGAAGCCGAGGAAGTCGAGCGAGGTCAGCGTCGTGATCGAGCCATTGAGGATGAAGGGCAGGAAGGTCAGCGTCGCCACCATGGCGTTGGGCAGCAGGTGGCGGAACATGATGGTGAGATTCCCGACGCCGAGCGCGCGGGCCGCGTTGACATATTCGAAATTGCGACCGCGCAGGAACTCGGCGCGCACCACGCCGACCAGCGACACCCACGAGAACAGCAGCAATATGCCGAGCAGCACCCAGAAGCTCGGCGCGATCACCGACGAAATGATCAGCAGCAGATAGAGCGCCGGGATCGACGTCCATATCTCGATGAAGCGCTGGAAGCCGAGGTCGATCCAGCCGCCGAAATAGCCCTGCACGGCGCCGGCCATGACGCCGATGAACGACGATATGATGGCCAGCGTCAGGCCGAACTCCACCGAGATGCGGAAGCCGTAGATCAGGCGCGCCACCACGTCGCGCGCCTGGTCGTCGGTACCCAGCCAATTCCAGTTGCCGATCGTGCAGTTGGGGTCGTTGACGCCCTGCGCATAGGCGGCGCAGCGCTCAGCCAGCGTCATCGTCCACCACGGCGGCGCCGGCGCCGGCGTCGGAATCTCGTTGTTGACCGTGCCGTAGGAATAGCGGATCGGCGGCCACACCATCCAGCCGTTGGCGTTGATCTCCTTCTGCACGAAGGGGTCGCGGTAGTCGGTGGTCGCCAGGAAGCCGCCAAACTTCGATTCCGGATAATCGGTCAGCACCGGGAACAGGATCTCGCCGTGATAGTCGACGATCAGCGGCCGGTCGTTGGCGATCACATTGGCGGCGAGCGACAGGCCGAAGAGAACGATGAAGATCCAGAACGACCAGTAGCCGCGCTTGTTGCGCTTGAAATTCTCCAGCCGCCGCAGGTTGATCGGCGACAGCGTGAACAACCGCGTCGGCGGCGGCTGCTCTTCGCCGGGCAGCGGCTCGATCGTCTCATAGCCGGCATCTTCCAGCTTCTGTTCGAGCTTGCTGTCCAATCACACCTCGCGCGTCTCGAAATCGATCCGGGGATCGATCCAGGTGTAGGTGAGATCGGAGATCAGGTTCACCGCCAGGCCCATCAGCGAGAAGATGTAGAGCGTGGCGAAGACCACCGGATAGTCGCGGTTGAGCACCGATTCGAACGACAGCAGGCCGAGCCCGTCGAGCGAGAAGATCGTCTCGATCAGCAGCGAGCCGGTGAAGAAGGCGCTGATGAAGGCGCCGGGGAAGCCGGCGATGACGATCAGCATGGCGTTGCGGAAAACGTGACCGTAGAGCACCTGCCGCTCGCTCAGGCCCTTGGCCCGCGCCGTCATCACATATTGCTTGCGGATCTCGTCGAGGAACGAGTTCTTGGTCAGCAGCGTCGTGGTAGCGAAGGCGGACAGCGCCATGGCGGTCAGCGGCAGCGCCAGGTGCCAGAAATAGTCGAGGATCCTCTCCGGCCAGGGCAGGCTCGCCCAGTTGTCGGAGGTCAGCCCGCGGAGCGGAAACAGGTCGAGGAACGAGCCGCCGGCGAACAGGATGATCAGCAGGATGGCGAACAGGAAGCCGGGGATGGCGTAGCCGACCACGATCACCCCGCTCGTCCAGATGTCGAAGCGCGAGCCGTCCTTGACCGCCTTGCGGATGCCGAGCGGGATCGAGATGGCATAGGAGAGCAGCGTCATCCACAGGCCGAGCGAGATCGAAACCGGCAGCTTCTCGCCGATCAGCTTGAGCACGCTGATGTCGCGGAAGTAGCTCTGGCCGAACTGGAAGCGGGCATAGTTCCACAGCATCAGGCCGAAGCGCTCGAGCGGCGGCTTGTCGAAGCCGAACTGCTTCTCCAGCGACTTGATGAATTCCGGATCGAGCCCCTGGGCGCCGCGATATTTGGAGGTCACGTCGCCGCCGCCGCCCTGCTGGTTGGCGGTGCCGGCGAAGTCGCCGCCACCGGTGATGCGCGCGGTCGCCGACACGTCGGTTCCCTGCAGCTGCGCGATGATGCGCTCGATCGGCCCGCCGGGCGCGAACTGCACCACCGCGAAGCTGATTGCCATGATGCCGATGATGGTCGGGATGATCAGCAGGATGCGGCGGAGGATATAGGCGCCCATCGTGCGTCTACCCGCTGTAGCCGATTGTCGCGGCCTTCTTGGCGTCGAACCACCACGTCGTCTCCGGCGTGAAGGCGTAGTCCGGCTTCTTCGCCGGCCAGCCGAAGATGTCCCAGTGCGCCACCCGGTGATTGGCTTGATACCAGCTCGGCGTGCCGTATTGTCCGGCGCGCAGCACCCGGTCGACCGCCTTCAGCACCGTGACCAGCTCGGCCCGGCTGGTGACATGGGGAAGCCGGTCGAGCAGCCCGTCGACCGCCTGCGACTTGATCCCGGCATAATTGTGCGATCCCGGCTGGTCACCGGCGTGCGAACCGAAGAACTGGTTGAGGCCGTCGAGCGGCGTCGCGCCGAGAGTGAAGCGCGCGAGGATGGCGTCGAATTCGTAGTCGTTGAGGCGCGACTGGTATTGCGCCGAATCGACCTGACGGATGGTCGCGCTCACGCCGATGCGCTTGAGGTTCTGCACCCAGGGCGACAGCACCCGTTCGAACACTGAGGCGTTGATCAGAAACTCGACCTCGAGCACATCTCCCTTGTCGTTGACCAGCTTCTCGCCCGTCTGCGTCCAGCCTGCCGCCTTGAGCAGGTCGAAGGCCTGTCTCAGCACGGCGCGGTCGTTGCCCGAACCGTCGGTCTTCGGCGGCACGTAGGCGTCGTCGTCGAAGACGGATGCCGGCAGGTCGGCCCGATAGGGCTCCAGCAGCTTCAGCTCGTCCGCCCCCGGTTTGCCTTTAGCCATGAAGTCCGAATTCTGGAAATAGGAGGCCTCGCGGTCATAGGAGCCGAAGAACAGGTTCTTGTTCGTCCACTCGAAGTCGAAGGCCAGCCCGATGGCCAGCCGCGTGCGCGGATCGGCGAATTTTCCCCGCCGCGTGTTGTAGAAGAAGAACTGGAAGTCCGGCACCGTCTCGGCCGGAAACAGCGTCTTCTTGACCCTGCCTTCGTTCACTGCCGGGAAGTCGTAGCCGGTCGCCCAGGTCAGCGAGGTGAACTCCTCGCGATAGGTGATCAGCCCCTTCTGGAAGGCCTGGAAGGCGGCCTCGCGCTCCTGGAAGAAGTCGATGCGGATAACGTCGAAATTGCCTTGGCCGACATTCACCGGCAGGTCGGCACCCCAATAGTCCTTGACCCGCTCATATTCGATGAAGCGGCCCGCCGAAAGATTGCCAACCTTGTAGGCGCCGGAGCCCAGCGGGGCGTCGAGCGAGGAGGAATCGAAGGGCCGGTTCGCATAGTACGCCTTGGAGAAGATCGGCAGGCCGGCAATGGTGAAGATCGTCTGCCGCGTCTGCTTGCCGTCGAGCGTCACCACCACCGTGCGCGCGTCCGTCGCCTCCGCCTTCGCCATCGGCCCGATCACCTGCGAGATGTCCGGGTGGCCCTTCTCCTTGAGCAGCATCAGCGAGAAGGCGACGTCCTCGGCCGTCAGCGGCGAGTCGTCGTGGAAGCGTGGTCCGGAGCGCAGATGGAAGGTGAAGACATTGCCGTCGTCGGAAACGTCGACCGTTTCGGCAAGCAGCCCGTAATAGGAATTCGGCTCGTCCTCGGCGCCGGCCATCAGCGTGTCGAAGCAGAGCTCCATGCGCGGCGGCGCGTCGCCCCTGAGCACGAACGAGTTCAGCGTGTTGAAGGTCTGGGTTGATTGGTTGAAGACCCAGTAGGACGGCTGGAAGTTCATCCGCCCGCCCTTCGGCGCGGCCGCGTTGATATAGTCGAAGTGCTTGAAGTCGGCCGGATATTTCAACTCGCCGAAGATCGACAGGCCGTGCAACCCACTTTTGCCGGCGGCCCATGCGAACGGCTTGACCGCCATGACGGCAAGCGCCGCACCGCCGGCGGCCAGCACGCCGCGGCGGGTCAAGCCACTCGGGCCCCGCCTCACTGCGCGCCTCCCGTCTTGGCGGCCTTGTCGGCGTCCCACCACCAGGTGCTCGGGATGCCGAGGTCGAATTTCAGCTTCTTGAAGTCGGGATGGCCGAAGCGGTCCCAATAGGCGATGCGGTCGGTGAGGCCGGCGTAGCTCGGGATGACGTATTGCTCGGCCATCATCACGCGGTCGAGCGCGTGCACCGCCGCCACTTGGGTCTCGCGGTTTTTTGCGTAGATGACGTCGTTGATGATCGTGTCGACCGCCGGGTCCTTGATGCCGGCATAGTTCTGCGAGGCGTCGCTGTCGGCCGCCTTCGAGCCCCAATAGCCGAACTGCTCGTTGCCGGGCGAATTGGATTGGGTCCAGGCGTAATAGACCATGTCGAAGTCACGCGAGCGCAGGCGGGTGATGAACTGGCTGGAATCGACTTCGCGCAGGGTGAGCGTGATGCCGATGCGCGCCAGCGATTGCTTGTAGGACAGCGCCACGGGCTCGATCGTCGCCCCGTCAAGCAGCAGCTCGATCGTCACCGGCTTGCCGTCCTTGCCCACCAGCGTGTTGCCCTTCAGCGTGTAGCCCGCCTGCTGCAGCAGATTGAAAGCCTGGCGCAGGTTCGCGCGCACATTCTCAGGGTCGCCGCCGACCGGGTTCTCATAAGGCTTGGTGAAGACCTCGGGCGGCACTTCGCCTTTGACCGAGTTGAGAATGTCGAGCTCCTTGCCGGTCGGCAAGCCGCTGGCCGCCAGCGGCAGGCCGAAGAAGAACGAACTGATGCGCTGGTACTGGCCGTAGAAGATCGTCTTGTTCAACGTTTCGAAGTCGAAGGCGTAGTTGAGCGCCTGGCGCACCCGCCGGTCCTGGAAGAACGGCCGCCTGAGGTTCGGCACGAAACCGACCATCACGCCCGATACCTGATCGAGCTTGACCTCTTCCTTGTGCACCTTGCCGGCCTTGAGCGCCGGGAAGTCGTAGGCCGTTGCCCAGCGCTTGGCCGCGTTCTCCCACCAGTAGTCGAGGTCGTCGGCCTTGAATGCCTCGAACTCGACGTTGAGGTCGCGATAATACTCGTAGCTGATCTTGTCGAAGTTGTTGCTGCCGACGTCGACGTTGAGGTCCTTGCTCCAGAAGTCCGGCACCCGTTCATAGGTGATGGAGCGTCCGGCCTGCACGTCGGATATGCGGTAGGGGCCGGAGCCCAGCGTCGGCTCCAGCGTGCCCTTGGAAATGTCGCGCTTGTTGCCGTTGGCGTCGGTGCCCTCCCACCAGTGCCTGGGCAGGATTACGAGTTGGCCGACGATGTTGGGCAGCTCGCGGTTGCCCTTCTGGTCAAAGATGAAGGTCACCTGATCGGGCGCCGTCACCTCCGCCTTCTTCACATGCTGATAGTAGAAGCGCTGGTTCTGATTGAGCTGCACTGCCTTGTCGAACGACCACACCACGTCGTCCGGCGTGATCGGCTGCCCGTCGTGCCAGCGCGCCTTGGGGTTGATGCGGTAGGTGGCGTAGGAGAAGTCGGCCGGAAACCGGACCGCATCGGCTATCTCGCCGTATTCGGCGGAGATGTCGAGCTCGTCGAGCGCCGGCGTCATCAACAACTCGTAGATGAGCCCAAGGCCATTGGCAGGGACGCCCCGGTCGAGGATTGGGTTCAATGTGTCGTAAGTCTGGTTGTAGCTCGGCATTCGGATCGCGCCGCCCTTGGGCGCGTTCGCATAGACGTAGTTGAAATGGTCAAAGCCCGCCGGATAGCCCGGTTCGCCGATCAGGCTGATGGCATGTTGCCAGGCGCCTGGCGGCGGCAGTCCGTCCGGGCCCGGCTGGGTCCCGGCGTCTTGAGCGAAAGCGGCGACCGCGCTCGCCGCGAGGACGGCAAGCGCCGCGATGGTCGTCGGAATCCTCATCATGCCGCGATGGCTCTCCGTGGTCCGGCCCCTTTATGCGCACCATTAAGGCCGTTCGGAGAGACAAACACCAGCCCGCCGGCCTTTTTGTGACCGAAATTTAACTCGGGCGCGGCGTGCCGGCGGTTTGCCGCCGGCGCATGTGCTGCGCGCGCTACTGCGCGGTCGCCGGCGCCTGCGTGCCGGTGCTGGCCGGGGCCGCCCCGCTGGCCGGCGCTGCCGGAGCCGTCGCCCCACTGTCTGCAGGCGCTGCCGGGGCCGTCGCCCCGCTACCCGCCGGTGCTGCGGGGGCGGGCGTCGTCGTAGCGGCCGGGGCGGCGGGAGCCTGAGTAGATGTGTCCGCCGGCGCCGCCGGAGTCGCAGCAGCCGGGGCCGCCGGTGCGGTCGCAGCCGGGGCCGGAGTCGCAGCAGCCGGCGCCGCAGGTGCCGTCGCAGCCGCCGGGAACGGCGGCGGGGTGTCGGCGAGCGTCCTCAGATAGGCGACCACGTCGGCCCGCTCCTGTTCCTTGTTGATCCCGGCGAAGGTCATCTTGGTGCCGGGGATGAATTCGCGCGGATTGGTCAGGAACTGGTTGAGGTTGTCATAGGTCCAGGTGAAGCCGGTCTTGCCCTTGTCCTGGAAAGCCTGGGAATAGCTGAAGCCGGTTTCCGGGCGGATGATCGGCGTGTCGATGACGCCGTAGAGGTCGGGCCCGACCTTGGTGCCCTGACCCTTCTGCAGGTTGTGGCAGGCCATGCACTTGCGCGCCGCCTCCGAGCCCTTCTTGACGTCGCCGTTCTTCACCATGTCGACGAAGGACACCGCCGTTGCGCTGCCGGCCGCGGGGGCTCCGGCCTGTGCCGTGTTAGTGGCCCCGCCAGCTGCCGGAGCTGCAGCGGCCTTGCCGGCGCTCGGCGCCGGCGCGGCGGGCAGCGGCACCGGGTTGTCGGAGAGCGTGCGCAGATAGGCGATCACGTCGGCGCGCTCGTCCGGCTTCTTGATGCCGGCGAACGACATCGCCGTGCCCTGGATGTCGGTGCGTGGGCTGGTCAGGAATGCGTCGAGATGCTCGAAGGTCCAGGTGAAGCCTTCCTTGCTCTTGTCCTGGAAGGCCGAGGAGTATTTGAAGCCGGTTTCCGGACGGATGATCGGCGTGCCGACCACGCCGTAGAGATTGGGGCCGACCTTGTTCGGCTGGCCCTTTTCCAGCGTGTGGCAGGCCAGGCATTTCTTGGCCGCCGCCTCGCCCTTCTTCGGGTCTGCCGTCTGCAGGCGCTCGGCGATCGAGGCCACCTGTACGCCGCCGCTGGCCCCGCCACCGGTGTTGCCCGCTGCGCTGGTGTCGCTCACCGCGATCACGAATCCGGGTTTGGCCGGTTCGGCAGGCGAATAGATGGCCTCCGAAATGATGCTCACGGCCATGACGCCGAGGCCGGTGGCCAGAACCGCACCGGCGATCTTGTTGAGTTCGAAAGAGTCCATCTTCAACCCGCTCCGCGCACGCTCCCAGGACGGTCGGCCGCGGGCTCCGGCGGCCGGGAACATGCAGATATCCCCCAAGGTACGGGCATCTGGAATCGTTCCAGCCACCCCGCAGGCGCGGAAACTACAAGCTTTCCGCCGCTTGAGGCAACACGTATAAGCCGGCTGGGTTGAGACTAATTGTCGTCTCTGGTCTCGCTCGTTTGAGCCATTTTGCCGAGATTCCGCCCGTGACCGAGCGCGCCATCGTCCTCATTCCAGCCCGCATGGCGTCCACCCGCCTGCCGGGAAAGCCGCTTGCCGACATCAACGGCCACCCGATGATCGTCCATGTCTGGCGCCGCGCCATCGAGGCCGCTCTCGGCCGGGTGGTGGTCGCCACCGACGACTTCTCCATCGCCAGCGCCATCGAGATGGCCGGCGGCGAGGCGGTGATCACCCGCGCCGACCATGCCAACGGCACCTCGCGCATCCACGAGGCCCTGCATATCCTCGGCTCCGACGAGGAGATCGTCGTCAACCTGCAGGGCGATCTGCCGACGGTCTCGCCGGCCACCGTCCAGGCGGCGCTGGCGCCGCTGGCGCTGAGCGAGGTCGATATCGGCACCATCTGCGCCGTCATCACCCGCGAGGCGGAGAAGACCGATCCCAATGTGGTCAAGGTGGTCGGCAGCCCGCTGACGCTGGCCGAAGAGGATGCCGGCATCCTGCGCGCGCTCTATTTCACCCGCGCCACCGCGCCCGCCGGGCCAGGGCCGCTCTATCACCACATCGGGCTCTACGCCTATCGCCGCGCCGCGCTGGAACGCTACGTCGCCCTGCCGCCGACGCCGCTGGAGAGCCGCGAGCGGCTGGAGCAGCTGCGCGCGCTCGAGCACGGCATGCGCATCGATGCTGCCATCGTCGATACCGTCCCGCTCGGCGTCGACACCCCGGCCGACCTCGCCCGCGCCCGGGAACTGCTGAAGTCCTGAGCCGTGCGGCTTGCTCCCTCCCTCCCCCGAAGCGGGGAGGGGGACCGCGCGAAAAGCGCGGTGGGTGGGGTGCCACACGCTCGGGCGACTAATGCTTCCCGTTTCCTTGCCGCTGCGCTAAGCCACGGCCCACGAAAAGGGGTGCGCGCGATGCCAAATCCGAAGACGATCGTTTTCCAGGGCGAGCCCGGTGCCAATTCCGAGGTCGCCTGCCGCGAGGTCTATCCCAAGGCCAGGGCGGTTCCCTGCCCGACGTTCGAGGATTGCTTTGCCGCGGTCGACAACGGCACCGCCGATCTCGCCATGATCCCGATCGAGAATTCGGTCGCCGGCCGCGTCGCCGACATCCACCACCTGCTGCCCAATTCGCGCCTGCACATCATCGGCGAGCATTTCCTGCCCATCCGCTTCCAGTTGATGGCGCCTGATGGCGCCAGCCTGAAGACGGTGAAGACCGTCCACAGCCACATCCATGCGCTCGGCCAGTGCCGCAATGTCATCCGCCAGCACCGCTGGAAGACGGTCGTCTCCGGCGATACCGCCGGTGCCGCCCGCGAGGTGGCCGAGGCCGGCGATATCACGCAAGCCGCGCTGGCGCCGGCCATGGCGGCCGAGATCTACGGCCTCGAGATCCTGAAAGAGAACGTCGAGGACGCCGCCCACAACACCACGCGCTTCGTCATCCTGTCGAAGGATGAGAAGCGCGCCCGCCGTGGGCGCGCCAAGGTCATCACCACCTTCGTCTTCCGCGTGCGCAACGTCCCGGCCGCGCTCTACAAGGCGATGGGCGGCTTCGCCACCAACGGCGTCAACATGACCAAGCTGGAGAGCTACCAGCTCGACGGCAAGTTCTTCGCCACCCAGTTCTACGCCGATGTCGAAGGCCACCCGGACGACCGCCCGCTGGCGCTCGCCCTGGAGGAGCTCGACTTCTTCTCCGCCCACGTCCGCATCCTCGGCGTCTACCCGGCGAGCCCGCTGCGCGAAGGGCTGGAGTAGGGGGGATTTCCTCTCCCACAGGGAGAGGGCTTTCGGCCTTGGCCTCGCAGGCGGCTCTGCCGCCGAGAGGCTTAGGCCGAAAGGGTGAGGGGCCGAAGCCTCAGTGATCGCCCACCGGCCGAGCCGTCAGCGTCTTTTCGATCTCGCGTACGACACCGTCGATATTTTCCAGCACGTCGTTGTTCCAGAAGCGAAGCACCAGATATCCGACCGCTCCGCCGGCCGGGGACAACAGCATAAGTTATCCCCCTTCTCTGAACCGCCCCCATATTGATCGCATCCCCGCTCGACAGAGGGGCGTCTACCGGTGACGACCTTAGGCGGAGCGGGGTGCGGTGCCCGCGGGTTCGAGCAACGTGGCTCGGCCCCCGGGGTGCCTCCGTGGAGCCCGTCCGCCGGCACTACGACCGGCTGTGGCCGCCGCCCACCTTAAGCCGGGTGGGTTCAAAACCGCGCTCAAGAAGGGCGTGGGGCCAGGCAGCGGACCGGTGATGAGCTGGTAGCGCACCGTTCACTCGGCGGAGCGCGGGATGCGGAGGCGACAAGTGCCGCGGCGGGCGTTCGGCTGAGCGCCCAATAGAATACTGACTGGCACTCATCGAGCGCCCGCCACCCCTCGTTACGAGGGAGAGTTCTTAAAGGTGAAAAACCCGGAGCTGCCGGCCCGCGGGAACGAGAAGGCTTGCGGAATGGCGAAGTGCATGTGCCTTGGCGCTCAAGGTCTTCTCCGCCCACGTCCGCATTCCCGGCCTCTACCCCGCCGTCTCCCACCGCAAAAGGCTGGAACAGAGCGCCCTTCGATGATGAGCAGAAGGTTAATTCTCCGGCCTGTCGAGAAATTCATGGTGCAGGACTTTGGCCGCGAAAGGTCGTTTTAGTCCTGTATTGCCGAACTGAAATTTAAGCACTTGAGTGCTACGTAGTATTTCGCAAGCATTCGAAGCTCTCGCGATATCCGCCTGAAACGCGAGGGCGCCGGTTTGTGAGAGTGATCATGACGATCGCGCGCCAGGAGGTGAAGAAACGGGCGAGCGCCTATGCCGCCTGGATCGAACGCCTGAGAACCGGCCAGGCGCTTCCGGACCTCGTGCCCGACGCGGACGATCCGCTGGCCGAAATCGGCAAGGAACTCCAGCGCCTCGCCGAAACGCTGAACCACCGCGATCGCGAGCTTGAGCGCTTGTACGACCTGGTGGATACGGTCGAGCAGGGCGTGCTCGTCGGAGACGTCCTCAATCGGATATTCGACAATTTCGCCGGGTTGATCCCGTTCGACCGCATAGGCTGCGCATTCGTGTCGCCCGACCGCGCCAGCGTGACCGCCCACTGGGCGCGATCGAACCTCGGCCGGGTTCGCCTGTCGACCGGCTACACCCAAGCGCTGGCCGGAAGCAGCCTGGAACCGATTCTGGCAACCGGCCATCCGCGCATTCTGAACGATCTGGAAGCCTACCTGGAAGCCAAGCCCGACTCGACGTCGACGCGACGGATCGTTCTCGAAGGGGGCCGCTCGAGCCTCACATGCCCCCTGGTCGTCGACCGCCGTCCGGTCGGCTTCCTGTTCTTCACAAGCGGCCACAAGGACGCCTACCAGGAAGAGCACCAGGCCATTTTTCGCCAGATCGCAAACCAGCTTTCCGCAGTCATCGACAAGGGCCGCATCTACCAGCAGATCACCGAGCGCGATCGGCAACTCGTCGACGAAAGGTACGTGCTCGAGGAGGCCGCGAACCGCGATGCATTGACCGGCGTCCTGAACCGGGGCGCTGTCGTGCGGGTGGCGGAGGAGGCGCTGAAGAGCGCTGCCGAGACCGGCAATCCGGTCGGATTGGTCATGGTCGACATCGATCGCTTCAAGGCGATCAATGACAGCCTTGGACATAGCGCGGGCGATACAGCCTTGAAGGAATTCTCCGAGCGCCTGGCGCAGGCCCTCCGCCAGACCGATCGGCTTGGCCGATATGGCGGTGAGGAATTCCTCGTTGTCGCCAGTGTCTCCACGCCTGAATCGCTGAAACTGGCCATGGAGCGACTGTGCCAGGCGATCTTTGACTCGCCTTTTATCCTTGGCACCGAACGGAGAACGATTTCCGCGAGTTTCGGCGGAGTCCTGTCAACCGGCACGGAGACGTCCGTGGAGGAACTGATCGCTGCCGCGGATCGGGCGCTCTACGCAGCGAAGAACGGCGGCCGCAATCGCGTCGTCCTGGCTCCATGCCCCAAGGTTGCGGCGGGCGCCGGCAGTGTGGCGTCGCCTGGCGCGCGCAAGGTGAGAGCTGCGAAGTCGTAGGGCCGCCGAACCCGCCACGGCCCGACGCCGGACGACAGCCCGTCGGGCAGACATGCGAAGCGCATCCCGCCACCGCCGCCCATGTCCTCCCCCCGAAACGGGAGGGAGGACCACGCGATGGTGTGGCGGGTGGAGTGAAGAGGCGCGGTCGATCCAGACGGGCCGTGCCTTGCGAGGTGCGCCGCCTTACGGCAGCGTGTGCCCCGCGGCGGTGAACAGGCGGTACCATTCCTGGCGGCTGAGCGCGACGTCCGAGCCGGCGGCGCATTCGGCCACGCGCCCCGGATTGGTCGTGCCCAGCACCACCTGGATATTGGCCGGATGGCGGACGATCCACGCCACCGCGATGCCGGTCGGCGTCACGCCGTGGGTCGCGGCCAGCTCGTCCAGCGCGTCGTTGAGCTCGGCATAGTTCTCGCGGTCGCCGACGAAGACGCCGTCGAAGAACTCCTTCTGGAACGGCGACCACGCCTGCAGCATCATGCCCTTGCGGCGCGAATAGTCGAGCAGGCCGTTGTCGCGGTCGACCGACTGGCCGAGCCCGTTCATGTTGACCGCGATCCCTTGCGCGAACAGGTTCGCGTGCGTGATCGAAAGCTGCACCTGGTTGAACAGAAGCGGCTGCTTGACCGCCGTCTTGAGCAGCTCGATCTGCCCCGGCCTCTGGTTGGAGACGCCGAAGTGGCGCACCTTGCCCGCGGCTTCCAGCTTGTCGAAGGCTGCGGCGACCTCTTCCGGTTCGACCAGCGTGTCCGGGCGGTGCAGCAGCAGCACGTCGAGATAGTCGGTCTTGAGCGCCTTCAGCGAGCCGTCGACGGCCTCCAGGATGTGCTCGGTCGAGAAGTCGAAGAAGCCCTGGCGGATGCCGGCCTTGCTCTGGATCGTGATCTTCTCGCGCTGGGCCGGCGTCAGCTTCATCGCCTCGGCGAAGCGCGCCTCGCAGACGTGCGGCGCGCCGCCATAGACGTCGGCGTGGTCGAGGAAGGTGATGCCCTTGTCGAGGGCGGTGCCGACCAGCGTCTGGACGTCGGCATCGCTCATCTTGGCGATGCGCATCAGGCCGAGCACGACGCTCGGCACCGTCAGGCCGGTATGGGGAACGGTATAGGTCTTCATGGGATCGTCAACCTTTGTCGGTCAGGGCCTGTGCTCGCAGGGAAGAGGCGGCGGCCGTGCGGCCGGGTCCGCGGTACCGGGCGAACCCACAGGCGTCTTGAGGTGGGATTGGCCAGATTGGCTGAGCCGCCGCTTCGGCGCAAGTACCCAAGCCGAGGAGGGCTTGCAACTATTTGCGGGTTTCCTCGCAGATGTTCATTTTGTGAGGATCGCCATCGAGCGGGCAGTTGCGGCCGCATTCGTAATCGCCGCCACCGGGGCTGACCTCGATCGCCTTCATCCGCTCGATGGCCTGGTCCCGGCAATAGGAGAGTGTCTGGAAGCGCGGCGTCAGCTCGAACCGGGTGCGGTCGGTACGATCCGGATAGACGATCGCACTCCACTCGCCGGGCTTGTCGCACCCGGCGAGCAGCATCAGTGCCAGGAGCAGCGCACCTTTCACGCGGGCTTCGCCCCTACGGCTCGACCAGTTCCACCCGCCGGTTGAGCGCACGCCCATCCTCGGTGGCGTTGGAGCCGACCGGTGCCAGATAGCCGACGCCGGCGGTCGCCAGCCGTGCCGGCGCGATGCCGTAGCTCTGCACCAGCACCGCCGCCACCGCCGCCGCGCGCTTGCGCGACAGGTCCATGTTGTAGGCGAGCGTGCCCTGGCTGTCGGTGTGGCCGACGATGATGACGCGAAGCTGCGGCGACCCGGTGAGCAGCGCGGCGATCTGGTCGAGCGTCGGCTTGCTCTCTGTCTTCACCACCGCCTTGTCGGTATCGAAATAGATGCCGTAGAGCGCGATGTGGCCGGTCTCGCCCAGCCCCTTGGCCATGGCGGCGGCATCGACCATCTTGTTGGCGATGGCGCCGATCTGGGTCACCACAAGTTCGGTGGTGATCTCGTCGTTGTTCTGGCTGGTGACCACGCTTGCCCAGGTGACGGCGCCGTTGTTGCCGGTCTTGCGGCCGACGAAGTAGTGATAGTTGAAGCCGTCCACCCACATCTGCGGAATCGGTAGAACGTCCAGTGCCTCGCTGAAGGGAATGCCGCCGCAGGCGTCGGTGTTGCAGGTGAACACCGTTTCGAAACCGGCGCCAGCAAGCTGCGTCTCGAAATTGCGCGAGACCTCCAGCATGGAGGGGCCGGCCCCGGTGCGGTAGGCGATGCGGGTCACGCGGCCCTCTGGCCGCCGCTCGTCGGTCGCCTTGCCGTCCTTGAAGGCTGCCGCCTGCAGGCGGGTTGCGTCGAAGTCCTTGGCGTCGTAGCCGGTGATGACGCTGCCGGCAAAGCGCCCGATGCCGGGATAATCATGCGACCCCGGCACATCGCCGCCGGCGGCATGGGCAAGGGACACGCCTGCCAGCGCCGTCAGCGCCGCAAGCATGAGGGAAACACAGAGGAAGAACGGTCGCCGCATCGTTTGGCCTCTTTGCGGGTTGGGTGTCGCCACCCCGAACGCTACCACCCGCCGGCTCGGGCGCCTGTGGCGCCGGACACAGCCCGGCGCTGCCGGTTCCGCGCGGCTCAACCGCTGGTGTGGCTGAAATGAAGGGCGGCCGTTATTGCCGCGTGCCGGCGCTGACCTCGGTCACCACCAGCTGGGCGGTGACGGTGTCGGCGTGGTGGCTCACCAGCACCGCCGCCCAGGTCTCAGCCCCGCCGCCGCTCTTGCGGCCGACCAGGTAGCGGTAGTTGACGCCGTTCACCCACATGCGCGGCATGTACAGAACGTCCACGCCCTGGCTGAAGGAGACGCCGCCGCAGGTCGGGGCGTCGCAGGTGAACACCGTCTCGTATCCGGCGGCGGTGAGTTGCGCCTCGAAGCTGTGCAGCACGTCCAGCATGGTGGGGCCGGGGCCGGTGCGGTAGGCAATGCGCGTCACGCGGCCCTGCGGCCGCCGGTCGTCGGTGGCATCGCCGTTCTTGTAAGGCGCCATCTGCAGGCGCGTCGCGGCGTTGTCCTTGGTGTCGTAGCCGGTGATGACGCTGCCGGCGAAGCGCTGAATGCCGGGATAGTCGTGCGCCCCGGCAACGTCTCCGTCGGCGGCCCGGGCCGCCGAGACGCCGGCGAGCGCCGCCAGGATCGAGAGCATGACGGAGATGAGGAAAGGGATCGGTCGTCGCATCGCTGGGTCCCTGCAGGCGGGAAAGTCTCGTTGCCTGACCGCGACGCTACCATCCGCGGCGCCCGGAACCTATGACGTCACGCATATGTGACGCGTGTGTCCCGGGCGCGGTGCGGTGCGGCCCGCCTCAGGCATAGGCCCAGGCACGGATCAGATGGCTGGCGATGGCCATCGACACCGGCACGCCGAGGCCCTCCGGGTGGTTGCCGGCAAGCATGCGGTGCACGTCTTCTCGGCTGAACCAGCGGCAATCCTCCAGTTCCTGCTCGTCGCGGTGGATCGCGGTTGTCTGCGCCTCGGCGTAGCAGCCGATCATCAGCGATGAGGGGAAGGGCCACGGCTGGCTGGCATAGTAGCGCACACGCCCGACGCGGATGCCGGATTCCTCTGCCGTCTCGCGCCTGACCGCGTCCTCGATCGTCTCGCCCGGTTCCATGAAGCCGGCGAGGCACGAATACATGGCCGGCGTGAAGCGCGGCGAGCGGCCGAGCAGCGCCCGTTCCCCGCCGGAGCTGGCATCGACGACGAGCATGATCACCACCGGATCGGTGCGCGGAAAATGCTGCGCCCCGCAGTGCGGGCAGTCGCGCCGCATGCCGCCCTGGGTGGCCGCGGTCGCCGTGCCGCAGACCGCGCAGAAGCCGTGGCGGGCGTGCCAGTTGAGGAGCGCGCGGCCCTGCGCCAGCGCGCCAAGATGCTCAGGCGAAAGTATGGCCGAGGTCGCCAGTGCGCGCAGCATCACCGCCGCAACTCGCGTCTCGTCGATCGGCGCTTCTTCCGCGAGCGCCGCTGCCAGTCGCGGGCCGCTCTCGCTCCAGCCGAGCAGCACCGCGCCTCCGAGATCGGCGCCGAGCGCTTGCGCTTCCGCCGTCGTGAACAGCGGATCGTCGCCGGTCTTGATCAGCGCCGGTTCACCACGAAAGAGGTAGAGCCGCACTTGCCCGTCGGCGAGTGCGGTTTCCAACGCATCGGTCCCGCGCGCCTCGCTGCGCCGGTCGATGCGGTTGACCGCATAGCCGGTCAGGCTGCTCGGCTCGACCGCGGGCAGGCCGTCGAAGAGGCTGGTCATTCCCGGGTCTCGCTTGCGTGGGGTCAGGGGGCGAGGGCGGCGGCGAGGTCCGCGATCAACCTATCTCGCGTCTCGCCGTCATAGGCAACCGCCGCGCCCGTCCCCCACACCGGATTTGGCCAGGCGGCATCGCCGGTGAAGCGGGCGATGACGTGGACGTGAAGCTGGCGCACCTGGTTGCCGAGTGCAGCGACGTTGAGCTTGTCGCAGCCGGTCGCCGCCTTGAGCGCACCCATCACCGCCACGATCTCCTCGAACAGGGCCGCCCGGTCGGGCTTTTCCATGTCGATGATCTCCGCCATGCCGGTCCGCCGCGGCACCAGCAGAAGCCAGGGAAAGCGGGTGTCGTTCATCAGCCTGAGATCGGAGAGGCCGAGGCGCGCAACCAGCGTCGAATCGGCGGCAAGGCGTGGGTCGAGGGTGAAACTGTCGGGCATGGCAGGGCCGGTGCGGGTCTGGCGGAAGCGCCGGTGACCATACGCCGGCAAGTCCGCACATCACAGGGCAGATGGCGGAAAAAGGCATGTGAGCGGCCCTTGCCCTGGCCGCCGATCGTTGTGATATGGTGCCCTCGGGAGGCTGGCGGTGGACGTGTCGCTCGCCAACCGGGTCAGGTCCGGAAGGAAGCAGCCCTAACGAGTTTCGGCGCGGGTCGCCTGCCGGTCTCCCACCCTTCTCCCTTGATTTCAGTGGCCCGGCCGGGGCCGGAGCGAGCACCGGAAGCGAGATGGACGGTACCGGACAGGAGCAAGCGAGCGCCGGCCTCTATCGCGTGCTTGCCCGCAAGTACCGGCCGCAGAGCTTCGTCGATCTCATCGGCCAGGAGCCGATGGTCCGTACCCTCACCAATGCCTTCCATACCGGCCGCATCGCGCAGGCCTACATGCTCACCGGCGTGCGCGGCGTCGGCAAGACGACCACCGCGCGCATTCTCGCCCGCGCACTCAACTATTCCGTTCCCGGCAAGATCGACCAGCCGACCATCGACATGGACGCGATGGGCGAGCACTGCGCGGCCATCATGGAAGGCCGCCATGTCGACGTCATCGAGATGGACGCCGCCTCGCACACCGGCATCGACGACATCCGCGAGATCATCGAGGCGGTGCGCTACAAGCCGGCCATCGCCCGCTACAAGGTCTACATCATCGACGAAGTGCACATGTTGTCGAAGGCCGCCTTCAACGGCCTGTTGAAGACGCTGGAAGAGCCGCCGGAGCATGTGAAATTCATCTTCGCCACGACCGAGGTGCGCAAGGTGCCGGTCACCGTGCTGTCGCGCTGCCAGCGCTTCGACCTCCGCCGCATCGAGCCCGGCAGTCTGATCGCCCTGATGAAGGAGATCATGGCCAAGGAGCAGGTCGAAATCGACGATGCTGCGCTCACCATGATCGCGCGCGCCGCCGAAGGCTCCGTCCGCGATGCGCTGTCGATCCTCGATCAGGCCATCGCTCACGCCGCCGGCATGGTCTCGGCCGAGGAGGTGCGCCAGATGCTGGGTCTCGCCGACCGGGCACTGGTCATCGACCTCTTCGAGGAGGTCATGGGCGGCGATGTCGCGGCGGCGCTCGCACGGCTCAAGGCATTGTTCGATGTTGGCGCGGACCCGGCCGTGGTGCTTGAGGATCTTGCCGCCTTCACCCATCTGGTGACGCGGCTGAAGCTTGCGCCCGGTGCGGCCGAAGACGAGGCGCTGACGGCTGAGGAGCGCGACCGCGGCACCACCTTTGCCGGCAAGCTGTCGCTGCGTGCGCTCGCCCGCGCCTGGCAGATGCTCCTCAAGGGCATCGAGGAGGCACGCCAGGCATCGCGCCCGCTGGCCGCCGCCGACATGGTCATCGTGCGCCTGGCGCACGCCGCCGACCTGCCCACCCCCGACGAGGCCCTGCGCACCCTGCGCGGCAATGGCGGCGCCGGCCCGGCGCCGGAACGCGACACCGCCGTCGTCCGGCGAGGGCAGCCGCGCCCGCATGAGCGCCAGCGGCGCGGTCGCCAGCGCGCGCCTGCCGGCGGCCGAGGCAGCGCCCAGCGAACAGCCGACCGCCGAGGCCGCATCCTTCGCCGACGTCGTGGCACTCGCCGGTCAGCACCGCGAGTTGAAGCTGAAGCACGAGCTGGAGACCACGGTGCGCGTGGTTCGTTTCGAGCGCGGCCGCATCGAGGTTGCGCTCACCGAACATGCCTCGCCCGGCCTTGCCGGTACGCTGTCGAAGAAGCTCGAGGAATGGACCGGCACGCGCTGGATGATTTCGGTCGCTCGCGATGGCGGCGGTCCGACCGTCGCCGAGCAGCGCCGGAGCGCCCAGGACCGGCTGGTCGATGATGCCCGCGCCGACCCTCTGGTCGCCGCCGTGCTCAAGACGTTCCCCGGCGCCGAGATCGTCGACGTGCGGGTGCTCGGCGACGCCGCCGGGCCGGCAGCGGACGACGGACTGCCGCCGATTCCCGACGAAACCACCGATGAGGATGACTGACCGATGGCGCTTGGCGACCTGATGGGCATGATGAAGCAGGCCAAGGAACTGCAGGAGAAGATGCAGGCCCTGCAGGACGAGGTGGTGGCACTGGAGGTCGAAGGCAGTTCCGGCGGTGGCCTGGTCTCGGTCGTCATGACGGGAAAAAGCGAGATGAAGCGCGTGAAGATCGACCCGTCGCTGCTCAAGCCCGAGGAGGCTGAGATCGTCGAGGACCTCATCGTCGCAGCGGTCAACGACGCCCGCGCCAAGGCCGAAGCGGTGCTTGCCGAAAAGATGCGCGAAATGACCGGCGGCCTGCAGCTGCCGCCGGGCATGAACCTGCCGTTCTAGGGGCGCCTCTGACCGTGTCCAAGGTCCCCGCCGTTGCGCGTGGACCTGCCGGTCACTTCTTCGCCAGCAGCGGGTTGAGGATCGCCTCCATCTCCGCCACGTTCATCGCGCCGACGTGCCTTTCGCCGTTGATGAAGAAGGTCGGCGTGCCGTGCACGCCGAACTCATCCTGTGCGCGCTGCGCGGCGTCCGTGATCTCCTGGGCGAGATCGGCATTCTTCAGGCAGGCAGCAAACGACTCCTGGGTGAAGCCGAAGGGCTCCAGTTCGGCAATCAAGGCCGGCCCCGGTTGGTCGACGAAAGCCCAGCGTCTCTGATTGTGGAACAGCGCCTGGACGATGGGGAAGTACTGGTCGCCTGGTGCGCAGCGCGCGGCCATGATGGCGCCGAAAGCGAGCGGGTCGATGGGATATTCCCGCAGGACGTAATGGACCTTGCCGGTGTCGATATAGTTCGTCTTCAGCGCCGCGAATGTGGTGTCGTGGAAATCGGCGCAGTGTGAGCAGGTCATTGACACATATTCGATGATCGTCACCGGTGCCGCGGGCTCGCCGAGCGCCATTTCGGGCAGCGGGCCCGGCGCCATCAGCCGCATGATGGAGATCGACTCGGCCTTGGCCGGCACGGCAAGCGCCCATGCCGACATCAGGAGGGAAAGGACGGCCGGAAGCATTCTGCGCATTGGAAAAACCCGAAGAACACCCCCCGCCACCATCTTCGGCTTTCATGGACGAGGCGCAAGCGACAAGTTGCCCACCCCCAGAGGGCCCGCAGAGCGAACCCGCAGGGGGCAATCTGTGTTTGGCCGGGTCGGGTCTGCTTCGCGGTTACTTCTTCGCCTTGGCAATCAGCGGGTCGAGGATCGCCTCCATCTCCGCCACGTTCATCTCGCCGACGTGCTTCTCGCCGTTGATGAAGAAGGTCGGCGTGCCGTCCACGCCGAACTCCTTCTGTGCGGTGGTGGCGATCGTGTTGATGCCGTCGGCGATGTCGGTCTTCTTCAGGCAGGCCGCAAACGACGCCTGGTCGAAGCCGAAGGGCTTGAGCTGGGCGACCAGCGCTGGCTCGGGCTGGTTGACGTAGGCCCAGCTGTCCTGCTGCTGGAACAGCGCATCGATGATCGGGAAGAACTTGTCCTTGGGCGCGCAGCGCGCCGCCATCGAGGCGGCGAAGGCAAGCTGGTCGAGCGGGAATTCGCGGAACACGAAGTAGACCTTGCCGGTGTCGATATATTTCGTCTTCAGCGTCGAGAAGGTTTCGCGGAACGACCTGCCGCAATGCGGGCAGGTCATCGAGGCATATTCGACGATGGTCACCGGCGCTGTCGGTTGCCCGAGCGCCATGTCGGGGAGTGGCCCCGGCGCCATCAGCTTCATGACGGAAATCGGCGCGGCCGCGGCCGGCGTGGCAGCCGCCGCGGTGGCGACAATGACATAGACGAAGGCTGCAAATAGTCTGCGCATGGATGGCTCTCTGACGGCGTGGATCGGCCCACTCTTGGCGGCCTTATAACATGGGGTGCTTGCAGCACGTTGACAGGGGGCCCGCCAGGCCGTCTTTGGCGGGGAGCCAATCGAGGTTGACCGATTCATGCCCCGTTCCGTCGCCGGCCCCGAGATCGAGCGCCTGATCCAGCTTCTCGCCAAGCTGCCGGGCCTGGGCCCGCGCTCCGCCCGCCGCGCCGCGCTGCATCTCATCAAGAAGAAGGACGAGCTGCTCAGCCCCCTGGCCAAGGCCATGGACGTGGCGGTGGAATCCGTCGTGGTCTGCTCCACCTGCGGCAACATCGATACCAGCGATCCCTGTACCATCTGCGCCGATCCGCGCCGCGAGGAGGGCCTGCTTGTCGTGGTCGAGGACGTTGCCGACCTGTGGGCGCTGGAGCGCGCCGGCGCGCTCAACGCCCGCTACCATGTGCTCGGTGGTGCGCTGTCGCCGCTGGACGGCGTCGGCCCGGACGATCTCGGCATCGACAAACTGGTCGCCCGTGTCGCCGAAGGCCCCGTGCGCGAGGTCATCCTGGCGGTCAATGCCACCGTCGAGGGTCAGACCACCGCGCATTACATCATGGACCGGCTCGCCGGCCTCGATGTGAAGGTCTCGCGGCTCGCCCACGGCGTGCCGGTCGGCGGCGAGCTCGATTATCTCGACGAGGGCACGCTCTCGGCCGCCATGCGTCAGCGCACGCCGTTCTGAGAAGTGATTCCAGGAATAGTCGGCTAACGGTTCCGTCCGGAATTGCAGGAATAACCAGGGAAGGGGGAAGCCATGGACGTCAATGTGCTGGACGCCGTCTATCTCTACTGGTTCGGCGACCTGAAATCGGCTGCCGACCGGCCGAGCCAGGATCGTGTCACCGAATGGTTTCGCGCGACCGAAGAGATCGACAACCATATCCGGCAGACCTTCGGAACGTATCTCGATCCTGCGCGCGACGAGGATTGGCAGCTCGACCGCCTCACGCGCCGTCAGCAGGCCGGTCTCGTCGTTCTTCTCGACCAGTTTCCGCGCCAGATCCACCGCGAGAGCGGCGAGGCTTTTGCCTATGACGGCAAGGCCCTTTCGATCGCGAAGGCGCTTGTCGCGGGCGGCCGCGAACGCTTCTTCCCGTTCGAGCGGGTCTTCATCTATCTGCCGTTTGAGCATTCCGAGGCGGTCGCCGACCAGGATTTCGCCGTTCAGCTTTTCGCCGAACTGACCGTTCAGGCCCCCGACGATCTGAAGGATGGCGCGCGCACCATCCTCGACTTCGCCACCAAGCATCGCGACGTCATCCGCAAGTTCGGCCGCTTCCCCCACCGCAACGCGGTCCTCGGCCGCGAATCGACGGCCGACGAGATCGAGTTTCTCAAGGGCGGACGGGGGTTCTGAGGCCCTTGTTCGCCGGACGCGGTGCAGCCGCAGATCCGGGGTCCACGCCCCATTGACCCCCTCCCATCCTCCCCCTTTCCGGGGGGAAGAGGAGGAATTTGTGGCTGCGCCGAGCGCCACCGCAGGTGCGCCGCGCTTTTTCGTCATTTTGCTTATTTGTGGCGTGCCGCATCGTACCCCTCCCTTTGAAAGGGGGGGGAGGATGGGAGGGGGTCAAAAACCCTACACTTCCTCGAACGTGCTGAAGGGCAGCTCCGGCGGCGGTGGCACGCTGCGCGGTGAGGCGGCCGGCCGCGCCGACGCCTCGGGCGCCGCCTCGCCTTCGGCCACATCGACCGCCTTGATCTTCTCGCCGCGGCCGGAAATCTTGCGGCTGGAGGTGAGGATGTCCTCGATGTCCTTGTTGGCCTGTTTGAAGTGGACGTCGAGCTTGCGCACCCGGTCGTCGAGGCGGCCGACATCGTCCATCAGCCGGATCACTTCCTGCTGGATGATGTGCGCCTGCTCGCGCATGCGCACGTCGCGGAGCAGCGACATCACCACCTGGATCGACAGCATCAAGAGCGACGGCGAGACGATCACCACGCGCGCCCGGTGCGCCCGCTGCACGATGTCCTCGAAGTGCTCGTGGACGTCGAAGAAGATCGATTCCGACGGCACGAACATGAAGGCCGTGTCCTGGGTCTCGCCCAGCACCAGATAGCGCTCGGCAATGTCCTGGACGTGCTTCAGCGTATCGCGGCGGAACTGGCTCTCGGCCGCCTTCTTGGCCTCCGGCGTCTCCGCCGCGCGGATGGCGCTCCACCCTTCCAGCGGAAACTTGGCGTCGATGACCAGGCTCGGGCCGCCATTCGGGAACAGGATCAGGCAGTCCGGCCGGTTGCCGTTACTGAGCGTCGCCTGGAATTCGTAGCCGGACGCCGGCAGGCCGTCGCGCACGATCGCTTCCATGCGCGCTTGCCCGAAGGCGCCGCGCGTCTGCTTGTTGGCCAGGATGTGCTGCAGCTCCACCACCTGGCTCGACAGGTCGGTGATCGTGCGCTGCGCCTTGTCGATCACGGCCAGCCGCTCGCCGAGCTTGGCCAGGCTCTCATGCGTCCCGCGCGCGGTCTCGCTCATCGACTGACCGACCCGGTGGCCGAAGCCGTCGAGCCGGTCCGACAGGCCGCGCACCTGGCCCGTGATCTCGCCCTGGGTGCGTCGAAGCTCTGCCAGCCCGGTCGCAATGCCGTCGTCGCGGGTCTCTTCCAGTGTCTCGACGCGCCGTGCGGCCCGGCGCCAGGCGACAAAGGTGACGAGGGTGAGCACGAGGAACAGCACCGCCGCGCCGCCGGCAAGAAGCGTGGCGCCGGTGACGGTCACATCGCCGATCGGGTAGGCGGTCTGAAGCATCCCCCAACATAGCCCGATTCGTCTGGCAAGTACAAAACAGGAACAAGGCTAGTCGCCGCTCTCCTCCTCGTCGGGCGGCTTTGGATGCTTCGGTTTGCGGCGCGGCCGGTCGGGGCGCTTGACCACCTTCTCGTGGAAGAGCGGCGAGCTGAGCGCGCGGGCAATCGGGTTGCGCTTCAGCTTGCGCGGCGCGGCCTTTTTGCGCTTGGCGGCCATGGGTGTCCCCTCGAAAGCGTTGACCCGGCGCGGTTCCTCTCATATCTGAAGCGCGTGTCAAAGCTCGATATCATCACCTTGCCGGACCGCAAGCTGCGCATGACGAGCGACCCCGTCGAACGGGTCGACGACGATTTGCGCAAGTTCATGGATTCCATGCTGGAGACCATGTACGAGGCGCCCGGCATCGGGCTGGCCGCCATCCAGGTCAATGTGCCGCGCCAGGTCATCACCATCGATGTCGCCTCGCGCGAGTCGGAAGAGGGCGAGCCGAAGCCGAACCCGCTCTTCCTCGTCAACCCCAAGATCCTGTGGCGCTCGGACGAGATCGCCGCGGCCGAGGAGGGCTGCCTGTCGATCCCGGAGTATTTCGCCGAGGTCGAGCGGCCGGCCCAGGTACGCGTCGCCTATATCGACCGCGATGGCAAGCCGCAGGAGATCGAGGCCAACGGCTGGCTTGCCGTCGTCATGCAGCACGAGATCGACCATCTCGAAGGCCGGCTGTTCATCGACCTCTTGTCGAAGCTGAAGCGCGACATGGTGATCAAGAAGTTCACCAAGCAGGCGAAAATCGGCGGCAAGCCGCCGATCCTGTAGATACCGCGCGCCAGCCGGCCCCTCGCTTTCCACGTTTCGGCCACATTGCGGCGGCCTTGTTCGGTATGGGCCGGGGCGATGGCCGCGGCGCACGAACAGGGAGAGCAGACATGAGAAAGACGGTTCTGGCCGTGGCTGCAGTATCCGCTCTCAGCCTCGGCATCGCGGGCTGCACCACCAGTGAAGGCGCGCTCGGCGGCGGTATATTTGGCGCCGCGCTCGGCGGGGTTGCCACCAGTTCGGTCGGCGGTGCGATCGTCGGCGCCGGCATCGGCGCGCTCGCCGGTGCGGTCCTGGTCCACCACTACAACAACGGCTGGTGCACCTACCGCTATCACGGCAGGTATTATCGCGAACACTGCCGCTACTAGGCGGGGCATCAGCCACGGATCGCCGGCGCGTCCCGCGCGCCGGCTTGCCCACGGCCCAAGGGGGCGCTATGCCGCGCCTCATGCGCATCGCCTTCTTTGGAACGCCCGATTTCGCCGTCCCCACGCTCACCGAGATCGTCGGCCAGGGCCACGCGGTGGCGGCCGTCTACACCCAGCCGCCGCGCGCCGCCGGCCGCGGCATGGCCGAGCGCAAGTCGCCGGTGCATGAGGTCGCCGAGCGCTTCGCCCTGCCGGTGTTCACGCCCACCCGCCTCAGAAACGAAGGCGAGGCGGAGCGCTTTGCCGGCCTCGCCGTCGATGTCGGCGTCATCGTTGCCTATGGCCAGATCCTGCCCAAGGCCTTCCTCGACGCCCCGGTGAATGGCTGCCTCAACCTGCATGGCTCGCTCTTGCCGCGTTGGCGCGGTGCCGCGCCGGTTGCCCGCGCCATCATGGCCGGCGATTCCGAGACCGGCGTCATGGTCATGCGCATGGAGGAGGGGCTGGATACCGGCCCGGTCGCCATGAGCGAGCGCATCGCGATTTCCCCCGAGGCCACTGCCGGCGAGGTGGCGGCGACGCTCGCGGCATTGGGGGCCGATCTCATGGTGCGCGCGCTTGCCGCGCTCTCGCGCGGCGTTCTCGGCTTCACGCCGCAGGCGGAGGATGGCGCCACGTACGCCAAGAAGCTCGACAATGCCGAGACCCGCATCGACTGGTCCAGGCCCGCAGCCGAGGTCCACAACCATATCCGTGGCCTGTCGCCTTTCCCCGGCGCCTGGTGCCTTGCCGATTTCGGCAAGGGGCCCGAGCGGGTGAAGGTCTTGCGCTCGACGCTCGCCGAGGGCGCCGGCGCGCCCGGTGCCGTGCTCGACGGCAAGCTCACCATCGCCTGCGGCTCCGGAGCTGTCCGCCTGGTGCAGGTCCAGCGCGCCGGCAAAGGCGCGGTCGCGGCGGCCGAGTTCCTGCGCGGCCTGCACGCCCCCCTGGCCGCGCTCAGCTAGAGATGCCGCGCTACAAGCTGACCATCGAATATGACGGCCGTCCCTTTGTCGGCTGGCAGCGGCAGGAGAACGGCCGCGCGGTGCAGCAGGCGATCGAGGAAGCGATCACCGCCTTTACCGGCGAGACGGTCACGGTCAAGGGCGCCGGCCGCACCGATTCCGGCGTCCACGCGCTCGGCCAGGTCGCCCATATCGACCTCACGCGCGACTGGCCGGCCGACACCGTGCGCGACGCCCTCAACGCCCATCTGAAGGCTGAGACCGTCGCCATCCTTTCAGCGGTTGCCGTCGCGGCGGATTTCGATGCCCGCTTCTCGGCGGTCAGGCGGCACTATCTCTACCGCCTGCTCGACCGTCGTGCCCCGCCGGTCATCGATCGCGGCCGCGTTTGGTGGGTCTCCCAACGTCTCGATCCCGATTCCATGCACGCCGCCGCCCAGGCGCTCGTCGGCAGGCACGATTTCACCACCTTCCGCTCGTCCGAGTGCCAGGCGAAATCGCCGGTCAAGACGCTCGACCGGCTCGACGTGTCGCGTGCCGGCGACGAGATCATGGTCGTCGCCGAGGCGCGCTCCTTCCTGCACAATCAGGTGCGCTCGATGGTCGGCACCCTGAAGAAGGTCGGCGAGGGCAAATGGCCGGTTTCCGCCGTCGGCGCGGCGCTGGCCGCCGCCGACCGCACGCGCTCCGGCCCGGTGGCGCCGCCGGACGGGCTCTATCTGGTCAAGGTGGACTACTAGGCCAGCGGTGTGATGGCGAACAGCCGGTTGCAGATGAGCACGATGGCGAGGCTCACCAGAAAATCGAGCACCACGAAGGCGACGGCAACGTCCGCGTCGACGCCCAGCGTCTTGCGCGCGATCTCGTAGCTCATGCGGAAGGTGGCCACCAGCGCCACCAGCGACGGCAGCACCAGAGCGCTGGCGCTGCCGATACCGGCCAGATCGATCAGCCCGATTGCGGCGAACGGAATGATCATCAGCACCGTCGCCCAGTTACGTGCCACGATGAGGGCCGGGTAGCCGCGCCTTATGCCGATGAAGTTGGCGATCACCCCGAGCAGGATCGGCAGCGTCACCCAGTCGAGCGCCAGCGTCAGCGCCTTGGCCGCCCAGAATTGAGCGTTGCTGTAATCGTCGCCGGGGTTGGCATCGGTGAGCATGTCGTTGCGGTCGGCGAGCGCCACCAGCCCATAGAGCGGCGCCACCAGGATGATGGCGCGGAACGAGCGCCAGAAGCCGTCGACGCTGGTGTCGAAGAAGCGCAAGGCGTCCGGCTTGCCGAGAAACAGCCGCCACGCGCCGGTGAGCGCACGCTGGATCTCGGCGCGGTCCATCAGCTGCCGTCCTGACCGGCGCCGAAGAAGCGGTCAAGGAACGCGCGGTAGATCGCAGTCAGTTGTGCGAGGTCGTTGAGCGGCACCCGCTCGTCGACCTGATGCATGGTGTCGCCCACCAGGCCGAACTCGACCACCGGGCAGACGGTCTTGAAGAAGCGGGCGTCCGACGTGCCGCCGCCGGTCGACGGCGACGGGAAGATGCCGGCCACCGCACCGATCGCCCGCGACAGGCTGTCGATGAGCGGCCCGGAAGCGGTCAGGAAGGATTCGCTGGCGCCCGGCTCGATGGCCAGCCGCAGCTTTGCCGTACCGGGCGCCTCGGCGAGGGCCGCGTCAATCTCGGCCCTCAGATGCGCCGTGAGCGTCGCGATCGTCCAGCCGTCGTTGAAGCGCACGTTGAAGCACGCCCGCGCCTCGGCGGGAATCACATTGAAGGCCGGATTGCCGACGTCGATGCTGGTGATCTCCAGATTGGACGGCTCGAAGTCGGCGCTGCCGGCATCGAGCGTCAGGTCAGCCAGCCGGCCGAGCACGCGGACGAGCCGCGGCAGCGGATTGTCAGCCAGATGCGGATAGGCGGCGTGGCCCTGGCGCCCTGTAGCGATGATGGTGCCCGACAGGCTGCCTCGGCGGCCGACCTTCACCGTGTCGCCGAGCCGCTGGCGCGAGGTCGGCTCGCCGACCAGCGCCGCGTCGAAGTGGTGGCCTTGCTCCAGCGCCCAGGCGAGCGCCTTCACCGTGCCGTTCACCGCCGGGCCCTCCTCGTCGCCGGTGATCAGCAGCGACAGCGTGCCGCGTGGGCTTCCCACCTCGGCAAGCCGGCCAAGCGCCGCCGCCATGAAGCAGGCGATGCCGCCCTTCATGTCGACCGCGCCGCGGCCGTAGAGGGCGCCGCCAGCGGACTTTCCGGCAAAGGGCGGATGGGTCCAGCGCGCTTCCTCGCCCGGCGGCACCACGTCGCTGTGGCCGGCGAAGACCAGATGCGGCGCGCCGCTGCCGATGGTGGCGAACAGGTTGTCGACGTCCGGGGTGCCGGGTGCGGAGAATTTCAGCCGCTCGACCGTGAAGCCGGCGGCGGCCAGCACCTCGGCCATCCAGGCCTGTGCGCCGCCCTCTGCCGGAGTGACGGAGCGGCACGCGATCAGCGCCTTCAGCAAGGCGGCCGGGTCAAAGGTCTGGGTCATGGGCTCGCGTGCGGAGGAGGAAGGACGCACCTGCGGTTTAGCGGCGCTTCCGGCCGGGCGTCAATGATGGCGGCTAAACCGGGTCGAAACGTGGCGGCGGGCCGTAGAGATTCGCGCCCGCGCTGCCAGCGATGACGGCCAGCGCGGCCAGCCACAGAAGGCCGGCGAAGGGCACCAGCAACACCAGGACGAACGCCCCCGACAGGCCGATGTCGTGGCAGCGTTTGGCCGCCAGCACGAACTGGGCAACGGTCGAGGGAAAGGCGGAGATCATGAGCGCCAGACCCGAGCGCCAGGTCGGGGTCGGGCCGGTGGACGGCAAAGGCGATCAGGGCCGCGTTGACGGCATAGATGCCGGCGATGCCGAGCACGTATTCCTGGCGCGCGATCCGCCCGCCGGCGGTGAAGAAGAAGCGCAGGAAGTCGTTGGCGCCGACCGGTTGCATCACCGCCGAAGCGAAAGCGGCGCTGTCGCCGCTTCCGTCCGCTCCGCAGGAGTCCCGCCCTGTCTATCCCTGCAACGGGTCGGGACCATAGGCATTGTCGCCCACCGTGCCGCGCAGGATGCCGAGCTCGATCAGGATCCAGATGCCGATGATCAGCATGACGAAACCGAACACGATCCCAAAAGCATTGGGCACGCCCGGCATGCCAGTAAGACCGATGAGCGCCAACACCGAATACAGGATGTTGATGCCGACAATGGCCGCGGCGAAAGTGGCCGGCTTGGCCCGATCCTGGAAGCGCTTGGCCATCAGGCAATAGGCGGGATAGGCCAGCGCAAGCTGCACGATGAACTGGATCAATCGGGTGCCGAAGCTGATCCAGCCGAACAGCGCGCCGACGATGACGTTGATGACAAGGCTGACGACGACGAGCCCGATGATGCCGATCCAGAATCTCTGGCGGCCGATGCGGCCTTCCGTCGTCAGGTAGAGATGATTGAAGTCGAAATTCATTCTGGCCCCTCCCGTATTGGCTCCGTCGCCAGCGAAGAATAGCCGAATCCGCCCGTCTCCGAAATGCTTCCGGAGAGCACGGGAGCCGCTATTTCCGCAGGGAAAGCCGCTGCCGCTGGGTGGTGGTGTCTGCTCCTTCTCGCTCTCCGCAATTCGGGGAGCGAACTAGTCTCTCAGCAGGTCGTTGACCGAGGTCTTCGAGCGCGTCTTCTCGTCGACCTGCTTGACGATCACCGCGCAATAAAGCGACGGACCGTAGTTCTCGCCGGGCAGGTTCTTGCCGGGCAGCGAGCCGGACACGACCACCGAATAGGGCGGCACGCGGCCCATGTGGATCTCACCGGTGGCGCGGTCGACGATCTTGGTCGAGGCGCCGAGATAGACGCCCATCGACAGCACCGAGCCCTCGCCGACGATCACGCCCTCGGCCACCTCGGCGCGCGCGCCAATGAAGCAGTTGTCCTCGATGATCACCGGCCCCGCCTGCAAGGGCTCGAGCACGCCGCCGATACCGGCGCCGCCGGAGATATGCACGTTCTTGCCGATCTGCGCGCAGGAGCCGACCGTCGCCCAGGTATCGACCATGGTGCCGGAATCGACATAGGCGCCGAGATTGACGAAGGAGGGCATCAGCACCACGCCCGGCGCGATATAGGCCGAGCGCCGCACGATGCAGTTGGGCACGGCGCGAAAAGCCGCCTTGGTGAACTCGGCAGGGCCCCAGCCGGCGAACTTGGATGGCACCTTGTCCCACCAGCCGCCGCCTGGGCCGCCGGGGATCATTTCCATCGGGTTGAGGCGGAAGGAGAGCAGCACCGCCTTCTTCAGCCACTGGTTCACCGTCCAGCCGGTGTCCGACTTCTCGGCCACGCGCACCGCGCCTGAATCGAGCAGGGCCAGCGTGGCGTCCACAGCTTCGCGCACGGTGCCGGTCGTCTCCGGGCCGATCGTGTCGCGGCTTTCATAGGCGGCGTCGATGGTCGCTTGCAGGGCGGTGGTGGAGGGGATCATCGCGATAGTCCGTTTCTAGGCGGGTTCGGGCGCGGACCTTAGTGGGCGACAAGGGGAAGTCAACGCGGCTTGGGGCGCCGCTAGTCTCAGCCTGCCAGCACCGCCTCGAGGAAACCGGCGAGATCGTCGCTGACGAACTCGACATGCGGCGCGTCGCGGCCTTCCATCTCCCAGTCCTCGGTCAACACTTCGCGCGTGCCGTGCGGTACCACCAGCACGGTCGCCATGCCGAGCGCCTTGGGGACTTCCAGGTTGCGCGCCAGGTCTTCGAACATCGCCGCCCGTGTCGGCTCGACGCCGGTCGTGGCGAGGAAGCGGTCGTAGGTCTCGCGGTTCGGCTTGGGCAGCAACTCGGACGAGACGATGTCGAAGATCTCTTCGAAATGGTCGGGGATGCCGAGCCTTGTCGCCACCTTCTCGGCATGCGCTCTGGAGCCGTTGGTGAGGATGAACTTGCGCCCCGGCAGCTTTTCGATGGCCGCCGCCAGCCGCGGGTCGGGTTGCACCACCGAATGGTCGATATCGTGCACATATTCGAGGAAGTCGTCGGGTCTGATGCCGTGTTCTTCCATCAACCCGCGCAGCGTCGTGCCGTAGCGCCGGTAGTAGTCCTTCTGCACCCGGTGCGCCTCGTCCGGACCGATGTCGAGCAGCCGCCCGACATAGTCGCGGATGCGTTTGTCGACCTGGCTGAAGAGGTCCGTCTGGCGCGGATAGAGCGTGTTGTCGAGGTCGAAGACCCAGCTATCGACCGTGGCGAAGCGGCCAAGCTCCGGCCGGGCGCTCATGGCAGGATCAGCGTGCCGGCGCCGTGGTCGGTGTAGAGCTCGAGCAGCACCGCATGCGGCGTCTTGCCGTTGAGGATGACGACGCCCTCGACGCCGCGCGCCAGCGCCGCGATGCAGGTCTCGACCTTGGGGATCATGCCGCC
The DNA here is from genome assembly GCA_963750065.1 of uncultured Alphaproteobacteria bacterium. Lineage (GTDB taxonomy): Bacteria > Pseudomonadota > Alphaproteobacteria > Rhizobiales > Kaistiaceae > CAVSRC01. The sequence continues at coordinate 79,771 of CAVVPK010000030.1, forward strand.
GGTGATGGTACCGTCGGCGATCAGCGCGCGAACCTGCGTCACCGTGAGTTCCTTGATGAGCTTGCCGCTCTTGTCGAGCACGCCGGGCACGTCGGTGAGGAAGAGCAGACGGGTCGCGCCGAGCGCGCCGGCGACGGCGCCGGCAAAGGTGTCGGCATTGACGTTGTAGGTAGCGCCGTCCGTGCCCGGCGCCACCGGTGCGATCACCGGGATCAGCTCGGCCGACAGCACCATGTCGATCACCGCCCGGTTGACCGTCTTCGGCTCGCCGACGAAGCCGAGATCGACCACCTTCTCGATGTTGGAATCGGGGTCGACCTCGGTGCGCGTCACCTTCTCGGCGAACACCATGTTGCCGTCCTTGCCGGAGAGGCCGACCGCCTTGCCCCCCTCGGCGTTGATCGCCATCACGATCTCCTTGTTGATCGATCCGGCGAGCACCATCTCGACCACCTCGACGGTGCGCTTGTCGGTGACGCGCAGCCCCGAGCGGAACTCAGTCTTGATATCGAGCCGCTTCAGCATGTCGGCGATCTGCGGGCCGCCGCCATGCACCACCACCGGCCGCGCGCCGGAGGTCTCCAGGAGCGTGATGTCGCGGGCGAACGCCTTGGAAAGGTCGGGATCGCCCATGGCATGGCCGCCATATTTCACCACCACCACCTTGCCGTCGTAGGCGAGCATGTAGGGCAGCGCCGCCGAGATCAGCCGGGCGCGGGCGATGGCCTCGACGGTATCCTGGTCGGTGGTCTGGCTCATGGTCGTCATCCGTCTCTCGCAAGCGCCGCTCTATACCGGGTTTGCGACAGGCCGACAAACGGAGGGGTTAATGTAGCCCCGCGATCTCCGCCCGCAATTCGGCGATTCCCCCGCCGGTGGTCGACGAGGTCGCCAGCACCTCAGGGTGCGCGGCCGGCCGCTTGGCAATCCGAGCCCCCGTCGCAGCGATGACCTCCGGCAGCGCGCCGGCCTTCACCTTGTCGGCCTTGGTCAGCACGATTTGATAGGACACCGCCGCCTTGTCGAGGGTGGCCAGCGCCTCCTCGTCGTTGGGCTTCAGGCCGTGGCGGGCGTCGATCAGCACATAGACGCGCCTGAGCCGCGGCCGCCCGCGCAGATAGTCGAACACCGTGCGCGTCCATGCCGCCACGTCGCGCTTGGAGGCGCGTGCATAGCCGTAGCCGGGCATGTCGACGATGGCGATGCCGGCGTCCGCCGAGAACAGGTTGAGCTCGCGCGTCCGCCCGGGCGTGTTGGAGATGCGCGCCAGCCCATTCTGGCCGGTGAGCGTGTTGATCAGCGACGACTTGCCGACATTGGAGCGCCCGGCGAAGGCGATCTCGATCGCGTCCGCCGTCGGCAGGACGGCGGCCGTCGGCGCCCCGGCGATGAACTGCCATGACCTGGCGAAGAACAGCCGCCCGTCCTCGATGCGTTCCGCCGCGATGCGCTCGGCGTCTTTTTGCGCGTCGTCGATCTCGGGCATGGGCTGCCCGCTGCCTTAGCTTTTCGCGTCGGCGGGCTTGGCGGCCTTGGCCTTCGCCTTGGCCTTGGCAGCGGCGCGGCGCGACTTCACCGTCGATTTCGCCGACCGGCTGTCGTTCGCCGACGGCTTGGCGGAGTCGTTGGCTGCCTTCGGCGTCGCCGGCGCATGCGCGTGCGCCGCCGCCGGGTGCGCCGGCGCCTTCTTCTTCTTGCGGAAGGTGTCGAGGATGTTGCCGAGCAGGTCCACGTCGGCTCCCTGGCGCCGCATGATGATGTACTGCTGGGTCACCGACAGAGTGTTGTTCCATGCCCAGTAGATCACCAGGCCGGCCGGGAACGATGCCAGCATGAAGGTGAAGATCACCGGCATCCAGGTGAACAGCATCGCCTGGGTGGGATCGGGCGGCGTCGGGTTCAGCTTCATCTGCACGAACATGGTGATGCCCATGATCACCGGCCAAATGCCGATCGCCAGGAAGTGGCCGATCATCGGCACACTCGCCGGGTCGTAGGGCAAGAGCCCGAACAGATTGAAGATGTGCGTCGGGTCAGGCGCCGAGAGGTCGCGGATCCAGCCGAAGAACGGCGCGTGACGCATCTCGATGGTGACGAACAGCACCTTGTAGAGCGAGAAGAAGACCGGGATCTGGATCACCATAGGCCAGCAGCCGGCGAGTGGGTTGATCTTCTCGGTCTTGTAGAGCTTCATCAGCTCTTCCTGCTGCTTGACCTTGTCGTCCTTGTATTGCTCGCGCAGCGCGGTCATCTGCGGCTGCAGCTTCTTCATCTGGCTCATCGATTTGTAGGATTTGTTGGCCAGCGGGAAGAAGACCGCCTTGACCAGCACCGTCACCAGCAGGATGGCGACGCCGAAATTGCCCGACAGGCGGTAGAGCCAGTCGATGAGCAGGAACATCGGCTTGGTGATGAAGAAGAACCATCCCCAGTCGATCAGCAGGTCGAATTTCTCGATATGCAGGCTGTTGCTGTAGGCCGACAGCACGCTCACCTGCTTGGCGCCGGCAAATAGGTGGCTGGTCTGGGTGACCGTGGCACCGGGCGCCAGGGTGTCCGCCGCCGCGGTGAAATCGGTCTGATAGACCGGCGTCGTGCCACTTTCCTTGCCGATGTAGTGCGCGGTGTAGACCTGCGTCTGCTCGGGGATCAGGGTGGCCGCCCAGTACTTGTCGGTAATGCCCAGCCACCCGCCGGTCTTGTCGCTCCAGGTGACCTCGTGGTCCTTCTGGATGTCCTTGTACTTGTATTCCTGCAGGCCCTTGTCGCCGATCACGCCGACCAGGCCCTCGTGCAGGATGTAGTAGCCGGAGGTCGGCGGTTCGCCGACGCGGGTGATGCGGCCGAAGGGCGACAGGGCGACGCTGGCATTGCCCTTGTTGGTAACCGTGTCGGTCACCGTCAGCATGTAATTGTCGTCGATGGCGATCTGGCGGTTGAAGACGAGGCCGGCACCATTGTCATAGGTCAGGGTGACGGGCGTCTGCGGGGTCAGCGTGGCGCCTGCCGGTGCCGTCCACACGGTCGCGGGACCGGGCAGGGGGCCGGCATCGGCGGGACCGACCCAGCCGAAATCGGCGAAATAGGCTTCCGGCCCACCGCTGGGCGACAGCAGCACGATGGTCGGGCTCTGCTTGTCGACCGTCTCGTGATAGTGCTTCAGGCGGATGTCGTCGACGCGGCCGCCGGTGAGGTTGATGGAGCCGCTGATGCTCGACGTCTCGATTGGCACGCGCTTGCTCTGGGCCAGCGCCTCGTCACGGGTTTCCGCCGTTTTCTGCACCGGAGCGGCGCCGAGCGACGTGGCCGTCGCCGGGGCCGGTGTGCTGCTTCCCGCGTCGGCCGCGGTCTGGCTGCCGGTTGCTGCCGGTTGCTGTGCCTGCTGCGAGGCCGCCTGCTGCGCGGCGATTTCCTGCTGCTTGCGGGCCTGTTCGATCTGCGGCCCGGCAATGAAGAACTGCCAGCCGAACAGCACGACCATCGACAGCACGATCGCGAGGATGAAGTTGCGGTTATTGTCGGTCATTGAACGGACCTGTCCGGCGCTTGGCGGTTGCGCGAAAGTGCGGCCAACCCGGTCTCTAGATCGGTAACCAGCCGCTGGAATTGAAGGGTCAGGGCGGCACGACGCCCGACAAGCACGTAATCCGTGGCGGTTTCAAGATGTCCGCCGACGGCACTGACCGCCGCCCTCAGCCGGCGCCGGATACGATTGCGCACGACCGAATTGCCGATCTTCCGCGTCACCGTGAACCCAATCCGGGCCGGCCTCAGCCCGTCGTCCTCGGGATTCTCAAGCGCCTGGAGCACGAAACCCGGGCGCGTGACCCGCCTGCCGGCGGCAACAGCCTTGAAATCGGCGCGGCGCCTCAGGCGCTCCATGCCGGCGGGGGCTACCCCGATCCTCAGGCCGACAGCCGCTTGCGTCCGCGGGCGCGGCGGGCAGCAATCACCTTGCGGCCGCCGGTCGTGGCCATGCGCGCGCGGAAGCCATGACGGCGCTTGCGGACCAGCTTGCTGGGTTGATAGGTACGTTTCATATCGTGTCGTCTCCGCGCGGACCGGCCGCGCCGGGCTTATAAGGAGCGGGTTGAATCGAGTCAACGCGAACCACCTCCGGCCACGGCGGTCGTTCTCGTGCGGTGGCTTTTACCGGAAAGCGGTTATCATTGCCACCGTTTCGGCCGCAGGAATCGTGGGGACAGAAAGACGACCGATGCCGGAGACCCTGACACCCGACATATGCATTATCGGCGGCGGCCCGGCAGGCATCGCTGCGGCGCTGGCGGCTGCCAGCGAGGGCGTGGCCGTCGTTCTGGTCGAAAAGGGGGCGCTGGGCGGGTCCGACCTCGTCTCCGGCGCAGTTCCCCGCCAGGCGCTGCTTGCCGCGGCGGAGGTTAACGAATTGCTGCGCCGTGGCCCCGCCATCGGCGTCACCGGCGCCCCCCTCCAGGTCAATCTTGCCAAGGTGCGCGAGCATCTGGCCACTGTCGGTGCTGCGGTCGCCGCTAATGTGACGCCCGAGCGGCTGACCGCGCTCGGCGTCCAGGTGGTCAATGCCGCCGCCCGCTTCACCGATCGCGATACGGTCACGGCCGGCGAGGTCGAGATCCGCGCCCGCCGTATCATCCTGGCGGTGGGGGCCGAGCCGGCGCCGCCCGAAATCCCCGGCCTCGACGGCGTCGACTATCTGACCGCGGCCGGTATCTTCGATCTCTCCCGCAAGCCCACCCACATCGTCGTCTTTGGTGCCGGCCACGAGGGGCTCGAACTGGCGCAGGCTTTCAACCGGCTCGGCATCGACACCACCGTGCTCGACCGCGGCCCGGCCCTGCCGGAGGTCGATCCGGAGCTTGTCGCCATCGTCGTCGACCGGCTGCGTGCCGAGGGCATCCGTGTGCGCGTCGGCGTCGATATCGTCTCGGTCGGCCGGCGCCGCGGCGGCGTGCGCTTCACCGTTTCCGACCCCGTTGAGGATGCCGCGGCCATCGACGGGTCGCACCTCTTGATTGCCACCGGCCGTAAACCGGCCATCGATGGCCTCGATCTCGATATTGCCGGCATCCGGGCCGATGCACACGGCATCGTCGTCGATCGCCATCTCAGGACCGCCAACCGGCGCGTCTATGCCATCGGCGATGCCGTCGCCGGGCGGGCCGATGCCGCCCGCGGCCACCATCAGGCGGCGCAGGTGGTGAAGGCGATCCTCTTTCGCTTGGCCGTTGTCGACAGCTCCGCCGAGGCGCCCTTCGTCGCCTTCACCGACCCGGCGCTGGCGACCGTTGGCCTTGACGAGGCGGCCGCGCGCGGTCGGTACGGGGAGGGCGTGCGCGTGCTGCGCTTCCCCTTTGCCGAAAACGACCGCGCCCAGATCGAGCGCATGCCGGCTGGCATGATCAAGGCGGTGATCGGCCCCCGCGGCCGCGTGCTCGGCGCCGGCATCGTCGGCCACGACGCCGGCGAGATGATTGCCCTGTGGTCGCTGGCCGTCGCCCGGCGCTTGCCCATCTCGGCGCTGGCCGACCTGTCGGCGCCCTATCTGACCCGCGCCGACATCTCGCGCCGCATCGCCGCCAGCCTCAGCCAGCGCGACGTCCGGCCCGGCCTCGCCGTCCTCTGGCGCCGGCGCCTGATCGATCTGCTGCGCAGGCTCGGTTGAGCCGATGACCGACCGGCAGGAATCGCAGAAAGCCAACGCAACGCCCCGGGCCTCGCCGCGGCGCGGCTTCGGCCTGTCGTGGAAGCTGCTGGCGCTGACCGTGCTCTACGTCATGCTCTCCGAAGTGCTGATCTACGTCCCCTCCATCGCCAATTTCCGCACCAACTGGCTCACCGACCGCATGACCATGGCCGATGCCGCGAGTTCGGTGCTGGCCGAATCGGTCGCCTCCGACGTGCCGCGCAGCATCCAGGAGGATCTCCTCGCCGCCGTCGGTGCCAAGGCCATCGCCATCCGCACCGGCGCCACTAGCCGCCTCATCGCCACCGTTGACATGCCGCCCAAGGTCGACCGCACGGCCGATCTCAGAGTCATGGAGCCGGTCGCCGCGGTCGTCGATGCTTTCGATACGCTGTTTGCCCGCGCGCCACGCACGCTCAGGGTTATTGGCAATTCGCGATCCGGCGCCACGCTCGAACTCATCATCAGCGACCGGCCGCTGCGCGCCGCCATGCTCTCCTATTCGATCAACATCGTCTGGCTGGCGGCGCTCATTTCGATCATCACCGCCGGTCTGCTCTATTTTACCATCAACCGGTTGCTGATCAGGCCCGTGCGCCGCCTGACCGCGAACATCGTCTCCTTCTCGGAGGAGCCGGAGGATGCCACCCGCGTGATTGTGCCAAGCGGGCGTCGCGACGAGGTCGGCGTCGCCGAAGAGCGTCTGGCCGCCATGGAACGCGACCTGCAGGGGACCTTGCGCGAGCAGCGCCACCTAGCCGATCTCGGCCTGGCCGTCTCCAAGATCAACCACGACCTGCGCAACATGCTGGCCTCGGCCCAGCTCTTCTCCGACCGCCTCGGCAGCCTGCCGGACCCCAACGTCCAGCGTTTCGCCCCCAAGCTGATCGGCGCCCTCGACCGCGCCATTGCCTATTGCCAGTCGACGCTCACCTACGGCCGCGCCCGCGAGCCGGCGCCCGCCCGCCGGCTGGTCGCCCTCGACCGGCTCGTCGACGATGTCGCCGATGCTCTCGGCCTGGTCGAGAACGCCATGATCGCCTGGGAGAACCGGGTGCCGGCCGGCCTCGAAATCGACGCCGATCCCGACCAGCTCTTCCGCGTTCTGGTCAATCTCGGCCGCAATTCGGTACAGGCGATGGAGGCCGATCCCAACCCGGCGGTGATCTGCCGGCTGAGCGTGTCGGCCGCCCGCGAAGGGGCTGCCGTCACCATCCGCGTCCAGGACACCGGCCCCGGCCTGCCGGAAAAGGCCCGCACGTCCCTCTTCCGTGCCTTCCAGGGTTCGGTCACCCCGGGCGGCGCCGGGCTCGGGCTGGCGATCGCCGCCGAGCTGGTGCGCGCCCATGGCGGCATGATCGCACTGGTTGATGCCGGCCCCGGCGCCACCTTCGCCATCACCATCCCCGACCGCCCGCACACCGCCGGCCGCAACGGCGGTAGCTAATCCCTTTGTTCTTTCCCTGTCGCGCCTGCGGCGCTCCGCGCCTCTTAGCGCGACGGCCGCCAGGTCCGCACCCGCCGTTCGGCTTCCGCCACCTCAGCCGGCGTCATGCGTTCTGCGTAGCGCTCGGCAAGCCACGCCGCCAGCGCGTCGCCTTGGGCTGCCGCCAGACGTGCCCAGACCGAGGCCTCCACCAGGCTCTGCGACACACCGATGCCACCGGCATAGAGCTGCGCCAGCCGCGCTTGAGCGATGCGGTTGCCCTGGTCGGCGGCCTTGCGATACCAGCCCGCCGCCGCGGTCGGGTCGCGCGGCACCGCCCAGCCGACCAGATACATCAGGCCGAGTTTTGCCTGGGCCACGGCGTAGCCGCCGTCGGCGGCGCGGCGGAACCAGGAGAGCGCTAGGGGAAAGTCGTGCGGCACGCCATCGGCCGTGTCGTACATGATGGCGAGCGCGAACTGGGCCCGCGGATCGCCGGCCTCCGCCGCTGCCACCTGGCCGGGATAGGGCGTGGCGGCCGCCGGCACGCCCGCCCAGGCCGCGATCAGGCTGGCGCCGAGGATGAGGAGGCGTCGCATGTCGTTTCCGCTTTCAAACGGAGCCTAGAGGAACCCTGGGGTCGGCGAAAGACCCGCGGGCCGGCGCCGCCGGCCCTTGCAATCGGCGAGGTCATTCAGTAGCTAAGGCCCGCCATCCGCCGCCGCATCGGCCGGCGGCAAACGGCCAGGCGCCCGTAGCTCAGCTGGATAGAGCACCAGACTACGAATCTGGGGGTCAGGGGTTCGAATCCCTTCGGGCGCGCCAATCTTTTCAATAACTTAGTAGAAGTGGTGCTTGGTCTTTGGCACCGTTTTGGCACCGCGGCGCGTTCTTTCCCTTTAAGGAAATGAGCCCTGCCTGGCTGAGTCTTTTTAAGTGGGTCTTCTCAGCTTCTTATTATTATAGAGTATCGGAAGTTCTCTTCCGGTCAGGAGCGGAAGCTGCCTTCCGGTCAAGACCGGAAGTTTTCTTCCGGTCCAGACGGACGAATCCCGGCGGTTTCAAATCCAGCTCGTAGATGTTGGTCTTTCCCTGCCCGCGCCGTTTGATGTGGAGAAGGCCGTTCGCCTCAAGTGCCTTCAGATTCGTGCGCACACTGCGGTCGGAAAGGCCGAGGTCTTCGGCGAGGCGCTGCTGGCCAGGAAAACAAAAGTCGTTCTGCCAAGCATAACTGAGCAGCATGGCGAAGGCCATCTTGTCGCCTGAGCTGAGCTTCTTCGATTTCAGGAGAAAGTTCGGGACCTGGGTAAAGCCCATCGCCGTCGCGGCGTCAGCGCCCTTTAGAACAATGTTCTGGTCCTTAAAGATGTCACCCAAGCGCCGAGCCGGCTCGTAGTCCATTGCTCCATTGTACAGCGTTCGGAAGGTCACCGGCGGCAAGGTGTGGAGAACCCTACTGCCTCATGGGGTCGTCGTTGTTTTGCTCTTTGTGATCACGCGATCCGAGCAAGGGCGTCAGCATGTGTTGCAAGCCGGCGATCAGGTGGTTCGTCTCGCGCGCTCGTTCAGTAAGTTCCTTGATCTGAGAATCCTTCACGGTGATCTGGCCGCGGAGAAATTCGTTCTCGCTCGTGAGTTGGTGGACGTATCGATCCTGTTCCGGCTTGTCGCCGCTTGTCGCGACAGGCCGCCCGTTGTCGCTGCCGGTCGCCGCTTGTCGCGGCGTGTCGCTCGATGTTTCGTTGTGAGTTTCTGCGGGAGCCACTGGACGGTCTTCGTCGCGACCTGTCGCGACAGGTCGTGTCAGGTCCCGACTTGTCGTCGGTGTAACTTCCTTGATGTAGGCGATGTGACGATCGACCGACTCCGGGGTAACAACCCACTTCTGGCCAAACGCAGTGTCGACCCTCCGGCACTCCAAATGGCCGAGGGCGCAATAGCGTTGGATGCTGCGTGGGGTGCGGGGAAGGCCGGCGTCCGTGTACCGCTGGAGGGCGTCATCGATCGACAGGGTGAAAGCGGTGTCGGGGGTTGTCGCGACAGGTCGTGCGTTGTCGCTACCTGACGTTGCGTGAGGGAGGGGATCGAGGTCCATATGCGTCTATCATAACGCGAGCAGCCGTCTTGCACGTGCTGGTTGTCCCCAGGTGCAGACCGATGTACAGAAAAGGTGCGGCTATTTGCTGCTAGTGAGTATTTTTCGGCCGCGCCAGCGTCCGCGACCTTAAACTCGACGATGGGAGGGCGGCGTTTGAGGGTGAGCACAAGTTATGGTGTGAACGGGATGCAAACGACGACGCTACACAATCCGGATCGGTATATGGCTGACCTGCGCCAGATACTTTCACAGGGCCGGAAGCGTATCGGACTTCTGATTGGAGCGGGTGCCCCGACTGCACTCCGTGTCGATAAAGATGGCCACATGATTTCCAACGGCCAGCCGCTTATTCCTGACGTTGCCGGTCTGACCGAAGCAGTGATCAAGGCCCTTGATGAGGAAGACCAGAAGGTTATCGAAATTCTTAAGGAAGAGATTGGTCGAACGCCCAACATCGAAGCCGTCTTGACGCAGGTTCGCAGACTTTCACAGGTGATCGGCAAGGCAAAAATTCATGACCTCGACGGCGCGGCATATGGCACCCTCGGCCAGCGGATTTGCGAAAAGATCGGTGACATGGTCGGAGCGTGTCTTCCGGCGGAGCCCAATCCGTACACCGAACTCGTTTCCTGGATTGCCGGAACCCATCGGGAGCATGCCATCGAAATCTTTACACCCAACTATGACCTTCTCATCGAGGAAGCCTTTGAACGTGCACGAATTGCCTACTTCGATGGTTTTACCGGAGCCCATGCACCATTCTTCGACCCTGTCAGCATTTCATCGTGCGAAGAGCTTCCCGCTCGCTGGTCCCGGCTTTGGAAGCTTCACGGTTCCCTTGGCTGGGAGATTGCCGGCAATACCGTGATTAGAACCGGTCAGCGAACGGCGACCAATCTGATCTATCCAGATCACCTCAAATACGACGAAGTAACGAGGTTGCCCTATTCCGCCTTGTTCGAGAGGCTCCGTACGTTTCTCACCACGCCCGACAGCCTCTTAATTTGTGCAGGGTTTTCGTTCTCCGACTCGCATATCTGTGCGGTCTTTGATGAGGCTCTGGCGGCAAACGCCCACACGGCCATTCTCGCCTTTCAGTATAAGCCGCTCGCGGATGAAGGGCTGGCGACTAAGCTTGCCGTCAACCGTCCGAACCTAAGCGTTTATGCGCGCGATGGCGCCGTAATCAGCGGCATTGCCGGACCTTGGCGGCCGGGAGAGCCGCTGAACGACGAGTGGAATGACATCCGCAAGACATTCTGGCAGACGGCGTCTCAGGCATCGTCAGCACAGTTCCTCTTGGGTGATTTTGCCAAACTTGCGCGTTTCTTCGCACTTGCCCAGGCTCAGCAAATGCGTTCCGCGCTCGCTGGTAGAGAGAAGGAGCCTGCGGAAGAAACGGCCGCACAAGCCGCGCCTGCGGGAGGCCGCAGTGCTGAGCCATGATCCTACCTTTCTCGGCAAGGTTGCCGCGGTTTCAGGGGCGGCGCTCAATGTGCATCTTGCACCGTCGGTCGCGTCTGGCTTGTCGGTCATCAACGGGCAGACGTACCGAGTCGGCCAAGTCGGCAGTTTCGTGAGAATCCCACAAGGCTATCAGGACCTGTTCGGCGTGGTCTCCGAAGTCGGAGCCACGGCAGTGCCAGAAAGCGCTAAGCGGCCGGAGGAAGATACCGGACGATGGATGAAGGTTCAGCTCGTTGGCGAGGCCGTCGCCGGTGCATTCGAACGGGGGATCAGCCAGTATCCGAACATTGGTGATTCCGTCCATCTCGCTATTGAGGAACATCTCCGGCGCATTTACGACACGCACGGGCAGGGCCACGTCACGGTCGGCACCCTGTCAAGCGCAGAAAGCATTCCAGCAAGGATCGCCCTTAACGAGCTGGTCACGCGGCACTCCGCAGTGCTCGGATCGACTGGCTCGGGAAAGTCCACGACGGTCGCTAGCCTTCTGCGTTCCCTTACGGCGCCGCCTGAAGGCGGCGAGTTGTATCCCAACACGCGGATTCTAATGCTGGATATCCATGGTGAATATGCTGCGCCTCTAGCGGATGTCGCGCAGGTCTTCAGTGTTGACCCGCAGCCGGGCGAGGAACGGCTCTTCATTCCATACTGGGCGCTTGATGCTGGCGAACTGCTTGAGTTTTTGACCGGCGGCCTGGAGGGCAATCGCGAAACAGCCTTCACCGACAAGATTTTTGCCTTGAAAGCCGAGTCTCACGCCGCACAGGACTTTGCTGGCGTCGATGCGAGTTCCATGACGGTCGATACGCCGCTGCCCTTCAGCCTCAAGAAGCTCTGGCATCAGTTGATCGATTTCGAAATCGCGACCTTTGAGGGGCAGAACCGGGATCAACCTACCAAGCAGAATGACGGCGATCTGGAAACGCTCACGCCACCGAAATACAAGCCCCATGCAATGGGATCGGCAGGTCCGTTCCTGAATGCGCAGGCTTTTGGGATTCAGCGCCCATTGAATCTTTTGCGCTCGCGTTTGCTCGACCGCCGTTACGATTTCCTCTTGCATCCCGGCCCCTGGGAACCGAACTCAGCCGGAAGACCGCAAGAAGATCTGGACGCGCTTCTGGCGGGTTGGCTTGGCGGATCGAAGCCCATCACAATTCTCGATCTTTCTGGGGTGCCCAGCGCCGTCTTGGAGCAACTCATCGGCTCGATACTCAAGATCGTCTATGAGTCGCTCTTCTGGAGTCGCGAGAAGACGGAAGGCGGAATCGAACGGCCCCTGCTTGTTGTGATGGAGGAGGCCCATCGCTATCTATCCGACAACACCAACGGCCTAGCCTCGGAAACTGTAAAAAAGATCGCTAAGGAAGGCCGAAAATACGGGGTGGGCGCGATGATCGTCAGCCAACGCCCATCCGAAGTGAATGAAACAATCCTATCCCAGTGCGGCACCTTCTTCGCCCTTCGCCTCTCGAACTCGTCGGACCGGGCTCGTGTCCAGGGCACGTTGCCCGACGGACTTGTCAGCCTTCTTGATGTGCTGCCGGTCCTGAGAACCGGAGAGGCTATTATTACAGGCGAAGCCGCCAAGCTGCCGATGCGCTGCCGTATAGACCTACCCGCCGCGGAGCACCGTCCCCGCAGCCAAGACCCAGCAGTCAGCACAAAATGGGCTCTCAACCGACGTGCAGAAGGCTATGATCGGGTGGTTGCATCGTGGCGCGCGCAGAGGCCGCGTGCAGTCGTGAAGGATGTCAAAATCGCGCGGCATACGGTCGAAGATGATTCGACAGAAGACTAGGGGGCCGTAATGGAACGGTACACCGTTGCATCATCCAATGTACGGTCCGTTGGATACGATCCAAATACCCTGACATTGGAAGTCGAATTTCTGAACAGCAGCATATATCAGTATTACGGTGTTCCTGAGAATATGTACGAGCAGATGATGCAAGAGCAGTCGAAGGGGCGTTTTCTCAATATATATATCAGGAATCAGTATCCGTATTCGCGTGTTGGCTAAGGAACCCCCAACCGCGCAGTCTTCTCGACCAGCAGAATAAAGCCTACTATGCGCTTGGAAATTAAAGAGGCCCCGCCGGCGATCGGCGGGGCTTGTTCATTTTGGCAGCCCGTCGCGCTTGACGAGCTCGCGCTTGAGCTGGCGGGCGACCATGAGGCAGACGCTCATCTCCGAGGAGTAGGGGCCACGCCATTCCCGATCGCTATAGGTCTTCCTGAAATACCAACCCTTGGCCCGCTTCTCGACGGTGCAGGCGCCCAGGGCATGGATGCGTTTGCGGTTCTCCAGCATCAGTAGTCCTCCGCCAGCATGATGGTGAGAACGCGGGTGGTCTTGTCGGGATCGGCCGGATCGTCCGAGCCGGACTCCAGCTGACAATCGTAGTAATCGATCTTCCAGAAGAACTTGTGCCCAGCGAAATCGAAGGCGCCAAAGTCGTGCTCGCGGTGCGGATCGTTGTCACGGTCGAAGGCATCGAAGGTGGCGACCTTGCGGATCGCCATCGCCTTGACGTCGGACGCGAGGGCATCGACGCTGGCGGTGAGCAAGACCTGACCGCCGACGAAGCTCTTGCGGAAGGCGTCGTTGAGTGTGCGGATGCGCTCGGTTCTCTTGTCCATGGCCGGCTCCTCAAATGATGCCGGCGAGGACGAGAGCCGAGACGACGGTGTTACGGCGGCAATTCTCGCAGTAGCCGCGGTCCTGGTCGGGCTCGACCTCGGTGGTGTGATCGCATTCGAGGCAGATGCCCGGTGAGACGCTATCGAACGTCGCCTCACCCAGCATGTTCTCCAGGGTGTCGAAGCCTTCGCTGGCGCGGAGGGTTTCGAGCTTGGCTGCACAGACGTCGGGTGAAAGGTTCATTGCTTCCTCCGCGTTACCGCCGTCCGATGATTCGGGCCGCGGATAGCGCGGGGGAGGCTTCCACTGACGAGTATAACGCGTGGCCGTTTCGGCATGTGCAGCCATGTGCACAGGGCGCGGATGCGGCGCTTGCTTCACCATGAAAAGCCGACTACGGCCTCGCGATCGATCGGAGGTCTCAGGCTGAGCTACACCGTTATCAAGACTATCAAGGGTCGTCGCTACGTCTACGAACAGCGGACGTGGCGGGAGGGGAAACGCGTGCGCACCGAGAGCCGCTATCTCGGGCCGGCGGATGGCGGGCAGCGGCCGAAAGGGCTGATCCGCAAAGTTGCCGACATCGTTGCTGCCAACAGGCTCACTGCCGAGGAGCGCGGCGTGCTGGCGGCCGAGCGTTTCGGTCGGGAGATGGAAGCTCATCAGCGCGCGACTTATGGGGAGACTGCGTCAGAACGCACTGAGCGTGTTCGGCAGGAAGCCCTGGATGACCTCCACGACCGTTATGGGTTGAAGATGGGACCGCGTAATCCGGCGCCGGTCGACAAGACGCCGGCGGTCGTCGACCTGACCAAAGAAAACCCCTCCGATCGATCGGAGGGGAAGGGGAGCGCCTCCGCGGCACCGGCCGCGGAGACGACTCCAGAAGCCACAGCCGGCGACATGGCGGCACACGGTTCAGAATAGCTGAACCGTCTCGCACTTCTTCTCGTCCATCAGAGCCGCCAGCATTTCCAGCTGAAGGGCGGTGATGTCCTCGGTGAGGAAGGCGACGACATTGTCGATGCCGCTCTCGTGGGCGACCAGGACGCGCAACGGATCGCGAACCAGATAGAGCTCGCCGCCAACCGCCCGATCGGCGTTGAAGATGATGCTGGCCGGCTCGAATCCATTGGGGAAGGTGAGCATCGGACTTTCGTCGTTCACCGCCCGGCCGCAATAGGCGAGGAGTTCTCCGTCACGGCTGCGAACCGGGATCGCCAGCCGGCCGCGCATTATACCTTTCGGAGCATAGCCGGCGCTGAACTGCTCCAAGGTTTCCGGAGAGACGCCGAGGGCCTGAACCGCCTCGTGCCTGGCCTGGAGGTAGGGAAGGGGTTGCAGAGCCCGTCCCGGTGCCTTCTGTGCCGTCTGAGGCTGGGGGGAACTGTTCCCAGGAACGGTACGGTTCCGAGGAACAGTTACAGTTCCCGGAGCAAAGGTTGCGGCAATGAGGGCCGCAGCGTCCTTGAGCGGGATATCCTTGACCTTGGACACGAGCGTGATGGCATCGCCGCCGCCGCATCCGGCAAAGCAGTAGAATAGGCCCTTGGCCGGGGTGACGACGAACTCGCGGTCGCTGTCGCCGTGGTGAATGGGACAACGGCCACGAAGCTGGTCGCCATGCTTCTTGATCTGCAAGTTCAACATGCCGACGACCTGCTCGATCGATACCTGGTCCTTCAGTTGTTTGAAGTCGACGAAAGATGACATGTGGATAGACCTCCAATGATGAGCTTCCGAATGAATTATACTTCATTATGGAAGCAACACTGGAGGTGTAGATGGCAGAGCAGAAACAAACTCGGCAGCGGACCGACGAAGACCGCCAGCCTATGTTCGTGGTCCGGGCGCCGGACTCGACCAAGCGCGGACGGTGGGTGACCGTCGGCTACGCTTGGCCGCTGAAGAGCGGCGAAGGCTTCTCGGTGAAGCTCAACACGATCCCGGTGGGTGTGTGGGACGGCGCGCTGGTCCTGCTGCCGCCGTTTCAGACCGGAGAAGAGCCCGCTGAAGGCCTCGACCTCGGGGATCGAGAGCGAGCATGAGACACGAGGGTCGCTATCAAGCGACCCTCAATTCTTTGGTGATGTCGAATGGCGGATAGCCGGCGCGCTGCCACGGATCGCGCAGCAGGCGGCCATCAGGCTCCAGCGTCTTCTCCAGAGAGACGAAGTCGGGAACGGCCTTGAACAGCAAGTAGCTGGCGCCTTTGCCGTTGGTCAGCTGGAGAACCAGATCGATCATGTTCTGCATATGCTGCTCGTTCACGGTGACGATCGGCACCAGCATGTTGGTGAAGCCCAAATGCGACTTATACGCCTCGGTAGCGACCATCTCGCGGTAGCCAAGCACCTTGCGCAAGATCGATGAGCGCTCCAAGTCAAAGGCTGACAAAGGCTCGGTGTGGCGATCAACCTCGATGCCGGGGAAGTAGAGAGTGCGTGTCGATCCCGCACCGGGGATGTGCCGCAGCGCGAACGGTCTGCCATCGGGTTTGAGGCTGAACTCGTGACTGCGGTCCTGGTGCCGGATCGAGACGGACACCGCCGACGGGGCGGGCGGAAGGCGGGCCGACCCCGGCGCCGACATGGCCAGCTCCTCCCAGGTGACGAAGCTCAGATTTGAGATGTCTCGCGTGGATAACTCCAGCGAGGCGGTGATCATGCAGACAATGAGCTCGTGAGCGAAGCTGCCGCCGACGCCGACGCGATAGTGGCCGGGTATCTCGGCTTCCATCAGCGCGGTGCGGGCCTTGTCATCAAGCTCGTACACCGCCGGCCTATAGCGCGCATTCATCGCTTGCCACTGGCGATACGGCCGGCCGAGATAGCCTTCGTGGAAGAGCTCGCCGAGGCGCTGCTTGAAGCGGATCGAATTGCCGCCGACAAAGGCATACAGAAAGTTCGACGGAAGGTAGCGATATCGGGCGAGCAACCGGAAGATCAGGAGATCGCGGGGGCTGACAACAACGTTCTTGCCTGCGCTTTGGCGGCGCATGCGGGAGCGGCGTAGTGCGGTTTGTTGTATCGAGAGATCCACGGCATGTCGAAATACCCGAAACGATGGAGCACGCAACGTTCGATATGTGGTCGAACGCCGACGTATGCGGCAGCACGGTCGCGTATGTCTATTCTACAGAATCTTCGACCGTGTCGGAGGACTTGTTCACATGACCAAGGCGTGGCGTTCCAAAAAACAGAGGGAACGTCACTCTGTGATGATTTTGGAAGCGGAGAACGCGTATTTTTGCCGCAGAAAGGAGATTGCGAGTTGGTTGGCCGTCCAGCGTTCCATTGCTGAGCAAAAAGTTCAGGCGAACTTCAATAAGGCTAGCGCTACGCTCGTCGTAAGACCGTATGTCCGCCTCTGAGCCGAGGCGGCTCGTCCTACTCTGCGCGAGCGAGGGTTGCTCGGGTGGAACCGAGAGCCTCTTGGCCAAAAGACGTTTTGGCTATTCTTGACGGGTCTGGCCGGCGGTGGGTGTCAATAGGTTGATAGTCTTGCTGCTTGCGTGATTGGGTTGCAATTCGAATGGTTCGGTGTAATTTAGAGGTGTTTCAAGTAGTGACTGCACAGGAGCAAATGGGGGGGGCACCGATGGACAAGCACACGCTGCTCGCGTGATTTGCCCCTCTCCGCATAGTTTGTTCGGTAGCCGGTTGCGTCTGGCCTTCATTCGGCGAGTGAGCGCTCTTCCGCGCAAGACTTCTATGCGCCGCTACAAGAGGTGGGGGAACGAGAAATGGCTGCAGCTGCGACTAAACTTTACCTTGCTGGTTTACTTGCTGTCCTTCTATCCGGCTGCGTAAGCGCACACCACGTTCAAGTTGCCGAAATTGAAGCTGGCGCTGATCAAATGACGCCAGCTCCTAACCGGATAGCACCAAGTTTCGATGAAAATATTGCGTATGCTGAAGGACTTGCGAACACTTATCTAAAGCTGTCCGATAAAGCCGCGTCAGCGCAAGATGCTGTCGCAATCGGGTTTATCGCGGATGCTGCGTTGGCCGCTGGCGGTCTGCTCTACAACTCGAATATCAGCCTGATCAAGGCCGCCGGTCTGGCTGCTGGGACCATGACGGCGACGACAGGTTATTTCAAGCCCGCGGAAACCAGCGCGGCGCTCTTGGACGCTTCGGAGCAGCTGCTTTGCGTCAGAAATGCTGCGGCCTTAGTTCCGACTGGTGCAAGGTCTGATCCGGACGTGGAAGATATTTTTACGTCATCAATTTTGACTGTGAGATTAAATCTTCGAAAGAAACTGGAACGCAAATTGCCAGACTATCAAAGCCTAGTGAACTCACTAAAGACAGCTTATACAAACATCAGCAGGGTACACACTGAGAGTGTGGCATACGATATAAACACATTCCGTGCTGCGGCAGCAACGTGCCTATTAAAGTAGATGGAAATTGGGCGCTTAGCCATGTGTTCACGCGGTGCAAGAACGCACGGCACTTCGCCCGAGCAAATCTAATCAGCACGAATGTCGACTTGAGGAAGAGTGCCGTTACGTGATTCAAAATATAGCGGGTGCTTTCTTCGGCTGAAGCAGAAAAGGGACACGTAGCTATGACTCCTTGCTTTGGTATAGACACGTCTGGCCGGTGCTCGGCTTTGCTGCAGGCTAAAGCCAATCCGTGGATTGGCGGCCTTCCGAAATTCTGGGGAAGATACTTTAATGGGACGGCAAGCACGACATACCAGTACTCCAGCTCTGAGAATGCCGTTCTCCGTGCTCTGGGAATTCCTGTGTTATGTTTTGCGCGGCAGATGAAAGAAGTGCACGATTCGGCGCAGGCGCAGTCGCATGCCGAGGCAAATATGCAGGGCGTCATCGATGCCTTCGGCGCGGAATACATGCTCGACAACAATATCGCGCCGCTGATGTTCCTTGATCTTGAGCCAGAGTCGCTCACTTCGAATTACGTCATGGACCAAAGATACTACGAAGTCTGGTCAGCGGCGATGGTAGCGGGCGTACGAGTGGGGGCTGGGACGATCAAGTTTCGGCCGGCCGTGTACCTCAACGTTGGTGATAGCCAGCAATCTTGGCTCAATCTTAACGCTGCCTGCGCTGGTGGCGCGGTGTGTGAGGGGGTCTCGGTCGCGCGCTACCTCAAGAACAAGTATTCGAACCCTCCGGCTTATGACTCGTTGACCTGGAATGATGAACGGCTCACGCCAAACCCAAATCCAATACCGCCTGGTCACGCCGACGCAGGAATTCCGGTGCTTGTGTGGCAATATCACGGTGACTATCTCTCGGTGAAGTTGCCGAACGGTAAGACGCGGTCAGGTGACATTGATTTCGAGATGGTCAATCCCGCTCATGAAGGCATTGTGCTCTCAGGAGTTGTCCCGTCCCCACCGGGCGATAAACGTGACTTGGCCGGGCCGCGAATCGCTTTCAGAACCATCCGCGAGGAGTCGGGATTCAGGGGCGCGTTGCACGGGGATCGGGCCGCTCCCCCCACGATACCCACGACGGATGCCGCTACGACGGAAACGGGCCGCGCGAATTTGATGGAGCTCGGCGCGCAGCTTGGGCTGACCTCTGCGATGACTGAACTTCTGGATTTCGCCTTCACAGCGAGCCCTGAGTTGGCTCGCGAGCTGCGTTACTGGGTGATCATTGATTTTTCTTCCGCGTCGAGTGAGCCGCGCTTCCATATTTGCGATCTTGCGAAGAGTTCGGTGGAGTCGCTGCTCGTGGCGCACGGCTCGGGCTCGGCTTGTAAGGACGATCGCGGCCGGGCATGCAGTTTTGGCAATATCCCGGGCTCCTACAAATCGAGCCTCGGCATCTATCGCTGCGGCGACAAGTACCTTGAGGGCGACCATTTGCGGATGACGGTGCACGGTCTGCAAAAAGGCGTCAATGACAAGGCGTTTTCGCGGCTGATCCGCATTCACTCATCTTGGTATGTTTCGGACCAGCACGTGAAGAAATTCGGGCGGTGCGGCTGCTCGGAAGGGTGTTTCGTGCTCGACGAGAAGCTCGTTGATCGCGTGGTCGAGGAACTGAGCGAAGGCTCCTTCATGGTTGCGGTGAAAGACCATGCCTGAAATACGACGCGGTGGTTGACTACCGTCCGAAGGAATCTCGCCGCTGCCGACATGAAAGCATCTGTAGTGGCGTTCACGGCCAGATTTGGTGGTGCGTGCGGCTGTGATAAGATTTCAGCTTTCGCTGGCGCGCATGTCCACATCGTCGGGATTGCGGCGGCGACGCGGGGGCGGTTGCTCCGAACTATGCGAGCTTTCTTCCGGCGGGGAGTCAGATCGATTCCGGCGACACGCCATAGAGGGCACGGTTACGAGCGCGAAGGTCGGCGTGGGCCGCCTGCGACATCTGTGGGGCGTCCTCAAGTGTGCCGAAGGGCACGGTGATCCGGACTGCGCCGTCGGTGTGGTTGCGGACATAGCACGCGAACTCGGTTGATTTCGCTCGCTTGCGGGTGGCACCGATGAAATCGGCCGAGGTGCGCATGTCTGGGGCGAGCAGCCGGGCATCCTGGTTGGACACGCCGCCGGCCATCTTGATTGACGTGTTCGCGGCTACCGCTGCCCGTAGGGCAGGGGAGAGTTGGTCCATGTGCTGGTGGGCGAAAAGGACGCCGAGATTGAACTTGCGGGCCTGGGCGAGAAGTCGCTCAAGCGTTGCGTCGAAGTAGTCGGCCGCCTCGTCGATGATGAGATAGGCGGGAACCCGCTTGCGCTCGGGCACGGCTACGCGCTCGAAGGCGGCGTTGAGGGTCAGCGCGATCATGTAGCGGCCGAACAGCGCCGAGGCGTCGGTCTTAAGCAAGGCTTTGGACGTGTTCATCAGGACGACCTTCCGCCCCTGCATCACAGAGAACATGTCGAGACAATTCACCGGACTGGCGAACATACGTTCAAATGCCGGAACCTGTAGGACTGTGTAGAGGCGGCGCGCGATCTGCTGGCGTGTTTCGCCGAAGGCGCCACGGTTGAAGAACTGGTTGTCGAAGAACGCGCGGGAAGTCGGATCAAGGCGAGCGATATAGGGCGCGAAGGCCGAGGGGTCGGGAGTCTCCATCAACTCGCGGAAGGTATGGATGGTCGCGCCAGGAATGGCCAGCATGAGACGGGTGATATAGGCGAATGCCGTGCCCTGCTTGGCGGTCAGCTCGCTGGCGAGTGCACCGAATACATAGTTGAACAGCTCGATGATGCCGGCCTCCACCTGCTCGCGCACAGAGCGCGAGTAGGTCAGAAGCCGCGCCGTCTTGACGTCGAACATGTTGAGGGCAGGGGAGAGGTCGTCCTCCGGATCGATGACGATGAGCCGGTCGCTGTCTTCGAACAGGGCCAGGCGTTCGATCTTCTTCAGCATGTCGCCTTGGCTATCAATGATGATCAATGCCGGCGGCGGATCGGCCTGAAGGTCTCCCATGATCACGTGCTGCAAGGTCTGGGTTTTGCCATGTCCGGACCCGGCGACAAGGTGCCAGTGCTCCATGCGGGACCGTTCGTCGATGGCAAACGGCAGATCCGCGTCGAACAAATCTTGAAATGGCGTGTAGCGGAGATAGGCCGCGACCGTCTCCGCGGCCGGGCCGGGGTGGTCCGGTGCATACAGGAGATGTGATGGGTCATTATCGCCCGGCTTTAAGGCGGAGACGGCGCGCAGGTTGGCGTCGAGTTGCCGGCGGAGATCAGCAAAGAGCCCCGCCTTCTTCAGATCCTCGCTGTAGAAGGGGAGGAGAGGCCGCTCGACCAGATGACCAACGTTTCCGCATGCATCCATGAGCGGCAGCGTGAATTGGCCGGCAGTGGAACGCGCATCATCCAACGCCAGTGGCGGCAGGCGAGCAACGAACGCGCTCAGGCTTTCGGAGATGGCTTTTCGCGCCAGCTCGACGGAGGTGATGTCGCTTAGCTTCCCAACCAGGGGGGTCAACAGGTCGTGGTAGCGGGCATTCTCGATGAGGTCGGATGTGCTCGGCGGTGCTGGTATGTCGTCGAGGACGAAGCCCTCATGGGCATAGAGAGTGTCGGACAGCGCAAGCAGCGAGACGAGAACGGATTCGACCGGCCGGTGAAAATCTTCCCTCTCCGCGAGCTCATCATAGAGTGCGTCCGTGAAAGACTTTTCATCGGGATATCGCCGCTCGGCGACGAGGCGACGGGCTTGTTCGTAGAGTTCCAGGCTTCGCTTACGAGCGATCCGGCCTAATCGGGTAGGGGAGTTCATATAGGCGCGGAAAGCGACGACCAGCACAGCTCCCGCAAGAAAGAAGGGGCTGACGAAGAGGACCAGCGAGAGGATCAGCGCGAACGCAAAGAGGAACAGGAGATCTTCGGGGAAGGTGTCCGGCTGCTTCGCGGCCATGGCGCGGAGCGATCAGAAATCCATCACCAGTTCGGTGCCGTCGAATGCCGTGGCGGCTTCGAGGAAGGATTTGGCGTTGGTACACGCCTGAACGATGGCATCCTCCGCGGCGAGCAATTCCGGCAGGTTCTGGCATTCGATGTGCTGGCCGGTTGACAAGCTGTCGATCGTGCATTGGAGGGACAGCGCTGTCATGCCGGCGCTAATGGCTGCCTGGGCCAGCCCACCGAGCCCGCCACGGTTGGCGGCGTTCACCTTAGCGGCGTCGTGCCTTCGGGCCTCCTCGCTAGCGTAAACGAGCTCCTTGCCCAACTTGTAGCGCTTGATGAGTGCCTGCTCCTCGGCTGTGGTGCGTATCCGTGCATCAAGAGCGAACACCACCTTATTGCCGAACATGCCGCCGTCGCGCTGCGAACGCCTGATCGAAAGTTGCATGAGAGCCCCCACGACTCGCCCATGCGTGTATGCTCAACCTGAGATTGCTTGCCTGTCAACGCGGCAAAAACGGCTCAACCACGCCACGGTTCGGCGATGGGTCGCAAAACAGATATTGCACTAACCGCTTCGCGGATGGTGCCTGCGGCGGCCAAAAAGGGGGAAGTAGCCGCGTCCGGACTTCACGATCGATTTCGCTCATGCGCCGCAAGGCGATGCGCGTCATGATGGCCCAGCCGCCGAAGGTTTCCGGCGGCGTCGTGCCTCCGCCCAACGTCTGACTGAGACGAGAGCGAGACCAGCGATCGCCGGCCGGAGCGAGATGCTTGCCCGCAGGTCAACCCCTGATGCACCGCAGTCCCTTCGGACCCGGCTTGGTGCCAGGCGGGCACACCAGCGGGGTCGAAGGCTGATTCCCAGACTGGTTCGCCACGCACGTTCCGTTGGCGAGATGCTGACCCGCCGGGCACGACCGCGCATGGCATTGCGTGCCACCGCCGTTATGCGTGGTGGTCATGCCCGTAGGACACGTGCAGACGCCATTGACGGGTATCGAACCGCCGCCGCAGGTGAGGGTGATGCACTGTCCGTGCGCCAACGTTTTGCCTGCGGGACACGATGTCTGGGTCTTGACGCAGGTCTCGCTGCCATCCGGAGCGAGGTGCTCGCCGGCCGCACAGACCGACACGCACTTGAGCCCCTGGGGGCCCGGCTTGGTGCCGGGACCGCATTTCAGCTGGTTGGCGACGCAATTTCCGCTGCCGGCGAGATGCTGACCTGCCGGGCATTGCTGGCGGCACTGCGTGCCACCGCCGTTATGCGTGGTGGTCATGCCCGCAGGACAGGTGCAGACGCCATTGACGGGTATCGAACCGCCGCCGCAGGTGAGGGTGATGCACTGTCCGTGCGCCAACGTTTTGCCTGCGGGACACGATGTCTGGGTCTTGACGCAGGTCTCGCTGCCGTCTTGCGCGAGCTGCTCGCCGGCCGGGCAACTCTTGATGCACTTCAGGCCGCGCGGCCCAAGTGTGGTGCCGGCCGGGCACGCGCACGAACCGTTCTGCGGCACCATCCCGCCGGTGCACGTCGGCGGCGGCGTCACGCAGTCACCGTTGCGGTCGTAGCGCTGGCCCGGAGCGCACGGCGCTTCGCACACATAACTATCGGCGATTTGACTGAGCTTCTTCCCGTCCGGACATTGGCATTGGTCTAAGGTAACGCCCACCGAGCACTCTGCCGGCGAGCCGACAGCAGGCCGCGGCGTGAGCAAACCGGCGCCAACCACCACCACTGGCAGCAGAAGCGCCACCAGAAGCAGCCATCCACGCGCGTCGTATCGACGCGACTGACCCGCATTCAGCCCCACGGTCATTCCCCCGGTACGGTATCAGTCGCCGGCGGCGACGTTATCCGGAGATCACACGCGTCGCAAGCGAGCCTCGGTTTGGCCGATCGGCGATCCTAGGAGCCACTTTGTGCAACGTCGCTGCTCATCGACAGCCCTGTCATGAAGTTCCTGCTTCCTGAGCTCGGTCACAGGCCTGAGGAGGCCGGGACTGCGAATGGCGGGGGAAGTGGCTTAACAGGGCCATTCCCGATACGTCGCACAAGATAACTCTCGCGACCCTTGTGCAAATCCTCTGGTCTTCCGGCACTCCCCGGGAGGCTGCACGCTTGTCGGCGCTGCATGTGCAGCTTGCTCGACAGGAGACGCCAATGACCACGCCGATCTCACCGCTCCGCCAGCGCATGCTCGATGACATGAAGTTCCGCAACATGTCGCCGAGCACCATGAAGGTCTACAGCCGTGCCGTCGCCAACTTCAGCGCTTTCCATCACCGCTCGCCAGACGGACTCGGCGTCGAGGACGTTCGCACCTATCGGCTTCATCTGATCTCGCGTGGCCTCAAGCCGGCGACGATCAATCCGATCGTCGCGGCGCTGCGCTTCTTCTACGGCACCACGCTCGGCCGCAAGGACATGGTCGAAGAGATGCCCTTCGCCCGCAAGGAGGACACGTTGCCGGCGGTCCTCACTCAGGAGCAGGTGGCCCGCGTGCTCAGGACTGAACCCAATCTCAAGATGCGCACCGCCTTCATCACCATCTACGCCGCCGGCTTGCGCGTCTCTGAAGTCGTCGGACTGACCGTTGGCGATATCGACAGCGCCCGTATGGCAATCCGCATCCGCCAGGCCAAGGGTCGCAAGGATCGCTACGTCATGCTGTCCAAGCACTTGCTCGCCATCTTGCGCGCTTACTGGAAGCGGACGCGGCCGCCGCATTGGCTCTTCCCTGGTCCCGATCCGTCAAAGCCGGTCACAACCCGGTCGTTGCAGCGCACCTTCCGCGTGGCCGCCGATCGGGCCGGTCTCGACGCCTCGGTCACCGTGCACACCTTGCGGCACAGCTTTGCCACCCATCTCCTCGAACAGGGTGTCGATATCCGCGTCATCCAGGATCTCCTCGGCCATCGCCAGATCACATCGACCACTCGCTATGCGCGGGTGGCGCTCAACATCATCGGCAAGATCCAAAGCCCGCTCGAATCTCTGAACCTCGACAGCCTGCCGCCGGCCTGAACCGGTGTCCCGTCCGGGGCTGGAGGTGGCGGATGTCTTCCGTCGCCACGGCGAGGCTTGGCGCACGACGAATGGCGGCCATGTGAGCGCCGCGCAATTACGCGTCATGACGGCAATCGAAGCCTGCCGCACGGCGGCGCTCGGCGGTCACGTCGAGCGATGCCAGGACTGCGCCCATACGCTCATTGCATTCAACTCCTGTCGCAACCGCCACTGCCCGAAGTGCCAGTGGCGGGCGGCGGTTGCGTGGCTTGCGGCGCGCGAGGCCGATCTGTTGCCAGTCCCCTACTACCACGTCGTCTTCACCCTGCCGGCAGCGATCGGCGCCGTCGCCTACCAGAACAAGGCGACGGTCTATGCCTTGCTGTTCAAGGCAGCGACCGAGACGCTGCTCACCATCGCGGCCGATCCCAAGCATCTCGGTGCCGCCATCGGCGTCACCGCCGTCCTCCACACCTGGGGGCAGACGCTCGACCATCATCCCCACCTGCACTGCATCGTCGCCCGACGGCAAGCATTGGATATCCTGTCGATCTGGCTTCTTCCTGCCGGTGCGCGTGCTCTCACGGCTGTTCCGGCGGTTGTTCCTCGATGGTCTCCGCGCCGCTCACCAAGCCGGCGAGCTGTCGTTCTTCACTAATCTCGCCGGGCTTGAGGATGCCAAAGCCTTCGACCGTTACCTCGCTCCGCTGCGCCGCGGCGACTGGGTGGT
This sequence comes from uncultured Alphaproteobacteria bacterium, assembly GCA_963750065.1. Classification (GTDB taxonomy): domain Bacteria; phylum Pseudomonadota; class Alphaproteobacteria; order Rhizobiales; family Kaistiaceae; genus CAVSRC01. The sequence goes on from CAVVPK010000030.1 coordinate 105,175, forward strand.
CTACGCCAAGCGTCCCTTCGCCGGGCCGAAGCAGGTCCTCGCCTACCTCGCCCGCTACACCCATCGCGTCGCGATCAGCAACGGCCGCCTGGTCTCGCTCGCTGATGGCCAGGTCAACTTCCGCTGGAAGGACTACCGCGAGGCCGGCAAGGCCAAGGTGATGACCCTGGCCGCCGGCGAGTTCATTCGCCGCTTCCTCATGCATACTTTGCCCGATGGCTTCCATCGCATCCGCCACTTCGGCCTCTTCGCCAACGGCCACCGCGCCGAGAAGCTGGCCCGGTGCCGAAGGCTGCTTGGCGTGGCGGCGATCGATCTCGAGACCGCGGCAGCACCGGCGGCCGACGACAGCGACAAGAATATGCCCGTCGCTGATGCGGCCCGCGCCTGCCCGTGTTGTGGTGGGCGCATGATCACGATCGAGATCTTCGAAGCATCCCAGGCAGGCGGTGTGCACGGCCGCTACCCCACCACGTTCGACAGTTCATGATCGGATGCCGCGTACGATCATTGCGGCGCATACCCGCTCGCCGTGGCGATGATGATCACGCTCGTGCCGATCATCGTTGTCTCGCCCGCTCGCTTGCGCCGAATCTGGCCGTCGAGCTTCGCGGAGCATCACGGCGGCCAATTGTAGGTGCTCCACCGGCCTCGTCAACCGCTGTCCACTCATGACGGGCGCGCACCGCCGAGAACAATCCCCATAGCCTGCACCCGCTGCCCGCGGTCAGTGCAACACGGCTTTTGTGACGCCGCCGCAAGCGCCGCGTCATTGTCGACGCCTGATCATCGGCGTCACAGAAACCTGTTTATTGCGCGACCTATTACCGTCGTTTGCCGGCGAGCAAGTTTCGGAGTGCTCATGCTCACGCGGACCGACGACCGCCGAGCGAATGCCGGTGCGGCCGGGCCTCCAGTTTCAACGACAAGCTGAAGCAGAAAGACAGCGGAGCGCAAGGTAGCTTATTCAGCGGGCTCGTGTTCGGCCGGCAGGAAGCGGGGCTCGCCCCGAGAAACCGCCGTTCTCGACCTAGCTAGAACGCGGTGAGCGGCCTCGAGATCCAATTCGTACACATGCGGAGATACGCAAAATACGGTCATCGACCCGGCCTTAATTCCCAACTCTTCGGCAACCACTTTGTGAACCTCGTAGAGGCCTATGAAATTTGCGTACGCCCTGAACACGTTCTGAGATCTAAATGTGGCAGTGAATAAGAGTCTATCGTTTCTGATTTGAAACTGGATGGTGGTCAGACAAGGAATTCTTGGCCCAGGATCATTTGGTATCAAAAGTCCGACGGACGCTGCCTTAGACCACCATTTGCTTTTCAGCCGTTCTACCGCCCATTCAATTTGATTGACTCCCCTATTGTCGAATAATCTGTCACCATAGCACGAGTTCAGCTCGGCGATGATCTCTCGTGAGAACATCTTTCTTATGTAGAGTTCAATTATCCGCGGATCACCAAATCTCTTGAGGATGTCATCGTTTCGCCAAGGCTTTTCGATGAATATCGTAGTGGCGCGCGCTTCGTAAATTGGTTCTTTATCGTCGGGTATCTTGATGCCTTGGGAGATTGTTCTGGAAAGGTAGCTAACCCATGCCCGTCCAACTGTCTCGGCGGAGATCGCGTTTATGCCTGGGCAAATATCAATCATGTCAGGCTCCTTTCCGGCTCGGCCGAGATTCGCTTCCCTGAGAGATCGTCTGTGCTCTTTTCGGTATTCCATAAGGACCAGTGTACAACGGTTGAGAAGATGCAGGCAACAATCGCTCCCAGGAAGCGAGTTGAACCATCAAATAGAGCGACACCAATTGTAATGTATAGTGTATTCATCACACCCATTGCGATCATTGCTGCTGGAACCCAGTGAAGTCTTATGCGAGGTATGGGATAGTTAGGGTCACACTCTGCTCGGGGGCGCCAATTCAGCACACGAAATTCCTGTTCAAAATACGAGTAGTATAGCTGTCGAAAATTGTTCAAGTATCTGATCATCTTATATGCTTGACAGTGGGCAGCCCAGAAACGGTGAAATGGAACTAGCCCAACCATACCCGATAGAAAAAAGATAGCAAACAAAAACGAAGGAAATGATCTAAACAATTGAAACAGATCTGACCCAGAGAGATTTATCTTCTGAGATAAACCAAGTGCGGAGAGAATGATGAAGGGCGCGGACACAACAGCCACAAATAATCGTAAAGAGTCAGATCGTTCTTTCATCTGGAAAATGTAGACATCGTAGATCTTTGTGAAGTCGACGCAAATAAGCCTCACGGCCTGCCTATCGAGCTCAACTGCTCGGGCAACAGGTCGGATGTCGGCGGCTTGTGCCTCGGCGGGAGCGGGAGTGGCTGCAACAATGGGGGCAGCCGGCATCACCTGAGGCGGCGAATCGACGCGTTGATGGCCTTCGGCCGGCTGCGGGCGCGGACTTCCTCGTTTGGCCAATTGGCCCTCCCTCTGTGCCTTGCGGCGAACGGTAGAATACCTCCATCGGCTTCGCGCGTAAATCGTACCGACTGAGTAGAGGATTAGGGGCCGGCGTGGCACGGCTGCTTTTTTGCCTCCAGGGACTTCTCCATCATCGCTTGTTGGAGCGCAACGAGCGGCACTCATTTCTTGCTGCGGCAAGAACAATCTTTTCACTTGCGCCTCCTCATCGCCCTAGGTGCGCCCATGTAGACCGGAAGCGGTGACTATTGTCTCGCCAGCAGTTCTACGAGCTGTGCCTCGACTTTCGTGCGGGGGGTAGCCAGTTCTTTGCGGCATCGATGAGCGATTCGGCGTGCGGCTGAGGGAAATCGCTTTGCGACGATGGTCGGCATCGAAAGGTGAATCGCCGGGCCGCCGGCTGCGAGATAGGCCGTGTACGGCAGAAGGCGGCTGAGATCGTCGGCCTTCAACGAGACTTCCGGCGCAAGAGCTTCGGCGTCTTTTGTCCCGATCGCAAAAGCGATCTTCGTACCAACCGTTCCGATCAACGCGGCCCTGAGCGGCTCGGCCAACTGCTCGACGTACTGGTTGGCGAGCGTCAGGGAGACTCCGTACTTCCGGATGCCCGATAGCATCTCGGCAAACGTTGACGGCCCGAACGAGTGGAACTCGTCGACGGCGATGTGGAACGGTGTTCGTTCGCGTCTGCGGAGCGCTGCTAAGTGGAAGCAGACGATCAGCAAGGCGCCGAGTAGCCGGCTCTTCCCTATCCCAAGCTCTCCTTGCGCCAGATTGGCGATGAACACTTTCCGGTTCACCAGGATGTCGTCGATGTCGAAGCCACTCTTCGGCTGCCCGACGATGTTGCGCAGCCGGAAGTCGTTTAGGAATTGTCCGACCTTATTGAGCGTCGACAGACTGCGCTCCCGCTGTTCCCTTTCGGGCATGAGGGCGAAGTCGCGCTCCCAGAAACTGCGCACGCCGACATCCTTTACGTGCCGCAGCACATGCGCTCGGAACTTGGCGTCGGTGAGCATCAGGTTGATCTGTGGAAGCGTCGCGCCCGGCATCTCCAGGAGCGCGCCGCAGGTCGCCTCCAGGAACATCTGGAGCTGTGGTCCCCAACTGTCCGGCCAGAGGCTGTGGAGGGCGTCCACGACGGTGGAGACGACCAGCGGCCGCCGATCGGGCTCGACACTGGCGAGGGGGTTGAAGCCGATCGGATATTCGATGTCGGCCGGGTTGAAGTAGATCACGTCGTTGCGCCGCCAGGGCGGCACGTATTGCAGGATCTGCTCGGCGAGGTCGCCGTGCGGATCGAACAAGGCGCAGCCGTTGCCGGCACGGATGTCCTGGATGAGCGAGTTGGCGAGGAAGGTCGACTTCCCCATGCCGGTCTTCCCTATCACCCAGGTGTGCCGGAGCCGCTGCTCGTCGGAAATGCAAAAGGCCGGCGATGTGAATCGTCGCTTGCGTCGGTTGTATCGGCGATAGGTCCCGAGAGAATGCATCGAGGACAGCACCACGCGCGCTCGTGTCCTCATGCTGTGGAAGGTTCACGGGGCCGCGGGATGCTGTCGTCGGCGCGGGAATGTCACCGCGTCGTGCGCGGACAGAACTGTCCACTTCTATTGTACCGCCACCAGTCCGTCGTTGGCGCGGAGCGCCACGACTTCAATCGCTTTGCCCCGGAGCGCAGCGGTGTAGTGGTAACTCACCGCTCGCGCGAAGTGGGTTTATGGCTTGTCCTTTAAGCGAGTGGACGAAGGACACGAGCGCATAAGGCAAGACAAAAGCGATTGAAGTCGTGGCGGGACGCCCGACGGACTGGGTGGCGGAAACGGTGTGATTGCGCGGTTTTTTCCGCGCTCGGCGCTAGTCGGCCCACGCATATACAGTGGGTGCGTCCGTATATGCGTGCAGAGGAGGGCGGTGCGGGCCGGTTTCTGCGGCCCTATATGGGAGTCGGCGCCCCGTCGAGACGTGGTCGAAAACGGTGGATGTGGTAAGATAGCAACATGACCAAGCTGCTCGAAGAAGCAATCGCGAAGGTGCGTGACCTGTCCGATGACGGCCAGGACGAGGCGGCAGAGATCCTGCTGTCCGTCGCCGCCAAGAAGCGCGGAACGGTCGCGCTCGATGACGAGACGCGCGCCGCGGTTCGGCGGGGTGTCGATCAGGCACGCCGTGGCGAGTTCGTCAGCGACGCGGACATGGCTGCGTTCTTCAAACGCCACGGCGTATGAGGATCCGCTTCACGCGGCAGGCACAAGCCGACCTCGACCAGATTTTCACCTACCTCGATGAACGGACCCCAGTCGCTGCCGGGGCGGTGAAGGCGCGTATCGTGTCGGCGATCGGGCTTCTGTCGGATCACCCGCTGATGGCGCCGGAGACCGATGAGCCGGGCGTCTACGAGCTCACGATCGTCCGCTACCCCTACAAGGTCTACTATCAGGTCGAAGGCGATGAGGTGTGGATCGTTCACATTCGCCATTCGGCGCGACGGCCTTGGCCGTCTGAGGAAGAATAAAGGGCTCCGGTTTGGACACCGGAGCCCTCGCCCTTTTAAGAAGGAGATGTCATTGAACGTGTCGCAAGGCGACGCGCTCCGCTATCCATTCCTCCACTTCCTCGGCCAACCAGGCGACCCTGCATTCGCCGAGCTTGATCCGCTTGGGAAAAGCGCCGGCGTGTTCGAGTCGCTGGATGTGGACGAAGCTGTAGGGAACGCCATAGACGGACTTCAGCTCTTTCTTGCTCACCAGTTTTAGGGTCATCGACCACTCCCTCGTGAAAGGGAGCGTCGACGCTCGCCAGGAAACCAGCTAGCGGGCAGTCGAGCGTATCATGGCTTCACCAGCGTGGCGAGCTTGCCCTCCCAGGCCTCAATCGCCGCGCGCATCTCCGCCATGTAGCTGTGGCGGTTATAGACCTGTGCGATCGGCGACAGCGCTCCCCCACTGACGTGATTGAGGAGCTTCTCTACCACGACCTGGGCGATGCCGAGCGATGCCAGGCCGGTGCTGTACGTGCGCCGGAGGTCGTGGATCGTCCAAGGCTCGACATTCTCAAGTTTCGCGTCGAACTGCGCCTTGGCCTTGGGCCAGCCGTTGAACACGGTCGTGGGTTTGCCGCGGACGTGTTCGCGGCTTGCCGGAAACAGGTAGTCGCCCTGGCGGGGCACTTTTTCAAGAAGATCAACGACCCCTTGACCAAATGGGAATGTGTGTTGTCGCCGGTTCTTGGTGATCTCCGCCGGCAACGTGATCGTGCGATCGTCAGTGTCTATGTATGACCATTTCAGCGACGCGATCTCGCCGCGTCTTTGGCCGGTCAGGATCAACAGCATGACAATCCTGCCGTACGGAGATGACGCCTTCGCGGCCTTGACAAGCACTTCAGCGAGTTCTCGGTCGGTGAGGACCCTTTCCCTGCTAGTGGGGCGCGTGGCGGCTTGTAGAGCTCCACTGGGATCGTAGAGGAGGTAGCCTCGGCGCACCGCCCAGTGAAGCAGCACCTTGATCGCCGTGAGCGCGTGGCGCGCTTCGGAGGGGGTGTCTTTGAGGCGGTCAAGGCGTCTGCTGATTTCTTGTGCTGTGATCTCACTGAGCGGCTTCTTGCCAAACGCAAAATGTTTGCTCAGAACGCGGCGATATTCGTAGGCCGTATTGGAACGGTTGCGACGCTCCACATCCTCAAGAAAGAGCCCGCGCGCGTCCTCAAATCCGATGCTCCTCGGCATGTAGCGGCCGAGAGCGATTTCGCCGAGGGTGCGCTTTGCCTGCCTCCTTGCCGCTTCAAGCGTGACCGTCGGATACCGGCCGATTTTCTGACGCTTGCCGCTGCCGACCAGAACGATGAATGTCTTCGTGCCGCCTTGGGAAACACGGAGACCGAGGCCCTTCACGTTCGCGTCCCAATAGGTCAGCGTACCCTTGGTTGGTGAAGCCAAGCGCTTTATCTGGAGGTCAGTGAGCGTTGCGTTTGGCACCGTTTTGGCACCGCCAGGTGGCGTGTTTGAGGGGTTCGCTATCTCCAGCTATGATGCCATCAACCTATTGGAAATGCGAGCATTTAGTGACCTTGAGTTACCCATCTTTCGGCATGAGAAGTCGTGTTTTCGATCTACGAATCTGGGGGTCAGGGGTTCGAATCCCTTCGGGCGCGCCACTTCGCAGCCGGTCCGGACGATAGTCCGGATCAGAAGGTCCGGTGGACCTTCTGAAGGCACGAAGGCCATGAGACCTATGGTCGAATGGCAAGCTCACGCCAAATTCGCCACGCTCACCGGCTCCGCGAGAGCGGCCAGACCGGCCGGGCCGGCGGCGAGGCTGCCACGTCAGGGAATCCGATCCGCAGTGGCTTCCGGATATCCGACGCTGCACACGTCGAGGCGGTGAGCGAGCCAGTAGGCCGTGGCGTCGATGGCCTGTTCGGCGTGGGGGTCGACGCCGCGCAGGAGAACGATCGGGAGCAGCGGCAGCACCACCATCCACGGGCGCAAGGCGGCCTTGCGATCCAGAAGTCGGCCGCCAATCGCCAGGACGATCGGCGAAGCGAGACCGATCAGGCTGCCCAAGATCACTTCGGGCACGCTATGGACGCCGATGACGATCCGCGAAACGGCGATTGCCGATGCCAGCGCGGCCGCCAGCACGAGGATTGCGAAAAGCGCGAACCGCCCCCTCCCGCTCGTCCGCCCGATGAGAACGGCGATCCCACCATAGATTGCCACGGCGCTGGCGGCGTGGCCGCTCGGGCTGTGGATCCCGAGTGCCGGAAACAGCGCGCCGCAGGGAATGAAGAAGAGCTTGGCGACGAGCACGAGGCCGAGCGCAAGAACGATGGCGGCGACCCATAGAAGCAGAGCCCGCCAGCCCGCCAGCGCCACCACCACGATCGCAGCCATTGCCGCGACCGGCAACGTTATCCCGAGATTGCCGAAGGCGGTGATGAACAGCGCCCAATCGGCAGGATGCATTGCGGCGAGCACCAGTTAGGACGAGCCGAGCAGGATGCATCCCCGACCGGATGAAGCAAGCGGAAACGGTGACGACGGCGGCCCGGCGTTGTTCGGGGGTGGTCCGGTCTGGCGCCGTCACGCCGATGCCGGTCGATCCGGCAGCCGGCCGGCATTCGACAAGGTCCGACCGGTTTCTTCCGCAAAGCCACGAATAGAAGTCCGAAATTGCACTGACCAAAAGACGGGAGGCGCGCCATTGCGGGCGCGCCTCTCTCTCGCAATAGGGTCCGCCAGCTATTGCGAGCCGACGCGCATCAGGGGGGTGATGTTGCGGAATGCCACGCGTCGGTTCTGACGTTCGGGGCCGGAAGTCGCTATCTTCAGGAACTGTTCGCCATAACCCTGGGTGATGAGATTCTCGGGCGGAATCGCGAAGTAGTACGTCAGGATTTCGGCGACCGTTTCCGCCCGCCGGTCAGAGAGCGCCAGGTTGGCGAGATCGGAGCCAACCGCGTCGGTATAGCCTTCAATCAGGAACACCTGGTTCGGGTCCGTGGCGAGCACGGCGCGCATGGCCTCGCCGACCTTCTGCGTCTGCGCTATCTGGTCGTCGGGGAGGACTGCACTGCCGAATTCGAAGGTCACGGTGTCGAAGTCAACACGGCGTACCTTGTTGCGAATACGGTCGCTCCGTCGGATCTCCTCCAGGGTATAGGACCGCTCCACCTGTTCCACCGGCGGCGCTGCGAATGTCTGCTCGAGCTGCCGACGTGATGCACGGCTGCTTTCGACGATGTAGTCGTTGCGTGGGATAGTGAGCCGCAACGGCGGCAACCGATTGCCGAAATCGAAGGTGACCGATGGCCCCTGCGGCTTCGGCGCCGGTGGCGGTGTACGCACGCCACGCTGTGGCTCCACCGCACCGATCAGCACCGCGACGCTGCCGTCCCGGTTCTTCCGGTAGCGCTGGAGGATGTTGCCGCTGGCGTCCTTGATGGTCACCACCTGGGCGCCGTCCGGACGGGCGACAGTCGTTGTAAGGGTGCCGTTGGGGCCCTTCTGCTGGTTGACCTTTCCGCCCGGCCGGACGAACCGGCTGGCATCGTCGTGGCGCACCGTAACCTGGCCGTCGGCTTCCTTCACGATCGTGCGGCCGGCGCCGGCATTGATCTCGCCGCCTTTGGGAATCGCAGCCTCATCCGTCGGCAGCTTGACCTTGGCATCAGTCGGCGGCGCCTCTCCGAATTTCGGGTGCTGCCGCTTGAGCATGGATGGGTCGAATGTCGGTCCTTGCGGGCCAGCTTGGCCTGTTCCCAGCGGGGCCGGCGGTTTTGCCGTCGATGGCGCCTGTGTGGCCACGGGTGGCTGTTCCTGAGCCGCAGGCGGCTGAACTGCGGTGTTGGCTGGGCGTTTCTTCGGCAGCGGCGGAGTCTCGGCGGCATTGACCGGCGGCGGCTCCAGCGCGGCAGGCGCTGCGGCGTCCGCGGGCTGCTGCTGATCGCCCGAAGGTGCGGCGTCGGCCGCAGGCGGAGTCGCCTCTTGCACGACATTGGCCTGGGCCTGGGCCATCTCCTTCAAGGCCGCATCAAGTGCCTGCTTCGCTTCCTCGATGCCCTGTCCGCTGGTCTTGGCTTCAAGCAACGCCTTGCGCGCCGCCTCGACCTTCGCCTTGGCGGTGGCAACCGCATCGGCGGTTTCCGCTTGAGCCTGCACCACGGTTGTCGCCTGCGTTTTCGGCGCGGCACCCGCCGCGGCGGGTGCCAGAAGGGCGACCGCCGCACCGGCGTAAAGCACGGCTTTCAACAAGTTCATCGATAAATTCCTTCGCACGCTGATAGGCCGCTGGCGGCCCACCGCGCCCGGCTTGATTCTTCGGAGGCAAAAGCCCCTGAGGAAATATCGGTAACACTTTCCGGCATTCCCCCTTGTTCAAAACTGCACATGGGAAATGCTGCCTGCCGCATCGACCGGCGCGTCACGGGCCTCTGTCGACATCCGCCGCACGACAGATGGCGCGACACGCGCGGTGACTGTTGCGATCAATCGGTGGTAACTTGCGGTCGGCCTCCGGTCATTGGAGTGTTGCAGCTCCGGTTTCGGATCGAACGCACAGCGCGCGCGGTGGGGAAAGTCGCGTACCAAACGACCCCCAGGTTCATTTGCCAGTCATCGTGGGAGGAACCCTGTGCCGGATACGCGATCGAGCGGTGACAGCAAGTCGCCGAACAAGACCAAACGACGCCGGCCGATACTGCGCCGCTCGGACGCTCGTTCCCTCATCACGTCGATCGGAGTGGGCCGATCCAAGACACTCTATCGGCCCAAGCAGGAGATTTTCCGGCAAGGAGATCCCGCCGATGCGGTCTTCTACATCGAGCGCGGCCGGGTGCAGCTCAACGTCGTCTCTGAAGTGGGCAAGGAAGGCGTTATCGCGATGCTGCACGCCGGCGATTTTTTAGGCGAGGGCTGCCTCGCCGGGCAACCTGTCCACATGGCCTCGGCCGTCGCTATGGCAGAGGCTGAAGTCGTCAGGATAGAAAAGAGCGCAATGGTCAGCCTGCTTCACGAACAGGCAGTCTTCTCGGAGTTGTTCACGGCACACCTGCTCTCGCGCAACATCCAGATCGAAGAGGAACTGGTCGATCAGTTGTTCAATTCGAGCGAGAAGCGGCTGGCCCGAATCCTGCTGCTTCTTGCCAATTTCGGCAAGGATGGAAAGCTCGAGCCGGTCATCCCAAAGATCAGTCAGGAAGTTCTGGCCGCGAGGGTGGGGACAACGCGCGCCCGCATCAACCTCTTCATGAACAAGTTCAGGAAGATGGGATTCATCGAGTACAACGGCGACCTGAAGGTGCACTCCTCCCTCCTCAACATCATCGTTCACGACTAGCCGACCGGACAATCACGGCGCACGCAATCTGCCGGGGCTCACGCGATCCGCCCGTTGGCTCGCGTGTGCGCCCGCAATGCTGCGTGTGCAGTATTGAACTTACGCCGGACCGGGCAAAGGCGTTTGCTCCCGCAAAATTGGCCTTCCCAGTAGGGAGACGACGAATGACCACTCTTCGGAATCTGATGATCGCGGGATTGTTCGCAGCTGCCGCGGTGCTACCGGGCACGGCAATCGCCGCTTCCGGACATGCCACCGGCACTGTCAACCTGCGCACGGGGCCCGGCACCCAATATAGCAGGATCCTGTCGGTCCCCGCCGGTGCTGCCCTGGAAGTCTATCGCTGCGCGAGCTGGTGCAACGTGAGCTATCGCGGCCATGTGGGCTGGATTGCCGCAAGCTACGTCCGTTCAGGCAGCTACTACCGCCAGCCGACGACCGTATACCGGCAGTCACCGCCGCGCAGCGGCTACATCGCGCGCCCACGCTGGGACGATCGCTATGGGGCCTGGTATGACGGCCGGCGCTGGTATCGCGACGGTCGCTGGTACGATCGGCCAAACTTCTCCCTCTTCTTCCGCTTTGGCCGCTGATCCAGCGATCACGTGCAGGCCGGCGTTGCCGAGTTCCTGCCGCGCCGGCAAAGATCATCGATAGTGATCGAAACGCAGGGGCGACCCCGTGGTGGGGTTCCCCGTGGCTACGACCTCGGAAACTGCCTTGCAGAAGGACCTCAAGGCAATCAGCGCCGATCGTTGTCGACGCACGTCCGATAGTCAGTCGAATTTCAGCGTGAGGAGGCTGTAATGACCGTCGAAAATCTGATCATCTTTGTCGTCGTTGGCGTCGTTGCCGGTTGGCTCGCGGGCCAGGTGATGCGGGGTGGCGGCTTCGGGTTGGTTGGTGACCTGATCGTTGGCGTCGTCGGTGCCATCATAGCGGGATGGCTGTTTCCGATGCTTGGCGTCAGCCTCGGGGGTGGGATTGTCGCGGCCATCATCTCCTCGGCAATCGGCGCAATCATTCTGCTCGCCATCGTCCGGCTGGTGCGAAGAGCCTGACGCCGTCAGGCCGGGCAAGACGGTTCTCGAGGATACGTCCGCGGACAGACGCGGCGCCAGCCACCTGACGCCGCACCGTCGTCCCCGTCAGTTTTGGCGCCGCGACGCAGCGGGCGGGGCGGTGGAGCCGCGCACGATCAGCTCGACCGGACGCACCAGATGGCGCGCATGGCGTTCGGCCCGCTGGCCTTCGAGAAGGGCGACGATGATCTCCGCCGCCTCGAAGCCGACTTCGTATTGCTGGATGCGCACCGTGGTCAGCGGCGGCGACAGGCGGTCGACCAGCGGCATGTCGTTGTAGCCGGTTACCGACACGTCGCCGGGCAAATCGAGGCCGTGATGGCGCAGCGCCGCGATGGCGCCGATCGCCAGGCGGTCGTTGGCGCACACCAGCGCGGTGAAGTCCGCCCGCCGTGCCAGCAGTTCCTCGGTGCAGGCTTCGCCTTCCTCCTCGTTGAAGCCGATGGCGAAGGCAACCAGCGCCGGGTCCGTGTCGAGGCCGAGCGCCGCGCGGTGGCGCTCGAAGGCGCGGTAGCGTTCGACGCCGGTCGACATCGCCTGCGGGCCGGCGATATTGGCGATGCGCCGGTGTCCGAGGCCGGCGAGGTGGCTGAGCACATCGAGGATCCCGCTGTCCTCGTCGTTGATGACTGACGACACCGCATCGTCCTCGACGCGCCGGTTGACGGTGACGATCGGCATTCCGTCGGCGGCCAGACGCGACACGGTCGCGTCCTCGCGCTCGACGCTGGCCAGGATCAACCCGTCGACGCCGCGCGCCCGGAGCAGGTCGGCGATCTCGGCTTCCTGGTCGAGGCCGCCATCCGTATTGGCAAGCACCGCAAGGTAACCGTGCTGCGCCAGCGCATCCTCGATGCCGCGGATGATGGGCGGGAACACCGGGTTGGTGATGTCGGGAACGATGACCCCGATCGATCGGGTGCGGTTCGTCTTCAGCGACAGCGCGGCGGCGTTGGGGCTGTAGTTGAGGCGCTTGCTGACCTCCATGATGGTGTCGACCACTTCCGGCCTGATCAGGTGGCGTGTGCCCGGATTGAGGGCCCGCGAGACCGTCGAAACATGAACGCCGGCCTGTCCTGCAATATCCTTGAGGGTGACGCGCCGTCTCATTTCATGTCGCTCCGCCGGGGCATTCGGTCATTGGCGAAAATTCTATCATTGACTCCCTGCATCCGTGCGATAGTATATGCAAACGATTGCAGGCGCAATCTTAGCAAATGCAATCGTTTGCGGAACGCAGCACTCAATAAGCTGCGAGGGAGGGGACAGGCAATGGACGAAGCGCGGCTTGACCCGCGGGCGATCGCGGCCGAGGCATCGACTGCCGAGGCATTGGCGCCGCACTGGAACTGGGACCGCCAGATCCCCGCCCCCGGTCACACCAATGTCGATTTCGAGGGGCGGGTCGATTTCCGCCGCCTGCAGCGCTACCGCCTGGCGCGCGCCCGCGCCGCGCTCGAGGCGTCTGAGTGCGGCGCGCTGCTCCTCTTCGACGTCAACAACATCCGCTATGTCAGCTCGACCAAGATCGGCGAGTGGGAGCGCGACAAGCTCTGCCGCTTTGCCCTGCTGATGCGCGGCGCCGAGCCGATCGTATGGGATTTCGGCTCCGCCGCCGTCCACCATCGCCTTTATTGCGACTGGCTGGCGCCCGACAATGTGCGCGCCGGCATGCTCGGCATGCGCGGCACCGTGCCGCCCTCGGCCGGGCTGATGAAGCGCCACGCCGGCGAGATCATGTCGCTCTTGAAGGGCGCCGGCGTCGACAGGATGCCGGTCGGCGTCGATCTCGTCGAGACCGCCATGCTGTTCGAGCTTCAGGCCGCTGGCATGAACGTCGTCGACGGCCAGCAGGTCATGCTCGACGCCCGCGAGATCAAGAACATCGACGAGATCGTGCTCTTGAACCAGGCCGCCGCCATGGTCGACGGCACCTATCACATGATCTACGAGGAGCTTAAGCCCGGGGTGCGCGAGAACGACATCGTCGCCAAGGCCAACGAGATGCTCTACTCGATGGGCTCCGACGACGTCGAGGCGATCAACGCCATCTCCGGCGAGCGTTGCAATCCGCACCCGCACAACTTCACCGACCGCCTCATCCGCCCCGGCGACCAGGCCTTCTTCGACATCCTGCAGTCATATCAGGGCTACCGCACCTGCTACTACCGCACCTTCAATGTCGGCCGCGCGACGCCGGTCCAGAACGATGCCTACAAGCAGTGCCGCGAATGGCTCGATAACGCCATCGCGCTGATCAGGCCGGGCGTCTCCACCGATACGGTCGCCTCGGTGTGGCCCAAGGCGGAGGAGTTCGGCTTCCCCGACGAGATGTCGGCCTTCGGCCTGCAGTTCGGCCACGGCCTCGGCCTGGCGCTGCACGAGCGGCCGATCATCTCGCGGCTGGTCTCGCTCGAGCAACCGATGGAGATCAAGACCGGCATGGTTTTCGCGCTGGAGACCTACTGCCCGGCCAAGGACGGCTACTCCGCCGCGCGCATCGAGGAGGAGGTCGTCGTCACCGACAAGGGCTGCCGCGTCATCTCCCTCTTCCCCGCGGAAGAGCTCCCCATCGCCAACGCTTACTGAAAAGCCATCACGCGACGCATTGGATGAGGACTTGATGAGCAACGACAACGAGCACCGGATCGGCTGGATCGGCATCGGGCGCATGGGATCGCCGATGGCCGAGCGGCTGCTCGCGGCCGGTCACCGGGTGCATATCTGGAACCGGACGCGCGACAAGGCCGCACCGCTTGCCGCCAAGGGCGCCCATCTGGCCGGTGAGCCGGCCGACATCCGCGATGTCGACATCCTCTTCACCATGGTTTCGACGGCGGCCGATGTCGAACAGGTGCTGTTCGGAGAAGGCGGCGTCATCGACGGCGCTGCCGGCGCTGGCCCGCGCATCGTCGTCGACTGCTCCTCGATCGGCGCCGACGAGTTGGCTTCCATTCGCGAGCGCCTTGCCGAGCATGGCACGGTCCTGCTCGCCTCGCCGGTCAGCGGCAACGGCAAGACCGTCAAGGCGGGCAAGCTCAGCATGGTCGTCTCGGGGCCGCGCGCCGCCTTCGACACTGTCCGGCCGTACCTCGACACGATCGCCGGCAACGGCGTCGCCTATGTCGGCGAGGGCGAGCTGGCGCGCTTCTGCAAGATCGCCCACAACGTCATGCTCGGCGTGGTCATCCAGAACCTGTCGGAGATCACCGTGCTCGCCGAGAAGGCGGGCGTCCCGCGCCACGCCTTCCTCGAGTTCATCAACAACAGCGTGCTCGGCTCGATCTTCACCCGCTACAAGTCGCCGGCGCTGGTCAATCTCGATTTCACAACCACCTTCACGCCGGCGCTGCTGAAGAAGGACCTCGACCTCGGGCTCACCGCCGCGCGCGAGCTCGATGTCGCCATGCCGGTGACGGCCGCAACCCGCGAGGCCCTGCAGGCGCATTTCGGCGCCGCAACCCACAAGCCGGATCCGTCTGCCTACCTGCAACAGGATTTCGCCGCCTTGATCGAGACGGTGGCGCTCGCAGCCGGAATGACACTGACGAGTGAAGACAAGACCGTGCCAAGCGGCCTCGAAATCGAGAAATGATGTCGGAGGCGATGCGATCGCCTCGGGAGGAAGCAAAGGGAGGGATAAGGCATGAACTGTCTGCTTAAGCTGTTCACGACTGCGGCCGCCGCAACGGTGCTCGCCGCAAGCGCGGCCGTTGCCGCCGAACCGCCGCTCAAGATCGGCATTTCGCTGTCGCTCACCGGCGATTTCGCCGATCCCGGCAAGGCCGCGCAGCGCGGCTACGAACTGTGGGCCGACCAGGTCAACAAGGCGGGCGGCATTCTCGGCCGCCAGGTCGAGATCAAGATCGTCAACGACGCCTCCAGTCCGGACCAGGTGGTGACCAACTATCAGAATCTCATCACCCAGGACAAAGTCGACGTCGTCTTCGGGCCGTTCTCGAGCCTCTTGACGATTCCCTCGGCGCGCGTCGCCAAGCGCTTCGGCTACGCCTTCATCGAGCCCGCCGGCGGTGGACCGAAGGTCTTCGACCAGCACCTCGACAATCTGTTCTTCGTCCAGCCGGCGCCGGTGGTGAAGGGTGGCGACATCTTCGCCAAGTACATCCTCTCGCTGCCCAAGGCCGAGCGCCCGAAGACCGCCGCCTATGCCAAGCTCGACGATCCGTTCGCCGCGCCCATCGCGGACTACGTCAAGAAGGAGTTCGAGGCGGCCGGGATCAAGACGGTCTACGACCAGACCTATCCGGCCGAGTTGGCTGACCTGACGCCGATCGTTGCCGGCTACGCCGCCAAGAACCCCGACGTCGTCGTCGGCGGAACCCAGTCGCTGGACGCCTTCGCCCAGGTCAAGGCGATGATCCAGCTCAAGTTCAATCCGAAGTGGCTGTTCCTGTCGAACGGCGCCAATTCGCCGACCGAGTTCCCCAGCAAGGTCGGCGCCGACAACGTCGCGGGCGTCTTCTCCAGCGGCGACTGGTATCCGGCTTCGCCCGCCCCCGGCAGCAAGGAGTTTATCGCGGCCTACATCGCCAAGTACGGCGGCGATGCTTCGGGCATCGATTCGACCTCCGCCGAGGCCTATTCCTGCGGCCTCCTGCTTGAGCAGGTCGCCAAGAAGACCGGCAAGGTCGACAATGCGACGATCATCAAGACCCTGCACAAGGGGACCTGGCCGACGCTCGAGGGCGATCTGAGCTGGGACAAGTATGGCGCGCCGCAGGGTGAATATCTGCTGGTCCAGTGGATCGACGGCAAGCTCACCACGGTGTTCCCGTCGGACAAGGCCCAGCACGCACCGGTCGCACCGAAGCCCAACTGGGGCGGCTAGGAAACAAGCGCGACGCATGCCCTCGTCCGGCATGCGTCGCGCCAACCAAAAACCAGTCTGAGCAGAAAGACGCGCAATGCACGCTTTGGTCCAGGCGGTCATCCTCGGCATGCTGACCGGCGGCGTCTATGCCCTCATGGCCAGCGGCCAGACGCTCATCTTCGGCATCATGAAGGTGGTCAATCTCGCCCAGGCGGCCTTCGTCATCCTGGCGGCCTATCTGACGTTTAGCCTGTTCACCCTGACCGGGCTCGACCCGTTCCTGTCGATCCTGATCACCACACCTATTCTGTTCGTGCTCGGCGCGGCGGTCCAATGGGCGCTGCTGCGGCCGCTGCGCGCCGATGAGGCCGCGCACCTTTCGCTGCTCGTCACCTTCGCCATTGCGCTCGGCATCGAGGGCCTGCTGGCGCTCGCCTATGCCACCACGTTTCGATCGATCCAGCCCGGCTACGAGAACTTCAGCTGGACGGTGTTCGGCTATCAGGTGAACGCCGTCCGCTTCTATGCCTTCCTGCTGTCGCTGGCGATGCTCGGCATCCTTTACCTGATCATGCACCGCACCAAGTTCGGCTGGGCGATTCGCGCCACGGTCCAGAACCCGATGTCGGCCCAATTGCTTGGCGTCAACGCCAAGATGGTCGCCGCATTCGGCTTCGGGCTGGGCACCGCGACGGCGGCCGCCTCGGGCGCCGTGTTCGGCCTCATCTCGCCGTTCAATCCGGGCAGCCACTACGATCTGATAAGCCGCCTGCTCACCATCGTCGTGCTCGGCGGCCTGGGCAGTATCGGCGGATCTGTCATCGCCGCCTTGATCATGGGCGTCGGTTCGGCGGTCATCGCCATGCTCTTTTCTCCCATCTGGTCGGATTTTGCCTTCTTCGTGGTGCTGCTTCTCGTGCTGCTGCTGCGCCCGGAAGGGCTCTTCGGCACCCGCATGCGGGGTGCGATATGAGGGCCGCGGGAGTGATCCGCGCCGTCGTCTTCTTCGGCGCCTTCACGCTGCTGCCCTTCGTCGTCGGGCCGCAGTGGATCCTGAACATGCTGATCTTCACGCTCATGTATGCGGGTCTGGCGAGCGCGTGGAACCTGCTCGGCGGCTACGCCGGCTATCCTTCCCTCGGCCATGCCGCCTTCTTCGGCATCGGCGCCTATGCCGTGGCAATCGTCTTCGAGAACAGCGTCGGCAACGGCTACGGGCCCTTCCTCCTGCTTCCGGCGATCGGCATCGGGGCCGCGCTCGTCAGCGTGCCCATCGGCTGGATCGCCATGCGCACCCGCGCCGATGTCTTCGCCATCGTCACCATCACCCTGCTCTTCATCGCCCAGACCCTGGCCTACAACCTGCGCGGCATCACCGACGGCGCCCAGGGCAAGGCGGTCGCCATCCCGCCCTTCCCGACCGACACCTACAACCGGCCGTTCTACTTCGCCATGCTGGCGCTGCTCGCTGTGGCCATGGCCGTCTCGTTCTACTTCCGCCGCTCCAAGATCGGCCTGTCGCTGCTCGCCGTGCGCGCCGACGAGGACAAGGCGGAGGGCGTCGGCGTGCGCGTCACCGGGGTCAAGCTGATCGCCTTCGCCTTCAGTGTCGGCATCACGGCGATGATCGGCGGGGTGTGGGCCTATTACGTCGGCTTCGTCTATCCACAGTTCGCCGTCGATCCCCTGGTCACCATCGGCATGGTGCTGATGACGTTTCTCGGCGGACGGGCGACACTATGGGGACCGGTCATCGGGGCCTTCATCCTGATACCGGCGCAGCAGACCTTCGCCTACCAGTTCGGCGCCAGCCAGGTCTATCTGCTGGCCTATGCCGCGATCTTCCTGATCATCATGCTGCTCCTGCCGCGCGGCATCCTGCCGACGATCACCGATCGCCTGCGCGGGCGGAAGGCGCGCAAAAACGCTGCCGCCAATGCCGGCACGATCGACGACCTGCAGGTGGCAGAACGATGACCGCGCTTCTCGAAGTCGACCGGCTGTGCAAGCATTTCGGCGGCGTCCATGCCGTCGATGATTGCAGCTTCACGGTCGAGGAAGGCACCATCACGGCACTCATCGGACCGAACGGGTCGGGCAAGACTACCGCCTTCAACATCATCACCGGCTATCTCAAGTGCGACGAGGGCGTCATCCGCTTCGACGGCCACCGATTGGACAAGCCGGACCCCGGCCGGCTCTACCGGCAGGGGCTGTCGCGCACCTTCCAGCAGGCGCGCATCTTCCCGGAGCTCACTGTCGAGGAGAACCTGGTGGTTGCCGCGGGGCACTCCTGGCGCGGCCTGTTCGGTGCCAGGCTGACCGGGAGCGACCGGCGGCGGGCGCACGACATGCTGGAGGAGTTCCGCCTCTCCGGCCTCGCCGATCTGCCGGCCGCCGATCTTTCCTACGGCCAGCGCAAGCTTCTGGAGTTTGCCGCGGTTCTGATGAGCCGGCCGAAGCTGGTCCTGCTCGACGAGCCGACCGCCGGCGTCAATCCGGTGATGATCAACACCATGGAGTACCACATCCGCGCCCGGAACAAGGAAGGGGTGACCTTCCTCATTGTCGAGCACGACATGCAACTGGTCATGCGGCTATGCGATCCCGTGATCGTTCTCGACCGCGGGACGAAGATCGCCATGGGGACGCCGGCCGAGGTCCAGGTCGACCCGCTCGTTCTCGATGCCTATCTCGGCGACTGAGGTCAATGGAATGACAGTGAACGGAACCGACCGACCGGAATCGAAAGTGAGCGGAGAGGAGATCATCCTCC
>CAVVPK010000031.1:0-27012 GCA_963750065.1 uncultured Alphaproteobacteria bacterium
ACGTGCTCGCCGGCTGAGGCGCTACAGCGTCAGCTCCCAGGTCTGGCCGACAAGGTCCTTGCCGAAGTTCCGTTGGCGGCCCTGGGCGACGAGACGGAAGCCCGCCGCCTCATAGATGCGGCGGGCGGACGCCAGCACGTCGTTGGTCCACAGGGTGAGCGTGCGATAGCCCTTGCCGCGGGCAAAGGCGATCACCTCATCGACCAGCCGCCGCCCGAGGCCGAGGCCGCGCGCCGCCGGCTCGACATAGAGCAGGCGCAGCTTGGCAACCGCATCGTCCTGGCGGACGAGGAAGATGGAGCCGACGATCTGTCCGTCCATCTCGGCGATCCAGGCGCGCTCGCGCCGGGCGTCGAAGGTCCGGACGAAGGCGGCAAGGATCTCGGCGACCAGACCCTCATAGGTCTCGTCCCAGCCGTATTCCTCAGCATAGAGCACACCCTGGCGGTGGATGATCCAGCCGATATCGCCGGGCTCAAGGCGGCGCAGCACCAGAGCCGGGGCCGCACGTGGCGCGCCGGAGAGCAGGCTTTCGGCGGTGGCGAGCGCCGAGACGAGCCGGGTGCGGTCGTGGCCGTCAAGCGGCGCCACCATGCCGGCGACAGCCTCGGCCGATCGCCGGTCGAGCGGCGCATAGGCTTCGCGGCCGGCCTCGGTCAGGTCGATGCGGCTCAAGCGACCATCGCCGGCGACGGCCGAGCGGGCGATCAGCCCGGCCTTTTCGAACTTCTTCAGGGTGCGGCTGAGAAAGCCCGGATCGAGGCCGAGAGCGCGGGACAGCTCGGCTGCCGACGGGCCGTCACGATGGGCGAGCTCGTAGAGCAGGCGGGCTTCGGCGAGCGAGAACGGGCTTTCCAGCAGGTGCTCATCGAGCACGCCGATGCGGCTGGTGTAGAACCGGTTGAAGCGGCGGACCGCGTCAACGGTATCTGCGGTTTCTGCGGCGACAAGCTCCATAAGTTGCCATTGTCAACGAACTCGTTGACTTTGGCAACTATCTAGTCCGGGCTCTTTCCCGAGACGCCCGCTTCCCAGCCGAGGATCGCCTGCTTGCGGGTGAGGCCCCAGTGGTAGCCGGTGAGGTTGCCGTTCTTGCCGAGCACGCGGTGACAGGGCACGACGAAGGAGATCGGGTTTCGACCGACCGCCGTGCCGACCGCCCGCGCCGCGGTGGGCCGGCCGATATGGGCGGCGATGTCGGAATAGGTGGTGGCGGTGCCGAGCGGCAGCTTGAGCAGGGTCTCCCACACGCTGAGCTCGAAATCCGAGCCGATCATGACGATCCTGAGCGGCCGGTCCGGCCGCCAGGTGGCGGGATCGAAGATGCGCCGGGCGGTCGGCTCGGTGGCCTCGACATCCTCGACGTAAGCTGCGTGCGGCCAGCGCGCCTGCATGTCGGCGAGTGCCGCCGCCTCCTTGCCCGGATCGGCAAAGGCCAGGCCGGCGAGCCCGCGATCGGTGACCATGACCAGCGCGGCGCCGAAGGGCGAGGCGTGGAAGCCGTAGCGCATGGTGAGGCCCTCGCCGCGCGCCTTGTAGGCGCCCGGCGTCATCGCCTCGTGGGTGACGAAGAGATCGTGCAGCCGGCCGGGGCCGGACAGACCGACCTCATAAGCGGCGTCGAGCACGGAGGCCGAGTTGGTCAAGAGCGTACGGGCGTGATCCAGCGTCAGCGCCTGGACGAAGCCCTTGGGCGACAGGCCGGCCCAGCGGGTGAACAGGCGCTGCAGAGCCAGCGGCTTCATGCCGACATGGGCGGCGATGCGCTCCAGCGACGGCTGCTCGCGCCAGCGCCGGGAGATGAAGGCAATCGCCCGGCAGACGATCTCGTAGTCAGGCACCGTGACGTCGATGGGTCGGGCGCGCCGGGCATCGGTTGCGGGGCTGGTCATGATCGCAAGGTCCATCGCGGTCTCTCCTTGGGCAGGATAGACCCGATGTAGGCACGGGCGGCAGCGGCGGCCACCCGATTCTTGCAAGGTCAGGGGGGAAGGCCCTACCCGGCGCGCACCTTGGCCAAGGCGGCCGACAGGGCGGCGGCGAAGCTCTCGCGCTCGACCGGCGGCAGAAAGGCACCGACGGCCAGACGCGCGCCATGGGACGCGATCCTGAGCGCGGTCACGCCGATCTCCGGCTGGCGCTCGACTTCGAGCCGCGCCCAGTAAGGGTTGAAGCCGGTCTCCCGCGCTTCGCCTTTCGGTGATATCTGGGTGATGGAGAGGCGCTCGTGCGTCAGGTGGACCTCCTCGACGGCACGCGCATCACGGAAGTTCAGATGGAAGGCAAGCTGGATCAGCAGCACGTCGAGGCCGCAGAAGCCGACCACCGGCCAGGCGCCCATAAGCCAGAAGGCGAAGCCGACGAAGAAGGAACAGAGCGCAATCGCCGCCATCAGGACGCCGAAGCCGTGCGGGGAGAGCGAGCGGTGCGGACGCAGAACCGCCGAGAAGACGACGGTTTCGGGCGCGTGAAACGGGAGCGTGGCTGTGTCCATGGGCTTTCTTTATTGTGATTCCAAAGAAAAGTTAGCTGCTTCAGCCGCGTTGGCAAGAGGCACGCATCCAGGGAAGCGGGGCTGGCGATGAGCGACCCGGAACCGGAGCGGCAGAAAATCGAGGCGATCTTCCGCAACGGCAGCGTCACCGCTGTCGGCGTGCTGACCGGCTTCTCGCTGACCTTCCTGACCGCCTGGGCGGCAAACCCCCTGCCCTGGCAGCTGCACGACCTCATCGGCGTGGTGCCGCTGGCGGCCGGCATCATCTTCGAACTCGTCGCGCTCGCCACGCTGCTACATCCGAATTCGCTGGAGCGGGCCCGCTATGACCGGGCCGTGCGCATCTTCCTCATCGGGCTCATCCTGGTGAGCTGCGGCGTGGCGCTGGCGATCGGCGCCGACGCCTTCACGGTCGCCGAGCGCAGCTAGAGATGGCCAAGCCAGCCGCAAAGACCAAGGCGAAGGCGGAGGCGCAGCCCGGGGCGCAACCGGGCCTGTCGGCGGCCAAGGTGGCTGAGATCTTCCGCCGTTTCGCTTCCGTCCAGCCGGAGCCGAAGAGCGAACTCGCCTATTCCAGCCCTTACACACTGCTGGTCGCCGTGGTGCTCTCGGCGCAGGCGACCGATGCCGGCGTCAACAAGGCGACGCCGGCGCTCTTCGCGCTCGCCGATACGCCTGAGAAGATGGTGGCGCTCGGCCTCGACAAGGTGACCGAGCTGATCCGCACCATCGGCCTCTTCCGCACCAAGGCGAAGAACCTGATCGCGCTGTCGGAAAAGCTCATCGCCAACTTTGGCGGACAGGTGCCAGAGAGCCGCGAGGCGCTGGAGACGCTGCCTGGCGTCGGCCGCAAGACGGCCAATGTGGTGCTCAACGTCGCCTTCGGCCAACCGACCATGGCGGTCGACACGCACATCTTCCGGGTCGCCAATCGCACGGCAATCGCGCCCGGCCGCGACCCTTTGGCCGTAGAGCAGGCGCTGGAAGCCCGCGTCCCCGACGCCTACCGGCACCACGCGCACCACTGGCTGATCCTGCATGGGCGCTATACCTGCAAGGCGCGCAAACCCGACTGCGCCACCTGCCTGATCGCCGATCTCTGCGCCTATCCCGCCAAGACGCTGTGACGCTGCGGCTCCGGTTGCGCGCGTTCGTGTCGCGGCTATAGTCGCGCCCGCTTCCTACCCGTTTTCCCTGACAGACCAGAGGTTTCATGGCCCAGGCAGACTTCGACGTGCTCGGTATCGGCAATGCCATTGTCGACATCCTGGCGAGCACCGAGGACGACTTCCTCGTGCGCGAGGGCCTCTCCAAGAGCACCATGCACCTGATCGACGCCGAACGGGCCGACACGCTCTATGCCCATATGGGGCCGGCCATCGAGGCTTCGGGTGGCTCGGCGGGCAACACCGCGGCGGGCGTCGCGTCGCTCGGCGGACGCGCCGCCTTCATCGGCAAGGTCGCCGATGACGCCTTCGGCGCCATCTACCGTCACGACATGCAGGCGACGGGGGTGCATTTTGCCACCGCGCCGCTGACCGGGGCGATGCCCACGGCACGCTCGATGATCCTGATCACGCCGGACGGCGAGCGGACGATGAACACCTATCTTGGCGCCTGCCAGGCGCTCGGCCCCGGCGACATCGACGCCGACATCGTCGGCCGCGCGGCGATCACCTATCTCGAGGGCTATCTGTGGGACCCGCCGGAGGCCAAACGCGGCTTCGTCCGCGCCGCGGAAATCGCCCATGGCGCTGGCCGCAAGGTTTCGCTGTCGCTATCGGATGCGTTCTGCGTCGACCGCTTCCGGGCGGAATTCCTCGATCTCATCCGCTCGCACACGGTCGACATCCTGCTCGCAAACGATTCGGAGGTGCGCTCGCTCTACGAGACCGCCGACACCGACACGGCGGTCGCGGCGCTGGCCGCCGACTGTGCGCTGGCCGCGATCACCATCGGTGCCGAGGGCGCCCTGGTGGTGACGCCGGAAGCCATAACCAAGGTCCCGGCGACGCCGGTCGAGGCGGTGGTCGACCTGACCGGGGCGGGCGACCTGTTCGCCGCCGGGTTCCTGTTCGGCATCGCCCGCGGCATGGCGCTCAGCGACGCCGGGCGGCTGGGAACGCTGGCCGCATCGGAGGTGATCGGCCATATCGGGCCAAGGCCGGCCGCCACGCTCAGCGACGTGGCGCGGGCCGCCGGCTTCGCGATCTAGAGAATCTGGCGGGGCGGCCGCCTGCCGCGGCCGTCAGCGGCTCAGTTGGTCGAGGCCGGAGGCTCGGGAGCCGCGCCGCCGGCACCGGGATCGACCATGCGCTGCCGATAGAGCTGGGCGAAATCGATCGGGTCGAGCAGAAGCGGCGGAAAACCGCCGTCGCGGCTGGCGTCGGAGATGATCTGGCGGGCGAAGGGGAAAAGCAGGCGCGGGCACTCGATCAGCATGATCGGGTTGACCGTCTCCTGGGTGACGTTGGTCAGGCGGAACACGCCGGCATAGACCAGCTCGATGGCGAAAAGCGTGGTTTCGCCGTCGATGGCGCGCGCCTCGAGGCGCAGCTCGACCTCGATATCGTTGTCGGCCAGCGGGCGCGGCTGGACACCCACCGAGACGCTGATATTGGGCGCGGCGCCCTGCGGCCTGAGGGTTGCCGGTGCGCCCGGGTTTTCAAAGGACAGGTCCTTCACATATTGAGCGATAACGCTGATGCTCGGCTGGCTGGCTGCCACGCCTTCCTGTCCGTTGCTGCCGACGTCGGCCATTGACTACTCCCGTGGAAACCTCGTGCCTTGAGGGCGCGGCTGGGCTAACACGCAGGCGCGCCGGTTACAAGCCGGAGACCCACTCGCAACACCGCCCGGGCTTGCCTACATTGTAATAATCGCTTTCCCCCTCGATTTCGGGCAAAGTGGCTCCGTCCAGCGCCAGGACACCGCCGAGACATGAACAGCTTCATGGACATAACAACCGTCATCTTCCTGGCCATCGCGGTCGTCGTCTTCCTGCGCCTGCGCAACGTGCTGGGCAAGCGAACCGGGACCGAGAGACCGCCCTTCGACCCCTATGCGCGCCGCGAACCCCCGGCCGGTAAGGACAGCGACAAGGTGATCGACCTGCCGGCGCGGCGAGCGCCGTCGCCGGAGGCCGCCGCGGCGAACGCCACTGCCAATGTCGACGAGCGCATCAAGACCGCCGCTCCCGCCGGCTCGAGCCTGCACGAGGCGCTGAAGGCGGTTGCCACCGCCGATCGGTCGTTCGACCCCGACGCGTTCCTGGGCGGCGCCAAGGGCGCCTATGAAATGGTGGTCACCGCCTTCGCCGAGGGCGACCGCAAGACGCTCAAGCAGCTCTTGAGCCGCGACGTCTATGACGGCTTCGTCGGCGCCATCAGCGAGCGCGAAGCCCGCGGCGAGACCATCGAGTTCAAGTTCGTCGGCATCGACAAGGCCGAAATCACCAAAGCCGGGGTGAAAGGTGCCACCGTGCAGGTGACCGTGCGCTTCCTCTCCAAGCTGGTGTCAGCGACCCACAACAAGGACGGCGCCGTGGTCGACGGTGATCCGACCCATGTCGGCGATGTGACCGATATCTGGACGTTCGAGCGTGAGGCCAATACGCGCGATCCCAACTGGAAGCTGGTGGCGACCGAATTGGTCGACTGATTCCTGGGGCTGACGGGTAAGCGGCGGAGACGGCGGCCATGGGCGACACGGCGCACGCCGCGGTAGATACCCGTTTGATTCCACTTGCGTTTTCGGATCTTCCCGGCTGGCCGGAGGACGACCACGCGGCGGCCTTCGCCGCCCTGCGGCGGAGCGCCGCCGTGCGTGCCAACCACCCGCCGAAACGGCGCGCGCTGGGCATCGACGCCGACGCGCTGGCCGCCGTGCTGGCGCGGGCCGCAGCCCTGCCGGAGACGCTCTCCGCCGGCGACGCGCGGGCCTTCTTCGAGACCGCGTTCGCCCCGCGCGCCGTGGTGCCGCCGTCGGGACACGCCTTCTTCACCGGCTATTACGAACCGGACGTGACCGGCTCGCGGTGCCGCACGGCGGACTTCACCGTGCCGCTATTGGCGCGGCCCGACGACCTGGTCGAATTCGACCCGGCCGACCCGCCGCCGGGCCTCGACCCGGCGCTGCGCTTCGCCCGCAGGACCAAGGACGGCTTCAGCGAATATGCCGATCGCGCCGCGATCATGGCCGGCGCGCTTGACGAAAACGGGCTCGAACTGGTGTGGCTCAACGACCCCGTCGATGCCTTCTTCATACACATCCAGGGGGCAGCGCGGGTGCGGCTGACCGACGGCAGCACGATGCGCGTTACCTATGCCGCCAAGAGCGGCCATCCCTATACGCCCATCGGCAGGGTGCTGGTGGAACACGGCGCGCTGGCGCCGGGCACCGCGACCATGCCGGCGATCCGCGCATGGCTGGCCGCAAACCGGCAAGAGGCTACGGCGATCATGGCCGAGAACCGCTCCTATATCTTCTTCCGCGAGGCGCCGGTGGACGATGGAGCGCTGGGGCCGGTGGCGGCGGCCAAGGTGCCGCTCACCCCCGGCAGGAGCCTCGCCGTCGACCGGCTGATGCACAGCTTCCACCTGCCGATCTGGGTGGAGACCGCCCTGCCCGACGGCAAACCATTTAGCCGGCTCATGATCGCCCAGGATACCGGTTCGGCGATCGTCGGGCCGGCGCGCGGCGACATCTTCTTCGGCTCGGGCGAGGCGGCCGGAGCGGTGGCCGGCGCGATGCGCGCCGAGGGGCGCTTCATCGTGCTCGATCCGGCGGGGTCAGCCTCTTGAGCCGCCGCAAACCGCCGCCCTCGGACGAGGACATGGCGCTGTGGCAGACCGTCACGCGCTCGGTGGCGCCGCTGAGGCCCAAACCACCGGTCGCAGACAAGCCCGACGAAGCGACGCCGGCGCCCAAGAAACCCGATAAGCCGGCCCCTGCCCCGCGCCCGCCGGCGCCGCCGGCAAAGCCGAAGCCGCCGCGGCCGCCAGCGCTTGCCACCCTCGACCGACGGACGCTCAGCCGCGTCAACCGCGGGGCACTTTCCATCGATGCACGCATCGACTTGCACGGCATGACCCAGGCGGCGGCCCATAGCCGACTGCTCGATTTCCTGTACGGGGCTCAGGCCTCCGGCGCAAAGCTGGTGCTGGTGATCACCGGCAAGGGCAGAAACGGCGGCGACGGCGAGGGAACGCGCGGCATCCTGCGCCGCCTGGTACCGATCTGGCTTGCCGCGCACGAGCTCCGGCCGGTGGTGGTCGGCTTCGACGAGGCCGGGCGGGCGCATGGCGGCGCCGGGGCGCTGCTGGTGCGGCTGCGGCGGGCCCAGCGGTCGCCCGGCTAGAGCAGCTTGCGCAATTCGGCGAGGCGGGCGTTCACCAGCCAGCCGTAATAGTTCTCGCGCGGATAGACGATCGCGAGGCCTTGGGCCCGGCGCTTGCGGTTTGCCACCGCCAGAACGCGGGCCCGGTCGGCGGCATCGCCGAGATTGTAGAGCGTGGCGGTAATGCCGGGATTGTCCGAAATATCGAAACCGGCGATCTGCCGGTAGGCCTGGATGTCGTGAGCGATGATGGCCGCCATGTAGTCGAGCGACATGTCGGGGTCCATCACCGCGTGATAGATCTCGTTGGGGTGGTTGAGGTCGAGCGGCGGCAGGCCGCTCTTGGCGGCGACCATATCGGAAACGCTGAGCGCGGTGAGCGGGCTGAGCTGGCCGAGGCCGAAGGTCTGGCCGGCAAAGTAGGGCTGGAAGAAGACGCGCTGGAAACGGTCGTTGGGGAAGGCCTTGCCGTCGACGGTCTTGCCTTTGAACTTGGCGCGCCAGACGTCCTCACGGCAGTTCCACAGGTCGTAATCGTCAGCGGCATCGGCGCAGGCGGCGAATTGCGGGCGCTTGACGAAATCGCGCACGTCCTCGCCGTCATAGGTGAAGTTGAGCTTGGCGCCGAGATAGGACAGCGCCTTGACGTAGTAGCCCTGCAGCGTGTCCATCACGTCGACGTTGTAGGTGTGCTCGCCGACGATGGCGCCGATCATGTGGACGGGGTCGATGCCGTAGACCGCGGCGGCCTTCTCGATCTTCTGGATCAGTTGCCGGTCGCTGGCGAGCTGCTTGTAAACGGCGCGATATTTCTCGTCGAAGGTGCCGTTGGTCTCGGCGGTGCGGATGACCGAGCTGGTCGAGATGGGCGGCTGCGTGGCGGAGCGGTTGCCCGGCGGCACGACGATGACCTCGGCTTTTGCCACGACCGGCTGGACGGCCGGGAACAGGAGGACAGGCAGGAGCAAAGCGAGGCGGAGAAACGGTCGGAATCGCGGCATCAAGCGGTCATCTCTCAAGAGGCATGGCCGCTTTCCGGCCTTTATCGGCGGGGGATCATAATGGGGCCGGTGGCGGAGTTGAAGCCGCCGCCGGCCGTCGATTCCCGGCGCTCACCCTAGAGGATGAATCGCGACAAATCTGTGTTGCGGGAAAGATCGCCGATGTGATCCTCGACATAAGCGGCGTCGACGGTGACCGTGTCGCCGCCGCGGTCCGAGGCCGCAAAGCTGATCTCGTCGAGCACCCGCTCCATCACCGTCTGCAGGCGCCGCGCGCCGATGTTCTCGACGCTGGCATTGACGGCAACCGCGATGGAAGCGATCGAATCGATGGCGTCGTCGGTGATGGCGAGCGTGACGCCCTCGGTCTCCATCAGGGCGACATACTGCTTGATGAGGCTGGCCTCGGTCTCGGTGAGGATGCGGACGAAATCCTCTCGTGTGAGCGCCGACAGCTCGACCCGGATGGGCAGCCGCCCCTGCAGTTCGGGCAGCAGGTCCGACGGCTTGGCGAGGTGGAAGGCACCGGAGGCGATGAACAGGATGTGGTCGGTCTTCACCGGCCCGTACTTGGTTGCCACCGTGGTGCCCTCAAGCAGCGGCAAGAGGTCGCGCTGGACGCCCTCGCGGCTGACATCGCCGCCATAGCGGCCCTCGCGGGCGCAGATCTTGTCGATCTCGTCGAGGAAGACGATGCCGTCGTTCTCCGCCGCGGTGATGGCCTCCTGGGTCACCTCCTCGTCGTCGAGCAGCTTGTCCGACTCCTCGTTGACCAACAGACTATGCGAGTCGCGCACCAGAATGCGCCGCGTCTTGGTGCGGTTGCCGAAGGCCTTGCCGAGCATGTCGCCGATGTTCATGACGCCGACGGAGGCGCCGGGCATGCCGGGGATCTCGAACTGCGGCATGCCGTTGCCGGTGTCGCGAACCTCGACCTCGATCTCCTTGTCGTCGAGTTCGCCCTGGCGCAGGCGCTTGCGGAAGGATTCGCGCGTCGCCGGGCTTGCCGCAGGACCGACGAGGGCAGTGAGCACGCGCTCTTCGGCCGCCAGCTCCGCCTTGGCGGAGACCTCCTGCCTGCGGCGCTCGCGCACCAGACCGATACCGACCTCGACCAGATCGCGGATGATCTGTTCGACGTCGCGGCCGACATAGCCGACCTCGGTGAACTTGGTCGCCTCGACCTTGATGAAGGGGGCGCCGGCGAGCTTGGCCAGGCGGCGCGAGATCTCGGTCTTGCCGACGCCGGTGGGGCCGATCATGAGGATGTTCTTGGGCAGCACCTCCTCGCGCATGGCGCCGGAAAGCTGCTGGCGGCGCCAGCGGTTCCTGAGCGCGATGGCGACGGCGCGCTTGGCGTCGTTCTGACCGATGATGAAACGGTCGAGCTCGGAGACGATTTCCCGGGGGGAGAATGTGGCCATCGGCTCCTCTAGACGTCTGAATCGAGGGTTTCGAGCGTGACGCTCGTATTGGTGTAGACGCAGATGTCGGCGGCGATCGCCATCGCCTTGCGGGCGATTTCTTCGGCCGACTTGTCGGTGTCCATCAACGCGCGGGCGGCGGCGAGCGCATAATTGCCGCCCGAACCGATGCCGGCAATGCCGCCATCCGGTTCCAGCACGTCGCCAGTGCCGGTCAAAACCAGGCTGGTGGACTTGTCGGCGACCAGCATCATCGCCTCGAGACGGCGCAGATAGCGGTCGGTGCGCCAGTCCTTGGCAAGCTCGACGCAGGCGCGGGTGAGCTGGCCGGGATATTGCTCAAGCTTGGCTTCCAGCCGCTCGAACAGGGTGAAGGCATCGGCGGTGGCGCCGGCAAAACCGGCGATCACGCCGCCCTTGCCGAGCGGGCGAACCTTCTTGGCGCTGTGCTTGATGACCGTCTGGCCGACGGAAACCTGGCCATCACCGGCGATGACGACCTTGCCGCCCTTGCGCACGGTGATGATGGTCGTGCCGTGCCAGGGCTCGGAATTCGGGTGATTGCTCAACGGCGAAATGTCCTTGTCCAGCGGGCCGAAGCGGTCTTGGTAAAAGCCCCGCGGCGGCCCCTCGTGCCGGCCGCAAGGCGCGACCGGCGCAGGCTTATGTAAGGACCGCCGTCGGGGAATCAAATCTCGCCCAGGCAGGCGCGCCGCTCAGCGCGCCCCGGCATTGGCGTGGAAGTCGTAAGGATAGGGCAGCCGACGGTGGCTCACCTCGTTGAGCCGCTTGACCTCGTCATCGCTCAACGCCCAGCCGGTAGCGCCGAGATTGCCCTCGAGCTGCTCCATGTTGCGGACGCCGGTGATCGGCGCGGTGACGCCGGGCTGGCGATTGAGCCAGTTGAGCGCCACCTGGGCCGGCTCCTTGCCGCGCTCCTTGGCGATGGCGACGAGTGCGTCGACCACGCTCCAGGTGAAGTCGTTGGCGTAACGCTCCCAGGTCTCGCTCCAGCCTTCCTTGCTGGCCTTCTCGATGCGGGCGCCGGCCACCGGTGCGGTCATGCCGCGATGGTACTTGCCCGACAGCCAGCCACCCCTGAGCGGGCTCCACGGCAGCACGCCGAGGCCCTCCTCGCGGGCGAGCGGCAGCAGCTCCCACTCCAGTTCGCGGTCGAGCAGGTTGTAGAGCGCCTGCAGGGAAACGAAGGGCTCCCAGCCGTTTGCCCTGGAGATATCGATCGCCTTCTGCAGCTGCCAGCCGGAATAGTTGCTGGCGCCGATGTAGCGGACCTTGCCGTTACGCACGAGGTCGTTAAGCGTCGACAGGGTCTCTTCCAGCGGCGTGAAGCGATCCCAGCAATGGACCTGGTAGAGGTCGATATAGTCGACCTGCAGGCGCTTGAGGCTGGCATCGACCTCGGCCGCGATATGCTTGCGCGCCAGGCCGGAGCGGTTGACCTTGTCCCGGCCCATGGTGCCGAAACGAACCTTGGTGGCGAGCACATAGTCCTCGCGATCCTTGCCCTTCAGCCATCTGCCGACGATCTCCTCCGACACGCCGGCGCTGTAGACGTCTGCCGTGTCTATGAAATTGCCGCCGGCCGCGGCGAAGCGGTCCATCATCCGGTGGCTCAGCGTCTCGTCGGTTTCACGGCCGAAGGTCATGGCGCCAAGGCAAAGCTCGCTGACCTTGAGCCCGGTCTTGCCCAGATTCTTGTTTTCCATTTCCTGAACTCCCTATGCGGCACGTCGGTTGTCCCGGGCGTGTTCCCGGGCACAGCGTCCGAAGCTGGTCTTTGGTGTTGTTGATGTTGGAGCGAGGGCGCCGGCAGGCGCCAGCATGACACTATAGCACCTTTCCGCAGTCCGGCCACGCCGCGCCGCCCGCGCGAATATGGCAATCGCGTCAGGGGCCTGATACAAGGCGCCTCGAACAGGATCCGCGCCCATGCGTCAGGCCACCATCACCCGAAAGACCAAGGAAACCGACATTTCGGTGGCCGTCGACCTCGATGGCGCCGGCAAGGCGAAAATCGCCACCGGTGTCGGCTTCTTCGACCACATGCTGGAGCAGATCGCCCGCCACAGCCTGATCGACGTGACGATTCGTGCCAAGGGCGACCTCGACGTCGATCAGCACCACACGGTGGAGGATGTCGGGATCGCGCTCGGGGCAGCGATCCGCCAGGCGCTCGGCGACATGAAGGGCATCACCCGCTATGCCGACGTGCATCTGCCGATGGACGAGGCGATGACGCGCGTGGCAATCGACATTTCCGGGCGGCCGTACCTGGTATGGAAGGTGACCTTCACGCGCGGCAAGATCGGCGCCATGGACAGCGAGCTTTTCCGCGAGTTCTTCCAAGCCTTTGCCCAGAACGCCGGGATCACGTTGCATATCGAGAATCTCTATGGCCGCAACAACCACCACATCGCCGAGACCTGCTTCAAGGCACTGGCGCGCGCCTTGCGTGCCGCGGTCGCCATCGACCCGCGGCAGCCGAAGGCCGTGCCGTCGACCAAGGGCAGCCTGACCGGCTAGAGGTGCCAGCAGAAGATGCCGCTTTACACCGTCTTCGCACCGCCGCTTGAGCCCGGCGAGGCCGCGCCGGACCCGGTGCGCTTCGTCTTCGTCAAGGACGGCTTTTGCTGGCCGGCCCTGTTCATCCCGGAGCTGTGGCTGCTCGTCCGCCGCATGTGGCTGGTCTTGGCGCTCTATGTGGCGGCAAGCCTCGTCGTCAGCGTCATCGGATCCAAGGTCGGCGGGCCGCTACCCTGGGTGACGCTGGTGCTGATGCACCTGCTCTTCGCACTGGAGGGCAATGCGCTCAGGCGCTGGAAACTCTCTGCTCGCGGTTACGACCTCGTCGGCGTGGCGGAAGGGCGGCGTGACGAAGCCGAGCTGCGCTTCTTCAATCAGTGGCAGCCCCCTCACCCGCCGGCGCCGGCGCCCGCAGCGAGCGAACCGCCGCCCGGCGCTGAGGCCGATGGCACCCAGCCGTGGGCCCAAGCCGGCACGGCGAGCGCAGCGGCGGAAGCGCAGGCCAGGCCGCCGGAGCCCGTCAAAGACGCCGCCGAGACCGGTGATGTGATCGGCCTCTTCCCGGCGCCGGGAGGCATGGCATGAGCGTCGCCATCATCGACTACGGCGCCGGCAACCTGCGCTCGGCCGAAAAGGCCTTCCAGCACGCCATTGCCGAGAGGGGCGTGAGCGAGGACGTCATCATCACCGCCGATCCGGAGGTCGTCGCCCGCGCCGACCGCGTCGTGCTGCCGGGCGACGGCGCCTTTGCCGACTGCAAGCGCAATCTCGACGCGATCCCCGGCATGATCGCCGCGATCGACGAGACGATCGATAGGCGCGGCCGGCCGTTCCTCGGCATCTGCGTCGGCATGCAGCTCTTGGCCACGCGCGGCGTCGAGCACGCCGTGACGCCCGGGCTCGACCGCATTCCGGGCGAAGTGCGCGCGGTGGAACCGGACGATCCGGCGCTGAAAGTTCCGCACATGGGCTGGAACACGCTGACGGCGATGAGCCGGCACCCCCTGTTCGACGGCATCGCGCTCGGTCCCGAGGGCTGGCACGCCTATTTCCTGCACGGCTTCCACCTAGTCGCCGAACGCGAGGACGACGTCATTGCGGTGGCCGACTATGGTGGGCCGGTGACCGCGATCGTGGCGCGCGGCACCATCGCCGGCACCCAGTTTCACCCCGAGAAAAGCCAGAAGCTCGGCCTCAGGCTGATCGCCAATTTCCTGGAGTGGGCGCCGTGATCCTGTTTCCTGCCATCGACCTGAAGGATGGTGAATGCGTCCGCCTCGTACAGGGCGACATGGCGCCAGGCGACCACCTTCAACCGCGATCCGGCGGCCCAGGCGCGCGCCTTTGCCGAAGCCGGCTTCCAGCGCCTGCATGTGGTCGACCTCAACGGCGCCTTCGCGGGCCGCTCGGTAAACGGTGCGGCGGTCGACGCGATCCTGGCGGCCACGCAAGTGCCGGTGCAGCTCGGCGGCGGCATCCGCGATCTCAAGGCCATCGAGGGGTGGCTCGAACGGGGCATCGCGCGTGTCATCCTGGGCACGGTGGCGGTCAACGACCCGGAGCTGGTCAGGCAAGCGGCGCGCGCCTTTCCGGGCCGGGTGGCCGTCGGCATCGACGCCCGCGGCGGCCGCGTCGCCGTCAAGGGCTGGGCTGAGACGACCGAAATGGACGCCGTCCAGCTCGCCCGCCGCTTCGAGGACGCCGGGGTGGCGGCGATCGTCTACACCGACATCGAGCGCGACGGGCTGCTCAAGGGCCTGAACATTTCGGCCACTCTGAAGCTCGCCCGGGCGGTCAAGATTCCGGTCATCGCTTCCGGCGGGCTGGCATCGCTTGCGGATATCGAGCGGCTGCTCCAACCCGACTGCACCATCCTGGAAGGCGCCATTGCCGGCCGCGCCCTCTATGACGGGCGGCTCGACCCGGCAAGGCGGCGCTCAAGCTCATCAGCGAGCGGGAGGCCGCGTGAGAGATGAAGCTCGCCCTCATCTACGTGCCGTATGACAGCGGCCACTTCGGGCGCCGGCTCGGTCGCGGGCCACTGGTGCTGCGCGAAGCCGGCCTGGCCGCGCAGCTGGCGGCTGCCGGCCACGCTGTTGAGGAAACCGTTGTCACGGTGGCAGAGCGGTTTCCGCGCGAGATCGCGACCGCCTTCTCGGTGGCGGCGGCACTTGGCGCGGCCGTCAGGGCGGCGCGTCGTGACGGTGCCTTTCCCGTCGTGATCGCCGGCAATTGCATCTCCTGCCTGGGGACGGCCACCGGCATGGGCGGCGCACGCCGCGGTGTCGTCTGGTTCGACGCCCACGCCGACTTCAACACGCCGGAAAGCTCCGATTCCGGGTTCCTCGACGGTATGGGCATGGCGGCACTCACCGGCCGCTGCTGGAAGGGCATGGCGCGGACGATCGAGGGCTTTGCGCCGATCCCGGAGGATTGTGTGATCCTGGTAGGCTCCCGCGATTTCGATCCGGGCGAAAGGCAGGCGGTGAGGGATTCGGCGATGGCTCTTGTTCCGGCCGACGGGCTGGAAGGGACACTTGGGCCGGCGCTCGCCGATCTTGCCGGCAAAGTCGATGCGGCCTATCTGCACCTCGACCTCGATGTCCACGATGCGGCCGCCCTCACCGTCAACGAATATGCGGCCGGCGGCGGGCCTTCGATCGACGCCGTCTTGTCGGCGGTGGCGGCCGTTGCCGACCATTTGCCATTGCGCGCGGCGGCACTGACGGCCTACGACCCTTCGGTCGATCCCGATCGCAAGGTGGTGGCAGCGGCGATCCGCATCGTCACCCGGCTTGCGGAGCATCTGTCATGCTGAAGACCCGCGTCATCCCCTGCCTCGACGTCAAGGACGGCCGCGTCGTGAAAGGCGTGCGCTTCGTCGACCTGACCGATGCCGGCGACCCGGTGGAGGCCGCGCGTGCCTATGACGAAGCCGGCGCCGACGAGCTGTGCTTCCTCGACATAACCGCCAGCCACGAGGAGCGCGCCATCCTCCTCGACGTAGTGGCGCGCACCGCCGAGCAGTGCTTCATGCCTGTGACGGTCGGTGGTGGCGTACGTACCGTGGAGGACGTGCGCGCACTGATGTTGGCCGGTGCCGACAAGGTGTCGATCAACACCGCGGCGGTCTTCAACCGGCACATCGTGGCCGAGGCCAGCGAGAAGTTCGGGGCGCAGGCGATCGTGGTCGCCATCGACGCCAAACGGGTGAATCGTGCCGGCGATCAGCCGCGCTTCGAGGTGTTCACCCATGGTGGGCGCAACCCGACCGGCATCGACGCGGTCGCCTATGCCGAGGAGGTAGCCAAGCTCGGCGCGGGCGAGATCCTGCTCACCTCAATGGACCGCGACGGCACCAAGGACGGTTTCGACCTGGCGCTGACCCGCATGATCGCCGATGCGGTACCGGTGCCGGTGGTGGCTTCGGGGGGCGTCGGCACTCTCGACCATCTGGTCGAGGGCGTGACCGAAGGCCACGCTTCCGCCGTGCTGGCGGCCTCCATATTCCACTTCGGCACCTTCACCATCCGCCAGGCGAAGGAGCACATGGCCGCCTTCGGCGTGCCGGTGCGTCTCGACGGCTGAGGAAACCGATGAGCGAATTCACCCTTGCCGATCTGGCGGACATCATTGCGGAGCGTGCCGGTGCGGCCGACCCGGAGTCGTCCTATACGGCCAAGCTGCTCTCCAGGGGCGTCCAGCAGACGGCCAAGAAGTTCGGCGAGGAGGCGATCGAGGCGGCACTGGCGGCGGTAAGCGGCGACAAGGCGGCGCTGACGGCGGAGGCGGCCGATGTGCTCTACCATCTCATGGTGATGCTGAAGGCGGGCGGCGTGGAGCTGAGCGACGTGATGGCTGAGCTCGAAAGGCGCACCGGCCAGAGCGGGCTTGCCGAAAAGGCGGCGCGCGGGAAAAAGCAGGTGTGATGGACGTGCCGCTCGCACCGGACCTGTCGCCGCACCGGAAGTTCACCCGGGCGGAATGGGCGACGCTGCGCGCCGACACGCCGATGACGCTCTCCGCCGACGACCTGACGCGCCTGCGCGGCCTGAACGACCCGATCTCGCTCAACGACGTGGTCGAGATCTATCTGCCGCTGTCGCGCCTGCTCAGCCTCTATGTCGGCGCCTCGCAGGGGCTGCACCAGGCGACCCGCACCTTCCTTGGCACCAACGACGGAGTGACGCCGTTCATCATTGCCATCGCCGGATCGGTGGCGGTGGGCAAATCGACCATGGCACGCGTGCTCAGGGCGCTGCTTACCCGCTGGCCGAACACGCCCAAGGTCGATCTGGTCACCACCGACGGCTTCCTGCTCTCCAACGCGGACCTCCAGCGCGAGGGGCTGATGGAGCGCAAGGGCTTTCCGGAGAGCTACGACCTGGCGGCGCTGCTTGGCTTTCTGCGCGACATCAAGGCCGGCAAGGCGCACGTCACCGCGCCGGTCTATTCGCACCTCACCTATGACATCGTGGCCGGCGAGATGATCAGCGTCGACCGGCCGGACATCCTCATCCTGGAAGGGCTGAACGTGCTGCAGACGTCGCGCCTGCCGCGCGACGGGCGGGTGGCGCCCTTCGTCTCCGACTATTTCGATTTCTCCATCTATCTCGACGCCGACGAGGCGGAGGTGCGGCGCTGGTATGTGGAGCGCTTCCTCAGCCTGCGCGGCACGGCCTTCCAGGACCCGAAATCCTATTTCCACCGCTATGCGGCGCTTTCCGACAAGGAAGCGGAGGAAATCGCGCTCAGCCTGTGGACGCGAATCAACCTGGTCAACCTGTTCGATAACATCCTGCCGACGCGGCCGCGGGCCGACCTGATCCTCACCAAGGGCCGCGACCACGCCATCGAAAAGGTTGCCCTGCGGCGTATCTAAAACCCGCCTGCCGCTTGATTTTTGCGGCGCGGCGCATGACATACGGGACCGAACCCCGAACCGATAATGTGCATGGAACGGATGATGGCCGACGAAACCCCGACCGCGCCCGACAAGCAGCCGGATGAGCCGCCTGCCGAGGCGCCGGTGGCAGCGAACGATGCGCGTCCCGCCCAACCGGCGGTCGACCAGAAGGCGGCGCTTCAGGCCGAGATTGCGGACATGAAGGACAAGCTCTTGCGTACGCTGGCGGAGATGGAAAATCTGCGCAAGCGCACCGAGCGCGAGGTCGCCGACCAGCGGCAATATGCGATCGCCTCGTTTGCCCGCGACATGCTGACGGTGGCCGACAATCTGCGCCGCGCGATCGAGGCGGTGCCCAAGGAGAGCCGCGGCAGCGGCGACCAGGCGCTGGACGCGCTGATTGAGGGCGTCGAGATGACCGAGCGCGGGCTGGAGCAGTCGCTGACCAAGTTCGGCGTCACGCGGGTGGAAACCAAGGGGCTGAAATTCGACCCCAGCTTCCATCAGGCGATGTTCGAGGTGGACGTGCCCGATGCCCAGCCGGGGATGGTGGCCGAGGAGATTCAGGCCGGCTACGCCATCGCCGACCGCGTGCTGCGGCCGGCGCTGGTTTCGGTGGTCAAGAAACCCAGACCCGCGGCGGCGCCTGAGCCGCAGGCGGACGCACCGGTCGCAGAAGCCAGCGAAACGACCGGAGAAGGCGGCGAATAGCTGCCGTCAGGCGGCGTCCCGGGCGGCCACTTCGGCCAGAGCCTGGCGGAGCGCATCCGGGGTCATCGGTTTTTCCAGAACGGTATCGATACCGGCAGCGCGGGCCGCAGTGCGCGTCTCGGCCAGCACGTCCGCGGTGACAGCGAGGATCGCAGCGGGCGGCGTGGCGTGGTCGCGCTCGTGATCGCGGATGGCACGCACTGCCGCCAGGCCATCGAGGCCCGGCATGTGCAGGTCCATGAGGATGACGTCATATCCGCCTTTGCGCCCGGTCGCAGCCTGGACGGCGGCGAGCCCGTCGCGCACTTCGGTCACTTCATGGCCGAGCCCCTCCAGAACGGCGCGCGCCAGCAGAGCGTTGATCTCGTTGTCTTCGGCCAGCAGCACGCAGAGTGGCGCGCCCGCCCGGCGCAAAGGCGCCTTCTGACGCGGCCGGGCATCGCTCGGGTCGACGCGAAAACTGCCGTCGCCGGCGACGATCTCGCCGACGATGCGGGTGAGAGAGGCGCGCCGCACCGGACGCACGAGATAGGCGTCGAAGCCGGCCTCGCGTAAGCGCTCGATATCGCCGCGGCGGCCGGGCTCGATGAGCACCGCCGCCGGGACGCGGCGGCCGGCGGCCTCGCGGATGCGCGCCAGCGCGGTCGCGGCATCGGGCATCATGCGGGCATCGATCAGAACGGCATCGTGCGGCTGGCCGGCGGCCGTGGCGGCGCCGATGACGGCGGCCGCCTCGTTGGCGCTGCCTACCAGGCGGGCAGCCACGCCGCTATCGGTGAGATGACGGGCCAGTACCGGCGGTTCGGCACCGGACGGCGCGACGATGAGGACCGCGCGGCCGGCAAGGGCCTCGCCGTCGGCTGCGACCTTCTCCGCGCCTGAAGCGACAACATCGAGCGCGAGCGTGAACCGGAACAGCGAGCCGCCGCCTGCCGTCGGCGCCACCGTCAGCTCGCCGCCCATCTGGTGCACGATGCGGCGCGAGATGGCCAGCCCCAGCCCGGCGCCGCCATGACGGCGGGTGAGCGCCGAATCTGACTGCTCGAACTCGCCGAAGAGGCGTTCGGTCTCTTCCGGCGCGATGCCCGGGCCGGTATCGGCAACGCTGAAAGTGAGCCCGACGCGATCCGTGGACGGCCGGTCCGCGACATGAACGCCGAGCGTGACGCCGCCGGTCTCGGTGAATTTCACCCCGTTGCCGGCAAGGTTGATGAGCACCTGGCGCAGGCGCGCGGCATCGACCATCACCGCCGCCGGCAGAGCGCGGGCGACGTCCGTGGCAATGTCGATGCCCTTGGCGTGGGCGCGGGCGGCAAGCAGTTCGGCGATCTCCTGCAGCAGCGATTCGACATCGGTCGGCGACGGGCGCAGCTCGAGGCGGCCGGCCTCGATGCGTGAGAAATCGAGCATGTCGTCGACCAGCGCCAAGAGCGCCTCGCCGGAGGAATGCACGGCGCGGGCATAAGTCTCCTGATCCGGCGTCAGCGGCGTCTCCATGAGCAGGCCGGTGAGGCCGAGGATGCCGTTGAGCGGCGTGCGGAACTCATGGCTGACGGTGGCAAGCACGCGCGACTTCGCCTGATTGGCGGCCTCGGCCCGCTGGCGGGCTTCGGTGAGGCTGCGATAGCGCTCGTCGCTCTCGTGCAGCTCCCAGGCGACATCCGACAGCTGCTCGACCTTTTCGGCCAGGCGCCGGTTCTCCTGGGCAAGATGGGTGAGGTCGCCGGCAAGACGCTCGTGGTCGGCATGGGCCGCGCCCCACAGGGCGACGGCACCGAGCAGCACCACCGCGGGCGCGATGAACGGCGCCAGCGGCGGCATCGTCCAGGCGACGGCCGAAGCGGCGAGAACGCCAAACCCCGCAGCGAAGGCGAAGAGACCGGCGGCGACCCGGTGCGGCGCGGAAATCGGCGACGCTGCCAGCTCGTCGGCTTTCAGCCGCTCGGGCGGGCGGGCCTCGGAGGCGGCACCCTCGGCACTGTCAGTTTGCGGTCGCACCATCGTCTTGACGCTCGAACGGACGCACCGGCAGGGCGCCGGCGCGAAAGTTCCGCCAGAGTGGACGCGCAAGCTTTCGAAATGCTTGACGAAAAGCGCCTATGCCGCCGCGGCAAGCCGCTCGCCGACGGCGCGGTAGGAGAGTGCCTCGGCAAGATGGATGCGGCCGACAGAATCGGCGCCGTCGAGATCGGCGAGCGTGCGGGCGACCTTGAGCACCCGGTGATAGCCGCGGGCCGACAGGCGCATGGCCTCCGCCGCCTGACGCAACAGCGCCGAGGCGGCGGCATCGGGTGCGGCCACCTGCTCGATCAGCGAGGGCGCGCACTGGGCATTGGTGCGCACCTTATCGAGGCCCATTGCAGCGAAGCGGTCGCGCTGGACGGCACGGGCCGCGGCGATGCGCTCGGCCACGGCGGAAGAGGATTCGGCCGGCGCCGGCAAGATGAGATCCGCGGCGGAGACCGCCGGCACGTCGATCCTGAGATCGATACGGTCGAGCAGCGGCCCGGAAATGCGCGCCTGATAATCCTCGATGCAGCGGGGCCCGCGCCGGCAGACATGGCCGGGCTCGCCGGCCATGCCGCAGCGGCAGGGATTCATGGCGGCGATCAACTGGATCACCGCCGGATAGGAGATGCGGTAGTTGGCGCGGGCGATGACGCTCTCGCCGCTTTCCAGCGGCTGGCGGAGCGAATCGAGCACCTGCGGGGTGAATTCGGGAAACTCGTCGAGGAAGAGCACGCCGTGATGGGCAAGCGAGACCTCGCCCGGCCGGGCGCGCATGCCGCCGCCGACCATGGCCGCCATGGAGGCGGAATGGTGCGGAGCGCGGAAGGGCCGGCGGCGGGTGAGCCTGCCATTGGCGATCTCGCCGGCGACCGAGGCGATCATGGAGACTTCGAGAAGCTCTTCAGGCGCAAGCGGCGGCAGGATCGACGGCAGGCGGCTGGCCAGCATCGACTTGCCGGCGCCGGGCGGGCCGACCATCAATAGGTTGTGGCCGCCGGCAGCGGCGACTTCCAGCGCCCGCTTGGCGGTTTCCTGACCCTTAATATCGGCAAGGTCGGGCAGCGCATCACTGGCCTCGGCAATGCCGGCCTCCGGCCGCGACAGGACCTGGGTGCCGCGGAAATGATTGGCGATGGCGATCAGGCTGCGGGGGCTGAGGATCGCCATGTCGCCGCTCGCCCAGGCGGCTTCGGGGCCGGAGGCGGCGGGGCAGATGAGCCCCGCCCCTCGCGCATTGGCGGCAATCGCCGCCGGCAGCACGCCGGCGACGGGTGCGATGGTGCCGTCCAGCGACAAT
The DNA here is from genome assembly GCA_963750065.1 of uncultured Alphaproteobacteria bacterium. GTDB lineage: Bacteria > Pseudomonadota > Alphaproteobacteria > Rhizobiales > Kaistiaceae > CAVSRC01. The sequence continues at coordinate 21,726 of CAVVPK010000031.1, forward strand.
TCGCCCAAGGCGACGAAATCGCCGAGCTGATCGCCGGGAACGGCGCCGATCGCGGCCATCAAGGCGAGCGCGATGGGCAGGTCGTAATGGCTGCCTTCCTTGGGAAGATCGGCCGGGGCGAGATTGACGATGATGCGCTTGGCCGGCAGCGACAGGCCGGAGGCATGGAGCGCGCTGCGCACCCTTTCGCCGCTCTCGGCCACCGCCTTGTCGGGCAGGCCGACGATGATGAAGCGCGGCAGGCCGGGAACGATCTGCACCTGGACATCGACGGGAACCGCCTCGATGCCCTGAAAGGCCACGGTGGTGACGTGAGAGACCATGCGCCTGCCCCAACTGCCGCAAGGCGAAGCTTAGCGGAGGCTGCAACCGTCAGTCAAGAACAATACGTGAACGCGGTTGTGGGCGCTCTCACCCGACCTCGGCGATGAGCGCGGACAATTCGCCGAGGTGCTCCAGGCGCCGGTAACGCGGCGAGGAGACCGGCTCCTCGGCATGCTCCAGGACCCAGTTGAGATCGTGGGGGATGTAGACGCCCCAGCTTCCGGCCGCGATGGCGGGAACGATATCTGATTTCAGCGAATTGCCGACCATCATGGCGTGCTCGGGCCCGTCGCCGTGGCGGGCGAAGATGCGCTGATAGGTGCCGACATCCTTGTCGCTGACGATCTCGACGGCTTCGAAGAAGTCGCCGAGGCCGGATTCGGCGAGCTTGCGCTCCTGGTCGAAGAGGTCGCCCTTGGTGATCATCACCAGGCGGTAGGTGCCGGCGAGGCGCTCAAGCGTCTCGCGCACATGCGGCAGGGTTTCCACCGGGTGGGAGAGCATTTCGCGGCCGGCCTCAAGGATCTCGGCGATGACCGACGCCGGCACGGCGCCGTCGGTCGCCCGGATCGCGGTCTCGATCATCGACAGGGTGAAGCCCTTGATGCCGAAACCGTACTGGCCGAGGTTACGGCGCTCGGTCTCGTTGAGCTCAGCCGAGAGCGCGTCCGGCTCGGCGTAGCCGGCAAGCGCGGTTGCGAAACGCGACTTGGTCAGCCCGTAGAATTGCTCGTTTTGCCAGAGCGTATCGTCGGCATCGAAGCCGATGGTGGTGAGCCGCCGGGTCATCAACCCTTTCGCCGCTTCTCGATGGCATCCCAGAGGAGTACGGCGATATCGACGCCGCCGAAGCGCTTGACCTCGCGGATGCCGGTCGGCGAGGTGACGTTGATCTCGGTGAGCCAGTCGCCGATGACGTCGATGCCGACGAAGGTGAGGCCGAGTTCGCGCAGGCGCGGGCCTATTGTCGCGCAGATTTCCTTGTCGCGGGCGCTCAATTCGGCCGCTTCGGCGCGGCCGCCGACATGCATGTTGGAGCGCGCCTCGCCGACCGCCGGGACGCGGTTGATGACGCCGGCGGGCTCGCCCTCGACCAGGATGATGCGCTTGTCGCCCTGGCGCACCTCGGGCAGGTAGCGCTGGACGACGAAGGGCTCGCGGAAGGCGCCCTCGAACATTTCGAGGAGCGCGAGCAGGTTCTCGTCGCCGCCGGTGATACGGAAGACGCCGGCGCCGCCGGCGCCGTAGAGCGGCTTGATGATGATGTCGCCATGTTCCTCGCGAAAGGCGGCGATGCGGGCGCGATCGCGGGTGATGAGGGTGGGCGGATTGAGCGCGGCGAACTCGGTGACCAGCAGCTTCTCCGGCGCGTTGCGCACGCTCACCGGATCGTTGACCACCAGGGTCTCAGGATGGATGCGCTCGAGCAGATGGGTGGTGGTGATATAGGCGAGGTCGAAGGGCGGGTCCTGGCGCAGAAGCACCACGTCGAAGGTCGACAGATCGACGAAATCGGAAGGGCCGAGCGTGTAGTGGTCGCCCTCGCTGTCGCGCACCGAAACCGGCTCGACGGTCGCGCCCACCCGGCCGTCGCGCATGGCCAGCCGCTCCGGCGTGTAGTGATAGAGGCTGTGGCCGCGCTTCTGGGCCTCCAGCATCAGCGCGAAGGTCGAATCGCCGCGGATCGTGATCCGCGCGATGTGGTCCATCTGGACGGCAACTTTCAGGGGCATCTTGTCGGTTTCCGGGTTCGCTTTCCGGCTTCGAAAGCCGGGTGCCATATCACGCCGCACCCTCGGCGTCGAACGCATGCCTGATATGGCGCGGCAGGCGGTGAGACACGCAGATGATGACGTCGAAGCGAAGATCAAGGGTAGCGGCGGCCGGATGGACGGCAAGCCAGAGCGAGGCGGCACGGGCAATGCGCCGGCGGGTCGCCGGAGTCACGGCGTCGACCGCTTCGGCAAGATTCGCACGCTGCTTGACCTCGACGAAAACAATCAGGCGGCCGCGGCGGGCGATGAGGTCGATCTCGCCGACCGGCGTGCGGTAGCGGCGGGCGAGGATGCGGTAGCCCTTCAGGCGCAGAACCCAGGCGGCCAGCGTCTCGGCGCGGCGGCCGCGACGCTCGGCACTGCGCCGGGCGACGTCCTCACGCCGTGCCATCCCGGTCCTTGAGGGCCAGCGCCCGGCTATAGAGGTCGCGGCGCTTGAGGCCGGTGAGCGACGCTGCTTCGGCGACGGCCTGGCTGAGCGGCTTGTCCTTGAGCAGTTCGGCGAGCAGGCGATCGGCATCCTCGGCCGAAGGGAGTTCGGCAATCGGCGGCCCGACCATAACGACGATCTCGCCCCTGGGCGGGTCTTCGGCCGCATAGGCTTCAGCCAGCGACCGAAGCGTGCCGGTGCGCACCGTCTCGAAGGTCTTGGTCAACTCGCGGGCGATCGCTGCCGACCGATCGCCCGACAGAACCTCCGTCATGTCGGCAAGGGCGGCGGCCAGCCGTGGGCCGGTCTCGTAGAAGACCAGCGTCGCCGGCACTGCCTTGAGCTCGCTGAGGCGATTTCGGCGGGCGGTGGATTTCGGCGCCAGGAAGCCGGTGAAGAGGAAGGCATCGGTGGGCAGGCCGGAAGCGACGAGGCCGGCCAGAAGCGCCGAGGCGCCGGGCACCGGCACGACCGCGTGACCGGCCTCGCGGGCTTCCCTGACCAGCTTGTAGCCGGGATCGGAGATCAGCGGCGTGCCGGCGTCGCTGACCAGCGCCACCACCTTGCCGCCGGCCAGTGCATCCAGCAGCTTCGGCCGTTGCCGCGCCGCATTGTGGTCGTGATAGGCGAAGAGCGGGGTCTCGATGCCATAGTGTCGCAGAAGCACCGCCGTCACCCGCGTGTCCTCGCAGGCGATCACATCGGCAGCGGCCAGCGTCCTGAGCGCCCGCAGCGAGATGTCGCCGAGATTGCCGATTGGCGTGGCGACGACATGGAGGCCTGGTTCCGGCGCACGGGCCGCCAGGCGGTGCCCGTCGATGGTGAAGAACCGGTCGCTCCCACGTTCCGCCATATCGCTGCCGCTTTTTCCAGACCGTCATCCGGCGCCACTCGGCTCGCAGGGCGCGGTGATGAAATTTTGACAGGCTGTGGTTTAGGCCTATGATTTGCCGGGTTTTACCGGCTCTGGGGCGAGCAGGGGAGAATTTCTTGTCTCGCGAAAATTTTGTGCGTTCTGGCCTCAGGACGGTGGGTAAGGCCGCCGCCCTGGTTTCGGTCTTGTTTGTTGCTGCCTGCACCGGCGTCGGGCCGGGCGGCGGTGGCGGCGGCTTTGGTTTCGGCGGCGGCGGCAATCAGCCGGTCACCGGCGAGGTGCTCGGTACCGGGTCGGTCAAGGTCGGCCTGCTGTTGCCGCTGTCGGCAAACGGCAATGCCGGCCAGATCGCCCAGGACCTGAAGAACGCGGCCGATCTCGCCATCCGCGATTTCAAGACCGCCGGCATCCAGGTGCTGGTCAAGGACGACCGCGGCACGATCGACGGCGCGCAGGCTGCGGCCACTGCCGCCATCTCGCAAGGTGCCGAGCTGATCATCGGTCCGCTTTTCGCCCAGTCGGTAACAGCCGTGGCACAGGTGGCCAAGGCCTCGGGCGTGCCGGTGGTCGCCTTCTCCACCGACACCAGCAAGGCGTCGGCCGGGGTCTATCTGTTGAGCTTCCTGCCGCAAGGCGATGTCGACCGAATCATCAGCTATGCCGCCTCCAAGGGCCGGCGCTCGTTCGCGGCCCTGCTGCCCGACAGCGCCTATGGCACGATCGTGGAAGCGGCCCTGCAGCGAGCCGTCGCCAATGCGCGCGGCCGGGTGATGTCGGTCGAGCGCTACGCCCTCGACAAGACCGTGATGCAGGCCAAGGCGACGGCGATCGCCACCCTGGTCAAATCCGGCACGGTCGATGCCGTGTTCATGCCCGGCGGCGCGCAGGAGGCACCGTTCCTGGCCCAGATCATGGCCGCGGCCGGCGTCAACTCCAACAAGATCACCTATCTCGGCAGCGGCCAGTGGGACGACCCGGCCGTGGCGCGTGAATCGACCCTGAACGGCGCCCTCTATCCGGCACCCGACAATACCGGCTTCGCCGGATTCGCCCAGCGCTACCAGGCCGCTTTCGGCGCCGCACCGAGCCGCACGGCAACGCTCGCCTATGACGCGGTGAGCCTGGCCGCCGGGCTCACCGCCCGCTTTGGCGACAGCCGCTTCGCGCAGGCGACGCTGACCAATCCGAGCGGCTATATCGGTCTCGACGGCGCCTTCCGCTTCCTGTCGAACGGGCTCAACCAGCGCAGCCTCGCGGTTTATCAGATCAACAACGGTAAGGCGGTGCTCGTCTCGCCGGCACCGCGGACCTTCACCCGGTCGGGCACCTGAGGCGCTTTCACGCCGCCAGGTCGGCGACGACCGCGTCCAGAACGTAGAAGCCGGCACGCGTGGCGCGCAGGCGGCCGTCGGCGGCGCGCTCGACCATGCCGTTGGCGAGCAGGTCGTTGAGGCGCGCCGGATCGAGCACGCGGCCGGCAAGGCGGCCATAGCGCTCGAGGTCGATGCCCTCCGCCAGGCGGAGGCCCATGAGCAGCATCTCGTCGCCCTCCTCTTCCGCCGTCAGCAGATCGTCGACCACGAGCCCGTCGCCCCAGGCCTCGACCTTTTCCAGCCACTTTTCGGGCACCCGTTCGGTGGCCAGCGCATGGCGCCCGTCGGCCTGTCTCAGCCGGCCGTGGGCACCGGGACCGACGCCGGCATATTCGCCATAACGCCAGTAGACGAGATTGTGCCGGCACTCGGCGCCGGGTGCGGCGTGGTTGGAGATCTCGTAGGCCGGCAGGCCGGCGGCATCGCACACAGCCTGCGTGACGCCGTAAAGCTCAGCCGCCGCGTCCGGCCCGGGGACGGCCAACTTGCCCGCCTCATAGAGCGCGAAGAA
>CAVVPK010000032.1:0-29377 GCA_963750065.1 uncultured Alphaproteobacteria bacterium
GCACGAAGGCCACCGCCACCGCAACCCCGGCAAGGGTCAGCAACAGATCAACCATACATGACCTCCAGATAGCGTTCGAAGCCGGCGGCAATGGCGCGGGTGGCGGCCTCGGCTTCGGTCGCCTCGGCGACAACCCAGTGGATGTAGAGCCACTCGCCCTTCATCTCGACGGAGAGCGTGCCGGGCGTGAGCGTGATGGAATTGGCAAGCAGCAGCCGGGCGATCGGATTCTTCAGGCCCGTGCGTACCCTGACGATCGCTGGCCGGACCGGCAGCGTGGGCGTCAGCACGATCGTCGCCATGGCGATGTTCGACTTGACCAGCTGGACGAGGAAATAACCGACGTAGAGGACGGTTGCCGTCAGCGATGCGGGCGTGAAGCGGTAGCCGGAGAGATAGGAGAGGTTCGCGCTGAGGGCGATGGCGACAAAGCCGGCGACGAGCACGCCGATGGCCACCGACTCGATGGCAAGTGAGCCGTTGAGCAGCACCCAGAACAGCAGGAGCGTTGCAAAGAGCCCGATCGGCCTGGCCGTTGCACTCATCGAAATGCGTCCCCTTTCTCCAGCCCCCCTCCCCTGATGGCCGGGTGGCGACCGGCGGGGTCACCGGGACTGGTGAGCTTCAATTTCCGGGCGCAGAAGAGCACACATTCGAAGAATGCAATTTGACCTCGGACAAGTCCGGGCCGGGTTTTTTTGGATGCGCATGGGGACGATTTCGCTGTTTTCCGGCGAAATATCGCTCCACCCGCGCCAAGGGCGATCACTACCCTGGAAGTTTTCTTTTTCCGATTCGAGCGCGCCGACCGGACCGTCCCAAATGCCGCGGAGGTGATTCCCGACCGCGGACGTCCCTGCTCGAACCGGGCCTATCGATACAGGTGCGTCGGCAGCCACATGGTGAGTTCCGGCACGAAGGTCAGCAGCAGCAGCACGACGACGAGCGGAACCAGGAACGGCGCCGTCGCCATGACGCAGCGTTCGAACGGCACCTTGGCCACTTTCGACAGCACATAGAGAACCATGCCGACCGGCGGCGTCAGCAGCCCGATCATCAGGTTGAGGATCATGATGATGCCGAAATGCACCGGGTCGACGCCGAGGCCGACCGCGACCGGCAGCAGCACCGGGGTCAGGATGGTGATGGCGGCAATCGTCTCCATGAAGCAGCCGATCACCAGCACGATCACGGTGATGATGAGCATCAGCGCGACCGGATTGCTGGTGATCGTCAGCATCGCCGCCGAAAACTTCGGCGCCGCCTGATTGGCCGTCAGAATCCAGGCGAAGACCGACGAGGCGGCGACGATCAGCATCACCGTCGCCGTCGTCTCCACGGTGTCCATCGACACCCGCATCAGTTTCTTCCAGTCGAGCGTGCGGTAGACGACGAGGCCGAGGAACAATGAATAGACCACGGCCGCGATGGCGGCCTCGGTCGGCGTGACGACGCCGAACATGATGCCGCCGATGATGATGACCGGGGTCATCAACGGCAGGAAGGCATAGAAGAAGGAGGTGACGAGCCGCCCAACGGAGAATGCCTGGTCGCGCGGGTATTTCCGGCGCTTGGCATAGAAGGCGACCATGATCATCAGCGACAGCGCCATCATCAGGCCGGGAACGATGCCGGCGGTGAACAGCTTGCCGATCGAGGTGTCGGCGATGACGCCGTAGATGACCAGTGGCAGCGACGGCGGGATGATGGGGCCGATGGTCGACGAGGCGGCGGTGATGCCGACGGCGAAGTCGGTATCGTATCCGGCATCGCGCATCGCCTTGATTTCGATATTGCCGAGGCCCCCGGCATCGGCAACGGCGGCGCCTGACATGCCGGCGAAGATGACGCTGGCGCCGACGTTCACATGGCCCAGGCCGCCGTGCATCCAGCCGACTGCGGCGCGGGCGAAGGCGAAGATGCGCGAGGTGATGCCGGCACTGTTCATCAGGTTGCCGGCGAGAATGAAGAACGGTACCGCGATCAGCGGAAAGGAATTGATGCCGTTGACCATGTTGGCGAGCACGATGATCGGCGGCATGCCATTGGTGATGACGAAGGCGAGCGACGACAACGCCAGCGCGAGCGCCACCGGCACCCCGATCACCATGAGGGCCAGCAGCAGCAGGATCATGACAAGGATCGACATGGCGTCTGGTCTTCAGTCGGACGTGAAGCCCTCTTCGATCGACGCGACGATCTCTTGCGGGCTCGACCGGATGCGCCGCCACAGCCACATGGCGGCGTAAATTGCCATGGCGCCGAGGGCGACGACGCAGACCCAGTAGATCCAGGACTTGGGCACCGGCAGTGAGATCATCTTCTGCCGTGTCTTCTGGGTCAGTTCGACGCCGATCCAGGTCATCGCCGCCAGAAAGACCACGGTGATGAGCGCGGAGACGACCGCCATGGCCTTGCCGAGCCAGGGCGGCAGCGCACGGATGAAGAACTCGATCATGATGTGGCTGCCCCGCCGCATGGCGCTGACCGAGCCCAGGAAGCAGACCAGGATGAGGAAATAGCGGGCCGTTTCTTCGGTCCACGACAGCGAGTTGTTGAGCACGTAGCGCGTGAAGAACTGCAGGAAGACGATGATCGCCAGCAGCCAGAACATCAGGATGCCCGGCGCATCGACCCATGAGATGTCGGACAGGTCGGTCTTCTCGTCTTCAAACGCGAATTCGGGCGCGCCGGCGGCGCGCCCTTCGCTTGCACCCTCTTGGTGGGCCATTTCGTCCCCCGGGCGAGACCTCGCCTACTGCGCCAGCGCCTGCAGGCGATTGTACTGGTCGAGCGTGTAGGGAACCTGCGAGGGATCGGTCACTACCGGCATCATGGCCTTCTGGAACGGAGCCTTGTCGACCACGTTGACCTTGATGCCCTTGTCCTCGAACCACTTGACCAGGTCCTGCTCCTGCTGGTTGGTCTCGTCGGCGGCGCCCGCCGCGGCTTCCTTGAGGACGGCGCGGACGGTGTCGGCATCGGCACCGATCTTGGCCATGGCCGGGCCGGACACAATGATGAGCAGCGAGTTGCCGATATGGCCGGTCAGGTTGATGTTCGACTGGACCTCAAAGAACTTCATCGCCTGAATGGTCGGCAGCGGGTTCTCCTCGGCATCAACCACCTTCTGCTGCAAGGCGAGATAGACTTCGGCGAAGGCGATCGGGGTCGGGTTGGCGCCAACCGCTTTCGGGAACATCTGCATCATCGGCGAGTTCGGCACCCGGATTTTGAGGCCCTTCATGTCCTCCGGCTTGAGGATCGGGAAATTCGAGGTCACGTGGCGGTAGCCGTACCAGGTGAGCGCGACGACCTCGTTGCCGGTCGCCTGCTGATAGCCGGCGCTCAGTTCCTTGAACAGATCGCTGTCGCGATAGGCCTTCCAGTGATCGTAGTTCTTGAGCATGAACGGGTAGTCGGAAATCGCGATCGGACCATAGTCGCGCTCGGCGAAGTTCGGGCCGGTATAGATGATGTCGACCGATCCGATGCTGAGCCCCTCGTTGATGTCCGAACTCGTTGCCCAGCGACGAATTCGGATAGACGGCGATGTTCACCCGCCCGTCCGTCTTCTTCTTGATCTCGTCGGCCGCCCACACCGACCACTTATGGAACGCCGTGCTCTCCGCATAGACGTGCGCCCATTTGAGATCGACGGCGTAGGCGCCGCTCAGCGAAACCACGACGAAGGCTGCGGCGATTGCCGCCAGCCTGATGGTCTTGGCAATCATTCTCTCCTCCCTTTGCCTGGGCGGGCGCGAGCCGCCCCGACGTCGCGCCCGGGTTACCTAGTATACAAGATATATCTGATATACTAGAATTGGTCCGCTCGCAATAGGCGAACCCTGCGCGCGGGACCGACCTGCCGCTGCAGTTCGGCAGTGAACGGGGTCGCAGCAGGGCTTGCGACATGCGACAAGCAGCCTTGTTCGGACCCACGATGCAGACAGGAAGGCGATTGTGTCAGTGCGAGGCATCCAGGCGGGATCGACCCCGGACCGGAAAACCCAAAAGCGCAAGCCGCGGGCGCGCAACGCGCCGCCGAAAATGACCAGCCAGGCGCGCCTGCCGGACGCGCCGAAGAACTCGCAGCTCGTCTATCGCGATCTGCTCGAGGCCATCATCTCGATGAAAATGGTGCCGGGCACGCCCGTCCTCGAACGAGAGATTACCCAGCGCTACGGCATCAGCCGTACGCCGGTGCGCGAGGCGGTACTCAGGCTGGCGCGGGATCGCCTCGTCGACGTTATCCCCAAGTCGGGCACCTTCGTCGCGCGCATCCCGTTTTCAGACGTGCGCGAAGCGATCATCGCGCGTCAGGCGCTGGAAGCGGTCACCGTCAGGGCCGCCACCGAAAAGGCGAGCGAGAGCCAGATCATGGAACTGCGCGCCATCGTCCAGCGCCAGCGCGAGACGGCCGAAGCCGGCCAGGAGGAAGCCTTCCACCGCGCCGACGATGCCTTCCACGCCGCCATCGCCGCCACCGGCCGCCTGCCCGGCATCTGGGACATGATCCAGCAGATCAGGATCCAGGTTGAACGCTACCGTCGCCTGACCCTGCCGCAACCGGGGCGCATGATGATGGTGGTGGGCGAGCATGGCGACGTGCTCGATGCCATCGCGCGGCGGAACGCCGACGAGGCGGTGGAGCGCATGACGCTCCACCTCAACAAGCTCAAGCTCGACACGGCCGTCTTCCGCGACCTGTGGCCGGACTACTTCATCTACGACCCGGCCGTCGACGGCGACATCTCCACCAACTAGGCGCCGGAGACCATGAGGTTGACGCGCGTATTGCTTCCCGTGGGTCACGGCCGTCAACGCGCGGAAGCACCTGCGGCGGCGCCCTGATCCCCCGCCGCTCCTCGGAGCCCTTCTGATTTTGCCCCGAAGCGAAGGTCCGGGCGCGCATTGAATTCTTCTTTCGATATTTTCCGTTTTTGGCGCCCCTTTATTGAAACTGGCTGCGATCGCTGTGCATCTGGCGCCAGAGATCGAAAGCGCTCGCGAGTAGCGTTCGGCGCAACGGGCCATTCCCAACCGCGCAGCGACCGCGTCCGCTTCTGCCACCCATTCCTCGACGAGGAAACGCAAGTCTGCCGCCGGCACGACGCCGATCGCGCTCCAGACGCCTTGTAGCGCGGGCTGGCCGGCGCAGGCGTGTGTGGGTCCGGGCGGTCGCCGTCTTATCGAGGGGAACGATCGCCGCCGATATTCGGCAAGGTGTCGGCGCGAAGCGAGTCCGCTCGCGTTTCGGGGCTCAAAGGGGCGGCGGACGATTAGATCGTTGCGATAACTTGTCTATTTATAGACCACCGACGAATGGAGTATCCTTGACATTAGCGTGGGTTGTGGGTATTGCAACGTTTTAGGTGCGCGCTGTTAATCGCACCCAATAAAGGGAGGAGTATGTGAAAATGGTTCCCCTCAACGTGTCGAAGCGGCGGCGGATCGCCGCGCGCTCGGTCGCAGCCGCTGCCCTTTGGCTTGCAGCCGGTACCTTTGCCTCCATCACTTTCGGCCAGTCCGCTGCAAGCGGCCAGGATCTCTCCGAGTTCAACAAGGTCGTGACCGAGGCGTCACAGCCGTGGACAAAGTGGGAGGGCCCTGCCTCGACTCCGACTCCGCCCAAGGACATCAAGCTCGCGCTCGTCGCCTGCGCCGGAACGATCGCCGGGTGCGTCGCACCGCTGGACGGTGCTGCCGCGGCCGCCAAGGATCTCGGCTGGACGTCGACCATGTACGACGGTCGAGGCGATCCCGTAACGCAGAACAGGGTCGTCACGCAGGCAATCAACGCCGGCGCCACCGCCATCCTGCTCGGCGGGGTCGACCCGGCCCAGATCGGCAGCGCGCTCGAGCTCGCGGCCTCGAAGAACATCCCGGTCGGTTCGATCACCCAGGGCGTTGCCCCCGGCAAGGGAATCGCGTTCGACGTGGGCGCTGATTACGTGCGGTCCGGTGTGATCAAGGGGTCGTGGATCATCACCGACTCCAAGGGCACCGCAGTGGTGCTCCCGACCAATGACAATGAGTTTGCTAGCACGGCTGCGATCATCAACTCCGCTATCGACACCGTCAAAAAGTGCGAAGCGTGCGTCCTGAAGAAGACGCTCTTCTTCACCGGATCACAGATCGGCAACGGCCTCGGCCAGCAGGTCGCCTCCGCCCTGCAGCGCGAACCCGACGTCAACTATGTGATCGGCGCATTCGACCCCGCCGTCGCAGACATGGTTCCTGCGATCAACAACGTCGGCATCGGAGACCGGATCAAGATAATCTCGAACGTCGGTCTCACGCAGAACCTGCAGTTCATCGCCGACGGCAACGTTCAGGCTGCCGATGTCGTCTACGACAACACCTACGAGGGGTATGCCGCCGTCGATCAGATGATTCGGGTGCTCACCGGCAACGACCTGTACAAGACGCCTGGCATCACCGACGAGCGCTATATCTACAACGAGAACGTTCCGCAGCACCTCGTCACCAAGGAGAACGTCGGCGATCCGACAGTCCTGTGGACTGCCGACAACGACGCGGTGAAGCACTACCGTGAACTCTGGGGCGTGAAATAACGGTAGTCGAGAAGGCGTGAAACAATGGCCGTCGAGTCGAGGCTGTCGGTACGCAGCCTCTCTGTCCGCTTCGGAACGCACCTCGCGTTGGACAGCCTCGACCTCGACGTCCCCGCCGGCAAGATTGTCGCGCTCTTGGGCGCCAACGGATCCGGCAAGTCCACCGCCGTCAAGGCTCTGACGGGGATCAACCCCGCCAGTTCCGCATGGCAGGTCAGCGTCGGCGGAATCGCCCTCACCAGCGACTCGCTCAATCCAATCACCACGAGAAAGCGCGGCATCCGGGTGGTCCACCAGGAAGCCCCGCTGATCGCAGATCTCACAGTGGCCGAAGCTATTGCAGTCAATCTCGGCTTTCCCACGATCGGTGGATTCATCCGCTGGAAGGAGCTCACCCAGACGACGCTTCGTCGAACTCGGCGCGTTCGGCGTCGATATCGACCCGTCTCGCCTGTGCCGGAGCCTGAACCCGAGCGAACGCGCGCTCGTGTCGCTAGCCATCGCGCTCGACGACATTGAAGTCGACTCCGCGGTGCTGATCCTGGACGAGGCCACCGCATCCCTGTCCACGGCCGACGCAACACGATTCCTCGATCACGTGCGAGAAGCCGCCGACCGCGGCCTTGCCGTCCTGATGGTCACGCACAGACTGCCCGAGGTGCGGCAGTACTGCGACGCGATGGTGGTGTTGCGCGATGGCGTGACCGTGGCGCGCTTCGACCGTGACAGTCTCGACGAGCGGGAGGTCGTTCGCGCGATGGTCGGCGAGGGCACGCAGAGCCGCAGCGACGACCATGAAGTGTCTCCGTCGCGCAGCACGCAAGCACGGGGACTCGATATCCAGAAGCTCAGCGGTGACGTGCTGCGGGATGTGACCCTGAGCGTGCAGCCGGGTGAAATCGTCGGTATAGCGGGGCGTCCCGGTGGGGGGGCGGGCGAACTGCTACGTTCCCTCGCTGGCCTGGAGCCGGCACCACGGGGACGAGTGACCCTTGGCGAAGTCGCCCTGGACCTGCGCAGTCCGCGGGGTCCGCTTGGACAGAGCGTATGCTACGTCTCTGCCGACCGGCTCAACGAGGGCGGCATAGCAGGGATGACGGTCACCGAGAATCTTACGCTGCCGAAGACTGAGCGTTACGGCATGGGACTGGCGCGCGCCAAGAGTGACGCGGAGCGGATGATCGCGCAGCTGGACATCAGGCCGTCCGCGGGAGAGGTGCCCTTCGGCAAACTGAGTGGTGGCAATCAGCAGAAGGTGATCCTCGCCCGTTGGCTGCTCCTTGACCCGGGCGTCCTCCTGCTGGACGACCCCACGGTCGGAGTCGATCCGCATACGCGCGAAGTGATCTTCGCCACCATCACATCCCTGGCTCGCTTGGGAGCGATCGTCCTGATCCGCTCCAGCGAGCCCGAGCAACTCGCGCGCCATTGCACCCGCGTCGTCGTCCTCCGGGACGGCCAGGTCACGCAGGAGTTCGTCGGCGCAGACCTGAACACAGAGAAGATCAGCCTTGCCACATTCGCTTGAAAGCGGTTCGCTCGACACAGAGCCACAGCCGGCCAAGACGGCCACCCTGACCGATCGTCAACCAGCGGCTGGCGCTCGCACCGCCAAAGGTCGGACATTTGGGATGAGCAGCCTGCTACGTCACCACATCATCCTTCTGCTGGTCGTCGTTCTCGTCATCGTCTTCTCTGTTCTGGAACCCCGGACGTTCCCGACCCTGGCGAACGTTCATGGCATCGTCCTGGGACAGGCGGTCAGCGCGCTGCTGGCGCTCGCTGTGCTACTGGTCGTGGTGACCGGCGAGTTCGATCTGTCTGCCGGCTACATCCTCGGCTTCTCCGCCGTGCTGGGCGCCGCGCTGACCGGCGTTGCTGGCTTGCCTGCTCTTGTCGGCTTCGGAGCATCCCTGATCGCCGGTGGGCTGATCGGCCTCTTCTCGGGCATACTCACCGCGTGGCTTGGTGTGAACTCTCTCATTGCCACGCTCGGTGTTGGCCTCGCCGTGAGCGGGCTCAGCGTCGGCGTCAGCGGCGGCCAGATCCTCTCCACCAACATTCCGCGATTCTTCGCGACCATGGCACGCACGCCCATACTAGGGTTCGGCAGCGCTGCATGGATCGTTCTGGTCGTCGCGGTAGTGATGTACGTCGTGCTGACCAAGACGCCGGTGGGCCGCAAGCTCTACGCCACTGGAGGCTCGGAGCAGGTGGCACGACTCGTTGGCATTCGGGTCCGCCTGCTCAAGACCATGGCCTTCGTCATCGCCGGAGTGCTAGCCGCGCTCGCCGGATCGCTCCAACTGGGGCTCTCCGGTGCGGCTAATCCGACGTTCGGTTCCACCCTTCTGCTGCCGGCCTTCGCGGCCGTCTTCCTCGGATCGACAACCGTGCGTCCTGGATTCTTCAACGTCTGGGGGACGATCCTCGCCATCATCCTGCTCGCGGTTGGCTTCTCAGGGCTGAGCTTGGCGGGCGCGCCGTTCTGGATGGAGCCGATCTTCAACGGAATCGCGTTGATCGTCGGCGTACTCCTGTCGCGGTGGAATGTCATCTCTTCCAAGATGAAGAAGGATTAAGTAGATGAGCTCTCTCGGAACCCCATCGCCGCAACTGGATCTCCTGCTGTGCGGCGCCGGCATCAACTTCCAGCAAGGAGATCTCGCCCTTTCGACGATAATCCTCATTCGATCGCGTGGTGCGGATGGCAAGGAAGTCCGCACCATCGTCGATACTGGCCACGTGGGGATGCGTCGAAACATCCTTGAGGCACTCGTGAAGCATGGCCTCACAGTCGAGGACATCGACATCGTCTGTCTCACGCACGTGCACTGGGATCACGTCCAGAACGTCGACCTCTTTCCGAATGCGAAGGTCGTCCTCTCCCGGACGGAATGGGACTCCATCCAGGGAACAGAATCCCGCGATCTCATGACGCCCGCATGGACCAAGCACCTGATACCCAGCGACCGCGTCGTACCCATCGAGCCCGGTGACGACGTCATTCCGGGTGTCGAGTTCATCGCGGCTCCAGGCCACACCGCAGGCTGCATCGCGCTCGAAATCCGGCTGGGCGGAGAGGTCGCCATCATCACTGCCGATGCGGTCCCGTGGGCGGAGGTCGCGCGCCTGGAGCAGAGTGCGCTCGTGTTCTGGAACCTTGAACAATCGCAGGAGACGGTCAAGAAACTCGTGAAACGCGCCGACGTGATCTACCCCGGACACGACCGTCCATTCCGATTGGTCAACGGCAAGGTGGAGTACCTCACCGCTTTCGACATGACCATGTTCGGGGCAGACCCTTCGACGCCCGGCCTCAAGTTCGGCCCACCCGCGATCCTGTCAACGCTCGATCTCACCGATGGTGAGCCCGTCGGTCCCCTGTGGACGAAGGAAGAGCTTCGCGCCCCGGCCACGAATAGCTGAGACTGCACGCATGCCGCCGGTCAACATGCGGGATGTGGCACGTCGCGCGAGGGTCTCGATCAGCACGGTCTCCAACGCCGTCAATCACCCCGAACGCGTCTCCGGCGACAGTCTTCGCCGCGTCCAAAACGCCATCGAAGAACTTGGCTTTGTCAGAAACGAGGCGGCCCGCCAGCTCCGACACGGGTACAGTCGCACGATCGGGTTCGTCATGCTCGATGGCAAGAATCCCTTCTTCATGGATGTGGCCCGCGGCGCTGAAGATCGTGCCGCAGAGTTCGGCTTGGTGCTCACGTTCGGCGACAGCGCCCGCGACGTCAATCGCGAGTTCAGCTATCTGGATCTGTTCGAGCAACAGCGGGTGCAGGGAGTGCTGATCTCGCCCTACGGCGACGTCGCAGACAAGCTCAGCCGGCTTGCGGATCGAGGGATCGCTGCCGTGTTGCTCAATCGGCCGAGTGCGGACCGCAAGTTCAGTTCCGTATCCGTCGACGACATCGCCGGGGGGCGCCTCGCAATCGAGCACCTCATTGCGCGCGGACGGCGCCGGATCGCGTTCGCCGGCTCCGAGGAAACCAGCCAGTTCGTCGATCGACTCGCCGGCATGAGGGAGGTGCTCGAGTTGAACCCCGACGTGCACTTCGAACTCATCGATGTCGCAGCACCCCATGTCGTCAATGGGCGAATCGCTGGTGCCGAGATTGCCGCCAGGAATATCGACGCGAGGCCCGACGCCATCTTCGCGAGCAACGACGTCGTCGCGATGGGTATCCTGCAAGGACTGACGATGGGTCGACGGCCTGTCCTGGTGCCTGACGACATCGCGATCATCGGCTACGACAACATCGACTTCGCAGAGAGCGCGATCGTTCCGCTGAGCTCCGTCAAACACCCTGCTGCCCTGATCGGGTCCACTGCAGTGGACCTCCTCATCACTGAGTCGCAAAACCTGCAGCAACCAAAACAGCAGATCGTCTATCGACCCGAAATTGTTGAGCGCGCGTCGACCGGACCGCTTCGCCGTAGTGGCCAGACGCGGTCCGCAGGAACGCGCCATGCTCGAACATAGCAACGGCGCCAACCAGATCGTGTAGGCGATGGTGTAGCTCGGCAAGCGAGCCGCGAACGAAGCGCGTGCCTTACAACTCAATGCTCAAGCCGCGACGAGGGCTCGCCCGTTCTTCAGCCATGGGCCCATCCGCCGTCGACAAGGAAATCCTGGCCGCTGATCATGCGGCTGTCATCGGCGCCGAGAAACAGCGCCATGCGCGCGATGTCGGCAGGATAGACCCGCCCCTTCAGCGCCTGCGAGGCGTCGATGAGGCGGCTCTGCTCGTCGCCGACCCAGCGGGTCAGTTGCCGCTCGGTCATCGTCCAACCAGGCACCAGTGTATTGACCCGGATGCTGTGCTGACCGAGCTCCTTGGCCAGCGATCTCGAAAGGCCGTGGACGCCCGCCTTGGACGCGGTATAGGGGGAAAGTTCGGACAACATGATCATCCAGCTGAACGAGCCCAGGTTGATGATCGATCCGCCGGACATGGCGATCATGCCGGGTATGACAGCCTGGGCGGCGAAAAAGGAATGCCGCAGATTGACGGCGAGGCCGGCCTCCCAGACTTCCGGCGTGATCTCATTCCACTTGTGGCGCTGGTCATTGGCGGCGTTGTTGACGAGCACTCCGCAGGGGCCATGGGTGGCGGCGAAATCGGCGATGGCTGCCTGGTAGGCCACGACGTCGGTGACATCGCATTGGATGAAGCGCACGCTCCGCCCGTCCGCTGCCAGTTCGGCCTGCAAGGCCTCGCCTGCCGCGACCGCGATGTCGACGAAACCAACCTTGCTGCCTTGAGCGGCGAAGGCGCGGACGAGACCCTCGCCGATACCTGTCGCCCCGCCCGAAATCACCACGGGCCTGCCTGCAAGGCTCGGATAGATGGCAAAATTATCGTCCGGCATGGCTCTTCCCTCCCTCATGCGGCGCTTCAACGCCCCGCGGCGGCAGGGCGTTCGCCGACGTTCGTGAAGCGCCTCAGCTCGCCACGGACTCGAGGAGCCGAAGATAATCGGCAGCCGTCAGCGTGACCGGGTTGGTTGCGTGACTGTGGTCGGCCAGCGCGTTCTCCACCACGTTGGGAAAGACGGCCGGCGAGACGCCAAGTGCTGCCAGGTTCGAGGGAATGCCGATACGGGCGTTGAGCGCCTCGAGTTCGGCCGCAAGGTCGGCCGAGGCGGCCAGGCCCATGCTGGCCTTGAGGCGCGCGAGCTTGTCGCCGACATGCGGCGCGTTGACCCGCACGACGGCAGGCATGAAGATGGCGTTGAGGGTGCCATGGTGCAGCTGCAGGTCGTGCAGCCCGCCCAGCGCGTGGCTCAGTGAGTGCACCGCGCCCAGACCTTTTTGGAACGACAGGCCGCCCTCAAGCGCTGCCATCATCATTTCGCTGCGTGCTGTCAGATTGGCACCATCGTTCACCGCCCGTTCGAGATTGCGCCAGATGCGACCAGCGCCGTCGAGTGCGATGGCCTCGGCCGGCGGGTTGAAGCGCGGCGAGAACAGAGTCTCGATGCAGTGCGACAGCGCGTCCAGCCCGGTAGCAGCGGTCAGCCAGGACGGCAGGTTCAGGGTCAGCTCGGGGTCGCAGATTACCCGCTTGGGGATGAGATTGGGGCTGATGAAGCCGAGCTTGCGCCCGTCTGCCAGGGTCAGGAGAGCGGCTCGACCGACCTCGGCCCCGGTTCCCGCTGTAGTCGGAATGGCAATCACCGGCGGGACATCGGGACGGATGCGCGCGGCGCCGCCGAAGATTGCTGCATATTGCTCCAAAGGGTGCTCATGCGTCGCCAGCAACCCGACCCCCTTGGCCAGGTCGATCGGCGAACCGCCGCCCACGGCGACAATGCCGTCGGCGCCAAGATCCCGACAGGCCTCAAGACCAGCAAGGACCGCTGTCTCTGTGGGATTGGGCGGGACGTCGAGGAAGCGGCCGGCGTTCGGCCCGAGATGCACGGCAACGCGATCAACCAGCCCGGTCGCCAGCAGGCCCCTGTCGCTGACCAGCAGCGGCCGCTCAAGGCGCAGCGCCTCGACCGTGGCAGGCAGCGTTTCGAGCACGCCCGAGCCGAACTCAATGGTCGAAAGGTAATTTAGAACAGCCATGGTAGAACCCTGAGACATCCTGTTGGCTGGTGGATCGATCGTGGTCCACCAGCCAAGCGGCCGAGACTTACGGTAACAACGAAATCATCGCTCCGCCCTCAGGTCAGGAGCCCACTCAACATGCCGCCGTCAACGACGACCGAGCAGCCGGTGACGAAGGAGGCCTGCGCACTGCACAAGAAGACCGCCACCGAGGCCAATTCCGCTGGCAGCCCATAGCGACCGAGCGGGATACCCATCTCGGACGCGTGGCGTACCTGTTCCGCTGTGCGCCCGGTGCGCGAGGCAACCGCCTGGTCAACGCTCTCCGTTCGATCGGTGGCGATGCGGCCGGGCGCCACGCAGAGCAGCCTGATCCCCTCCCCGCCCAGTTCACGCGAGAACGTCTTCATCATCCCAACGACACCGGCCCGCATCGTGTTGGAAAGGAACAGATCGGTCACCACCTCCTTGGTCGTTGACGAGGTGATGTAGAGGATGACTCCACCGCCGGCACGCCGGAGGTGCGGCACGACCGCTTTTGTTATCCGGAATGCCGAGGCAAGCACGAGTTCGTATGCCTCGCTGAAAGTGACGTCATCGATCGAGTCAAAGCCTCCCGGAGGGGGGCCGCCATGGTTGACGACGACAATGTCCAGACCAGAGAGCGTATCGACTGTCTTGCTGCACGCTGCTTCGATGGCGCCACGCCCTTCACCGACGTCGAGTGGCACGGCATAGCCGCCGATCAACCGCGCCGAATCATCGAGCTTTTCAACTGATCGCGACGAAAGAACCACATGTGCGCCCTCGGCAGCAAACTGCGTTGCGATCCCCAATCCGAGACCACTCGATGCACCGAGGACCCAAGCTCGCTTACCACGCAATCCTAACTCCACTGTCCATCTCCTATCGGTATCGATATTTTCACCGCTCCGCAGACAGGTCGTTCACAGGCGCGTGCTCCGCCTTTCCGACGCTGCCCGAATAGAGCGCGATTCCATGGGTCGGGACCTCGATCCGGACCAGTCGCCCCTCCATTGGAGCGTTGCCGCCGTCGGCCACCAACAGCCCGTCGCCCTGGAACAGGCAGTTGAGCGGCTGACCCCCGGTCGGGATGAATTCGATCACCCCGCTGCGCAGGTCGATCACATCGACGCCGCCCGACATAACGCTGGCAAGGTACAGCTTGCCGTCCTCACCCACCTTGCAGCCGTCCGGCAGGTGCCCCTCGGGAACTCGCGCAATCTGCCGCAGCGTGCCATCCGGCTCGCGCAGGCGGATTAGCCGACTTGTGGATTCGACCCAGACGACACCACCGTCCCGCAGGGCAGCCAGGCCGTTCGGAAACGAGCGCCCGGTCTCGATGACGAAGTCCAGGCTGCCGTCGGGCAGCACCGAATAGACAAAACCCTCATCCGGGAATTCGGGTGGCGTCACCTCTCCCGGATCGGTGAACATCAGATTGCCGCGCGGCCCGAAGCAAAGGTCGTTCGGAGCGTGCAGAGGCTCTCCACCGACCTCGGTCAGGACGATCTCGGTTTCTCCATCGATTCCCACACGCTGAATCGAGGGAGGTTGCGGGCGGGAAGACACCCACTTGCCCACGTGCGATCCGATCTGCGTCACGTAGACGCCGTCGGTACCGGCACAGCATGCATTTGGGCCGCCGCCGCATAGGGCATAGCGCGCCACCGGCTTTCCCGGGCTCCACGCGCTTACCTGCTCGCGGAAGGTCTCGACGAATACGATCCTGCCATCAGCCAGTGCCGCCGGTCCTTCAGGATGCGCCAAGCCTTCGGCCAAGACGGAAATCGCATTCATGTTCGGCCCCCACCGCTATCCTTTGACGGCGCCGGCGGTCAGACCGCGAATGAACTGGCGCTGCATGAGCAGAAACACGATGGCAAACGGCACGATGCTCAGCGTCGTTACTGCCGTCATTGGTCCCCATACGATGAACTCGCCAGAGAGATACTGCGTGATGCCGACCTGCAGCGGCTGCATCTGCTGATCGGAGGTGACGACCAGCGGCCACAGCACATCCTCGACCGACCAGACCAGCGCGAATAGCGCCAGGCTGGTGACGGCCGGACGCGACACCGGCAGCACGATACGAAACAGCACGCCCCACTCGGTACATCCATCCATGCGCGCAGCGTCCTCGATGTCGGCCGGGAGCGAACGAAAAAACTGCCGCATGAGAAAGATGCCGAAGCCCGTGACCGCCGTCGGCAGGACGATGCCCTGATAGGTGTTGAGCATGCCCAAGCGCACGGTGATGATGTAGTCGGGAATAAGCCGGGCGGCCGTCGGCACCATCATCGAGCCGACGATGAGCAGGAACAGCACCTCTCGCCCCGGAAAGTTCTTGCGGGCAAAGGTGTACCCTGCGAGCGAACAGAGCACGACATTGCTGACCATCATTGCCGCGCCGATGATCAGAGAGTTGAGGAAGAATCGCCCGATCGGCAGTTGCTGAAAGACAGTCTCGTAACTGTGCAGCGTGAGCACCCTCGGAAACCACTCCGGCGGCCAGCTCTGAATCTGTGACGGGAGCTTGAACGAGGTAATCGCAATCCAATAGATCGGCACCAGCATCAGGAACACGAGCAGCGCCATGCAGAAGTACTTCAGCACGATGACCGCAATTCGCAGTTCCTTTCCGGAAGGAGCCGAGGAATGATCGCCGATCGCGCTCATTTGTAGAGTTCCCTGATATCGAACCGGCGCAGCAGTATGAAGGAGATCAGGAAGGTCAGCGCGCAAAGGATGACAGCCGTGACCGAAGCGCCGCCGACGTCGTTGTAGGCGAAGCCCTGCTGATAGAGCATATAGCCGAGCGAGAATGAGCTATTTCCAGGGCCGCCATTGGTCATCACCAGCGGCTCAACGAACAGCTGGAGGCTGTAGATCAGCGAGATGACCGCCGTGAACAGCGTCACCGGAGAAAGCATCGGAAGGGTGATGTGCCGGAACGCCTGCCAGCGGTTCGCACCATCGATCCGCGCTGAATCGTAGAGCTCGGTCGGGATCGTCTGCAACCCGGCGAGGAACACGATCATCGCGAAGCCAACGCGCTTCCACACGCTCATCAGGATGAAAGCGGGGATGACCCAACTGCGCGACTTGAGCCAGGCGATGGGGTTGATGTGCACAAAGCCGAGCAGGTAGTTGACGAGCCCGTAGTGCGGGTCGAACAGCCACAGCCACAGCAATGCGTAGGCGGCATAGGGAATGATGTACGGCACAAACATGGCGGTGCGCACCAGGTCGCGCCCCGGCAGGCGCTCGAAAAGCAACAGCGCGACCGCCAATCCCAGTACCAGCGTCAGGACGACGGAACCAACCGAATAGTACAGCGTGTTCGTCAGCGACGTCCAAAACAGCGGATCGGTGACGACGTCGACATACTTCTGGAGTCCGACAAACCTGGTCGGCGCCAACATCGTCGTCTTGAAGAAGCTGAGATAAATCGAATAGAGGATCGGGCCGTAGATATAGACGCCGATCAGAACGATCGTCGGCATCAGAGACACGACGATAAAGAATCGCTCGTTGGCGAACAGCGCGGTCGGCGAGACGACCCAGGCACGCCACGGGCGCAGTGGACCCTCCGCCCTGGCACTCCGCGTTCGCTCCGCCACAACCGATCCCCCTCGTACGGTACCGACATGGAGAGCATGGTGCAGAAGCTTGGCTTCCGCACCATGCCGCTTTCGCCAGCTAGTTCTTGAGCAGCCGGTTGATTATGCCGCATGTGGACTGCGCGGCATCTTCGGGCGACTCGTTGCCGTCCTTGATGTTGGCAGCCATCTTGCCGATCTCGATGGTGATGGCCTGTCCGTTGGGGACGCCATGAACCGAGTTCACACCGTTGAGCGCGGCTTCCGCTAGCACGTGGACGTTCTGGTTGTCCTTGAGGCGCGGATCGTCCAGCGCGGCCTTGACCGGGGGGATCTGGCCCGAGGCGAAGTACCAGTCGACGCCGTTGGCGGGCGTCATCATGAAGTTGATCCAGTCCTCAGCGCCCTGCACGTTCTTCGACCCGGCAGGGATGGCCCAGGCCTGCGGATGACCGTAGCTGACATTGACTTCGGCGTAAGGCAGCGGCGCCACCGCCCATTGGCCGTCGATCTGCGGCGCCTCGCGATGCAGCAGCTCGAGCCACCACGGACCCGATTCCGCCATGGCGTAGTAGCCGTGTTCGAAGCCCTGTGAGGTATCGACCCGCTGCGCCGGATCCTTGGGGATGATGTTCTGGTCGTAGAGGCTCTTGTAGAACTTCATCGCCGCCAGGGACTTGGGCGAGGTGAGCGCACACTTGGTCTTGCTGCTGTCGTAGACGTCACCGCCGAAGGAGTAGAGCAGCCAGGAGAAGAAGTGCAGGTCAAGGTCGCCCGTCTGATCGGCAAGGCCGAATTGCTGCTTGCCATCCGTCAGCTTCTTGCCATCGGCCACCAGCTCGTCGAGCGTCTTCGGCGGCCCGCTGATTCCGGCCTTCTTGAAAAGATCCTTGCGCCAGAAGAGCCCTCTGGATTCGGCCCAAGCCGGCGCCCCATAGGTCTTCCCGTCAGCGGCTTTGAACCAGGACCAGAAGTTCGGATAGAAATCGCTGTCCTTGTAGCCGTTCTTTTTCTTGAAGTCGTCGAGCGCCATTAGCGTGCCGAGTTGCTGGAACTCGCCGACCCACTGATCCTCGCTCAGCACCACGTCGGGCACGGCACCCGTGGACATGGCCCCGACCAGCTTGTCGTGGGCAACCTGCCAGGGATACTCGGTGATCACCACATGATATTGCGGATATTGCTTCTCGAACTTCTTGATCAGGCCGGATTGCGGAATGTTGGTTCCGTTCTCGGCCCAGAGCACGAGGTCCGTGGCCGCATGCGCCACCTGGAACGCCGCGAACGAAGTCGCGAGCGCCACAAGCGAAGCCAGCCCGGTACGGGTCATCTTGGTCATGTTCTCCTCCCTCTTTCCGTTTGCCTGGGGCAAGCGGTTACCTCGCAAAGCCAGCCCTTGAGCTGTTCACGATGCGCCTGAATTCCTTGTCGAGGTGGATGGTGTCCACGCTCATCATGAAAATCTGGATGCCCTTCGGCGCCTGCTCGGCGATGGAAGCCGGATCGTCGGTGTTCCACCACATGAGCTTGCCGTTCCGCTTGACGGCTTCGCGCACCTTCTCGCGAGCATTGGCCATCTGCTGCGAGTCGTCGGTTTCGAGGCCCGCGGCGAGCGAATAGTCCTGATGGCCGAAGCCCACGACATCGATCCCGTCGACAGCCAGAATTTCGTCGATGTTCTGGACCGCCAGCGGTGTCTCGATGATGCACCAGATCATCGTCTCGTCGTTCGCTTCGCGCGCGTATCGCATGACGTCCAGGCCGACCTTGTCGTTGGGCACGATCTCCACTGCGCTGCGGTCGCAGGTCGCGATGCCGCGATGTCCGATCGGCGCAAACTTGACCGCATCCACGACCTTGCGCGCCTGCTCGGCCGTCTCCATGTGCGGCACCTTGATGATCTGGGCACCACATTTGAGTGCCTTGACGATCTGGTTCACCGGCGGCTCATCGCCGATGATCTGCTCACAGCGGAAGATCGGCGTGACGCCGACGAGTTCGGCCGCACGAACGAAATTCTCGACCTCGGACCAATCGCGGCCGACGTGCTCGTATTCGCAGTGCGCGATATCAAAGCCGGCCTGACCAACAAGCTCCACGACACGCGGATCGCGAAGCCAGACCTCCATGCCCAGCACGAGTTCACCGTTCTTTATTTTCTCTTTGACTTTATTTCTCTTCACATACACTGCCGTTCCTCCCAACATTACATAGATAGACCTATGTACCGTACGAGAATTGCTTTACGATAGCCGGTCAACTGGCTGTCCAAAAGGACATTGTCGCCATGATTCCTGCCACTTCCCCCAGCGTCAGTTCGCGGCCTGATCACCCTCGAACACCGCCCGCCGGCCGCTTCTGGCGGAGCGGGCAATGGCGTCCAGGACGGCAACACTGCCGATGGAGTCCTCCGGCGGACAAGGAACCGGCCGGCCGGCCAGCACCGCTTCGGCGCCTTGCCCGCCGCCGCAGGCATGGACCAGTCTGCGTGAATCGCGTTCGGCAGCGGGAGGTGGGCGGCATCGATATCTGGATCGTCGAGGAGCTCTTCATAGCTCGCCCGGACGCCAAGAATACCAAGTGAGGCAAGCATAGGCACGAGTGCGTTGCGGATCGCGCCCGGCCGCGGGCACGACGCTCCCGTTGCTCGATTGCTGCAAGGCAGGAATGACCTGCTCACAGGCGATTCCCGAGCATCCGAGAACACCCCAGCGCAATTTGCGTTCGCTCATGGTCAGCCTCTCGCTCAGCCGCTGACCGCATCGTCGGCGAAGCGAAGCAGCGATTTCGTCGGAAAGTCGTAGAGAACACACTGCTCGCCGAAATCCGGAGAGAGCATCCGGATCATTTGTGGCAGCAATGCCTCGGGCGCATCGAGCAGGCTCGGGTCCTCGTCCGGTGCAACCCGCCGACGCATGCCTACGCTGACGGGTCCAGGATTGAACAGGTTTGCCCGCGCGGGGGTATCGCGCAGTTCCGTCGCGTAGGTCCGTACCAGCGCTTCGAGCGCCGTCTTGGTGATCGTGTAGATGCCCCAGTTAGGTGCAATGCGCCGTGGACTGCCCGCGGTGATGAACAAGGCCCGACCTGCGTCTGAACGCCGAAGCAGCGCATCGCAAGTCCGGATGAGATGCCAGTTTGCGGTCACATTCACGGCCATGACGTCTGTCCACACGTTCGCATCAAGCGAACGCAGCGGCGTGATGTCGCCCAGCAGACCAGCATTGCCAACCAAGGCATCGACGCGGCCGAAGCGCGTACCAACACTGTCGGCAAATTGCCAAATGCGGGACGCGTCCCGCAGGTCGAGCGGCATCGTGAGGACCTTCCCGCCGATGTCCTTGATCTGCCGTTCGAGCGTGGCGAGGTCGTCGATCGAGCGTGCGACGGCCACGACCTGCGCGCCTGCCTCGGCCAGCCCTCGAGCGATCACCCGCCCAATACCGCGAGAGGCACCGGTCACGACGGCTATGCGGTCCTGCATCGCGCCGCTCATGCTCGCTCCCCTTTTTCTACTTGCGCCGAGCGACGCTTCCGTGTGCCACGATACTCAGCTGTGGTCGTGATCGCTGTCGATGGTTTCCGCCTCGTCCTTCAGCGTCACCCCACCGATGGCGTAGCTGTCTGCCGGAATGTCGGCGAACACGACAACGACCCGCTCGCGCCATGATCCATGAGAAACCAGGACATTAGTGATCCCCTTGGCTATGGACCGCTTCTGCTCTTCGCTGCGCCCGGCGCGCCACGAAACCTGTACGATGGCCATGGTTTCCTCCCAAAACCCGTGAGTTTGACCGCGCCGCTCACAACGCTTGCGAAGCTGCCCCCTCAAGTTCGGCGAGATTGACCCGACGTCCTTCGGCAATCGAGCGATACGCTGCCTCGATGATGCGCAGCGTTCCCAGATTGTCGCGACCGGCGGTTATCGGGACACCGCCCGATTCGGCGCAGCACATCAGGTCCGCCATGGGCCTGGCAAACGCAGTCGGCAGCCACGGCTCCTCGAACGTGCGCTCCAAGGCCCATCCCGGGCCACCCGTGCGCGAGACGAACGAGAAGGTATCCGGTGTCGCCAGGGGGTAGTCCTTCATCCCGAGACTCGCCTCGGAGCGACCATCAAGGCCGTTCAGGCGCATGATCATGCGCGGTCTGCCTGACCAGTTGTTGTGATTGGACAAGATGACCGCGCGCAGCGAGTCGGAATATTCGAGTATCGTGTAACTCCGCGTCTCGGCGATCGCCTTCTGTCCCGGATAGACCGCACTACTGGCGATCACGCGCTTCGGTTCGCCGAGCAGGAACCTGATGACGTCGATGTAGTGGATGCTGTTGAAGAAGTACTCGACGCGTGGACGCTGACCAGCCCAGTCCCAATTGCTCCACAGATCGAGATCGAACTGGCACTCGGTTGCTTCGCCGTAGTAGCCCCGCTGCAGCAACAGCTTCGCGTAGCGGATCGCCGGTGTCCAACGCATCTGCTGATTGACGGCCAACTGCGTTCCGGCCTTTTCCGCCATCTCGACCAGTTGCACCGCATTGTCGAAGCTCTCGGAAAGCGGCTTCTGGCAAAGGAGATGTTTGCCCGCCATGATCGCTTTCTTGGCAATCGCGAACTGCCCATCCGGTGGCACCGCAATATCGACGAATTGCACGTCGCGGCGCTCCACAAGTTCGTCGGCCGACCGGCACACCTGGGGAATGCCAAACCGATCGGCCGTGCGTCGGGCGGCGTCCTCGCGCGCATCGTAGATGGCTGCAACCCGGAACCCGGCATCGCGATAGGCCGGCAAATGCGCGTTGTTGACTACCAGCCCGGCGCCGACCACTCCGATGCCGGCGTCCTTGTTCTTGGGGGCCGGCCAGTCGAAATCGATTTCCACCATCTCGCTGATGTTCACGCAATTCTCCCATCGCGGATGCGACCACCGGCATGCCGCCAATCGCGTTCGGTTGAAGCCTGGCCCTGGACCTACTCGGCCGGAACGCGATCGTGTTCCGAGCTTCGTGGGGTGCTTCGGAATCGCTCGCGGAAATGCTGGGGCGCTGTCCTGAGCACGCGCTGAAACGCCAGTCGCATCGTCTCGGCCGCGCCAAAGCCGCAGCGGAAGGCAATCTCGCCAGAGGGCAAATCCCCTTCGGTCAGCAGCCGTCTCGCCATATCGAGCCGCAGCCGGTTCACGTACTGCGCCGGCGTGGCACCAATGGTGGCCCTGAATTGCCGCGCAAAGTTGCGTGGGCTCATGGCGACCCTGTCCGCCAAAGCGTCGATCGAAAGATCCTCGTCGAGGTGATCCGGCAGCCAACGAAGCAACGGCGCGAAGCGTCCTGCCCGCTCGCTGTCGACGTCAACCATCAAGTGGCTACTGAACTGAGATTGACCGCCTGGCCGCCTGAGGAAGACCACGAGTTGACGAGCCACCGCCAGGGCCAGCGACAGGCCGAGGTCGTCTTCGACCAACGACAGGCCAAGATCGATCCCCGCCGTCCCTCCGGCCGAGGTGTGGAACTTGCCGTTGTCGACGAAGATGGCATCGGCATCGACGGTGATCAGTGGAAATTTCGCAGCAAACGCGTCGCACCTTGCCCAATGCGTAGTTGCCCGGCGCCCGTCGATCAGTCCGGTCGCGGCGAGGGGATACACCCCGGTACACACCGATGCCACGCGCGTGGCATGGATCGCCAGTTGGCGCAGTACATCGACCAGTGCCTTGTCATCGGCGGCGGCACGTGCACCAGCACCGCTGGCAAAGATAAGGGTATCGACCGGCCCCTCGATCTCACCAAAGCCCATGGGAGCGCAGAAGGGTATTCCCGAGCTTGTCTCCAGCAGGCCAGCCTTCGGTCCGGCAACGTCAATCTTGTACGCATCAGGCCGACCGAGCTTGTTTGCCTGTCGATTGGCTTCGGCAAACACCTCGACAATACCGATGATGTCGAGCGACTGGACCACCGGAAAAGCCAAGACAACTATCCGATGCGGCAACGCCATTTCCAACTCCTCCCCGCTACCAACGATATTGAACTGCAACGCTGGCAGCAATGCCAAATGCCCCTTGATTTCGGCCATCTAGTGCGGTGATCGCCGCCTGCAACTGGCGTGCTTTGGTTGTCGTAGCCGGGGTGCCTCAAACCCCGGACGTTTGAGCGAGCCCGGAACGTCCGAGAGCGGGTCGTGATCGTCGCTGGCTACAGCCGCCTCGCCGAGATATCTGGCCGCGTTGCTGACAAGGGAAGCGGCGAAGGCATTCTGCTGCGTCGCCGCGGCACCCGCTGATCTGGTTTGCGTATTCAGGTCGAGGATTGGCGGCGCGAAGTCGCCGTGCAGGATCAGCGAAGCAGCGCCGATGGCGCCGGCGTCGTGACCTGCCACTGAAGTTTCATCCAGCGGCAACTAGAGCCTCGGCGGTTGTTGCGCCGGTTGGCGCGGTCAATTGGTCGGCCCCGCTGTTAGCCTGGCGTTCGGTGTCGCCTGCCAGCCGCTTCTTGCCGGCTTCCAGGAACTCCTTCGACCAGCTGTAGTGCAGGTTCTCGGCAATCCCCTCGCGGCGGCACAGCGCGGCTATCGATTTTTCGCCACGCAACCCCGCCAGCACCATGCGGTATTTCTCCTCGGCTGAATGCTGCATGCGGGTGCGACGCCGGATGCCCCTGACCGTTCGCTCGGCGGTGTCCTTGGCATCAATCGGTTCACGTCTCATCGTCTTCCTCCTATCGGAACGACGAGTCGCAAATCCTCCTCCACGCAATCAGCTCATTTGGGCCACGGGCGCCGATGCCGGACACCTCGACCCCCGCCGGCCACTCCCTATGTCTTCACGTGCCGGCTCTCCGCACGGGCCGTGACCACCGCCGCCAGCAACACGGCGCCGTTGAAGATAGGCTGTGCCCAGAACGGCGCGCCCAGCAGGTTCAGGCCGTTGAAGCCCACCGCAGCAGCAAGATCGACACCACCACGCCGGGCACGTTGTAGTAGCCGGGCCGATAGGTCACCACGCTCAGAAAGACGGCCGCGTAGAGCGGAAAGCGAGGGCTCCGGTCCGAACCCGGCATTAGCCGCCCCGCTCTGGCCGAGCGCGAAGATGGAGCCAACGCCGACGAGCAGGCCCGCACAGGCGAAGCTCACCACCTTGAACGCCGAGGTCGGGACGCCGGCAAGAAATGCAACCCGCTCGGAGCCGCCAATGGCATACAGCTTGCGGCCGAACGGCGTGTGTTCGAGCAGAAAGAACAGAACCACCGCGATGAACACCGTCAACCACACCGACGGACCCAGTCCGAGTATGTGCCCCTGCCCGATATCGAGGACGATGCGCGGGATGCCCGTGAACAGCACCTGGCCGCCACTCAGACCGAGCGTGAAGCCGCTGAGAAGAATACCCGTGCCAAGGGTGGCGATGAACAGCTTGATGTGAAGCTTCACTGTCAGGAAGCCGTTCACCAGCCCCACCACAACGCCGAGAAGCAGCATCGCCGGAAGAATGACCCAGGGGCCGAAACCTGCGCCGCCCAGGAAGGCGCCGGCCATGGCCAGGAAGCCGATCAGATTGCCCAGAGACAGATCGAATTCGCCAACGACGAGCGGCATGGTCGCGGCAAAGGCCATACACATGACGACCGACTGCACCACTAGGATGTTCTGCCAGTTCTGAGCGGTGAGAAACTGCTTGCTGAGCAGCGAGAACACGACGATCAGCACCAGCAGCAGGAGGACCGCGCGATTTTGTGAACACGAGTGTCACGATTTGCGTCGCCAGCGACGCGGAAGGCTGTTGCGGATCGGTCGAATTGGTCCCGCGCTGGAATTCCGCCGCTCTCTCAAGCGAAGAGGTCATTCGTAACACCATTTGCTGATCGTTTGGTGATTGAGGTCATCGTCCGTGAGCTCGGTGGCCACTTTGCCGTCGCGGATCACGAGAACCCGCGCGAGCACAACGATGCCAGTTGTTCGGGCTCGGTCGACAGGAGCAGGACTTCGAGGCCGTTATCGACCGCCCGTCGAAGGATCGCGAAAATCGTCTGGCGCGCCCCGGCATTGACGCCGGAGGTGGGATCGTCCAACACCAGCACGGCCGGCTCCAGATGAAGCCACTTGCCAAGCAGTGTCTTCTGCTGGTTGCCACCGCTGAGCTGTCCGAAAAGAGCACTGGGACGCGGCGGACGGACATCGAAATCCTCAATGACCTTCATCACCATCGCCCGCTCCCGCGCCGGCTGCATGAAGAAGCGGCTGACGTCCGGAAGCGCGATGTTCTCGGCCACCAACAGCGTGCCGATGCCTCCGGAGCGCAATCGGTCGGCCGGCAGAACGGCAATCCCGGAATTGATCATCGATTGCGGGCCGCCTTTCGTGTTGATCGGCTTGCCGTCGAGGAGAATCCTTCCGCCGGACAGCGGTTGCGCGCCACTGAGAACATCGGGGAGTTCCCCTATGCCGGTGTCTTCCAGTCCGGCGACGCCAACGATTTCGCGCCGGCGGAGGTTGAAGGAAACGTCGAGGAGCCGTTTGACCCTGAGATTTCCCACCTGCAGCAGGACGTCGGCTTCGTCACGCCTTGTCACCACTGGGACGGGACGTGACCGGCGAGTGCGGATGCGCGGGCGCGGCCTGCGCTCGCTCTTCGCCCTCTTCGCCCACCATGTGCGCAATGATCGCGTCGTCGCCTATGGCATCGGCGGGGCCGCCGTAGACGTTGCGCCCATCCCGCAGGATGGTCATCCCCTGGCTCGGCGGTGAAGTTCGGAAAGCCGGTGGGTAATGATCAGGGTCCCGACCCCCTTCCCCGGCGATTTCCATCACCTTTTCCAGATAGGGCTCCGCTTCGTCGCGCGGCAAGGAGGCGGCGACTTCGTCCAGAATGAGCAGATTGACGCCGCTGTTGACGCGGTCGAGCGCGATGATGAGGGCCACCAGAGCGCGCTCCGACGGACTGAGGGTGCCCGCCAGGCGGCGAGGGTCGATGTGGAGACCGAAGCGTTCGAGCATCGCCGCAACGTCGCGGTACAGGGGCCCCATTGCACGCGCGGCCCAGCGACGGGAAAGCCGCGAAAGGGGCAATGCACTCCGCCACGGTGCTCGTGTCGATCAGCGGGGCCTCCTGATGGACGACGGCGATGCCGAGCTGGTTCGCAAGTTTCGGCGAGGAAATGTTCTGAAAGGTTTGACCGGCAATTTAGATCTGCCCGTTGTCGGGTTGGTAGACACCCGAAAGGATTTTCACGAGCGTGGACTTGCCGCTGCCGTTGGCGCCGACCAGCGCATGAACGTCACCAGGACCAACCGAAAGCCCCACGTCGGACAAGACCAGCTTGCCGCAAACGATTTGAAATGTGTTCAGTGACAAGGCCCATATCGACATTCTCTCTCGCCTGCAGCGCACCATACGCCTCCCGGCCGTGCTTTCAGCGAACGTCAGTGGGAACTGATGCTCCACAGGCTGGCGAGCCACCGGTCGGGCTCCCAGCCTCTGTACAGCAGTAACCCGGATGATGCGATGTCGCGCCGGCGGCCCCGGAAGCCGCCGGCGCGAAACGTCACTTCCAAAGTTTCAGGAAATGCGACTTGTACTCAAAGGCCGTCGAATAGTCCTTGCCGGACGGCGGCAGGTTGGTCTTGTCGACGACCTGGATTCGCGTGTTCTCGCCGTGCGGCTCGATCAGCGGCTGCTTGTTCAGTATCCGGATCGCCTGATCGATGAGGGCGTAACCGACATAGGCGTTGTCATAAGCCCCATCGACGACCTGCACTCTGCCGTCGCGGATGAAGTTCATGTTGAGCTCGTCGCCGACGAAGGACGCAACCTTGACGCGGTTGGCGAGGCCGGCCTGCGCGATGGCGGTGATCATCGCCGCCGCCGCCGGATCGTAAGCGCCGTAGAGGTAGTTAACCTCGGGGTGCGCCCGGAGGTAGCCGACGGCCTGTTGTCCAACCGTTGTGCCGATCTGGAAGCCGTGATCAGCTGGACGGGATGAACGACGCACTCCTTGCAGCTCTTCAGGCCCTCCAGAACGCCGTCCACGGTCGCCACCGTCGAAGCGAATTCCTCATCGTTGTAGACGACGATGTTCGCCTTGCCGCCGGAATCCGCGATGATCCACTCGGCCAGGTTCTTGCCGAGCGTGACGTTGTCGGGGCCGACATCGACGAGATAGGAAAGGTTGCCGGCCGCAGCCGGAATGAACGGATCCGAAGAATGAGTACCCGGACGGCCGACAGGACGGGAATGCCCGCCTCTTCTGCAGCGCTCAGACCGAGCTGAATGAAGTTCTGCTTGATGGCCGAGGTGAGGATCACGTCGGCGCCGGCCGAGATAGCGTCGAGGATCGCCGCGTTCTGCTTCTGCTGGCTCGCAGCGCCGTCATAGATGGTGGGAATCCATCCGATCGCCTTCGCCGCCTCGGCGGCTGAACTCGCCGTCCGCGGTGCACCCGCGCAGCGCCTTCGAACAGACGATGATGGCGACCTTGATGCCCTTGGGCGCCTTGGCCGGCACGGTCGGCCCCTGGAACGTCTCGGGAATGGGCCGCCTGGCGTGCTCCTTGGACGCGTCGGCCGCGGATGCCTGGAAGGCCGCGAGTGACAGGCCGATCCCGACTGACGCGCCGACGAGAGCGCGAAGGGACAGCCTTCGTGGTTCTGCTGTGAACATCATGTTCCTCCGTGTGTTGAAGACCAGAATTCCCGTAACGATTTTCCTGTCCCGCCCGGGCGTCACGAGCAGGTTGGCGTGAATTGCAGAAGCGCGGCCGGTTCGTTCGCTTGTTCGACGGGCAAATGCCGGTGCGACCGCGATTTCGGCGTGACAACCATCAACCGGTCGCCGCGGACCCCGCCACGACGCGCCCTCCCATCATCACGAAGCTGACGCGCTGCAGTGCAGTGATGTCGCTGGAGGGATCGCCGTCGACGGCGATCAGGTCCGCCAGCTTTCCGGCCTCCAGTGTCCCGATGCGGTCCGCCATGCTCAGTGTCTCTGAGGCAATACGGGTTCCGGCGACAATCGCCTGGGCTGCCGACATGCCCCATTCGACGGCGTATTCGAATTCGCGCGCCGCCTCCCATTGACGATGGGTAGGCGCGCCGATGTGGTCCGTACCTAGGGCGTAGCGGATGCCGGCTTTGAGGCCCTTCTCGAAGTCGGCCCGCATCCTGGTGATGTGACGTTCGAAAACGACGCGATCCGCCTCCGGATAGTGAAACGGCTCGTAGGCGGCCTGATGCGCCTTCAGTTGCGAGATCGTGGTGACGACGATCTTGCCTTCCTTGGCCAGGCGCTCGCGCGTGTCGTCGAGAATGCCGTATCCGTGCTCGACAAAATCCACTCCGCCGTCGAGAGCAAGGCGCACGGGCGCGTCACCGATGGCGTGGGCGGAAACCTTGAGACCGTTGACATGCGCCTCGTCCACCGCCGCCTGAACTTCTTCCAGCGTGAACGTCACCAGCTGGCGCATGAAGCATCGTCGCCCCAGGCCCGGTTGCCGTCCGGTCACGTCCCTTGGACAGCCCAAGCTTGATCAGGCTGATCCTCGCGAACCCGGCGCCGCACGGGTCCACGCACCGCGTCCGGCCCGTCGGCCAGCATGCCGAGCGAGTGCGACCACTCGTAGGGAAACGCATTGTGGTCCCACGTCCCGCCAGAAGACGTGATGAATTCGCCCGCCGCGATCATCCGCGGCCCGAGGACATGCCCCTCCTCGATGGTGCTGGACAATCGGGGGCGACGGCGAGGTCCAGGAGTTCGCCGCCGTGATCCCGGCCTCCACCATCTTGCGCGCCTCTCCCGAGGCCCGCAGCGCCCGATAGGCCGGACGCTCGATGGGAAGCCGCTCGAGCCGATGGCTGGACCCCGAAGAAGTGCATGTGAGCGTCGATCAGACCCGGCAGCACGATTCGATCGCCGAGGTCTATCACCCGGGCGCCGCCGGTGGCGGCCTGCGCAGCGGGAACGAACGCCTTGATCCTGTCGTCCTCGACAAGGATCGCCCGCGCCTCACGCAACGCTCCATCCGTCCCGTCGATCACGCCGGCGGCTTTTATCACCGTTGCTGACATGACAACTCCCTCCCTATTTCGATATAGAAACGTTTTTTCGAAAGGGCAAGGTCTTTTTGCCAGAGGCGCGCCAAATTCTAACAAATCGGCCTTGCAGCACGCTTTTGCCGCTGCGTTTGCCCTGTCCTGACCCCAGGAACAACGCCGTTTTCGACGTGGACAGCCTACGCCGCGTCCGTGTCACCGGCTGGGAAGCGGCTTACCGAAACGATTTTATCGCGCCGCCGCGCTGGAGCGCCACCCGGCGACCTGCGACTACCTGCGGAAGCCACCAAGGGGGCGCCGGGCAAGGCTCCATCGTCCGCGGGGCGCGGCCTTCTGCCTTTCACAGAGGACCATCGGCGACCGTCCGAGCATCGATCCATGGTGCCCGTCTCACACTCTGCATCGCCGACCTTGCCCCTGCCATGAATGATCGCTTTTTGGCTCACCGATCAGCCGACAATGTCCGTCGCTTCCGCCACAGGACGTCTGCGGCGCGATGTCGAATCCGGCGCGCCGTTTGGCGACGCCGTCGTACCACGCACGATCAGCTTCGTCGGCAAAAGAACCTGCT
>CAVVPK010000033.1:0-10580 GCA_963750065.1 uncultured Alphaproteobacteria bacterium
AAGCGACCGAACGACTAACGCTTGCCGACGGCGTAGCCGTGGCCCACCAAAGTATCCGAGGTATATCCGATCTCGCCTCCGAACTCTTCGGCCGCAGGTCCATAGAGCTTGCCGGTCAAATTCGCCGATGAGCCGGGAAAGAGCGTGTTGAAATTGCTATCGGCTGTGAGCGCGATACCGTCCGTCTTGAGCAAGGTTCCGCTGC
This sequence comes from uncultured Alphaproteobacteria bacterium, assembly GCA_963750065.1. GTDB lineage: Bacteria > Pseudomonadota > Alphaproteobacteria > Rhizobiales > Kaistiaceae > CAVSRC01. The sequence continues at coordinate 206 of CAVVPK010000033.1, forward strand.
CGGAGAGGGTCGCGGTCGACGTCGGCGCGAATGTGGTCGTAGGAGTCTGAACTCGGGTGAGGTCGAGAGTGACGTCCGCGGTCGGTGTCGCCGCGAAATGAACCGTCGCCGCCGCCGTACCGGTCAAATAGCTATCGATTGGGGAACCCGAACTATTGGCAGCGTTGATTCTGAAGGTCCCATTGTAAGTCGCGGAGCCCGCCCGGTAATTTTCCGGCCGTGTCTCGACGCCGTAAACGAAGGTCCCCTCTTGATAGTTTCCACTGCTTCTAAGTACTTCGAACTCTGCAGCGTCGAGGTAGTGATAATCGCCCGGCCCCGGCGCCACCCCGTTGAAGAGGTCCTGCGTGTTGCGCAGATAGCTCTGGAAACTGACGTATCCCGATCCGGATTGTGTGGCGACGGTGCCGCCCGGGAAGAAGGTGCCGCCGGTCGCATAGTCTGAGCTTGCGAATGAGAAGGTTTGTGTAGCTTTCACCGCCGGATTAGGAGACCACGTCAGATCGAGGGCGCCGGCAGAATTCGGCTTGACCTTGACTTCCGTTTCTTGGGGCGTGCTATCGTTGACGACACTCGAGTAATCATAATATTGGGCAACCGACGTCAGCTGGGTGCCTGCTTTCATGGCGTCGGACAAATTCTTACCGGGCTCTGCGTAGACAACCGCCGAGGCGTCTCGACTGACCGTATTGCAGCCCGCTATCGACAATAGCCCCGTTCCGATCGCAGCAAGAGCGATCGCATTCCGCGTTTCCCGACGCATGATACGCACCCCCAACCCATGAACGCCCGGCCCGTCGAAGGCGACGCCCAAATGTGCCCCGAGCCATCCTGGCAAGAAGAAAGCCTCCGTCCTCCTTCAAATGGAGGAGGCCAGAAACGCGAGAATGTCGGGTGGTGCGCCAGTACGTAGCCGCGGCGACCGGCCGGAGCCGCTGCCGGTGTCGGGTCCCGGGTCGGATCTTTGAGGGGATGGTGGGCGGTACTGGGATCGAACCAGTGACCCCTACGATGTCAACGTAGTGCTCTCCCGCTGAGCTAACCGCCCATCCCTGGCCGCCGGGACGGGAACCCCGGGGCGACAAGAGGCCACGCTATATCAGGCAGGCTGGGGCTGCTTCAAGCCTTGAGATGCCGACCGCGCGCTCACGCCGCCAGAAGCTTCTCGACCTCGTTGACCAGATCCTTGAGGTGGAACGGCTTGGACAGCACCTTGGCGTCCTTGGGCGCGTTCGAAATCCGGATTGAGGGCGACCGCGGCAAAGCCGGTGATGAACATCACCTTGAGGTCGGGGTCGAGCTCGGTCGCCCGCCGCGCCAGCTCGATGCCGTCCATTTCCGGCATGACGATATCGGTCAAGAGCAGCGTGAATGGCTCCTCGCGGATGCGCTCATAGGCCGAGCGGCCATTGTCGAACGAAACCACGTCGTGCCCGGCGTTCTGTAACGCCTTGGCCAGGAAGCGACGCATGTCGTTGTCGTCTTCAGCAAGCAGGATTCTGGACATCGTCAGAATTTCAAGAAGCCTCGCGATTGGTCCGGCCGAAACGACCCGACCGATTATCCTTACCCGAGTAAAGATCGCGTGAATAGCGGCAGAAACGTGGGATCCGAGGGCTGTGGACAGGTCCCCCCGATCTTGGCAACATCGCCGGTGGAGCGGCCCTTAGGCGACGTGCGTGTGTTCTTGCGCCAGATGGAAACACCCCCCGACTTCTTCGGCCGGCCGGCCTTCGCGGTTATCGCGCCGTCGCGCCACGCCCTGCCCATGGTTCTCTCCTCGCCGCACAGCGGCAGCGTCTACCCGGAAGAGTTCCTGGCCGCCTCGCGCCTCGATGCTCAGGCCATCCGCCGCTCCGAAGACACCCATGTCGATCAGCTGATGCTGGAGGCCGCCGGGCTCGGTGCGCCGCTGCTGGCCGCCAATTTCCCGCGCGCCTGGCTCGACGTGAACCGCGAGCCCTACGAGCTCGACCCCAAGATGTTCACCGGCTCGCTCCCCACCTATGCCAATATCCGCTCGCTCAGGGTTGCCGGCGGGCTGGGCACGATCGCGCGCATCGTCTCGGAGCGCGAGGAGATTTACGCCCGGCCGCTGGCCGTCGATGCGGCGCTCGCCCGCATCGACCTGGTCTACAAGCCCTATCATCGCGTCCTCAGGCAGCTGGTGACCGACACCCGCGCCACTTTCGGCCTGGCGCTGCTGATCGACTGCCATTCCATGCCCTCGACCGTGCGCGGTAATTATGGCCGCACGCGCCCCGACATCGTGCTCGGCGACCGCTACGGCACCAGCTGCGCCCGCGAGCTGACCGATCTTTCCGCCCAGATCCTCGCCCGGCGTGGCTATGCGGTCACCCGCAACAAGCCCTATGCCGGCGGCTTCATCACCGAGCATTACGGCCAGCCGGCTCGTGGCCTGCACGCCGTGCAGATCGAGGTCAACCGCAACCTCTACATGGACGAGCGCACGCTTGAGCGGCACGGTGGCTTCGCGCAGCTCTCCGCCGACCTCGCTTGTCTGGTGCGCGAACTCGGGCTCGCCTTCGCGGCGGGGTTCCTGGCGCGGCCGGAAGCGGCCGAATAGGCTGAGGACTGCCGCGTCCGCTGAATGCAGGGCAAGAAAAAGGGCCGCTCGTTTGCACGAGGCGGCCCAAGTCTAGGGAGGAAACGCCCAAGGAGGGCAGTGCGATATCGCTATCGCACCGCAATATTTTGGCTTCGCAGCGCGAAAAATCAAGTCCCGAAAGGAACACAACGCAATCGGTTGCCAATTGCGGAAAACTTGTCACACTTATTGAAAACAGCGTTGTATTTCAATGATTTCTGAGTAATCATCGGATTGCAGCGAGCCATCCGGAGCTACGACAAATAGGCATGACTGCCATGAATTCCGACCTTTCCGGCCTGCTGCAATTCGTCGACGAATTAGCCGACGCTGCCGCTGATTCGATCATGCCGCATTTTCGGGCAGCCCCTTCGGTGGAGAGCAAGGGCACCACCGGCTTCGATCCGGTGACCATCGCCGACCGCAATGCCGAGACCGCCATGCGCCGGCTGATCAACGAGAAATATCCCGATCATGGCATCGTCGGCGAAGAGCACGGCAGCGAACGCGCCGACGCCGACTATGTCTGGGTGCTCGACCCGATCGACGGCACCCGCGCCTTCATCACCGGCCTGCCGGTCTGGGGCACGCTGATCGGCCTTCTCCACAAGGGCGAGCCGGTCTTCGGCATGATGGCTCAGGCCTTCACCCGCGAGCGCTATTGGGGCGACGGCACGCAAGCCTGGTATCGCGGGCCAGACGGGAAGACCGCGCCGATCCGCACGCGCGCATGCGCCGAGCTCGGTGACGCCGCCCTTTTCACCACCACACCGGCTTTGTTCAAGGGCGCCGAGCGCCCCGCCTATGACCGCGTCGAAGCGGCCGTGAAGCTCGCCCGCTACGGCACCGATTGCTACGCCTATTGCATGGTCGCCGCCGGCCATGCCGACCTGGTCATCGAAGCGGGGCTGAAGCCCTATGACATCGTCGCACTGATCCCGATCGTCACCGGCGCCGGGGGTCAGGTCACCGATTGGCACGGCGGCTCGGCGGCAAACGGTGGACAGATCGTCGCCAGCGGCGACACGCGGGTGCATGACGCGGCGCTGAAGATATTGGCCAGTGCCTAGCCCGATCCAGGCACGAAGGCTTCGAAGGCGGCCCAGAACTGCGCCCTGATCGCGTCGCGCTCCATCATGATCTCGTGGTTCGCACCGGGGATGACCACCTGCCCGCCGGCCCTGAGCATCGCCGCCATCCCCTCCGCTGCCGTCATCGACACCAGCTTGTCGAGCGCGCCGCTGATGACCAGCGCCGGCACCCGGACCGCCGGGCCGAAATCCGGTTCGCCAGCCTCGTTCATTGCCCGACAGGCGGCATAGAGCCAGCCGAAGGTCGGCGCGCCCACCGCCACCTGCGGCAGCTTGGTGAACAGGTCGACGCTGCGCTGGTAGCGCGCCGCGTCGCCGGTCAGCCAGTTGCCCTCGAAGGGAACCTTGTCGATGGTCAGCGACTGGCTGCCCGGAACAATCATTTCGCCGAAGCCGATGGCGGTCATGAAGGCGGCGATGCGGAAGGCGTTCGGCTGGCTCGGGCGGGTCTGGCCGAGGCCGATCAGCGGCGACACCAGCACCAGGCGCGAAAAGCGCACGCGGCCGTCGCGCGTCGTCCTCAGGCAGACCAGCGCGCCGGTCGAGTGTGCCAGCGCGAAATGCGGCGGCGGACAATCGGGCAGCGCCACATGCTGCATGAAGGCCTCGAGATCGCGGTCGTATTCCTCGAAGCTGTCGACATGGCCTTTCATGGGATTGCGCAGCCGCCGCTCCGACCCGCCCTGCCCGCGCCAGTCGAAGGTGGCGACCACAAAGCCGCGGCTGCGCAACGCATCGATCGTCTCGAAATATTTCTCGATATTCTCGCCGCGGCCCTGCAGCAGGCAGACGGTGCCGAGTGTCTTGCGCGTCGTCGCCCGCCAGCGGGCATGGCGCAGCCGCACGCCGTCGCTGGTCAGCGTGCTGCCGACGATAGCGCCGGGCGGAACTGGGTTGCCGTCGATTTCGTAGAGTTCCATGCCCGCGATCGCCTCCGCCGCTCCACTGCCTCGGCCCGGCTGTCTTGTGATTAGAGCAGCCGCCGGACGGGCTCAAGCGAGTGGGGAGAAAATGCGTCGGCGGCGCCCCTGAAAGGGAACGCCGCCGACATTCACAGGACCCGGCATCGGAGGGGGGCGGGATCGACGCCGGCCTGTTGCCGCGATCGGGGGCGGTTGCGTGTTTGTCGGGGAAGCCTGCCCGCCGATCGAACTTGCCGCCAGTATGCGGATATGGCCTGAACGCGGCCCGAAGCAGCCGTTCATGTGACGTTCAGGTTACGGCCACGCCGGCGTGCAGGCTGTCGCAGGGCTTGATTCAGGTTTTTCCAGTTCCCACCTATGGTCTGCGGACGCCAAACGGGTCCGTGGGGAACGGCATCAAGCCCGGCCAGAATGGCGGGTCGCCAAGGTTCCTCAACTCTTGTCGCTCATCTGGAGGACCAGAAAATGCGTACTTTCGACCTCAGCCCGCTCTATCGCTCCACCGTCGGCTTCGACCGGATGTTCAATCTGTTCAATTCGCTTGCCGGCACCGACGGCACCGTCGCGACCTATCCCCCCTACAACATCGAGCGCACCGGCGAGAACGCCTACCGTGTGACCATGGCGGTCGCCGGCTTCGGCGAAGCCGACCTTACGATCGAATCGAAGGAGAACGTGCTCACGGTGAAGGGTGAGAAGAAGGACAGCGAAGAGCAGAAGGAAAACGAGTTCCTCTATCGCGGTATCGCCTCGCGCGCTTTCGAGCGCCGCTTCCAGCTCGCCGATCACGTCGAAGTGAAGGGCGCGTTGCTGGAGAACGGCCTGCTCCATGTCGACCTCGTGCGCAACATCCCCGAGGCCATGAAGCCGCGCACCATCGCCATCAACGCCGGCAGCAAGCCGGCGCGGATCGACCAGGTCGCCGCCTGACCTCTCGCGACCCTGATCAATGATGAGAGCGCCCCGCCCGCGGGGCGCTCTTTTCGTGTCGGGATCAGCTTCCAGCCAGCACCGCCGCGAAGCGGTCGACCTCGTCCGTGGTGGTCTGCCAGCCGCAGATGAGCCGCACGGAGACTTCGTCCGGTCCCGGCCGCGCCTCCGCCGGCAGGGTCTCCGCCGGCCACGGATAGTAGACCGCGCCTGCGGCGCGCAGCCGCTCATCCGCCGCCTTCGACAGGATCGCGAAGATCTCGTTGCCGTCGGGCCGAAGCGCCGGCCGCCCCTCACCTGACACCGTGATCGCATCGGCCAGCCGCGCGGCACACGCATTGGCATGGCCGGCAAGCGCCAGCCAGTGATCGTCCTTGAGATAGGCATCGAGCTGGGCGGCGATGAACCAGTTCTTGGAGAAGCCCTGCCCTGCCCGCTGGCGCTGAAAGAGGGCATCGCGCACCGGTGTCTGATCGAAGAAGACCAGCGCCTCGGCCGCCAGGCAGCCGTTCTTGGTGCCGCCGAAGGAGAGCACATCGACGCCGGCCCGCCAGGTGATGTTCGCCGGCGAGACGCCAAGCGCTGCCACCGCATTGGCGAAGCGCGCGCCGTCCATGTGAACTGCACAGCCATTGGAATGAGCGACATCGGCAATCGCGCGCACCTCGCTCGGGGTGTAGAGCGCGCCCAGCTCGGTGATTTCCGTCAGGCTGACGGCAATTGGCTGGCCGGTGTGAGGCGTGTGGTCCTTCATCTTTTCGATCGCCGCGGAAAGCGCCGCCGGCGCGAGCTTGCCGCTCTCGCCAGCAAGCGTGGTGAGCGTGATGCCGCCGCCGAAGAACGAGGTGGCGCCGGCTTCATCGACCGCAATATGCGCATGGTCGTGGCAGAAGACGACCCCGCCCGGCCGCGCATAGGCGCTGAGCGCCAGCGCATTGGCAACCGTGCCGCTGGCGACGAGGAACACCGTCACCTCGCGCTCGAACAGTTCGGAGAAACGGCGCTCGACGGCCTTGGTGATGTCGTCGGCGCCGTAGGCGGGGTGGCCGCTTTGGGCCGCTTCGGCAAGCGCGTCGACGATTTTCGGCGAAGCGCCCGCCCAGTTGTCGCTGGCAAAGATCATGCGCTCCTTTAGGGGCGGAGCGCCGGTCGGCGCAAGCCTCAGCGCCGGATAAAGCGTGCGACCAAAGCGTCGAGCGCGATGCGCCCCGGGCCGAAGGCGATGATCGCCAGCGACATCGCCGCCCACGGCAGGCCCTCGCTCGGCCAGTGCTCCGGATAGGTCAGGAAGATGATCGCGGTCATCCCCAGCGTACCGAGCCCGGCAAAACGCGTCGCCAGACCGAAGACCAGCAGGATCGGGAAGACGATCTCGCCAATTCCCGACAGCATCGCCATCACATCCGGATAGGGGAAGGGATAGGCGTTGCCGAAGATGTGCAGCTGGAACTGGTTCTCGAACAGGTAGGCAGCCTTCGGCGAGAGCGACAGGAAGCCGTCCCATTTGGTCAGCCCCGAGCGGTAGAACGGCACGGCGAGCGCAAAGCGCAACGCCAGCATGGCCACCGACTGGAACCAGAGATATGCGCTGTGCCAGGCCGCAGGCACCCGGCTCATCGGGGCCGCCATCGACGGCGATACGTCGGTCATGCTCATGGTGTTGCCCCTCGTCCTGTCCTGATGATGCCGGCGATGGCGCCGGCGGCGATGAGCCCGGAAAGATTGCCGGCAAGGTCGAAGCGCGCGTCATCGGCCAGCGCCGCAGCGGCGGCTTCGCCCAATGTCGCGCCTTGCTGAAGTGCCGCGACAAAGGCGGCACCGCCCGGCGGCACCCGGCGCACCGTGACCTCGGCGTCGGGGCGCACGATCAGCGTGTCCTCGGCCTGGGCAAGGTCGACCGGCCGCACGTCGCCGTCCGCGGCGTTCATCGTCCAGATGGTCTGCGCCGGATAGGGTGAGCGCAGCAGCCGTAGCGACGGATGCAGCGCAAGCGCCAGGCCGGCGATCTCGTCCGCGCCGATGGCAGCAAAGTCCTCGGCGGTCAGGGGCTCGGCATCGGCGGCGTGATAGGCTTCGCGCCAGGCCCGCTCGATGCGGGCGACATCGGGCAGGTAGGCAAGCGAGGCCGCCGGCGCGAAGGCCTCGATGAAATCTGCAAAGCTTGCGCCGTAGTCCATCAGCACCGGCGAGCTTGGCGGCTCGGCCAGCGCGTAGGCGCGCGCCATCGCCTGGAAGAAGTCCTCGCCGACGATGCGCTCGACGACCGGAAAGGACGAACTGAGCGCATTGACCATGCCGACGATGACATTGTTGCGATAGACGGCGAAGCGGCGTGGCGCCGGCGCGCGGTCGGGGCCGACCAGGCCGGCGGGCACAGCGATCAGCGGATCGCGCAGCGCCGCAGCAAATTCCGCCTGAACGTCAGCCAGCGTGCGCAAGGCTTTTCTCCTTCTGCACGGCCGCCGCCAGAACCGCGTCGGCGCGCTCAGCCTCGGCGAGCAGCACCGGCCATTCCGGCACATCGTTGTCCCATTCGATGAGGGTGGGCACCGGCCCGCTCAGCGCGATGGTGTGCTCGTAGAGCCCCCAGACGATAGGGGTCGATCGGCCGGTCATGGGCATCGATCAAAAGCGGATTGCCCCTTGCCGTCGTCCTCCGGAGCGTAGCCGGCGAGATGGATCTCGCCGACATGCTCGACCGGAAAGGCATCGAGATAGGCGATGGCGTCGGTCCCGAGGTTGACGGCGGAAACCTGCACATTGTTGACGTCAAGCAGCAGGCCGCAGCCGGTGCGCCGCACGACTTCGCTGAGGAAATCGATCTCGCTCATCGTGCTCTCGACGAAGACGAGATAGGCGGACGGGTTTTCCAGCAGCATGCGCCGACCAACCGTCTCCTGCACCGCGTCGATATGGTCGGCGACGCGCGCGACCGAAGCCGGGTTGTAGGGCAGCGGCAAGAGGTCGTTGAAGAACACGGTCTCATGGGTCGACCAGGCCAGATGCTCCGAGAACATCCCCGGCCGGTAGCGCTCATTGAGCGCCTTCAGGCGCTTGAGGTGATCGCGGTCGAGCGGCCGTTCGGCGCCGATCGACAGCCCGACGCCATGCAGCGACAGCGGATAACGGTCGCGGATCGCCGACAGATAGCGGTGCGGCGGCCCGCCGGCGCCCATGTAGTTCTCGGCATGGATCTCGAACCAGCCGATGTCCGGCTCATCGGCCAGGATCGCCGCGTAATGCTCCGGCTTCAGGCCGACGCCGGCCCTCGGCGGCAGCGGCCGCTCGCTCCAGCGGCTTGTCTGCTGTGAGGCCATGGTCCGCCTCTCCTTGTCGTCCGTCTGCTTGAAAATCGCGGGCGGGCGACCCTGGGTCGCCCGCCCGTTGCGTCTGGGCGAAGGCCCTTACATCGGCTGCAGCGTGCCGTGACCGCCGTTCGGGGTCATCATCGTCGTGCAGGTACCCTTCGGCACCAGCGAGAACGACGCCGGGTCGTAATTGATGGTCGAGGTGCCCGCGCAGGAATGCGCACCGGCAGCGCAATCGTTCTGGCCGGCGAGCGCCACGCCGTAGCACTCCTCGAACTTGCCCGTCGCCATCTGCGTCTTGGTGTTGTCGGGCGTGTGCATCATCTCGGCGGCGCTGGCCACCGACACGGAAGCAAACGATCCGAGGGCGGCGGCGAAGGCGCTGGCGAGCACGGCAGTGGAAACGGACTTGGCAATCGCAGTCATGTAATCTTCTCCTCCAGACGGGCCGGGACGGCCGTTGCTGACGGAGCGCAGTCTTTCGATCCTGCCCTTCAATGGAAAATCAAGACGGTGTGCGCGGTTTGCACGCGCGCGTCACAGGCCCGTCACCGCGACGTGACCAAGGCGCAGGCAAGTCCCTGCTGATAACGGTTCCAAAGGTGCGCGCTCGGTCAATCAGCGTTTGCGCTTGTTGGCCTCAATCAACATAATCGCCGCCGCCGTGCCGCATCTTGCCGATGGGGGCGAAATCTGTCATTTTGTGCCGAATAGGACAGGTCTACTGTCCAATTGGCAGCCGCAGCGGGACGGCCTGCCGGCAGGTCACTGAAAAGGCGACGTGCCGGTGCCGCGGTCTGCCGGGGGTAGGGTGTAAAGGCTCACGCCGCGTGAGCGGCTGTCTATGATCCAATGCGACGGGCGCGGGCTCCGGATGGCGATCTGCAAGCGATCGGCCGGGAGAGGCGCGCACGGCGCCAGACGAGAGAAATGAGAGGGCGGGCATGTCCAGGCAGGTGCAAGGGAACGGAGCGGTTGTGACCGGCGGTGCGAGCCTGCGCCCGGCGGCCAAAACGACTGCCCTGCCCGCCTCGGCGACCGCGCACGGCCTCTACGATCCGGCGCATGAGCGCAATTCCTGCGGCGTCGGCTTCATCGTCAACCTGCACAACAGGAAGTCCCACCGCATCATCGAGGACGGCCTGAAGATCGTCGAGAACCTCACTCATCGCGGTGCCGTCGGCGCCGATCCCAAGATGGGCGACGGTGCCGGCATGCTGGTGCAGATCCCGCACGTCTTCTTCTTGCGCGAAGCCGAGCGGCTGGGCTTTTCCCTGCCCGAGCCCGGCCAGTACGCGGTCGGCCACATCTTCATGCCGCAGGACGCGCGCCAGCGCGCCGACATGGAGCGGATCGTCGCGCAGACCATCGCCGACGAAGGCCAGGTGCTGCTCGGCTGGCGCGACGTGCCGGTCGACAACAGCGAGCTGTCGCACGCGCCCGAAATCGCCATTACCGAGCCGTTTCACCGCCAGGTGTTCATCGGCCGCGGCCCCAACGTCCTCGACGAGGAAG